>JAKFCU010000078.1:0-45597 GCA_036676475.1 Brevibacillus sp.
AGTTTAGCAACGTCCCGGGCATCCTATTGCTTTTTTTAATAAACATATCTACGCACTCAAACGTTTTTAGGTTTGTGCTAACCCAAAGTTTATACTTCTAACAAAGTGATTTTCACAGAAAAAGGCTAAAGCCTACCACAGGTGAAAAACCTGGCGTTGCTTTAGCCGATTACAGTTCTGCAGCTGCACTAAATAGGATAATACCCAAAATGATAAAACCAAATGATCCAAGCAGGATGTTAATCAAATGATTATGAACGGTCTCTTTTATCACTTGTACGGGGGACTGGGATAAGGATCCGCAGTGCGTACAGATTCCTGTTACCTGATGAGTGCTTCCTTTACAAACCTCGCAACGCATGGTGGTACCCCTTTCTACTTATAAAGAAAACGTATTGTTTAAACGTATTATATTGTAATAAAAGAAAGGGTGAAGTGCAAACACAATTTTTGGCATCAATCAAAATTAACGCACTGTAGATTCCAAGATGGTTAGCGTATTGTTTATCGTATTTAAATTTACCCTGGCTCCTATGGGAATGGCGGCTTTGTAATAGTCATGTGCGGTTTGCAAATTTGTCATCAAGGGTTTGCCTAACGGGACCACAAATTCATTGATCAAGTCTGCATAGGTTTTACCGTACCCAATCAAACATTGGGTACACGTTCCCATCACAATCCCGATACAATCCTGAAACTTTCCGGCCTGCTTTAAGTGATTCATATAACGATAGACCGTATTTACCGGTTCATGGGTTTCTTCCAGTAACAGGATTTTACCTTTCGTATCAATTTCATAAGGGGTGCCAAGGCTGGAAACAAAAGAAGTCAAATTTCCTCCCACAATAGGTCCGGACACATTTCCCCGTACACGGCTAACTAAAGGCATTCCCGGAGGATTTACAATTTGCCGACGTGGGCTTACGACGGAAGTGGCTGCAAAAAACTGGTCAAAATTATAAGCCGGAGTAGTCGGTCTGAAATCGATAAGCATCAAGCTTTGAAAAGTGATCAGATTGGCATATTGATACAACATATTCAGAAGTACTGTGATATCGCTATATCCGGTAATAATTTTTGGATTCTGCCGAATGGCGCTGACACTGAGATAAGGGAATATTCCAGTCACACCGACTCCGCCCCTTGTGGGGAGAATCATTTTAACTTCCTTGTTACGAAACATACTCATCAGATCTTCTGCTCGTTGCCGATCGGTGCCTGCTAAGTAACCATTAGAAGCATATACATATTTTCCTAAAATCACTTTAAAGCCCATAGATTTAAGGAATTCGATTCGAGTATTGATCGTATTTGCATCCAATGGGCTTCCTAAAGTTACGATCCCGATCGTATCTCCTTGCTGCAAGCGTGGCGGTTTTGCAGGAATAAAGATCTCCTCCTTTGCCCAAGTCTCTCTAATCATAAGAATATGAATGATTAAAGAAGGAAAGACCTCTGAAATGCACAATTTCATCAGAACACTTGTCTATCCTTTCTCTCTTAAGAGAACATATATTGATATAAAAGGGAGGGGGGCCTACAGTGGATGACATTAGTGCAGAGTCGCTAGGATCATTGCTTCAAAAAAAAATAAAAATAGAAGTGAATAATAGAGTGATATCGGGAGAGTTGATAGCTGTAAAAGGAGATATCGTGATCTTTAGGATGATTCTCCAAGGGACTATGAAGGATATCCAGATTCATATAGATGATATCGACGCAATTATGCTTCTATCCAAGGGAAAACTAACAGAACCTTAATATATAGCGGGGTGTCCCTTTTAGGACAGCCCGCTATATCGTTGTCACTTATTAAATTTTCTTTGAACTTTTTCTTGTATTTTTTGAATTTTATCCGAAGAAAGCTTGATCCCTAGTGATTTTCCTACTTTCCTAATGAGATCTTCCATCTTGTCCTCACTTTTCATGTCGTTCTTGGAAAACCCTTTTGCCAGGGATTTAATCTTATTCATATCCCATTTTGTATTGCTTTTTTCGTTAAGTTTTTTGAGTAAATTCTTAGAATCTTTTCTGTCCAAAATAATCACTCCTTTTAGAACTGAGTTGGCGGAAGAAACAATATATTATATTGGACTGAATTCTTATTTGCTTATGCGTTTAACTATATAAAAAGAAAGGACTTCAAATAGGAGTCCTTTCTTTTTATGTTATTGAGGAACCGAACCTTTACTGATCCAGAAGCTAAGATAGCCGCCTCTTGTCACTTCTGTTCCTGATTCAGGTTGCTGCTTGAATACAAAGCCTTCCTGTTGATCATTGTACTCGACATAATATTTATAATGAAGCCCGTAGGAAAGAATCAATTTTTCTGCTTCTTCCTTTGATAATCCACGAAGATCAGGGACTTGCATGATCTCCTCAGAAGAAGGCAATGGAGTGGCTTCTATTTCTATCGGCGGGGGTGATGCCAGAGTGTCATTAACATTGACGGGTTTTTGTGTGTCTGACGGTACCGAAACAGGTGATGATGGAGCTGATCTTATGTGTGCATAGGACATATATCCCAAAATGAAAAGGAGAAGCAATCCGCTGGTTATGGCCAACCCTTTTGTTAAAGGACGAAGTCTGGATTCCTTTGCCGGGATTTCCACCTCTGGTATTGGAGTGATCGGTACAGTCCCTCTGTTTTGGATCATGGTTTCATCTTGTTTCAAAGCTTGGAGTTCTAGTAAGAATGAAGAAAGAGATTCATGTCCCTTTAGTACCCGTCTTATTAGATTGGAGAAGGCTTTTGTTTTTTCAGGAAAATACGGTTCTATGGATAATGAAAGTTCTTTTTCTAAAAAATCAGCATCTGCAGGGAGATCAGGAGTTTGGAGAAGGAGCTGATAAAGTAAGTGAATCAATCCAAGCACTCCCCGTTGGTGCCTTTCCCCTTCTG
The DNA here is from genome assembly GCA_036676475.1 of Brevibacillus sp. Classification (GTDB taxonomy): domain Bacteria; phylum Bacillota; class Bacilli; order Aneurinibacillales; family RAOX-1; genus LC029. The sequence goes on from JAKFCU010000078.1 coordinate 2,903, forward strand.
CCCAATAATTGACAACCATTAATTGATTTTGATCCAGCCAGAGATTTTCCGCCGTAACGGAAAATCCACGTACTCTTTCTGCTAATGCATCCTGTAGAGCTTCTCCTAAGTCCATGACCATGTTTAAAACTTCTGGAAAGGTCAGAGGCAAGGGTTGTAAATTCAGTTGATGCAAGAGGGGTATACCACTGCGATATTCTAACACAATATAGACCCCATCCTGATGTTCACCCAAATCCAGCATATGGAAAAAGGTGGGGTTGGCAAAATGAGAGACGCTTCCTAGCAGGCGTTTCGTTTCGTCCTTGGTTGTTTGACTATTTACCCGAATCTGATAGAGAAATACTTGGCGCTGTAAGGACAGATCTTTTCCTTCATGAAGAATACCATTTGCTGTGGACAAGACCTGTTTTTCAAAATGGTATCGCCGTTGGATTGGTTCCACCCGAAAGCCCCTCCTTATTTATTCCCTTCTTAATATATACGATGCCAAGACGATTTTTATGGGTGTTAATTACTCAGCCCAAATAGGGACAATCTGCATTCCTTTCCAATAGTCGCTATATTCAAAGGTGCCATAGTAGGTTTGAAGTGTGTGAAAGTTTGCACGACTAGCCCCAGACCACATAGCAAAATGAACCTGGAGATGGCCTAGCTGAAGCTTTCCTATTTTTTGATCTTCTTTGAGCTCCCGTCCGGGAAGAAGGGTTCCTTCAACGGCCCAAGTAACAGGAGGGAACCCCTGTCCGAAGGGCTCCATTTTTGCAAGAACATCAAAAAAGCGATCCATATCGGGCATCTCTGCAGCGGATAGGCGTGCATCCCACCGGTTCGTTTTGATCCAGGTTTCAAGCGGATAAGTGGCTAATTCTTTGTCGATGGCCTGGAAGAATGGTTCTACAAGATTTTCATCCTCAAAGGTTAGTCCAGCAGCAGCAGCATGCCCTCCCCACTTATTTCCAAGCAAGTGCTGATATTTTTCCATCAGTTGGAATAAGTGAACACCATCAATGGAACGTGCGGAGCCCTTGATCACTCCGTTATGTCTAGAAAGACAGAAGGTTGGTCGATAGTATCTTTCCACAATTTTGGAAGCGGCAATTCCGACCACTCCTTCATGAAAGCTGTCATCCATAATGGCTAACACGAATTGGTAGGGAGAATACTCGGCTTGCTTAAGTCCCATTTGTACGACATGTTCTTGTGCTGCTTTACGTTCTGTGTTTCGGTTCTCTAATTCTATTAAGATTGCTTCACAATAAGCTTGGTCTTGGGATAAAAACAGATTCACAACCGGATCAGCGTCCTTCATCCGACCTGCCGCATTAATTCGTGGTCCTATCGAGTAGCCGAGAGTTTTCGTATTGACCTGCTTCCAGCCTAGTTTTTCTTTCATGAGCCGAAAGGCTAAACGCTTCCCACTCCATATTTTTTCTAATCCCAGACGTACGAAGATGCGATTATCTCCACGTAAAGGCATGATGTCACAAACGGTACCCACTGCAACAAGATCTAATAAATCCTCGCTCACCCAAGTTGGCGGCTTTTTCCCTTGGCATTCCCACAATGCCTTCATGAACTGATAGGCTACAGTACAACCACAAATGCCGTGGTCGGGATAATCCGTTACCATCGGATGGATGACAGTATAAGCGTGCTTAGGAAAGGACTGTTTGGGTTCATGGTGATCGGTTACAATCGTATCGATGCCACGTTCTTTTAATTCTCTGATTTGTGAATCGCTAGATACACCGCAATCGACTGTAATCACCAACTGTGGTTTTTTTTCCAGCAATCGAGGAAGGTTATGGTCGTTAAGACCATATCCCTCGGTAAAACGGTCTGGAATCAAATATTCCACTTCAAAACCATAATGTTTCTGAAGGGCTTGTAACACCGTCATGATCACAGTCGCGGCCGTCGTTCCGTCTGCATCATAGTCGCCTACGATGACGATCTTTTCTTTATTCATGAATGCTTGTCTAAGTCGTTCAACCCCACGGTATATAGGCGGACCAAATGCTGTACTGGGCGTAGTGTGTTCCAAGTTGCCGTGAAAGAAGTGATCCAATTGACTCGTGCTCATAACTCCACGGTTATAGAGGACCTGCCCGAATAAAAGTGGAATTTTATGATCCTGCAACCATTCGTTCATTTCAAAAGGAATGGAAACGGGGTCGTACGGCTTCCATATCATAAATGCTCCCCCTTCTCCTCACAAAATCTATGTATCTTGTATCTATTATTTTTTATGTTCTTATTAGATCCTTATATCTTATCATGTTGAGATGTGAATTTGTATCCTGCAAGAACCACCTCTCTATGAAAACATAAGGCGATGCCAGTAGCTTTCTTACACTTATCAGTCTAGTGTTATACGCATACAGCTACGCCAGTAGCTTTCTTACAAATAAGTGAATAATATGGCAGCTCTTTTAGATTGTGTTATAATTTCCATATTAGTTTTATAGCTGTTCATTTGATTGTTTCTAAGGGGATCATTATGAAAGATTGGAATAAAGAACCAAAGAGTGTGAGTAAATTTAAAGTGTTCTTGCAGATACTCATGATATTTGCCTTCGTTGATTTTATCCTCATGATAACCTTTCGTTTACTTGATATCGATAAATCCTGGAAAATTATGCTAGACCCATTTTTATTAGCTTTACTTAGCGGTCCATTTCTTTATAAATGGGTGATAGGAAGTGCGATCAGTATAACAGAGGAAAAGTTAATCGAGAGTGAACATCAATATAAGATAACACATGAAATGCTAAGTGCGATGTATGAAGCCTCTCCCTTAGCCATTATTGTTCTAGATCAGGAGGAACGGGTTCAACTTTGGAACCCTGCCGCAGAAAAGATTTTTGGATGGAGAGAAGACGAAGTCATCAATCAACCGTATCCGATTATCCCCGAATCGGATAAAGAATGGCTAAGCTCGGTTATTTGGTATTATCAAAAAGTGGCTGATAAAGAGGTGAAACGCCTTAGAAAAGATGGTACCCTCATCGATGTCAGTTTATCGACTGCAACCTTGCACGATCATGTAGGAAATGTAAACGGGGTATTAGCGATTCTGATGGATATTTCTCAGAGGAAGCAAGCTGAAAGATACTTAAGGCAGACGTTAAAGCAGCTAGAAGATATGAAGTTTGCTTTAGACGAGTCCGCCATTGTTTCCATAACGGATCGTACAGGCTTGATTACTTATGCTAATGATAAATTCTGTAAGATTTCTCAGTACACCAGGGATGAGCTAATTGGGCAAAACCACCGTATTATTAAATCCAGTCATCATCCAACTTCATTTTTTGCCGAGATGTGGGATCATTTAAACCAAGGCAAGGTTTTCCAGGCAGAGGTCAAAAATCAAGCAAAAGATGGAAGTCATTACTGGGTGGAAACAACCATTGTTCCATTCCTTGATGAAGAGGGTGTTCCGTATCAGCATGTCTCCATACGAAAAGATATTACCGATCGGAAACGAGCACAGGAGGTCATACAGCATATGGCTTACCATGATGATCTTACCGAACTGCCCAACAGGAGGAAATTTAAGAAAAGGTTGGCAGCCAGCATTGAAACAGCGAGACAGCACGGCCACAGCTTAGCTGTTCTATTCTTTGATATGGATCGATTCAAAAATATTAATGATTCCTTAGGTCATGACACGGGAGATCGCTTGCTTCAAATTATTGCCCAACGTCTAAAGAAGGCAGTTGGAGAACTGGGCATCGTTGCGCGTATGGGGGGAGATGAATTTATGGTTATGTTACCCCGATTGGCTAAAGAGGAAGAAGCAACGCTAATGGCTCAAACTATCCAGGATATTTTTCAAGAACCCGTCATCATTTACGGACACGAAATGTATATCACTTCCAGTATTGGGATCTCCATTTATCCAGACCATGGAGATCATGTGGAGATTCTGATGAAATATGCAGATGTTGCGATGTACCATGCAAAGAAAGAAGGGAGTAATAATATACAGCTTTACTCCAAAAGCATGTTTAAGCGTGCTCATGAGAGGCTGATAACGGAGACGAATCTTTACAGAGCGCTTGAGAGAGAAGAACTGATGGTCTATTATCAGCCGCAAATGGATCTGAGGACGGGAAAGATGGTCGGCATGGAATCTTTAATCCGATGGAATCATCCGGAGTGGGGATTTGTATCCCCTGCCACATTTATTCCTGTAGCAGAAGAAACGGGGCTTATTATTCCCATCGGTGAATGGGTTTTAAAAACGGCATGTCTACAAAATAAAGCTTGGCAGGATCAAGGGTATGAGCCGATTGTTGTATCCGTTAATCTCTCTATTCGCCAATTTTTAAAGTCTGATTTGATTGATCAGATAGCTCGGATTTTAGTTGAGACAGGTCTTGAACCTCGTTATCTAGAATTAGAAATTACCGAAAGTATGACAATGGACGTAGAACGTACCATTCAAACACTACAAGAGCTGAAGGAGTTAGGAGTTGGGATTAGTATGGACGATTTTGGAACGGGTTATAGTTCCTTAAATAATTTAAAACGATTCCCGATAGATAAATTGAAAATCGATCAATCCTTTATTCGCGATCTCCCCAATGGTTCGAAGGATGCTGCCATTGTTTCCACCATTATTGGAATGGCAAAAAATCTGCATTTAAAAGCAATTGCAGAAGGTGTAGAGAAATTAGAACAAATGAACTTCCTGAAAGAGAAGGATTGTGATGAAATTCAAGGGTATTATTGGAGTCGACCTTTACCGGCGATGGAAATGGAAAGTTTTTTTTCAAACCATTCCATGAAAAAAACGGAACTTCCTGTTATCGGATACCTCAAGGGGAACGGCTAGGATTTAAAACCAATAGAAGCCAACGACAAAAACGGGCTGAATTCTAAGTGTTTTAAAAAAATTCAGTTTCTTCCTTCCTGACACGAAGAGTGGTTCGAAACTCTAAGCCATAAATGACGAGGAACCCACAGTACCACCAGCAGATTGCATTGAAATCCTTGGGATCGGATACAAAATCACGGATATACGCATATAAAAAGGACCTGGCATGCTTTTTGCCCGGTTTTTTTATCATGAATAGTTTTAACGAGCTATGAAGGGGAAATTAATCAAGGAGGTGTTCAACATGAATAGACAGACTCATCATTTCTTTTTGGCTTTGCCTATTCCGAAAGAAATGGCGATACAAGTGGTAAGAATCGTGAAGAAGGAAAACGCGGATTTAGCCTTTAAAACTTGGGTTGAACCTGAGGATTACCATATCACCCTGCATTTCTTGGGTTACGCTTCGAAGGAGCAACTGTTGAAGCTGAATCATGTTCTTCCTCATTTAGTGGGCAATTGGAAGTCTTTTGAATTAGAAATAACCCATTTCGGATCATTTGGTGAAGCGCAGGCTCCACGGATCTTATGGGTAGGTGTGAGGGAAGAGTCGTCTCTATTTTCTTTCCAATACGAGATAGGCACGATTTGTAAACAAGCGGGCTTTGAACTCGAGAGGCGACCCTATCGTCCTCATATTACTGTAGCAAGGAAATGGGATAGGGAAGATCCATTTTCTCTTGCGCGTTTAGCAAGTGAAATAAATAAAACGAAATGTAACTGGAAATGGCAAGTAAAGGAGGTCTTGTTATACCAGACTTGTATAGATCGTCTCCCTAAATATGAAGCCATTTATCGATATCCATTGCAATAGCTATTTTGCAGAACGGGAAATATGATGATAATACCAGGCATATCTTCTTGTTTTTTTTCTTTTTTCAAAGACCGCATTCATATTTCCGCTCTGAGTGGAAGGAGAGGCGGTTTCATTTTTTTCATTAAAGCACTCCATACAATGAGAGTCTTTCTCCGTGATTTCGTATTCTGTTAACTTAAGTCCACAACCTCTGCATACTTGTTGAGATAAATATAGCATAGTATTTGCCCCTTTTAATAGATAGAATTTTTATGCAAATCAGTATTGGATAATTTCTTAAAAATATTTTCTAGTTTTACTATAGTCGAAAAATATAAAGGAAGAAGTGAAAAATGTCACATATTGACGAAACATTGCAAATCAGAAAAAGAAGTATTGATTTTACGCAAAAAAAATAAAGGTCTATCCCAACAGGGAAAGAACCTTTTATTGTTTAAACAAGCTGGCCATAACGGATCATATAAACAGCTTCTTCCTCTTGATCGGGAATTAATCGAGGGAGAGGAAGATTGTTCTCCCTTGGAGGAAATGGATTGTAAAGCTTCATTCTTTCTTCCAACATATGGCCTTCCGGAAATAACTCAAGGTGTTCTAAGGGATGAATTCTAACAGCTGGATCCTCATCAAATTCACAGCATATCCAACGGATCTCATCAAAGTTGGCGAATGACATGACATACACCTTTCCTTTCCGTTTGAAATGTGAAAGAAAGCATGGAGAATGAAAAATGTAATTGAAAACGTTTGGGAGATGCCTTCTTTCTAATACCATTATATTACAATGTTAAACAGAATAGAGAAGAGCTTCATGGACGTTTTATGACAAATTATATAAGGCCCTCTACAATTGGAGAGGGCCTTTAGATGTGTATTATACACATATGCCAATGGCATATGTAGTTTTATTATGCTTCTAGGATGAACAGCTCGTTGACTAGTGCTTTTAATTGAAGATCAATTGCTTCAGAGCGATCGGTTTTAACTCGAAGATCAAGCAGCATATCGATCTGTAATTTTACCCAAGCAATTTGGTCTTCCACTCCTCGCTCGGCGAAGAGTCGTGTCAATATACCTATCGTATCTTTATATTCATAGATCAGGCGAGTTTCATCCTCGCGAATTTCCTGAATCTTAGTCACGTTCCCAAATAAATATTCATATTCCATGATGTGTTTAGAGTAGAGGCGATGTACGAGAGCATGACCTTTCCATTCCTGTACAGCCTTGCGCATGGTGTTGGCTAATTGCAAGTCTTTCACGACGAAAGATCCTTCTAAGATGAATTGAAGTCCTAAAGGATGAAATACAAGAGGAATTTCATTGCCATGATCAAAGAGGATCATTTCTGTGTCTCCATTTTCGTATACACGGACTTGTGTGGAAGTATGATGGGATTCAAATAAATTTAGAAACGCTTTTAACTGGTACGGACTGAGTTCCAACTTGATTTGCTTATAAACAGTGGCTACTCGTTGAGCCATAGTATTCGCTCCTATTGTCCAATTTAGATAATCTTATTATACCTAAATTCTTGCCTGAATTCATGTGCGAAAAGCTTTGAAAATCGATTATATTTGAAATGAGAGCGCTTTAATCCAGGGAAAAAGCCACAAAATAATTATATCTCTTTAAATTGCTCTGGTATACTCACTTTTTTAAACGCGGACAAGTTTTTTATTTGAAATCAGGTATTGGTTGATTACACTTATTGCGTAAAATCACTAATTTACAACCTAAAGCCATTTTTGTAAGATGATGCTATAAGGAAAAACATTTCGAAATTGTTCGTCATTTCCATTGGATAGGAGGGTTCAAGATGTCATTTGTTCATTTTGATGAAATCTATGACATGTGCTGTGAGGTGAGTGAAACAAGGAGAATGGAGGAGCCAACATGTGATCAAGAAAGAAAGGCAGTGGATTATCGAATGTCCTTGCCTGTAAGAAAAAAGAGAAAACTCATAATTTCTACAATACCAAAATCAAAACCGCTTGTCTATACTCCATAAATACTCCTTTATTCACCAGCTAATAACATCAATAGTTAAATCTTGCAACGTATTTGAAAAAAGAAACCACATAGCTCTTAAGCTATGTGGTAGGGGGAGTCAATGCTTTGATTCCCTCTGCAATTTTAGCTGCCATTTCTTCGTGATCCATTTCAGCTGTAAGATCGAGAGGTTTACCAAAGATAATACCTGCTGGTTTAAACCAGCCGTTTTTTGCTCCGTAGATATAGGTAGGGACGACTGGGGCTTTACTCTTTCCTGCAATAAATCCAATCCCTTTTTTTGCTTCTTGCATCTCCCCTGTTTTCGACCGGGTCCCCTCAATAAAAATAGAAAAGATTTGTCCATTTTTCAATAAATTAAGGGAGTATTTTAACGATTTGAGATCAGCTTGACCTCTCTTGATCGGGAAGGCACCCATTTCAGTAATAATCCAAGCGAAATACTTATTTCTAAAGAGTTCTTCTTTAGCCATGATGTACATTTTTCGCGGAGTGTGAGTTCCCACTAGAAGCGGATCAAAGTTGCTTGTATGGTTCATGGCCAAAATACAGGCACCCTCAGGAATATTTTCCATTCCGGTAACTTGAACTCGAAATCGGATATGGAGAAAGAATTTAACTAATGCACGAATAATCTGATAAACCAAAATGAATCTTCCCTTCTAAGAAAAAGTTAATAGTATTAAAATACCATAAAATGAGTCAAACGTTGAATAAATTGTTCATGGGATGATTCTGTTTTTACTCGATAGGATATCTCGGATGTATTCTAGAGTTGTTCTTCGGAAGTGACGTGGATCCCATGACGAATGAAAAGGGCTGCAGTAACACCGACTCCATCCACCTTTGTCTTGGTATAGGTTCCATCATATATCATATGGCTTCCACAGGAAGGACTTCTTTCTTTAAGGATGGCTTCCGTGGCCCTGGCTGTTTGGGCTACTCGTAGAGCTTGCCAGGCACCATCTAAAAATTGATCGGTTACATCATTCCCTTGATTATCTATAACCCTCGCTTTTCCATCGAGTACATCAAAGCCATTCCCTCCCACAATTTCTGCTGGATTTCGTGGGGTCGATAGTCCGCCTAGCTGTTCAGGACACACAGGAATCGCCTGTCCATCCCGGACAAGCTGTTCTACATGAGAATGTAAATTTGAGTTCTTATCATAACGGCATTGACAGCCCATTAGACAGGCACTGACTACCTTCATTCATCCTCACCTCACGATATGTTTATATTACATTGTACACCGATTGAAGTGGTGTATTCCATAAGTCCAGCAAAAAAACCTTCCCGGTGGGGAAGGTTTTATCGAATCGTATTCGAAAGATTGCGAATCGTATCAATCAATTCGTTGGCCTGGTTTAATTTTTGAGACATGGATGAGATGGAAGGCAGTCTGAGCAGGGAGCTCAGTCCGGATTTTTTCTTGGTGCCTATGAGGGATTTGTTATTTTTTTGTTCTAAGCGCGTAAGTCTTCTCTCCAGTCGATTTTTCTTTGACGCTATTTTTTGATTGAATCGAGCTAAGAAGGTAGGATCATCTAGCATATTTTTTAATGCTTGCGGATTAGAATGAAAATATTGTTCATTCGTTTTTAGCCAATTACGTAGCGTTTCCTTTTGCTTCATAAGTGGACACTCCTCTTCCAATTAGTTTAATTCACTAGGTTTAGCGACTACTATTACACTATGAAGCATTGGGTGATTTGGATTGGATAACTGTACCGGTACATATAGAAAATAGACGAAGATCTATGAAATCGAGGTTTTTATTGAATATAACTGGTTAAACTGTATTCTAAGAAAAGCTACTGGCATCGCCTAATGCGTATACTACTTTCTGATAAGTACTAGAAAATAAAAAATGAAAAAGGAGTATGAGATTGATGAAGTGGAAACTATTTATACCATCTATGCTTCTTCTTCTTTTCTTTACCTTACTAGGATGCAGTTCCGCTCAAGTTGAACCACAACCACAAGGGTTAGGAGCATCCGACCATGAGGCTGTAGCCGTTTCTGAAGCATCAGGAATGAAATCTGTGGAAATCATCAATGGGGAAGGAAAGAAAATTGGAGTAGCTTTACTTAAGGAAGAAAAAGGTGGTGTACGTCTGCAACTTGAAGTTACACAACTGAGGCAAGGAAATCATGGATTCCATATTCATGAAAAAACATTTCAAGGAACTGATTTTGAATCTGCTGGTGCCCATTTTAACCCGACAGGTAAGGAACATGGGCTGAAAAATCCAAAAGGTGCCCATCTGGGAGATATGCATAATCTTAGGGTAAAGGAAGATGGAACAGCCTTCCAAACGGAATATTTGGAGGGGGCTAACCTAAAGAAAGATCATCCTAACACCTTACTGGGTAAATCCATCATGATTCACAAAGATGAAGATGATCAAGTAACCAACCCTGCTGGTAATTCAGGAGACCGTGTGGCTGGCGGGAATATCTTATAGCAGCAAATCAATTGATTATAAAAGCATTCATCCCAGAAAATAAAGAAAGGATCCCTCATGCCTTAGGGGATCCTTTCTTTATACTTATCGGAAAGTATTATTCGCATAAGGCAATGCCAGTAGCTTTCTTATACTTATCAGAAAGTAGTATACGCATTAGGCGATGCCAGTAGCTTTCTTATGAAAAAATTGGTTTAAAGGGAATAGACAAATGATTAGGACTCAAGTAGGATTAAATAAATAGAAGGTTTTAGAGCATAACTTCGTTAAAATGCCCATAATTAGCAAACGTAGATTCTGGACAGGGAAGGGGAAAAGAAGTTGAGCCGGGATAGGTTAAAAAGCGATCATTATACACTAATAAATGTTCGTCAGGGAATTATAACCGAGCGAAGCAGAGCGGAAAACAAGGCAGATAAACAATTGAGTCATAGTGAAGAACGATATAGATGTTTAATTGAGCTCTTACCTGAAGCGATTGTCGTACATAGAAATGGAAAATTTCTCTATATTAATCAAGTAGGTGCCAAGCTATTAGGGGCGGAGCACGGTAGAGATTTAATTGGAATGCCCATTCGAAAGGTAGTTCATCCCGATGACTGGGAAAGGATTCTTTGCCAAACTGAATTGAGTATAGATAATATAGGAAAAACTTTTTCTTGTGAGGAGCGTCTACTTCGACTGGATGGAAGCGTTTTCGATGCGGAAATATCCTCATCAGCGTTCATCTATGAAGGAAAGCCCGCTATCCAACTGGTCATGCGTGATTTAACGGAACGAAACCGAATGGCTAAATCTTTAAGTAATAGTGAAGAACGCTATCGTTCCCTATTTGAAAATAATCTTTCCGGGATTTTTTCGTTGGATTTAAGCGGACATTTTCTAAGTATGAATCCAGCTGCAGAAAGGATGTGTGGGTATTCCCGCGAGGAGTTATATTTAACATCCTTCACCCGCCTCATACCATCGGAAGATCAGGAATTGGTGATGAAGCAGTTTTATGATGTGCTAGACGGAAACCCTACGACTTTCGAAATCTCTATCATTCATAAGAATGGGCATCGTGTTTATTTGAGTGCGCTCGGGGTTCCTATGGTGGTAAATGGGGAAGTAGTGGGGATTTATGGAATCACGAAGGATATTTCCGAAAAAAAGAGAGTCAAGAAAATTTTCAATGATATAACAAATGGGGTATCCGAAGAAATTGGCGAAGCTTTTTTTCACTCTCTTGTGTTGAAGATCTCTAAGTCGTTGGATGTAGAATACGCTTTTATTTGTGAATATTCGGAGAGCGGTCATATGAAAACGATTGCCGTTTCGATCAATGGCCAGCTTGCAGAGAATTTCTCCTACGATCTCCTGAATTCTCCATGTGAAATTACTCTAAATTCGGTAATCTGTTGTTTTCCAAATGGGGTAGCAGATCATTTTCCTTTGGATACCCAATTAAGAGATTGGCAAATAGAGAGTTATGTAGGGGTTCCATTGAGTGATTCAGACGGCAGGAAAATTGGGTTGTTGGCGATCATGAGTAAAAAAGAGATTATGGATCTGCATTTGGCGGAGTCCGTATTAAAAATATTTTCAGCACGGGCCGCTGCGGAGCTTTCTCGAAAACGAGCAGAAGCTGCCGTTTCCTATTTGGCATACCATGATGCCCTTACCTGTCTCCCTAATCGATATTATATTCATAAGTGCCTTGAGATGGCCTTGAAGAATGCAAAAGCCTCAGACAAGAAGGTCGCTTTGTTTTATTGTGATCTTGATCGTTTTAAAAATATTAATGATAGCATGGGACATTCCTTTGGTGATCTAATATTACAGGATGCGGTTAATCGTCTTCAGTCAGTCATTTCAGGAACGACCACGCTTGCGCGAATGGGGGGAGACGCGTTCTGCTTGCTCCTTCCGGAAATTGATGGACAAGAAGAGGTCATTCATGTCGCTCAAACGGTGTCGCAATTGTTTCGAGAGCCTTTTACAGTTAATGGTCATGAGGTTTATTTAACACTCAGCATGGGGATCAGCTTATACCCTTCAGATGGGGAAGATGCAGATTTCTTAATCAAGAATGCCGATACAGCCATGTACAGAGCTAAAGAATTGGGAAGGAACAATTATCAATTTTATAACCCGATGATGAATGAAGCCGTTTTGGATAATTTTTTATTGGAAGTCCATCTGCGTAAAGCAATTGAAAAAGAGGAATTTAAGCTTGTTTATCAGCCTCAGGTTGATATGGTTAATAAACAAATGATGGGTATGGAGGCCTTAATCCGTTGGCAGCATCCCACACTTGGCACTGTTTCACCCGGTGAATTTATTCCTTTAGCAGAAGAAACAGGACTGATTATTCCTATTGGTGAATGGGTATTACGAAAAGCTTGTGCTGAAAATAAAGCTCTTCAAGATGCCGGATATCCTGTGGTCAAGGTATCAGTCAATATATCAGTCAGGCAGTTTCAACAAAAAAACCTCGTTCAAGTTATAGAGGATATTCTACAGGAAACAGGTTTGGATGCTAGCTATTTAAAATTGGAGATTACCGAAAGCATCAGTATGTTTCATGTTGACAACGTTTTATCTCAGCTTAACCATTTGAAATCTATAGGAGTGGATGTGTCGATTGATGACTTTGGAAAAGGTTATTCTTCACTCATTTACTTGAGGCGATTTCCCATAAGCAGTTTAAAGATTGATCAACTGTTTATCACTGACATTACCAGTAACGCTGATAGCGAATCGATTACTAGAGCCATTATTAGCATGGCTCATAGCCTAAAGCTAAAGGTTGTTGCTGAAGGAATTGAGACAGTGGAGCAGATGCGATTTCTCGAAGCGTTGAACTGTGATTATGGGCAAGGTTATTTGTTTAGCAGGCCGGTGCCAGCTAGTGAGTTAAAAAAAATTCTTGAATCGCCTGTGTTCCCAAATTATTTTTGCACCTTATAGGGGGTCAAAAGGTTGAAGGGAGAATGATAAAGTGAATGATGTTTGGTATGCAAGCTATGGCTCCAATCTGAATAAAGAGCGATTTCTATGCTACATTTGCGGGGGAAAGCCGTCAGGCTCCAAGGATGTTGAGATAGGATGTCGTGATCAAAGGTTGCCAAAACAGGATCAACCGATTCTCTTGCCATATCCTCTTTATTTTGCTGAGGACTCAAAGCGATGGGGAGGTGCTCCTGCATTCCTAGGACATCAAAAAGTTGAGGAAAACCTTACATTGGGAAGAATATATAGAATTACGAAGGAGCAGTTTCTAGACGTCGTGAAGCAGGAAAATGGAGGTCAAGTGTGGCAGTTAGATTTAGAGATGGTCAAACGGAATGGAGCGCAGACTTTCCTGAATTCATGGTATGGTCATATCGTGTACGTGGGTGAACAAGATGGACTTCCTATCTATACTTTTACAGCACCATGGTCAGGGGAGGATGCTCATTTTACTTCTCCTTCTAAAGCATACCTAACCACTATTATCAAAGGAATCAACGAGTGCTATGAATTACAGGATCATGAATTAGTTCAATATTTTCAGGGAAAACCGGGTGTAAAGGGAAACTGGACAGATGCGGAACTAACGGCTCTAATTCAGAATTGCCGGCAGGAAATCTAAAGGAAAGCCATTTTTTTTCTCGAACTGATCAGAAAGTAGAATACGCTTTAGGTGGTTTCATTGCCCGTTCACTAGGCGATGTTGATTATGCCCTTATTAATGGAAACTTTGCGATGGAAGCAGGGTTAAAGGCAACTGACGCTTTAGCTATTGAGGATAAAGATTCGCTGGTTGCTCAGACCTTTGCCAATGTTGTAGTGGTTAAAGAAGGTGATGAAAACAAAGAAGTAATTCTAGCGTTGAAAGAAGCTCTAAATTCAGAGCAAATTAAAAAGTTTATTGAGGAAAAATATCAAGGTTCCGTGATGCCTGTTTTTGGATAATGGTATTGATAAACAACCTTAAGGTCATACTAACATACAACAGATTTCCTTTTCCCCCAGCTATGTCTGGGGGCTTTTTACGATATTCGATCGAAAGGAATGTATGACCCATGAGGTTCTTTCTTACATGTGTAAAGATCGGAATGGTGACTTCACTGCTGCTTGGCTGTCAAGCGGTCCAGGAACGGACAGATAAAGAGGCACCCAATCAAATCAAGCAAAAAGAGGGACGAAAGGAAATTAATAAATCAGGTGGCGAAAAGAACAAGAAAAAACCCAAAGAAAGCGAAGCAATGGAATAATATAAGCCTGAAGATAACTCCACGGTTACTTCAGGCTTTTTTTTGAATCATTTACAGATTTGTGTATTATATCAGAAAAATAAGGAATTTATCTTGCTAATTATTGTATAATAAAGGAAATTAAAATTGTAAATCGGTTAATAAACAAGGAGATTCTGTCATGCTATTAAAGGATTTTTTTATTAATCTTTGTATTTTCTCCTTTTTGGTAAGTGCGGCTGCGGCATCTAGAGTTTTTGGCTTTCCTTTCATACCCATAAGATGGGCTAAACTATGCGGAGGCATTTATGCTGGAGTAGTTTCCATTGTTTTGATGATTTTTACTATTCCTTACAAGGAATTTGTATTTGATTTGCGCTTTATTCCTATCATTCTTTCTTTCGTGTACTTTGGTCGTTTAGCCGGGATGATCACCGTTGCGTTCACCCTGGTGGGACGCCTCGGGATAGGAGGTGAAATCGACCTTTCTGATTATACGCTAGCTACGAGTACTGTGGTGCTCCTTTGTATATCCTATTTCACGAAAAAGCATCGAGTACTGCCCTATCGCAATGCCTTGTACCATGGGGGCGGATATTTTTTTGTGTATATTTTCTTCATATTGCTTGATGATAACCTGAACCAGGAGATTTTCTTACATCTCCTGTATTTCTTCTTTGCTCTCACGGGATTAATGATTGGAATCTTCCTGATGGAAGGTCATGATGCCTTGTATTCCTTGACGAAGCGTTTGTCCGTACTCAACGATACGTTAAGAGAATCCCAACAAGAGCTGATGGAAACCATACGTGGACAACAGGGCGCCACCTTTAAATTTAAAAAGGTGAATGGGAAGTTTATGATTACTTTGTGTGATGGACAGATGATTCGAAGAAGACAGCTTAATCCTCAAATCTTCTTAATCCCCAATTGGCTGGATCTTATTCCGCACGAATGGAGACCAATCATACTTTCGCACTTTGAAAGGGCTTGGAGTGGTGAGGAAGTCTCTTTTGAATTGGAATGGCCGGAACGGAAAACATACCTCATTCTCTTGCAACCCATTCTTCGAGATGGGGAGACCGTGGAAGTGGTTGGTTCTGCCCTTGACGTGTCAGAGAAAAAAAGGATGGAGATGGCTTTAGAGGAGAGCGAGGCCCAGTATCGGTTGATCGCTGAAAATACGTCCGATTTGATCGCTGTTTTTCGGGTGAATGGGAGGATAAAGTATTTATCTCCTTCTCATTTTGCTATGTTAGGCTATAGTTCCCATGATTTAATGGGAAACTCTTTTGAGATGCTCATTCATCCTCAAGATTTCCCTCAAGTTCAAAGGGTATTGACGCAAACTTTCGTTGATCAATTACCTTCCCAAGTAGAATTTCGCTGTTTACATTCGAATGGCCATTGGATTCAACTGGAATCCCGCTGTATGCCTGTTGTTGGATCCCGTAGCGATGTTGAGCATATTGTCGTAGTTAGTCGGGATGTTTCGGAGAGAAAAAAATCAGAGGAGCTTATCGTGGTCTCTGAAAAATTGTCGGTCGTTGGGGAACTAGCCGCTGGTGTAGCCCATGAAATTCGAAATCCATTAACAACTCTCAAGGGATTCATTCAACTGTTTAAGAAGGGAGAATTCAATCCGATTTACTTAGAATTGATTAGTTCGGAGTTAGATCGTATTGAATTGATTACCAATGAATTTTTAATTTTGTCAAAACCGCAGGTGGTTCATTATAAGACCAAATCCATCACCGAAATCTTGAATCAAGTTGTATCTGTACTTACTCCTCAATCTATCCTGCATAATATTAACATTCAAGAAGATTATGAAGTGGGGATTCCCTTTCTCTATTGTGAAGAGAATCAGATGAAACAGGTATTTATTAATATGATTAAAAATGCGATTGAGTCGATGCCAAAGGGTGGCCATATTTTAGTCGAGGTACGAAAAATCAGTGAACAAGTTCGGATTCGAATTCAAGACGAAGGGTGCGGAATTCCTGCGGAATTGATTCCGCGTCTAGGTGAACCGTTCTATACACTAAAGGAAAAAGGAACAGGACTTGGTTTAATGGTATGCCATAAAATTATTAAGGAGCATGGGGGAAGAATTTCCTTTCAAAGTCAGGTTGGACAAGGGACCATAGTGGATACGTTTCTTTCCCTTGCGAAGGGCTGAACATATGCTATCTTAACTTTGTTCTTCTAAGCAACCATACTCCCTAATAAATTAGGAATATAGGGGGGTGTCCAATGAAACTAATCTGGGAAAAGGTGAATGATTGGAAGTTTTGGGCTTTAGCCAATGAGCAGGAGGATTTCTATCAATTGCTCCTGCACAATAAGATTAATTCCATCAGGGGTCTTATTTATGATGATCAAGAACCTTATTTAAATCTTGCTCATCCAAGTCATCAGGACCTGAAATCGGAAGCGAAGAAGTTTCTTGATCCTTGCACCTATGTGGAGTTTGTTAGGGAATTATATGGTCCTTTCATTAAATAACAGTACACCCTTCCGTTTCTAGCGAAAGAAAGCATAGACTGATTGTTCGCCAGTGAGAGGATTTTGAATGATTACTTCTATATAACCAAAGCTTAGAGAATAAATGGTGAGAATAACAGTTAATGTGACCGTCTTGAAAAGTAAACCTTTCATCCTCAAATCCCTCCTATATAATTTGGAATAGACAGGAACTCTCTGATCGTTTACTGAGGTGAGAAGAAAGTGGGATTTATCGATAGTAAATAGGATTTGGATACAATGGGTGTGAATTAATTATATGTAATTTGGAAATAAGTGTCAATTTAGGTGATGGCAAGGGCTTTGAGTCAGCCTCCTTTTCTGTATTCTTTTTAGGCATTTCAAGAAACACCACTTCTTCTGCCTGACATACTCTATACCGTAGGAAAAGCAGCGGGAGGCTATAAAAGATGAAGAGAAAAAAGTATTTTTATTCGCTCTTTGGTGATGACAATTATTCATCCCACACAGATATTCAGAGTCATAGTGAAGCCTTAAAGCAAGTGAGTGGCAGGGCCTCATTTAGCGTTCATCTCCAACAGCAAAAAGGAAAGATTCTAACTCTGATTACTTTTCAAGAGCATCTTACAGGAATCGTTGAACAGGTGTATTCGGATCATATCCTTTTTCGGGTTTTAGATGTAGCCTATCATATCCCTATAACAAGTATTTTATATTTTCATGAATAAAAAACAGATGAGTGTCGAGATCTTCGACACTCTTTTCTTTTATTTTACATTTTTTTAAAAAAAGGAAGGGAAATTGTATAGTTTGTGGAATATGTTGGGTTAATAGGGTCCAATTGGACCGGGAAAATAGAAAAATAGTGAGGGAAACATGAACCTAATTCTATCTATTTTATTGGTGGTATCTTTTCTATGGATTCAGGGCTGTGGACCTGTTGAGCTAAGAGAGAAAAGTACCATGGCTTTTGAGGTACAGCAGCAACCCCGTCTTCAAACGACTAGCCCACAGGATTTGAATATCCCATCAGAGAATGCCAGTCCACCTGCGTCAGACACGATAAGTCAATCCAAATCTGTGGATTCTACTCCAATAGCTCCCTCAGTTGAGCCAGAAATCTATAAGGCAAAATTAGCCGCAGTAGGGGATATTCTCATTCATTCGACCGTGTACAAAGCAGCACAAACCCACAATGGCTATAATTTTAATCCCACATTCTCGAATATGAAACCTTATCTTTCGCAAGCAGACATTACTCTTGCTAATCAGGAATCGATGATCGGGGGAGTAAAGCATGGGCTTTCGACCTATCCCAGCTTTAACAGTCCGCAGCAAATTGGGGATGCTCTTAAGGAAGCGGGAATTGATATGGTGACTGTAGCGAATAATCATACGCTAGATCGAGGGGAGAAGATTATTCAAAGCGCTTTGCAGTATTGGGATCAGTTGGGTGTTCCTTACACGGGAGCATTTAAGGATAAGTCCGATCAGCAACACATCCGCTTATTAGTGAAGAATGGCATTACTTTCTCTTTTTTAGCGTATACCTATGGAACGAATGGGATCCCCGTTCCGAAGGAAAAACCATATCTTGTGAATTTAATAGATTTAACGAAGATCAAGCAGGAAGTAGCTTTGGCTAAACAACAGTCTGATGTCATCGTTGTGAGTTTACACTTTGGAGAAGAATACACGACTACTCCAAACGCCTATCAGAAAAAAATAGTACAAGCTTTGGCTGATGAAGGAGTTCATATCATCATTGGTCATCACCCTCATGTACTACAGCCAACTGCATGGGTGGAGGGGAAAGGTGGAAATCGTACTTTTGTAGCCTATTCGCTTGGGAATTTTTTGTCTGGCCAACGAGGATCTCTAAAGGATATTGGAGGCATCGTACAAATTGAGGTTGAGAAGGAAATAAATGATGGTAAAACTCTCATTCATTTAATTAACCCAGCTTTTGTTCCGACATGGGTTTCAAAAGACCTAAAAACCATCCATCTATTACAGGACGTGAAGTCTAAAAAACAAGAGTTCGAAAAGATTCGTCAGCATATGAAACAGTGGATGCCGGAGTTGAAGTTTTATTTTTTTGAATAAAAGTTTAAGTTTCCATATCAGATCACGCAGATTTTAAGGGAATGCATTTGCTTTTCAGTCATTAGAATTTATGTTACGATTTCCATTACGATATAGAGCTTAAAACAGCGATGGGAGGAAACTCATGTGAATACAACAACACTATTAAGGATAAATGAACTAGCAGATCGTTCGGAATTTGTTGGATACTATCTGTTGAAAAATGCTATGTTAAAGAGAACCGCGGATCAAAAAGATTATTTAGATATGATTATTTCCGACACGACAGGTGAGATTCCCTTGAAATTCTGGGATATCTCAGACATGGATAAGGAAACCTTTTTTGCCGGTTCTGTGGTAAAGGTAAAGGGACTAGTGTCCACTTATCGGGATAAACTACAAGCAAAGGTAATTCGAATACGCCTCGCTACTGAGGAAGACGGCTATCAAGTATCGGATTTTGTAAAGAGTGCCCCAGTTCCAGCAGCCGATCTCATGAATGTCATTGATCAAACGATAGAGGAAATCCAAAATGCAAAGATGAAAAAGATTGTCCGATTTTGTGTGTCTAGGGTTAAAGAGCAGCTTTGGAGTTATCCAGCTGGCCAAACGATTCATCACAACTATTACAGCGGTTTAGCCTATCACATCGTTCGCATGCTGGAGTTGGCGGGCTTTATTATCAAACAGCGGCCATTTCTGAATGCCGATTTACTCAGGTCAGGTATTCTTCTCCATGATTTATGTAAAGTGGAAGAGTTTCAAGGGGGAGAGCAAGGAATTGTCACAGAGTATACGGTGCGCGGAAATTTGTTGGGGCATATTTCCATGATGAATACATGGATTTATGAGGCTGCCCTCACATTTGGGATGGAAGCTCATGATCCTGTTCTCATGGCTATTCAACACATGGTATTAAGCCATCATGGAAAACTGGAATATGGGTCCCCGGTCCTTCCTCAACTTCCTGAAAGTGTCGCCCTATTCCAGATTGATCTCATGGATTCGCGTTTGCAGGCGATAGAAGATCATCTCAGCAATACGACAGATCCTTGCTTAACGGGGATTAAGGCGGTAGAGGGCGGAAGAATCTATCGCTTAAATTTAGAGGAAACAGATGATAGTTTAGTAGATGGTTTATAGTTCATTGCTCACCGTTTTGGCTGGTAAAAAGGTCAGAAGGAAGTTGCCTGACATTCACGGTCAGTGATATAATTAGACTTTTCTAATCATGGAGGAGATGAGGAATGTACCTTACCGTAAAAGAGACGGCAGAATATTTATCGCTGCCAGCGGACCTGATTAAACGCTTAATCCAACAAAAACGCATTCGTGCACTCTATGATGGAGAACAATATTTAATCTTTAAGGACCAGTTCAATGAGCATCTTGAACAGGTCATTAAGTGGAAAGAAAAATGGGAAGCGGAAAATAGTGAACCGATCCCTGAGGATTGGGATGTATTGGATGAAGACTAAAAAGAAAATAGACCCCAGCTAGCTTGGGGTCTATTAAGTTGTGCCGATCTTAGTGTTTTTTTCGCCTTTCATACCGCCTTATAATACTTTTCGCCCATCTATCCAGAACATCCTCAGATTCTCCTGTAAATTGAGCAATGTGGGATTGATTCCCCTCCTCTGCACACCCAATGAAGGAGACCACACAATAGTGGTGTACCTTTTTGACCTCAATGTGAATGTTTCGACCGCGTTTGTCATTCCATTCAATTAAATGCTCTAACATGTTTAAATCAGCATCCAAGTAATCTCTCATTTTAGTAATATCCTTCCATGTTTAAGGGATCCTAAATGGTTATTCCTGCGATTCTGCCCATCAATCAGTATAAGCTTTCGTGTGGTATGACTTCAAATATATTTAATTTAAATATTGACCCTCATAAAGAAAGATTTTTAATCGAATATTGTCGATATGTCAACTAGAAAATGATGGTTATAGAGAGGATGAATACTAGTGAAAAGCCGATGGGGGAAATTATATATAGGAGCGCTCGCCGGAGTTCTAATGGGGATGACGGGTGTACAGCAAGGGGCGTCTGCGCCGATTGATACATATATAAAGGTGGAGAGAGGACAAAGCCAGTTTGTGATTCAATTCAATCAGGAAGTCGCGCCACAAATTGGCCTAACCCTGATCCATTTGGTAAATAAGGGGGATACTGTGTGGAGTATTGCAGGCAAATATGGGGTATCTGTAAATGAACTGGCAAAATTGAACCGACTTAATTTACAACAACCGTTACTGATTAATCAAAGAGTACTCGTACCTGCAAAACCCACACCTGCCGTTCAGTCAAGGGGACAAAAACAAGTTCAGCTCTACCTTTTTGTAAATGAGAAGGACGCGCCTTTAATGAAAAAAACGAATCAATCCCAAGGGATGAAATCACATTTGGTACAGAATGGGGAGACGATCTACTCCATTGCAAGAAAATATAAAATTACTGAAGATGAACTCAGGCAAGCCAATGGACTTAAAGAAAATAGTTATCTTTTAATAGGTCAAACATTAAAAGTTCCACAAATTCTATACCATTCCATAAAACGTGGTGAAACGTTGACTCAGATCTCCCGCAAATACAATACATCTGTCCAACGGCTTCTAATGGACAATTCTTTAACGCTTGACGAGCACATCGTTATAGGTCAGCAGTTGAAAATCGTGAACTAAAATACCTTCCTTGTCCGGGTTATCATCAGGTTAAGGGCTATTGTACAAAAAAAAGGCCTTCCATGATCCGGAAGGCAAACTCTCAAGCCTAAACGCTTTCCGTTTAGTCTGACCATCTAATTATACGCTTTCAGATGAAAAATGTCTCTATATATTTTCGTCGGATTCTTAACAATAATATTATCCTTTATTATGAAACATGCTATAATAGAAATAGTTAATCTTTTCTCGGTTAGGTTTGAGCGGTTTTATTGCCTTGACGTTCCTTTTTAGGAACGTCCTTTTCTTTTTATACGATGTAGGGGTATAGTATAATAAAGAGCAAAGAAGAGAGGGCGAAGAAATGGAAAATACAGAACATCACTGTCATCCAGCAGATGAAGAAAGAAGAAGTGCACATTCGGATAAAGTAAAAGCAAATTTGGTTACTCGATTAAACCGAATCGAAGGTCAAATTCGTGGTGTGCGTGGCATGGTTGAAAAGGATGTCTACTGTGATGCCATTTTAAACCAAATTGCTGCCATCCAAGCTGCCTTGAATGGGGTGGGGAAACTTCTCCTAGAAGGCCATATGAAAAGCTGCGTGATAGATCGCATTCGAGAAGGAGACCATGAGGTTATTGATGAATTGTTGAAAACCATGAATAAATTAATGAAATAAGGTTTATGAATAGCTATGGCTAAAAGCCGAAAGGATGTCCTAAATCTGATAGGACATCCTTTCTCTATTTTGATTATTTCAAGCTACCGGGAACCGATTTTGTTAGGTTGCCGCTTTTGATTGCTTGTGCAGGCGAACTTGCAGGACGAAGAACACGCATGATTTCACCCCCTCTCATCTTTCTCTTTCCACTTATAGTTTTTGTGGATCAGTTTTAAGACTCTTTTTATTTTTCTTTTTTCGAATGGACAAGGTCGCTTCCCTGTATGAAAGCGATATAAGGGACAATGGTTTCCTTGACAAGCGGGGCGGAAGAAACAGGCTTTGCAACCTTCATCATTTTCTTCTCCTGACCCTACCCACAATGCTAATTTGTCGATATCCACTTCAATAGAACCATCGGGGAGAATGAATCCTACTTGATTAAAGTCTTCCTCTAATGCGCAAGTGCACTTGTAGAGTTGTCCTTCTGTTCCGATGACAAATGATTGCGGTTTAGCGGCATAGCATACGGATCCACCCGGTTGCAGGGATCCTTCGATGTTAGAGCTCATCTGTAAACCGTGATCCATGGCTAATTCCGTATAATCCCAAATTTTCACATCTGCTGTTGAAACATCACAAATGGAGAGACAATCGTCATTCACTCCACCCCATCGTCCAACGGGACGAAAGAATAGCTGAAATCTAGGATCTCCGCCAAACTGTTCTCCTATCTCAGCGATAAATTTAGGCATAGATTCCATCGTATCATGGTCAAAATTAACCCGGAGTTGAATTTCAAAATCAAACGGCAGCCTTTTAATCGATAATAAATTTTCCATGATCTTGGAGAAACTGTCTCCTCCGGTAGCTAGAAATCGTCTAGAATCATGGGTTTCTTTCAGGCCATCCAACGTGATCATAAATCTGTTGACTTGCCAACTGAGCAAATCTGAAAATACTTCTGGAGTTAATAGGAATCCATTGGTTGAAATCTCCGCTGAATACTGGACCTGATGATGCTGTGCATGGGCAAGAAAGTTTTCACTTAATTCCCGCATCGTATTCAATGCGAGTAAAGGTTCCCCACCAAACCAACTAATATGCAGGTTCTTTAGAGAAGACATTTGCATTTCAACAAATCGCTTCACTCTAGTCTGAATTTCAGTGGTCATTGCTCCACGCGAGAAGGATTGATAACAATAAGTACAACGGAAATTACAGGCTTCCGTGGGAAGAATAATCAAATGCATATAATCGGTTCGATGAAAGGATTGGTGAAGAAAGGAAGCCCTTCTATCTTCAATCACATGTTCATCTACGAGGAATCCTTGTTCCCTTAGTGCAGGGATCAAGTGATCCTGGCTGATCGGGTTAGGCTTCAAAGCTTCTAATAACCCTGGTTTTTCTTCTTTTTCAAAGGAGGCAATGGCTCCAGAATAACTGTTATAAAGAACGGTACTCTCATCATCGGATAGAGCTATTACATTAAAACGGGATGGGGCAAGAGCCCTTTTTGATAGATGCACAATAAATCCTCTCATTCCCTTTTTTTCCTTAAGTAAATCTAAGTGAATCGAAGGAAAAACACAGTGATTATTATCACAGAAAAGTAATTCGTTTGAAAATTTAAAGAGGATAAAGTTAGAAGTGGATAAAGGCAGATCTTTTCATATAGAGGAGTGGTTTATATAACCCCCCTCTACAATCTATGTTATAATTCGCTGATACAATTTTACAATATGAGGAACGGTTCCAATGAAACAAACATCAACGATACAACAAAAAATGAGACAGCTAGGCTATATCTTATTGCCTATTCTTGTGACACAGGTTGCTTTATTTTCCATGAATTTTTTTGATACCGTAATGTCGGGCCATGCAAGTGCCATAGACTTAGCCGGTGTAGCAATCGGGGCAAGCTTATGGATGCCTGTTTTTACCGGATTAAACGGTGTGCTTCTTGCCTTGACTCCGATTGTAGCCCAACTTGTGGGTGCAGAACAAAAGGAGAAAGTGCCTTATCAGGTGATTCAAAGCTTATATTTGGCATTGGCAATTGCAGCTTTGATTATTTTGTTTGGTGTAGCTTTGCTAGATCCCATATTAAATGTCATGGATCTGGATTCAGATGTTCGAAGAATTGCGAAGGACTATTTGATCGCTCTTTCATACGGGATTGTTCCCATATTTTTGTATACTGTATTTCGCTGCTTTATGGATGCTTTAGGAAAAACCACGATAACCATGATGATTACGCTTGTTTCTCTGCCCATCAACATAGCTCTAAACTATGTGCTTATCTTTGGAAAATGGGGTTTTCCGCGTTTGGGAGGAGTGGGTGCCGGTTACGCAACGTCCATCACGTATGGGTGTATTGCATTGATTGCTTTATGGGTCATCTATCGGGTAAAACCGTTCTCTGAATATCGGGTATTCGCCAGATTTTATCCTATTTCCATTTCGGTTTGGAAGGAACAGCTTTCGATCGGTATTCCCATTGGTTTTTCCATTTTCTTTGAAACGAGTATTTTCGCTGCAGTTACCCTACTGATGAGTGAATTTGATACGGTGACGATTGCTGCCCACCAGGCGGCTCTAAATTTTGCTTCACTGCTTTATATGATTCCCATGAGCATTTCGATGGCGCTGACGATTTCCGTCGGTTTTGAGGTCGGCGCTAAAAGATTTAGGGATGCGAGCTTCTATAGTTATTTGGGAATAGGTTTTGCAGTATTAATGGCCATGGTTTGCGCGGTTGGTCTTGTTATCTATAACGAAGAGGTGGCCGCTTTGTATACGAAAGATGTCGCTGTACTCGAAATGACAAAGCATTTTTTGGTATATGCCATTTTCTTTCAATTATCTGATGCGATTGCAGCGCCAATTCAAGGCGCCCTTCGGGGTTACAAAGATGTGAAGGTTACTTTTATGATGGCTTTTATCTCTTATTGGATACTGGGCCTGCCGATAGGTTTCTTTCTGGCGATATTCACCACTTTCGGTGCCTTCGGATATTGGATTGGACTCATAACTGGGTTGGCTTTTGGAGCTGTTTTCCTATCGGTTCGATTGCTAAGAATTCAAAGGGAAACCATTACATTGTTAAAAACGAGGTAAAAAAAACTTTGAATATCCATTGGTGTTATATAATGGTTTACCCCTGTCCTCACTGTATTCGTATGTAGTGGAGCAATTTACCTAGAAGGGCAGGCTCACATCTGATCCACAATTTTTAAAAAATTTAAGCGGCTCCTAAAGGTCGGTTGATTTCATAACTTGCGTATTATTTTTCTTTTTTACGAGTGCTGTACGAACAAGTCCATACAAAAATGCAAGTCCACCTACGAGCATTGCCCCACCGATTAACACTGTTAAAAGAAAAATTAAAATTTCCATTTAGCTCCACTCCTTTGGGCTTTTCTTAGCTTAATCATACCCTGAAATGGAGGATGGAAACGGTTCAAAAGTGTCCTTTCCGTTACAAATTTTGGAATTTTTTATGAAAATTGAATGTGCCCCATTCTATACGTAAATAGTGGATATATATCCGTGATGTTCCAAGGCAAATTTTTTTATATCTACTGGATAATAAATGATTTATAATAAAGTCAACTAAACGATAAGATTGTTTAGTGTTGAGAGTTGGTCCCCCATTGATTGGGGGATTTTTTTTTGTCCTTCCTAGTAAAAAGAATAAATTTCATCCTTCAAGTCTATTTTTGGTGTCTATTGCTTTGCCTGCTAAACGTTTTTCAAAAGTTGTTCTCCAATTCTGCGATAATTCTTCAACTTCAAGAAGACGGAAGATACCGTCCGCATTATCTTTTTCGTGGTGCATGATTTGATTGGCGAAAGCGACAGAAATTTCTTTTGGATGTCGTTCTAGTAGTATAATTCCATTGGTCTGACTTACCTTACCTTCTTTAAGTACCCTAAAGTAAAACCCGGTATAGCCTGTATTTTGTACCCGTATAGGGAGGTCAACAGTGTCATATTTTTTAGCAAGTTTATGGCAAGGCTGTCGTGGTTGGCTTACTTGAACGATAGCTTCATCCAACTGATAGATGTCTCCGATACATACATCATTCTCCAACATTCCAGTAACTGTCAGATTTTCTCCAAAGGCCCCCTGAACCAAAGGCCTATTTAAATTCCTTTCCCAATAGGGATAATGTTCATAAGAATAGACACAAACCGCCTTATCTTTTCCGCCGTGATGAACGAGATCTGCTTGACCATCCCCATCAAAATTGAGTCTTGACAAGTAAAGGGGTTCTTTAGTTGGACTCTTGAAAATTCCTGTGAAAAGTTCACTCTCTTTAAAGCTCATGGTTGTTGGTTTCCCAATATTAATAGAAACAATGGTAATATTCACTTGGGTGGGACCTCCTTACTATTGTTTACTTATGGTTTTAGGATTGAATATTTAGGAATCTTTTTCCATTGTATCACTTTCCTTTCTTTAGTACATCTTGCTATTTCAACGGAATTCAGGATTCCTTTCTTTCAACAATAGCTTGCCAAGACTGCGTAAGAAAGCTACTGGCGTAGCCTTATGCGTATAATACTTGACCGATAAGTATAAAAAAGTCTAAGTTCGTTAAAATGAACTTAGACTTTTTTACGGTATATGAAAGTATAACCTTCACTGACTCAACAACCCTATATTCCATCCAACTACATAAGCAAGTTAAACCGACTTTACATTGGATGTATCTGTATGAACTTGAATGAATTTTTTATTTCTCATTCGAACACGAAGGGAAATGGGATTGGTTTTGTTTAGTTCATGTTCTTCCCGATAACAATCGAGGCATACATCCTTATATTCATCCTTTTCGTAAGAACTTAAGGTGATGCTGCAAGTTCGGCATTTCTTATCATTTGTCATATGTTTCACACCCTTGTAAATATTCTGTATCTTACTACTATTATAGCGTATATTCGACAAATTTCAACACCAAAATCAAAAGTAGTTTATAGAAAAATGGAACTCTATTGAAAACTCAATCAAATCCGGTGAAGATCTGATCCTTTGTGATAATTACTACTGACCTGAGGATGAAGGGGATGAAATAATAGAGTCAAAAAGACTGAAGAATGGAAAGGATGTTTACATTGAAAGGTCCGATTGTTCATGAGGAGAATGAGAAAGACAACAGGGATGAACCGCACAGTGATTCAAATGAGCAAGAGATAATTCAGCAAGCTGTTAAAATGTATGATAGTAGGAAGTATAGTTTGTTAGAAATCCTTGAGGCAACGGGATTAAGCAAAGATTCTTTATACCCCCATATTCAGAATAGAAACTAATGACTGATCTGAGATGTCCTATGTGAAAGCGGGGGCATCTTTTTTTGCGAATTCTCTCTTCCATGAAAAATTAGGCTTGTTTATTTTTACCCATTCCTACCAAAATAAGAGAGGGAATCTTTTTAGAGGGAGGTTATTATGACTTTACAAAAACAAGATTGGATGGATGAACGGAATCGATTAACCGCAGTGAGAAGGCGCATCCAACAGGAAATCCATAGGCTTGAGGGGACCCTGCAGCATCGTCAATCTGAGGTTCTGCACATTCGTCAGAATTTCTGGGATGAGGTGACGGTGAATACATCCGATTACTCCGAGGTGGCAGAAACTGCCGCCAGCATTACTCAGCAGCAATCCCTATTAAGCGAGCAGGAGCGGAGCTTCCGTCATGCTGAGAAGACTCTCGCTAAGCTGGTGAAGTTGGAAAAGTCACCCTACTTTGCCAGAGTTGATTTCGCTGAGATGGGGATGTCTGAATTTGAAAAAATTTATATTGGAATTGGATCTGTAGTGGATGAGGAAACCCATGAGCTGTTGGTATTTGATTGGCGTGCACCGATCTCCAGCATCTATTATGATTTTACTCCGGGTCCTGCCCGGTATATGACCCCGGAAGGCATTATCGAAGGTGAGATGTCGTTAAAAAGACAGTATATGATAAAGAATGGTCACCTAGAGAATATGTTCGATACGGGAATTCAAATCGGCGATGAAATGCTTCAGATCATGCTGGCCAAAAGTGCACAGGAAAAAATGAGCAGTATTGTCATGACTATTCAGCAAGAGCAAAATCGTATCATACGTGATGACCAGCATCGTATATTGATTGTACAGGGGGCTGCCGGAAGCGGAAAGACATCGGTCGCACTGCAGAGAGTGGCTTATCTCCTCTACAAGTATCGAAATTCCTTGGGTTCGGATAATATGGTTCTGTTTTCTCCTAATTCCCTATTCAACGACTATGTATCCAATGTATTGCCCGAATTAGGGGAGGCAAACCTGCTGCAAACCACTTTCCAAGAACATCTTGACCGGGTTTTGGGCAAGAATTGGATTATTGAAGATGCTTATGATCAGCTTGAGTATCTGTTGGAGGGTACCGCTAAAGAACAAGAGGTGTCTGCAAGGATTCATGGCATTGAATGGAAGACATCTTTGGCGTTTATGGATGTTTTAAATCACTATCTGGAAAAACTCAAGAGTGAAGGAATGCTGTTTCGACCCTTTATTCTGCGGGACAAAATTCTGATTAGCAGCGAACAGCTGAGTCAATTATTTTATGATGAATTTTCCGTTGATTCCTCCATTCACCGCCGTATAGAAAAGATGAAAGACTGGATTTATAATCAGCTCAAAAGTCTTGAAGAGAGGCTATTCCGAAATCGATTCCGTAAAATGCTGCAAAGTCCGAAATATTTGGGTTCAGATGGCGAGATGAAAGCAGAAAGCCGTGCTTTAGCTAAAAAGGCATTTGCCCCCCTGTTTCAGATGGCGAAAAAGCTTCAGTTTGTCAATATCCTAGGTATGTATCATCAGCTCTTCCGGGAATGGAATCGGATGGAAAACGATGCGGTAGATTTCCCTTGCCATATGGAAGAAATAGCACAATATACGTCTGACCAATTAGCGAAAGGCAATATCTTATACGAGGACACGACTCCATTCGTCTACTTTCAAGCGTGGTTTAAAGGGTGGTCCTACGTTAATCAAATCAAGCAGGTCGTGATTGATGAAGCTCAGGATTATTCTCCCTTTCAGCTAGCCTATATTCGAAAGCAGTTTCCTCGTGCCCGTTTTACCATCCTTGGTGATTTGAATCAGGGGATATACCATGCAAATGTACAAAGTTATCGAATGATGGGCCAAATGTTTCAAGAGGATGATGTCGATGTGATCCGGATGGCGAAAAGCTATCGTTCAACATCAGAAATTATCGAATTTACCAAACGGATCTTGCTTGATCCTGAACCGATCGAGCCTATTGGAAGAAGCGGTGAGTATCCATGGCTGGAGCAAGTGTCAAAAGCAGATCAGCTCCCCCTTGCTGTTGCGAAAGGGGTACATCAGCTTATGGAAAAGGGAACAGAGTCATTGGCGATTATCTGTAAAACAGCGAGAGAGACAGAACAAGCCTATGCAGCGCTGAAGGATATATTGAATATCGAGGTTCATTTGATTACAAAGGATTCGTTCTCTTTTGTCAGTGGTGTTGTGGTTATTCCTTCCTATCTAGCCAAAGGCTTAGAATTTGATGGGGTGATTGTCTATAATGCCGGAAAAGAGGTCTATTATCAAGATTCAGAACGAAAGCTGCTCTATACCGCTTGTACGAGAGCCCTGCACCATTTGTATGTATACTATTTAGGGGAATTGAGTCCATTGTTAAGATAGAGATAACAGGGAGAGATGACATGAATAAATTACCTATTGAGCGAGTTCTTTCAGATCTTCAAGAGATTCTTCGGACTCATGTGAATGCCGTACTGGTTGCTTCTCCAGGTGCAGGGAAGACAACGCGAGTTCCTCTTTCCCTCTTGGATGAACCTTGGCTATCCGGACGTCGAATTCTTATGCTTGAGCCCCGCCGCTTAGCGGCAAGAACAGCTGCTCAATATATGGCTGCATCCCTTGGTGAGATAGTGGGTGAAACGGTTGGATACCGAGTGAGACGAGATACTCAAGTCGGTCCGAAAACTCGAATTGAGGTCATCACAGAAGGGGTGCTTACTCGTCTATTGCAATCGGATCCGGCTCTGGAGAATGTCGGAATGGTTATTTTTGATGAATTTCATGAACGAAATCTGCATTCAGATCTGGGACTAGCTCTCTGTCTTCAATCTCAGTCCCTGTTGCGGGAGGATTTAAGGGTACTAGTGATGTCTGCTACCTTGGATGGAAAAAGTGTGTCAGAACTGCTAGATGATGCTCCGATCTTGGTCAGTGAGGGACGCAGCTATCCCGTTGAGACTCATTATCTGAGTGCCCCCATCAAAGGTACGCTGGAGAATGAGATTGTTAAGAGTGTAAGAACCGCGCTAGCGCATCAAGAAGGAGATATTCTCGTCTTTTTGCCTGGAGCGGGAGAGATTCGACGAGTAGAAGAAAAACTGATGGAGCTTGATTTGGGCTTACAGGCTCGATGCTATCCTCTCTATGCAAATCTATCTCGAGAAGCACAAGAAGCGGCGATTGCCCCCAGTCCTTTTGGAGAAAGGAAAATTGTTCTTGCGACGTCGATTGCAGAGACGAGCTTGACGATACTGGGAGTGCGGGTCGTTATCGATGGAGGCTGGATCAGAGTTCCACGCTTTTCACCACGTACCGGCATGACCCGTTTGGAGACAGTCCGCGTATCACGTGCCTCAGCTGACCAGCGTCGTGGTAGAGCAGGACGTCTAGGTCCCGGTGCATGCTATCGCCTTTGGACGGAACAAGAGGATCGGGTTTTATCTCCCCATCACACACCGGAAATGATGGAAGCAGATTTGACTTCGTTGGCTTTGGAACTGGCTGCATGGGGAATTTCAGATCCACATGAGCTTCTTTGGCTTACCCCACCTCCAGAAGCTTCATATAAGCAAGCAAGAGAGCTGCTTTGCCAACTTGGAGCCCTGGATAAGGGTGGAGGGCTTCTACCGCATGGAAGAAGGATGGCTGAGCTTGGATTGCATCCGAGGCTTGCCCATATGATTTTAACAGCCATGCCACTAGGGTATGGCGAGGTAGCTTGTGAACTTGCTGCAATTCTAAATGAAAGGGACTTTTTTCGGACTTCCCATGGAGCTGTGGATGCGGATTTGCGGAATCGAATGCAGTCTTTGCGTTGTGGGGAGAGTGTGATTGCTAAGCAGGGATATGAGATCGATCAAAATGTACGCAAGAGGGTCCTGACAGAAGCGAGATATTGGAAACAGGTACTAGGGGTTCAAGTAGAGAAGAAAAATGATGTGGACGCTTGTGGTTTACTGCTTGCCTTTGCTTACCCAGACCGGATTGGACTCAGAAGGGGTTCTGGACGATTTTTGTTGCGTAATGGTCGAGGTGCCGTCCTACCGGAATCTCAGCCTTTGGCTCAAGTGGCTGCTTTAGTTGCTGCGGAACTGGACGACCAAGGACTGGAAAGTAGGATCTTTCTTGCAGCATCAATTGACTTGGAAGAGGTTGAGAACTATTTCAGTGATCAAATCAAAGGAGAGTCACTCGTATATTGGGACGGGTCGCAACAGATGGTGAGGGCTCGCAAAAGGTTGTGTTTAGGCGCACTGATTCTAAGAGATCATCCGCTGCCCGAGCCGAATTCGGAAGAAGTGATGGCTGCCTTGCTTCAAGGGGTCAAGGAAGAGGGTTTAGGCATGCTTTCATGGACTAAATCTGCTCGCCAACTTCAGCAAAGGCTAATCTTCATGCATGAACTGGAACCGGAAAAATGGCCAGATATGAAGGACGAGGCATTGTTGGAGACCCTCTCTGATTGGCTAACTCCTCACCTTTACGGGTTAAAAAGCAGGCAGGATGTACAACGTTTACATTTGTCAGGGATTTTAGAAAGTGTGTTTTCTTGGGATGAACGTAAGGAACTCGAAGCAGCTGCTCCCACACATGTTGTCGTGCCAAGCGGATCACGAATACCTATTGATTATAGCGATCCCTTAGCTCCTGTGTTAGCTGTTCGCCTGCAGGAGTTATTTGGGCTGATCGATACCCCGCGAGTAGCACAAGGAAAAGTTCCGCTCACTTTGCACCTCCTGTCACCTGCAAACCGTCCGGTACAAGTCACGAGGGATCTACCTAGCTTTTGGAAAAAAACCTACTTTGAAGTGAAAAAGGATCTAAAAGGGCGATATCCGAAGCATTATTGGCCAGATGATCCTTTTAGCGCCGTACCTACAAACCGTGTAAGGCCCAAAATATAGGGGAATTCCCTACCTAGACAATGGGTAGCTTGCCCCTACGTGTCAAGGTAGGGAAAAAGAATTCTCTCGCGCTTTCCTTTCCTTTCCTTTCGTGAAGTGATTCTTTTTATCTTGCAGATGTCTCAGACTTAGGGACTTCTCTTTTTCCCTTATGCCGATACATATTTTGATCTGCCATTCGGATCAGATCGTTTAAGTTTCTTCCATCCTTTGGAAACATGGCTATTCCAATAGAAACACGAATATCCAACTCTGTTTTTTCGGATAGATGAAATAGATCAACTTCAATCTGTTTTACAAATCCATATACGTCTTTTTCATCGTGAAATGGAACCATCACCAAAAATTCATCTCCTCCAAACCGGGCGATTATACCTTTTCTACGGATTTGCTGGTTCAGTAATTTTGCGATCCTTTTTAACACCCAGTCTCCGGTTTGATGGCCATATAAATCATTGATTAATTTAAAATTGTCACAGTCAATGACGAAAATGCCTAGCTTACTTTGGTTTCTATTAAGTAATTTGGGGAATTTTTCATATACATAGTGTCTATTGTACAGTCCTGTTAAGGCATCTGTATAAGCTAGATATTTGGTCTTATCATATTCTTTGCCCAATTTCCAAGCGATAAAGCCAAAGAATATAAATGAAACCAAGGAGACCGAAGAAATTGGTCGATCGAGGTTCCACATGGTGAAGCAAACAAGAGAAAAAAGGAAGATTGTCACTCTACCAGTTATCTTCATGAGAATCACACTCTATTCCAGTTATTACTCTGATATTACAACATAATAAAAGGATAGACCATAGCAATATTTGTTTATATGTAAATGTTTAAAATAGTTAATAACTGAATTCTGTTGAGCATCTAACTTTTATGCCAGCAAAGGGGCTGAGCGTTCCATCCGCTTTCATTTTAACTGTATTTCTCTATTTTTTTCTATGTTTAAGTGACTTTCCTCACTGTACATAAGGGCTTAATTAATTATCATGAAAGGAGAGTTAGTAAGGGGGAATGACAAGTGGCAACGATTTCACGTTTTAGTGTGGATAAAAAAAGACAAAGAAGAAAACAACAACAATTATTCCATGAAATGACGGACTTAAGAAACCAGATGCATGTACTTTATAGTTTGTCGATCTCATTAAGTGACCCCCACTTAGTTGCTATCAGTCAACAATTGGACGAAAAGGTGAATGAATATTATAGGTTGAATTAAATTGAAACATGGCTTGTTAACCAGAAGGTTACAAGCCATGTTTTTGCTTTGATATCTAGGCTCCATGCTCGTGATAGAGGGTGGCAATCATGCCATAGAATGCATAATAAAACGGTTCAGGAGCTTTCAAGCGGAAATGTTTGACGTCATCGCAGTCAAATTGCAGGGCGGCTTCTAGTAGTTTATAAGTTGAATAAGCATAAAAGCAGAAATAGGTATAGTCGAATTTAGGCATTTTCTCAAAAATAACAGCAATTTCTTCTTTGTATAAATCAATATTTTTTACGGCTTCTTTTGCGATTACATGAAGGTCATCAAGGGTTACTTCTAAAATTAGTTCATTTTTTTCAATTACGATATTCGCCATGTTCATCATCCTCTCTTTGGGTTAAACAGGTCGATTCACTTTGGACCATAATAATTATAGTAATAATTATTATCACTAATAAGTGATAACCATCACATAACAGATTTATACTTTTTTTAAGAAAGCTACTGGCTTAAGCCTTATGCGTATAATACTTTCCGATAAGTATAAAAAAAGTTAACTATTACCTGTTAAAAATTGGTATCATGTAAAGTGAGAGGTAGGGAAGAAAAGAGTTAGACGATTCGGCATAAGGTATATTGTTAAGCCCTTACACTAAATTAAGGATTCCAAATGAAGAATAGGAGGATGTTATGTTTACCTTAAAGGGGTTGGCAGGCGGGCGAATGGCCTGTTTGTGTTGGTATGATGATGGAACGTTAACTGGAGACGGTTTTTTGATCGATTTAATAAAATTTAAAGCGCATAGGCTAGAAGGTCAGGAAGTTGGGTTTCCTGGTGGGCCTTTTACTAAGCATAATCATTTGAAAAACCCACTAAGCGTTCTTTATCTAGCGTATCAATATTATGATGTAATTGTGGAAAGCAGTGGAGAAATGCCGTCGTCGAGGGAACCCGGTGACTTATAGTTTAGCAGGTTAGCTTGGAAACATCGCATGCAGAGGACATCGTGTTAGAAGAGGTAGCCAAAAAATAATGGGTATTGAAGGATGGGAAGATGCGCTTATCATTACTCATGAGTACCATGGCGCTAGAGCCTTTGATATTGCGAACTTCTTAAAAATGAAGGAACCGATGGTTTATCCGGTAACTTCTCAGGTATTATGGATGCCATGGCATAAAACGAGGGAAACCTTAGCATTTACCAAGTGGATTATTGAGAGAGGACTGCAGGCTGTGGGCTTCGCCTCACGATCAGGAATAAGCCAACTCCCAAGAAAGCTAATAGGCGAGGCCTACCTACGGGTCGCGCAATTATCTTGTAATTCGAGCAATTAATCTTTCCATTCGCTCAATTATCTTGTAACTCGCGCAATTAAGATCCAGATCAATTGATTTTTCCATAAACACAGGGAATTTGGACATAGATATAGAAATAATTGGTGTATCTTTCTATAGAAGGAGTGATAATTTTGTATGTAAAGGAACGAAAAGTGCCTATCATCATTCAAAAAGGGGAGGCTATACTACGTCGATTCTTTCCAACACATCAAAAGTGGGCAAGTATTTATGATAATCTTAAAAAAGCGAGGGCGGGTTACCGGGGGGAGGTGCAAACCGATTATTATCTAAGCATGCTACCTGAAAAGGACTATTATATTTTTCGAGACCTTCGACTTACCATAGGGAAATTCGCTTTCCAGCTTGATACGTTAATCCTATCCCCTCACTTTCTGCTTATTGTCGAATCCAAAAATATAAGTGGAAGCCTCTTGTTTGACCGAAGCTCTAAACAATTGATTCGTAGATAGAGGGAAAGGAAGATGGATTCCTTGATCCACTTGCGCAAGTGAATCATCAATGTCGTCATCTCAAAAAATGGCTGGAGCAGCATAAAATTAAATCCTGCCCCATTGAATCAATCATTGTAATCTCGTCCCCATCAACGATCCTAAAGACCACTCCAGGCTATCAATCTATTTTTCAAAAAGTAACGCATGCGGTTCATATCGTAGATAAAATCAAAGAGTTGGAGCATCGTTATCCTGATCCGGCACTCACCCCTTATCTCCTTCAAAAGTTAAGTAAGGTTCTCCTCCAATCACATTCTCCATTAGAGGTCAATATTCTAAAACATTATGATATTCATCCAACAGATTTGATCAAAGGGGTTATATGTCCTTCATGTTCTTCGGTTCCCATGCTTCGGAAATATGCCAATTGGTATTGCTCTGTTTGCCGCCTTCAGTGTGATCAAGCCCATATCCAAGCGATCCAGGATTACTTTCAACTTATCTCATCTCAAATTACGAACAAGCAATGTCGTGAGTTTCTTCTTCTATCTTCGAGACATACCGCCACTCGTTTGCTAGAATCTATGAATTTACCTTATACTGGACACACAAAAGGGAGAATTTATTTTCAACCAATGGAGTGATTCAATTTCGTTTGAAGCAACCATTCTCATGATCATTGACTAAACCGGCAGCTTGCATAAAAGCGTAGCATATCGTGCTTCCGATAAACTTAAATCCTCTTTTTTTCAGAGCTTTGCTCATAGCATCGGATTCTAACGTTGAAGAGGGGATGTCCCTATAACTTTTCCAATGATTGATCTTGGGATCTCCCCCTACAAAAGACCATATAAACTCGGAAAAGCTTTCCCCGTTCTTTTCCATAAGGAGATAGGCTTGAGCATTCTTGATAAAGGCTTCAATTTTCCCGCGGTGGCGAATAATTCCAGGATCTTGCAACAGTTCAATGATTTTGTTGTCATCATACTGTGCGATTCGATAAATATCAAACCCATCGAACACCTTGCGGTAA
The DNA here is from genome assembly GCA_036676475.1 of Brevibacillus sp. Lineage (GTDB taxonomy): Bacteria > Bacillota > Bacilli > Aneurinibacillales > RAOX-1 > LC029. Next base: position 39,472 of record JAKFCU010000078.1, read on the forward strand.
TGTTCTCGTTTTCTTAATACGGTAATCCACGATAATCCTGCTTGTGCTCCTTCTAGACACAACATCTCAAATAGCATGTGTTCATTGCGTACGGGTATACCCCATTCTTGATCATGATAAGCTTCATAGAGTGGATCAGAGGTAACCCAGCTACATCGATTCTCGTTCATTTGCCAATTTTCCGCCTTTCATGGTTTACTCTAGTCACTATTATAATTATACGGTTAGTACTAATCTGAAGAAAATAGCAGCCAACCGGAACGGAACATTTGTGATTTCCACCTACGATCATTTAGGGACTCTGACAGGATTTTTGCTCTCATCCCATCGGATTTTTTGTGCTAAACTAAGAACATCTAGGAGACGACATAACGCATTCAAAACATATATCATACCGAAAAAGCCAGGCTTCCAATAGAGGAAGCCCTGGCTTTTTTTCTTTTTACTCTTATTATTCCCTGATTTTACAAAAAAAGTGAAAAAATACGGTGTTATTTCGACATTTTTTTTGTTGGCAGCTTGGTAAATTACTTAAAGGGGCAAAAGTTCAAATGTAATGGAGAAGGAGGCAACGAAGATGGATAAACGCATAGTTTGGTTTAGTCTGATCACAGCTGCATTACTACTTATAGGAATGGGATCAATTGCGTATAACATGTACCAGGTTCAAGCGCAAGAAATTGATAAGCTAAATAAACATTTTGCCGAAAAAAACAATGAAATAAAAAATTTGTCAGTGGAAATTTCAAAAAGCAAGGATGAAATCAAAGGATACCAGGAAGTGGTTCAGGGATACGAGAAACAGGTAAAAGAATTACAAAATCAAGTCAATGCACATAAAAAGAGCATTCAGGAGGTTAAGAACAGGGTAAATTTTTAGCTAGCCGGGCGAGTACAAATAAGAAAAGAAGCCATAACTTGGTAATGGCTCGCTCGGCAAAAGAAGGAGGCTGGAAGAACTTTACAGCCACATGGTATACTCCGTCAGGCGGGGCTGGGAGTGGACTTGTAACAGCAAGTGGAAGAAAAGTTTCAGAAGAACTCATTGCGGTGGATCCGTCCGTTATTCCATTGGGCAGCGTTGTGGAAGTAAAGTATAATGACGGTCGGATCGAACGCAAAATAGCAGCTGACACGGGTGGATCCGTTAAAGGCCATAAAATTGATATTTTCTGCTGGAGTCATAAAGAGGCTTTGCAAAATGGACGACAAAAAATTAAAGTGCGCGTAATTGGGAAAGCTTTGTGACATTTAGGTACTGGGTTCATGGCTGGACCCAGTACCTTCTTGAAAATAGTTTGTGTTATATAATCGGGAATTCGATGACTGTAAATGGAGCATAATATGGAAAAAGAAGTAAAGGAGTTTATATATGGCTACATTTCATGAATTAGGTATTAGTGGGCCGATTCAACGCGCCATTACAGAAATGGGATTCGAAGAAGCGTCTCCGATTCAAGAAAAAGCAATTCCTCTTGCATTAGCGGGAAAGGATATTTTAGGACAGGCTCAAACGGGGACGGGTAAAACAGCCGCATTTGCCATCCCTGCATTAGAAAGAATAGACGTGAACAAAAATCACGTGCAAGCCATAGTGATTGCTCCTACAAGAGAATTGGCAATTCAGGTCTCTGAAGAAATAAGCAGATTAGCACAATATATGGGAATACGGGTCGTACCTATTTATGGGGGACAATCCATCGATCGCCAGATCAAAGCCCTAAAAAAACCACCTCAAATTATTACGGGTACACCAGGGAGGCTGTTGGACCATATTCAACGCAAAACCCTTCGATTAGACCGAATTTCGATGGTCGTATTGGATGAAGCGGATGAAATGCTCGATATGGGATTTATTGAGGATATCGAACGTATTCTCAGCGAGACTCCAAATCAGAAGCAAACCATGCTTTTTTCGGCGACCATGCCAAGACCCATTCAGAACCTTGCGGAAAAATTCATGGTGGATCCTGAATTGATCAAAATTCAAGCCAAAGAAGTCACGTCCCCCTCAGTAGAGCAAAACTATTATGAGGTCAATGAACGACAAAAGTTTGATGTGCTCTGCCGATTGCTTGATATGGAAAATCCAGAACTGGCCATTATCTTTGGGCGTACCAAAAAGCGAGTCGATGAATTAGTCGATGCGCTAAATCAAAGAGGATATCTGGCCGAAGGCCTTCATGGAGATTTAAGCCAGCGGCAAAGGGATGTAGTGATGAAGAAGTTCCGTGAGGGGAGCGTTGAAGTTTTAGTGGCTACTGATGTTGCCGCACGAGGAATTGATGTTTCTGGTGTGACTCATGTCTATAACTTTGATATTCCACAAGGCCCTGAAAGCTATGTTCACCGGATTGGCCGAACCGGCCGTGCGGGAAAAACAGGAGTGGCTACAACCTTTGTGACTCCGCGGGAGATGGGTTCGATTCGCAGTATTGAACAGGCATCCAAAGGAAAGATCCATCGAAAGCCCATTCCAACACTAGCTGAAGCATTGGAATCTAAACAGCAAGTAGCGGCTAATAAACTGGTTCAAATCATTGAAGATGGGGATTTTTCGGATTTAAGACATATTGCCTTGGATTTACTTGATCGCTATGATTCGGTGATGCTGGTTTCCGCCGCACTGAAAATAAACATGAGAGATACTACGGAAGCTCCCGTACACTTGACTTCGCAGGAACCACGCATGCCGAAGAAACCGAAGCTAAAGGTGGATGGAAGGTATGGTCGGAGTGATCGAGGGCATAAAGACAGAAGAGATAAGAAAGAGTATAAAGGCAAGGATCGCGGATTTACCTCCAAACCCAAACCCAAAAGGCCAGCAGAGCCCGTAGGGAGATAAATGAAGATAAACACTCGGCTCAAATTTTCTAGGGAGTCGAGTGTTTTATTTTGTATAAAACATTAAATTTTACAGATATCTAGGGGACAAGCATCACATTGATTTTCAGTTCGCAGATAATCCAGGTCATGGACTGTAATAAGACCATTTGAAATACTGATCACGTCCAAATTTTTAAGTTCATTTAATATGCGGTTCACACTTTCGCGAGAAGTTCCAATAAATTCCCCCAAGTCTCGATTCGATAATGAGAGGGTTATCAAGGTTCCGTTTTCCGTGGGTTTGCCATAGCTATTCGTTAACCTGATGAGGGTGGAGTATAGGGCTGCTTGTTTCCCATTTAGAATCAAATCACGGAATTTTGACTGATTTCTTCGAAAAACAAGTCCCATCCATTTCATAAATTCTACGACCATAAACGAATGAGTCATTAATAGATGTTCAAAATCAGCAACCGAGATGATTCCGATGACTCCACTTTCGATGACTTCTGCGGTAGTGATGTGCTTTGATTTTCCTTGAAATGGATGAATTTCACTGATGAGTTCATTTTGCTGAGCCACATATAGGGTGAGTTGTTTACCTTCTAAAGTCGTTTTGGTAATCTTAACCTTCCCCGAGTAAATGAAATATAAATTTTCAATAGGTTCTCCATCTAAAAATAAGTAAGTTTCCTTTTCATTTTTCATTTTTATAGCCTTTTGTGAGATGATTTCGTGAAATTTTTGGCTAAACACTAGCGTTGGTTCTAAGGTATTCATTAGATTTCACCCCACTTTTCCATATTGATTTGTATAATGAGAGAAGCATTTCTATATTCAGAAACCATGGCCGGTTGCACTATTCACTACTTATGATTCAAGTAACCAAGTACAGATTATGGCTCATCGCTTCCATATAGTATTTGTAATTTTATTTTAATACTATTAACACAGTTAGTACAGTATTTTTCCAATCAATCCTATGTTAAAGGGTATTCCTATCTATTAAATAAAAATTTGTTCTGCATATTGGAATTTTACTCTACTATTTGAAACCTTAGTCATACAGAAACGTATAGAGGATATCGTTTATTTTTTTACACTTATTAAAAAGTATAATACATAGAAGGCTACGCATAGCTTTCTTAGAATGGATGGTGGAGAGCGGAGTGTCAACGTGGTTTAGAAAAGTCACCGGTATATTAGCAACGATCCTGACGCTAGGAATTATCACGCCTACGGATCTCTTAGATAAAGAGCAACTGCTGCAAAAAGAAGCTTTACCAAAAGCCCAAGTTGAACAGGCTGTGGAGGTTTCTTTACCTAATACCCAGAAGGTTCCATATGCTGCCCTTTCTTATGACAAGCTTTCTTGGCCTCAGCTGTCTGAGTTTGTGGCCGAAAAAGAGGAGTTGCAAATTCAATTTAAAGCTTATATGTTATATCAAGCAAACGCTCAAGCGATTCAAAAATTCGGACCGCATATTAATCGGAAGATTGGTGAGCAATATAGCAGCAGCATATTACCTCAATTTGAAAAGGTGCTTGAGGATATAAGCGATGCTGCTGATGAGACTCTGCTGCGCAATGTTGCCGTATCAGACCAACCCGCTTCAGGACTTGGAGAAAAAATTCTGCATCTATTTGACACCAGGAACGGAAAAGACCTTGTTCGATTCCATGTGAGAAGAGAGAATCCGCCTAAGCAAGGTTATTGGTTTAACTTTCATTACCATAAGCAAGAGGATGATTTTGAAAATCATCATGAATTAGGTAAAATTTATTGGGATAAAAATATGCCGCCTCATTGGGCGGCATAAGAAAGCTACTGGCGTATAATACTTTACCGAAAAGGATAAGGAGAAATAGGATGAGTAAAGATCTCGAGGAAAAGATTATTAGTCAATATCAGCGGGATGAGGGTATGATGATTCTGGTATTTGCCCAATGGTGCGTGAATCACGATTTGGATCCTCAGGAAATTTACAAAAAGGCGTATCCTGATCAAGGAATGAATCCGATGTTAGACCAGATGATTCAATTAAGTGTTTCGAAAGAGGAGGCAGGAGATATACCCGATCAAACGTTGCTCCAAGTACTTACCTTATTTGGAAATGAAGAATTGGCTTTTGTCGTCTCACAGGAAATAGAGTTTAGAAAGAATCGGCGCTCCTAAATCCAGCCTTCATTCCGAATATACTAAGGAATGCGTACTACCTTTTGAATTTGATCATGCATAATAACTTTTTCAGCGGGCAAATTATAAAGGACCATTCGCTCTCCCTCAAACTTTAAGGAGGTATATAATATGTCTGTATTAGAAAACTTTAACGACTGGAAATCCTTCTTAAATGAGCGTATTGATCAAGCTCAGACCATGGGTATGGATGATGCAACGATTTCCAACATCGCCTATCAGATGGCAGATTACCTTTCCGGTAAGGTAGATCCTAAGAACGGTGAGGAACGCCTCTTGAAGGAAATGTGGGATAGTGCTAATCCTGACCAACAGAAGACATTGGCTTCTGTCCTTGTTCAATATATGGATAAGAAGCCTCAGCAATAAGGCAATAGCCTTATTGTGAAAGACGAAGCTCCCAGGTTATTGGGGGCTTTTCTCACTTATCGGAAAGTATTATACGCATAAGGCTACGCCAGTAGCTTTCTTAAGTTCTTTGGCATGATCCTTAAATTCAAAAACGGCAGAAAAACTGTCAAATAGCCGGAAAATCTCCGATTAACAGCCTAATTTTCTAACCGGAGAATTTCCGACTAGCCGAAGAGATTACCTCCTCATTTCCCGGAACCATTCTCTTATATCAATGGATTTGACAGCTTCAAATAGGGCTTCCTTCATTTCTGGACTTTTCATGACCTGAACCATGGTTTGCTTCATTTCAGGTGTCCGCATGACATCTAGGATTACTTTTTGCATCTCGGGACTGGATAAAAGGACAGTCATTTGATCACGCATCTCTGGGGAGGACATGACCTGAATTATAGCTTTGTGAACTTCTGGTGTGTTCATCAAGTCGGCAATTTGATCAGGAGAAATTCCTCCCATGATGCCGCTAGATGAATCCGCCCCAAATGCTCCGCACCCTGAAAGTGTGAAAAGAAGGAAAAACAAGATAAGAAGTATACGCTTCACTATAAGATTAACCTCCTACGCCGAGCTCTCTACTTATTTTTCTTACCGTTTAGGAAAGTTTAAGTTCACTAAAGGTTAAAGTGAACAAACATCCGCTCATAATGGACTCAACTACTTCTTCGAATGGACTTCGATAGGGTTTTTCTTAC
>JAKFCU010000079.1:0-47271 GCA_036676475.1 Brevibacillus sp.
CCTGATTTCTAAAACTTATCAAAACTTACATTTTGATCGTTTTTCGTCCTTGCGAACGGTGGTATGACAGGATTCAACCACTAAGGGACTGCTCTCGCACCATCAAGGAGAAGCCATCTAAGGTCATCCTTAGAAGTCAAGCCGAAACTTCTCTCCTTCCGGGTGTTACCCGACCCTATCAAGATCTCCCACTCTGCCTTTCTCCGCGTGTACAGAGCAGGAGGACGTTGATTTACATCGAGGAAAGTAATTCCTTACGAGTATCCAACCACGAAATCAGGCTACCTCCTTTCTGTTTTAAGAGTTTTAATAAGGATTGCTGAATCGCACTCCATTGTTTCCAATTGTTCATCTTCTGAAATCCCACTTGCTTTTCTTTCTTGATGCCTAACTCCATCAGTGCCTTTGGAACTAGTTCAAAGTCATACCCTAAAGCCCTTCGTCCAATCACCAGAGCCGCTGATTGATGCACACTGATCCCAAACTGAGGTTGGTATTTGAATCGGCCAATCACCGAAGTATAGGCCGGTTTGACTTTGATGAGTTCCACTCCGTACCGAAGGCAGTTTCTTTCGATCGCTTCCAGTAACCTTCGATAGCAGAAAGAATGAGACATGCGATGAAATTTAGCTGAAACTTCCCGGTCTTGGATAAATCTTAAGTCCTCCACGCCGATGGCTGTTCCTTCCCTTTTTCCTCCTAAAACGAACTGTTTGGCTAGATTTCCTATGATATGTTCTTTTTTATTCGTAGAAGCATCCCGAAGCCCACCATCTCCCAACCACTGAAACGATGTGGGATTTCCATCGGGAAGAACATGAGCCACGCCGAATCCATCTGGATTCGTATCAACCCCCAAAAGCCCACAAGCAGGATAGGTGCAAAGATTGGCTTCCTTTTCTTCGATGCTGATGTGAACATGATATTTTCCTTTTCTTCGCAGGATTTCAACCTGATAGGGTTTTCCGGTTTGAAGGAAATCTCTCATCATGCCGAAATAATCTCTTCCGTGAATCGCACCCGTCTTTTTCGAGACTTTCCGTGGAATATACAAGGGGAGAACGATTTGTTCAAAGTGCTTTCCGTTTTCTTTCTTTTGATCGATGTTGATCTGAAACGAAAACCGTTCTCCATCGAAAAGAACACGCAAGTTGGGATTTCCCTTCTTGGTCGCATCTCCACGGGAGCAAATTCGTCCGTTTCTTCCCTCTTGCCAGTCTTCTTTGGAGAGAGTTCCTTTGCATCGTTCCTGAAAGGCTTTCTTACCCCCGAAGACAACAGAAGGAAACGATTGGGTTTCAGCAAATGATTTCCAATATTCGACCTTTCGTTTCCGCTTTTCCACCTTGGATCGGTTCGCTTTGATTTTTCGGATAGAAGTTTTGGATTTTTTCAATCGTTCCAGCTTCTTTTCCGCTTTTTTCAGCCGTACTTCCCAGAGAGATACGTGAAGTTTAACTAATTCGTGTTGGCTTTTTATCACTTGCCGTGCATCTTCGAGCGCATCCTGTGCATGGCGGACCGATAAACCTGTCTCTTTCGAAAGGTAGGATTGAAGTTCATTCTTTTCTTTCCCTTCCAGCAATCGTTTAAAGGAATACCGAAGCATAAACCCGTATTTTTGCATTAATCGCTGAAGAATACCGTCTCGTTCTTCACTGACCTGATAAAGAAAAGCTGGAATCGTTGTTTTCAACCGATTCACCTTCTTTCAACAAGATCGTTTCAATTCGCTTTGCCACTCGTCCTCCTCGTTTCCCGTAAATTCGGGCAGAAAAAGAAGTAGTGATGGCGATCAAATCCTCTACTAATTCTTGTTGTTCATCTTTCTCCTGTTCTTCAACAATGATCATCCTTCCTCCAAAATCCTGAATGTATTGTTGTAAATAGGAGAAGCCAAATCGTGCCAAGCGGTCTTTATATTCAATTAAGACGATACTGTTCGCCTGTTTTTTGACCGCAAGCAGCAACTTTTGAAGCCCTTTACGCTTTTCATTCAGTCCGCTGGCTACATCGGTAAATACCGAATGAATCGAAAGATGTTGAGAGAGAGCAAATGCCGTTAACCGTCCGACTTGTCGATCTAAATTCCCGTCGTTCGCCTGTTTTTGTGTCGATACGCGGGCATAGAGAAAGGTCTCAGATGGAGTTTGATTTACTTCTTGAGAAGAAAGAAAGTGTTCGATTTGAGAGGTTCGATATCTCCGATGACCCGTTGGTGTTCGTTCAGGAATCAAAATCCCTTTTTCTTCCCATACTCGCAAGGTGGAGTTACTAACACCTAATTTTTCTGCGGCTTTCCCAATGCTAATAAATGTTTTATCCATCATTTCACCTACTATATTGGTTATATTTACCATTATATAGATTTAGGTAATTTTTGTAAAGTTATAGCAGGATTATGAAAAACTGTTTCTACCTCCTTCTTGTTAGTTTTAACCAGCAGACCGTTCACAATCCCGATTCGAAAGGAAAAAGCCGGTTCTCCCTTAGCTAAGGAAAAATCGGCTTTCTTTTAGGTTACGTCAATACTACATGTTAGAGTTAACTCTAAGTCAAGTTTTTTCAACAAAAAAACTTATCCAATTATCGTTATCGCACCTTTCCCCCTACATGGAAAGACCATGAAGAGTAGGGAGCATGCCGCAATAAACATGTACGCTATTCTGCCCTGCTGAGGTTTACAAGTGGGAACAGGATAAAATAAGGATGGCTGTAGGGTATGAGGAATGTTATGAGTCTGGTTTATGCCGAATTGGATGTCCTCACGAGAATATTAATTGGGTTTATCCAAAGGACGCGCGGACATGGGATTATTTTTAGATTAGCGTAGGTGCCGATGCTTATAAGAAGAGGACTGTGCTTTTTGGTACACCACTCGAATTTTGTCGATAAGAAAAGCACCTCGTTTGAGGTGCTTTTTGCTGCTAGGCACTGGGTCTTCTGCAGTTAGGATATTTTCTCCAAATTTTTAGTTTGATTCTTGGTTCTACCGAAGTAGAGTACGCCTGCTATAATTGCGATGCTAAATATCCATTTTAAAAGCGGATTATCTTCGAAAAAGTCTTTTAGAATGGGTTCATCTACAATCATCTTGGAAGCAGTCCAAGCCAGCACTCCTGCACCGATGTAAATGATAACAGGGTATTTCTCCACCCATCTTAGAATCAACGTGCTTCCCCAAACCACGATAGGAACACTAATCAGTAATCCTAAAAGAACCAAGAAGAAACTTCCGTGAGATGCACCGGCTACCGCAAGTACATTATCTAATCCCATTACGGTATCCGCAATGATGATGGTCTTTACGGCAGCCCATAAGCTAGCACCTGCCTGCACATTTTCGTGCTCTTTCTCTTCAACAAGAAGCTTATAGGCAATCCATATGAGCAGCAAACCACCAATGAGCAATAATCCAGGAATTTTTAACAACCAAACAACGGTGAGCGTTAACAAGGAGCGAATAGTAATAGCTCCAACTGTTCCCCAAAAGATAACTTTTTTCTGTAATTCCTTCGGTAAATTTCGTGCAGCTAATCCAATGACGATAGCATTGTCACCCGCTAATACGAGGTCAATGACAACAATGGCAAGTAAGGCCGACCAAAATTCTGGAGATAAAATATCCATAAATTGAACACTCCTTTGAGATCATAAAATTAGCATTCCATTTCCTCTATGCCTTCTATTCCAGCAGACCATATTTATCATATTTGTCGAGAAGACTCCGACTTCAAGCTCGCTAAGTGGGAGATGAATCGACTTCGAACAAAGGAGGGCACTAGCCCTCTTATTTGTTCGAAAAGGTATTAGAATTCTCAGAAATTTACATTAAAATAGAACGTATATTCGTTGGGTTGGAGAATTGATTCGACAAATCAAATACAAAGGCATATTACATGGGATTTTTGTAGATCTGATCGATGAAAGCTATACATCCGGGAGATGCCCTTCCTTTGGGGTATTTCGGAAGCAAACCAAACGAATCTTTACCTGCCGGTGTGGAGCCGTGGGACATCGGGATGCGGTAGGGGCCATCAACATTTTGGAAAAAGGAACAAAATGACCAAAGGGAGAGTTCTTCCCCTATGGGAAGATATAACGTATCGCCGAGTTCTTCTCCAACCTGTGAAAAGAACAGTGGCATAGAGCACCTGACCGTGCTGCGCTGTCCAGGAAAGGGGATGGCGTAATGAACTCTGGAAGGGTAAGACCTATTCCCCTTCGGGGTCGAGTAGGCATCTTTGATGAAGGTTTAAGAATCCCCCACCTCTTAGCGTAACGTAGGTGGGGGAGGAGGGTTCAATTTTTAAGTGTTATGGAGAAATCTTCACAATTCTTTGCAATAAAAAAGTGAGAAGGGTTTAGTCATCAAGGATTCCAAAAAAGGTTAAAAAATCTGGAATTATATCGAAAGGAAGTATATAACCGACAATTAATAACAATGAAAACATGGCTTCAATCTCTTTAACGAAGGACAAAAAATCTTTCATTCCGTGAGCATTTCCGGGTTAAGTTTCAGATGAAGAAGTTCACCGGTGCCGGAAATAAAGGCTACTCTAGCCTTAAAGGAAGGTCGTCCGTGGTAACGGGGATTGTTACGGTGTTGTTGTCGCACGTAACGTGGCGCAGTTTCCGCATGATTTTCTTGACTCGACGTCGTTCCTGTGAGAAAAAAATGGATAATTACATTGTATCAAAAAAATCGAAAATTACCTTAGTGTATTATTAGCGGTAGCGAGAAAGGTGATGCAATCTTAGAGCTAGAAAAAGAAATCGCTGCTATCACCAAGAAAAAAATATGACGAAAACCAAAGGGACGATTTTATCCCCTTTGGTTTTCGTCACATTATGATACGCGTACAGTTATGCCAGTAGCTTTCTTATCTGAAACTTAAACCCCAACAAACACAATTTCAGCTGCTGGATTATCTTTTTTCAATTTCATCACTTCTAATTTGATATCGTCTATATTATGACGTAGAACCGTGACTTCAGGCCGCGTCTTCATTGTGATATTTACCTTATCCTGAAGACCATATGTAATTTTATTGTTGTGTAAAATAAGTTTAAACAACTTAATCAGCTCCTTTTGTTTTAGACTATACAACAAATATGGAAAATACTCACTATATTTTTTTAAAAATACATTGTACGTTAGAAAAAATTGTGTAGTATTCGTTTATCCTGCCTGGAAAATGATTAAAACTTAGACTCGAATTTTAAACAGGCTTGACCAGATGATTTCCAAACCACCATTGATGGTAATAATTTTGATTTAAACTCAAAGTACTTACAACCTTTTGGATGATTTGTATCCCAAGTTAAATAAAAATATCTGCATTGAAAGCAATTGATACGGTGATTTGACATACTATAACCCCTTCATCTGTAAATCTCTATAATAATTATACAACATGACACATGAAGGGTTTGTTACCTTTTTTGTGATGTATGGAGGTATAAATATCCAATATAAGAAAATCATAAGAATATCTTCATGATAAAAGAAGGAGTGGTGGGCATGGAGTTGAATCGCGCGCAAGAAATTATTCAATCGAAGCAAAAAATAGATGTGCAAATTGATGGTACATCAGTTTGGATTGAGGAAGTGGACACAAGAAGTGGTACAGCCCGGGTGTATACGGAGGGAAATCCTCAAGACAAAAGAACTGTAGCGGTGGATGAATTGCAAGAAATGCATTAATACAAAAGGTTTCATGACGACAGCGTCTGTAGATACAGGCGCTGTATTTTTTTGCTTATCGGAAAGTATTATACGCATTGGCTAAGCTCATGTAGCTTTCTTATGCTTTTTTGTCCATAGGTGATAAAAGTCGGTATCGAACAATAGACTATATTAAATATGTATATCGCAGGAATCACAGCTTAATAAAACCGACATATACCTAATCTTAAATACAGGAGGAGGATGAAGTATGCGTCTAAAGGATCAAGTAGCGATGATTACCGGCGGTGGAAGCGGTTTGGGAAGAGAAGCCTGCTTACTTTTTGCCAAAGAGGGAGCAAAGGTTGCGGTCCTTGATGTAAACGATTTCGAAGGAAATGAAACGGTTAATTGGATAAAAGAGCAGGGGGGAGAAGCTGAATTTTATAAGGTAAATGTGGGAGAGGCTAAGGATGTACAGGTAGCAACTGAAGCGATTATTCAGAAATTTGGAATAATCGATATTTTAATTAATAATGCGGGGATTACCCGCGATGCCATGCTTCATAAAATCACCCATGAGCAGTGGGAACAGGTGATTCGGATTAATCTTTCAGGAGTATTTAACTGTACCCATGCGGTGATTCCATATATGAGAGAGCAAGAGTATGGTCGTATTATTAATACTTCCTCGGTGGTCGGGTTGTATGGGAATTTAGGTCAAACCAATTACGCAGCAGCCAAAGCAGGTGTAATCGGAATGACCAAAACCTGGGCGAAAGAGCAGGGTCCAAAAGGCATTAACGTAAATGCCGTTGCACCTGGATTTATTAAAACACCAATGACAGAGGCAGTACCAGAAAAAATACTGAAATTAATGGAGGAAAAAGTTCCGCTAAAACGCCTGGGAGAGCCAAAGGATATAGCTCAAGCCTATCTCTTTTTAGCCTCTCCAGAATCGTCGTATATTAATGGATGCGTTTTAAGTGTAGATGGCGGTCTTGTATTGTAAATAGGATTAGGTTATCACCTTCCACTTCTCTATAGTTCAAGATTTTCTAGTATGAAGCTCATGAAACTAGAACATGCTAATGGTGGAGGTGATATGATATGGCAAATATTGAAGTGAAATGTTCCGTTTCGAACTGTACCTACTGGGGGAATGGTAACAATTGTGTTGCCCCATCCATCATGGTAGAAGTAGACCGTCATGCAAATTATAATGCAGAAATGGCAAATGAATTAGGGATCCAAACCGAACATCAAGATAAAGCAAGTAATTCCGCAGAAACCTGTTGTCGTACATTCAAGTCAAAAAGGTAACTGTCATACAACATTCGGCCCAATAAATGGTCGAATGTTTTTCATTTTCCAGGAACATATTCTTTGTTCAATCAACAAAAAATAAGAATACCCTAAACAGAAAAGAGGGATCAATTTGAGCATCGATAGGGATAGGCTATCCGAAGAAAGAAGCTTTCAAGAGGAAACTGCCGCTGAATTTACCCCTCGTCTTCCAGCTCCTGTTACTAAAGAGAAGCATGAAGATATCGATAATGTAACAAAAAGCTCAATTCAGGAGGTACAAGAAGGAACTGGAAGCGGAGCAGCCCTAGGCATGGTGGGGTTGGTATTATCGCTTATTTCTTTATTTACCTTGCCCTTTTTGCTGTCCTTAATGGGAATAGGAGCCGGTCTTTTTGCATATCGAAGAGGGATAAAAGGCTTGGGTAAGTGGGCCATCGGAATAGGTTTAATTTCCATAATTGGTTCCATGATGTTTGCTCCATTCTTAGGGTAGAGAAGCTCTCAGAGCTTCTCTTTTTTATTGGTCTATAAAACAAATCTAAATGTTTTATCTAAAAATAAATGTTGAATAATTACAAATATTGGATTGACTATCACCATGATGACTTATATAATGTTGTTAACGCTTTCAAAGAAATATATGGAAAGTTGAGGTTGTTCTCAGAGAGAAAGATTTGGAATGAATGGACATGGCGTACCTTTTATCGATGGGTAAAAGAAGTGGCCATGGGGATTCGTTCATTAGATTCCAACGGGGCCATTATGATAATCGGACAGAATTAAAAACTGAGCGCTCAGTCGTTAGGGGGTTCTCTGTAGGTATATATCAAGATTCCCTTCCTCATGAAATTGCCTATAATCTAAATCATTACCGAGCTCGTTTTGTTGTAGTGGAAGATCAAGAACAAGTAGATAAGCTGTTGGAAGTAGAAGATGAAATTCCTCATGTAGAACGCATTATTTATTCCGGATGGTTGAAAAGGATTGCTTATGAGTTGGGTTAAGAAGCGGGATAGCGGAGAAAGTGGTGGATGTAATGAAAGAGCTTCTGTTGCAGGAAGTGTTAAGGCATGCTTACGAACTAGCTTCCGGGTGGAGGGAAAGATTCAATCTTTTTGGCGTAAAGCCAGAAGACATTGTAGAAGAAGAAGATTTATCAAAAATTCCTGTATTACGAAAAAAAGATTTGCCCGACATCCAAAAAAATTCTCTGCCATTTGGGAATTTGACCACAATAGAAGCCCAAAGAATGGTCCGAATTTTTATGTCGCCAGGCCCGATTTACGATCCCCAAGCTGAAGAAGGAGACTATTGGCGGTTTGCAGAAGCTTTGAAGGCTGCAGGATTTGGACCAGGTGACATTGTACAAAACACTTTCTCTTATCACTTGTCTCCTATAGGATTTATGTTTGATTCTGCCTTGAGGTCGTTGGGGTGTACGGTCATTCCTGCGGGAGTAGGAAATAGCGATTTACAATTAAAGCTCATGCGAGATTGCGGAGTAACTGGCTATGTGGGAACCCCTGGCTTTTTGGCTTCACTATTGGAAAAAGCATTTGAGCTAGGAATTTCTGTACATGAAACTCTTCGATTAGAGAAAGCATTTTTCACTGCGGAAATGCTTCCGCCTAGTCTTCGGAGACAGCTAGAAGGCTATGGTATTCGGGTATCGGAAGGGTATGGTACCGCAGATATTGGATGCATTGCTTATCAAACGGATAGGGAATTAGGACTGAAAGTAAGAGATTCAATATTTTTGCAAATTTGTGATCCAGATACTGGACTTCCCATCTATAATTCTGATGTGGGTGAAATGGTGGTAACCTTGCTCGATAAATCCTATCCACTGATCCGTTTTGGTACCGGAGACTTATCGAAATGGGTGGAAGGCAAGCCGGGAGAACGGATTGCCGGAGTTCTCGGTAGGGTGGGAGATGGAGTAAAGGTAAAAGGCATGTTTGTTCATCAGCAGCAGATGCATAAGGTAATGAAGATATTTCCTGAGATCGAGCACTTTCAAGCAGTTGTTACCAGGGAAGGTGTTCGCGATCAATTAACCATTCGAATAGAATCTATCAATCAAACCCCTGCGTTTAAGGATGTTCTGGCTCTTCGTTTAAAGGATTCCTTGCGTGTCACCCCTGAATTAACTTTTGTCCCCAAGGGTTCACTCGACCGATCTGAAAAACAGTTGGTTGATGTTCGCTGTTGTAATTAAAGGGGGAGCGGTAATAAGCCGCTCCCCCTTTAATTAAGAAAAAGAATGAATACTTAATCCGCGATAAAGAGGTTGACCCTTAGCTTGAGTCAGCCTCTTTTTAGCGGCTATAAACTCGTTCTAACGCAGGTCAGGAGCTGAATTTTGACTTTTCTCCCATCAGGAAATTAAACGATCTTCTCTCTTTTCCATGCGTGCATGTTTATGGACCTATAGGTCACAATAGAGGGATGTTAGCCACTGAATGTTTGTCTGAACTTATGCGATACCTTTATGATAAAACAGGGAGAATCAAACTCAAGGTGGTTATCCAAAGAGAAAATGATTTCATATTCTGGCTCAATTCGATACAATAATAGGTATTATGAAGAGGATATTTTAATTTTTCACATAAAAATAATAAAGGAGGTCAGGATGGATCACTTAAAGAAAAAGAAATCTTCGGGAAGATGGAAATCCTGGAGTGGTCTTCTTGCATTATTAGCTTTATTTGGCGGTAAACTTAAATTTTTACTTCCGCTGCTTAAACTTGGGAAAATCGGGGGAACTATCTGGAGTATGGCGCTGATGATAGGAGCCTACGCTTTTATTTATCCCTGGTCTTTTGCGATTGGAATTGTAGTCATGATTTTTATCCACGAAATGGGACATGTTCTAGCCGCCAAGCGAAAAGGAATTCCCGTCTCAGCTCCTGCATTTATTCCCTTCTTGGGAGCCTTAATCACCTTGAAAAAGCAGCCAATGGACGCAGCTACCGAAGCATATTTGGCTTTTGGAGGACCTCTTATAGGAACTGTTGGAGCGATGGGGGCGTTAGCCTTAGGGGCGGGTTTGGAATCCCCTGTTTTGCTATCGATTGCCCAAGTGGGCTTTTTTCTCAATCTTATCAATCTAATCCCAATTCATCCATTGGATGGAGGAAGGATAGTCACGGCGATTTCCAGATGGCTTTGGGTGGTAGGTCTGATTGGTGGTTTGATCGTCATTGTTTATTTGAAAGCTATCATTTTCTTGATTTTTTGGGGAATGTTCGCTTGGGAGCTTTACAAAAAGTATGTGCGAAAAGATAAGGGCAAGGACATTCATAGAGAAACCAGCCTAACGATTACCATTCCCGAAGAGAGTTTCTGGAATAGCGGCCTGCCCATACCTGCGGAGTCACATCAGAGAGATCTTCCGTTTTATCAGGTATGTGATAGAAATTCACAGGAAGAAGTTCTAGAAGTTACTTATCCAGGTGTGGGTCCTGTTGCCTCCGTTCCATTCCAGTTAGGTCTAGTGCACAACATGCGGTTAATCGGCACAAAGGTCGAAAATGGAATCATCATCATGAGACTCATGCTTTCCTTTCAGCTTTATCCTGAATATCGGTCAGCTATGCTGCAAGATGAGGAGTATTATCAAGTTCCCCCTCGTGTGCGCTGGATATATGGAATTGCTTATCTTGGTTTGGCCCTTCTTCTGGTTGGAATGATGACCGTAACGTATAGTTTGTTTAGTCCGCCTCCACTTGTAGGTTAGAAAAAGTCCGGAATATCCGGGCTTTTTCTATTACTTATACCATCTTAATGGTTCGAAAATTTTTTCATCCGTCCATGTTCCATCCTTAGACAATCTACGCAGACGCTCCATAATTTGTTGGCTTTTTACTTCGTCAGCGAGCCATACGCCGCCTTGATGGATATACATCGGAATAAATTGGGGAATGATGTCATCCCCTTGCAAAGTGACCTGTAGGATCCCAGATTGTCTTCCTTCTTCAAGTCGACTGGTCGTAAAGACAAAGTTCCCAAGACTGTAGGCAATCAGCTTTCCTTTATACCATTCGGCTCCTTGCAAAACATGAGGATGAGATCCTATTACCAGATCAACTCCCAGGTCTATAAGACCATGGGCTAATTGAACTTGATAGGGAAGAGGACTGTCTGCCAACTCTTGTCCCCAATGGAGATAGACGATGGTATAATCGCTTTGGGGAAGGTGAGGCTCTACCGCCTTATATACAAGCTGGGGATCATAGGCACTAGCCATTCCCGGGTGGTTGGCCCCTGCATGCCAATTTGCCTCAGCCAACACGCGGCTAAAGCCGAAGATCTGGACCTTCTTTCCCTTTACCTCTATTATAGCAGGCGCATACGCTTCCTCTTGATTGATACCACCCCCTACATATCTCACTCCTTGTTTCTTCAGGTTGGACATGGTATTTAGAAAAGCCTCAGTACCGAAATCAAGAGCATGATTGTTGGCTACTGATACAAGGTCAACGCCGGCCTTCTTTAAAGCCTCGGCCATGATAGGTTCACTTCGAAAGGTGAATTCTTTCTGTTTAGCGTCTCCCATCTGACTGATGGCTGTTTCTAGATTTAGGATGGCTAGATCACTTTTTTCAAAAATGGGAGCTGAATCAGTAAAGGGGTAGTCAGCACCTTTTTGCTTTATAATGTCAGCTACCCTGCCTGCCATCATCGTATCACCGGCAAAGGAAAGGAGTATTTTCGGCTCTTCTTTTTGCTCCTCAGGAATGGGGGGGATAAAGGTGGAAGCCGGAGTTTCATTAGCGGGTTTTGATGGAGCAGGCTGCTCCAGAGAGTTATTCTTTTTATCTGGAACTATGATTGGAGTAGACTGAGAAACCGAACAAGCAGTCATCAAGAAAATAAAAAGAAAAAGTGTAGAGTAAATTTTACTCATAAAGTGCCTCCTTCACGTCAATTGAAAAATGAGACTATAGATAGTCTCTAAGTTTCGAAGAAGATGATTTGTTAATGGATAGTCGATGGGGGCTTTCTCAGATCGAATTGCTCTGGTGTAAAGCCCCGTTTTTTTTTTTTTCTTATTTCTCCTGAATAACATCTTCCACCTTAGTGATGTGTTTGCGCATCACATGGGCAGCCCCTTGCGCATCCTCCTCTATAATGCATTGAAGCATTCGCTGATGTTCTTCAAAAAGCCTTGCAGCCGATTCCTCTTCACTGTATAACCACAATTTTCGGCTATCTCGAATCGTTCGGCTCATTGCAGTGGATATACTTTCCATCATCATTTGCAAGAAAGGGTTCTTCGTCGCTTTGGCGATAGCAAGATGAAAGTTGAGATCATAAACCTGACTCAATTCCTCATTGCCGACGACTTCCTTCATCTGTAAAACGATTCGTTCCAACTCTTCCAAATCGGTTGGAGTTCTAAGCTGTGCTGCTAATTCGATACATCCGACCTCTATAATTTTTCTCACTTGAAGCAGCTGAGTGAGCTCTGTTATGTTTGACAGTTGAATACCCTGCAGCGAATGGAGGTGATGATGTTTGACATAAGTGCCACCGCCTTGCCTTGACTCGACAAGCCCTTTGGCTTTTAAGTGACTCAAAGCCTCCCGAATGGTGGAGCGGCCGACATGATATTGTTTAGCCAACTTTTCTATCGTTTCAAGCTTCTCACCTGGTTTAATGATTTCAGCTTCGATGATTCGCTGCAACTCTTCGGCAATAATTTCATAGTTCTTTTTTGCTAGGTTCATTCGACTCCTCCAAAGAAATGTATCCTTTAAAATAACTCTACACAACTTTTCAGATTTATGATACATTAAAAATAACAAATTCATCAGATGACCTGCTAATATGATTAATTTGAGGGGGTTTAAAATGATCAGTCAAGATCTTAAAAATCAATTTATCTCTATTGTGGGTAGTAAATATTATCTAGATAGTCCTAATGAGTTGTATGCGTATTCATATGATGCTACACCGATCTACCAATCCATGCCACATGCGGTTATCTTGCCGGAAACAACGGCTGAAGTGTCAGAAATCTTAAAGTTAGCAAACGAGCATGGTATTCCTATTATTCCACGCGGGTCAGGAACGAATCTAGCGGGTGGAACCATACCGGTTCAAGGCGGTATCGTATTAAATATGAATCGTTTTAATAAGATTTATGAAATTGATACGAAAAACTTAACGGCTACGATTGGAACGGGGGTTGTCACTCAAGACCTGCATATGGCTGTTGAAGCTGTTGGGTTATTTTATCCCCCAGATCCTGGAAGTATGAGAATTTCGACCGTTGGTGGAAATATGGCGCAATGTGCTGGTGGAATGCGTGGTCTTAAATATGGAGTGACGAAGGATTACATTATGGGGTTGGAATATGTGCTGCCTTCCGGAGAAATTTTGCGTTGTGGTGGAAAAAATGTAAAGGATGTAGCCGGATACGATATGACTCGCCTTATGGTAGGTTCGGAGGGTACACTTGGGGTCATTACAGAAATCGTTGTAAAATTGCTACCGCTGCCTGAAACGAAACGAACCCTTGTTGCTTATTTCCGAAATCTGGTAGACGCTGCAAGAACCGTGGAAAAGACGATTGCTTCTAAGATCATCCCTGCAACCATGGAATTTATGGACCAAGCTACGATGAAGGTCGTTGACGATTTCGCCAAGCTGGGCTTACCACTAGATATGAAATCCATGCTATTAATTGAGCAGGATGGAATGGGAGAACAAGTGATAAAAGATATGGAAAGGATTGCGCAAATTGCCCGTGAAGAGGGAGCTGCCCTGGTAGAAGTAGCGCAAACACCTGAAGAGGGCTCGAAGCTGCTTGCCGCCAGAAGATCTGCTTTAGCTGCTTTATCCCGGCTTAAACCGACGACAATTCTGGAGGATGCAACCGTTCCCCGTTCCCGTTTAGCGGAAATTGTGGAACAAATTGAACGGATTGCGGAAAAATATCAGGTTCAGGTATGTACATTTGGTCATGCCGGTGATGGGAATCTTCACCCCACTTGTATGACGGATGAGCGTGATCAAGAGGAAATCCATCGTGTTGAGAAGGCTTTTGAAGAAATCTTCCATGAGGCGATTCGTCTAGGTGGAACCATTACCGGAGAGCATGGCGTCGGTATGGCGAAAATGAATTATCTCAGTCTGAAGGTGGGAGAAGGCGGTTTGGAACTCATGAAACGCTTGAAAGCGGCCTTCGATCCAAACAATATTATGAACCCTGGAAAAATGTTTGCCAACAGTGAACGACGCAGAGTGGTGGTGAAGCAGCAATGAGTACAGCAGCAAAAGAAACCGTCCAAAAGCCGGCTTGTAGTGAAGAAAAGATGAATCAGGTAAGAAACGGACTATTAGATAAATTCGATATGAATAAAATTCTAAACTGCATGCACTGTGGATTTTGTTTACCATCCTGTCCAACCTATCGGCAGACGGGTATGGAATATGCTAGCCCTCGCGGAAGAATTGCCTTAATGAAGGGTGTAGCCAAAGGTGAGCTTGCTCTAGATGAAGAATTTGAAAAAAATATGTATCTCTGTTTAGGATGTAGAGCGTGTGAAACAGCATGTCCCGCAGGTGTGCCTTATGGGAGCTTAGTGGAGACGGCCCGCGAAATTGTGGAGGATCAAAAAAAGCTCAAGCAAAAGCCACCGATCATCCGCACCATGGTCTTCGAAAAACTATTCATGCATCCGAAAAGGATGAAGTTGCTCGGTACGGCACTTTGGGCTGCACAGGCAGCTGGGTTGCAAACCTTAGCGGATAAAACAGGATTAATGAATATCCTTCCTCGTCCTATGGCAGAAATGCAAAGAGCGATTGATCAAGTGGCTTCCCCGTGGGAGCGAAAGAAACGCCGGCAAGTGATGAAGACAGATAAACATACAGCGATTACGGTTGGATTTTTCACCGGTTGTATTATGGATGTGATGTTTTATGAAACGAACCAAGCTACGGCTCGCGTTCTTCAGAAGGCAGGATGCGATGTGGTATTCGTCCAAGATCAAGCCTGTTGCGGGGCCTTGCATGCTCATTCCGGCGAAAAGGATGGAGCGGTTGAGTTAGCCAAACGAAACATCGAAGCATTTGAAAAGGCCAGCGTTGACTTTATTGTCAATAATGCGGGCGGTTGCGGGGCCGCGCTAAAGGAATACCATCATTGGTTCCATGACGATCCTGGTTGGAAAGAGCGGGCTATGGCATTTGTCGCTAAGATGCGTGATGTAAACGAGCTTCTAGCTGAATTACCGCCGATCTCATTCTCGAAAACTCTAGATGCTAGAGTAACTTATCAGGATTCCTGCCACCTTGCTCATGGCCAAGGTATACGGAATCAACCACGCCAGTTAATCGGAAGCATTCCTGGCGTTGAATATATAGAGCTGAAAAACGCGGACAGCTGCTGTGGATCAGCAGGAATTTATAATATTACGAATTACGATATGTCTATGGAAATACTGGATACAAAAATGGAGCATGTTAAGGACACGAAGGCTCATTATATTGTTACGGCAAATCCAGGATGTCTACTGCAAATGAAGAATGGGATTTTCCGAGCTGGGATGCAAGGGAAAATGGAAGCTGTTCATATCATAGATTTGCTTGATCGAGCGTTGTAGCACGCCCCACCCTCAATCTGTTCTCGATATCGTTAATAGGAATAACAAGAAGAATATGATATAATTTTTCCTGGATATCAGATAATAATTGAGGTGTTACATGAGACCGCAGTTTAAAGTGCGTAAAACATATGAAGAAGTGGCTGATTATTTACGTAATCAGATCATTTCAGGTGAATATAAAGCTGGGGAGCGATTACCTTCGTTACGAGAATTAGGGGAAATGCTAGGCGTAGGTCAATCAACTATTCGTGAGGCTATAGGTTCCTTAAAAACGATGGGTTTGTTAATCATTCGCCAAGGGGAAGGAACTTTTGTCACCAAATTCGAACCGGAAGAATTAAAGCATACATTGGAATCACTTAGACCTGTTACCAAACAGGATATTAGAAGCCTTTATGAAGTTCGTAAAATTATTGAAACTGGCATTGTTAAATTAGCAGCAGAGCGCAGAACGGTGGAAGATTTGCGGACGATTGGGGAAGCCCTTGACGCTATGGAAGCGGCCCATGAGCAAAATAATCAAGAGCATGGTGATGAAGCGGATTGGAATTTTCATTTTGCCATTGCTGCTGCTTCACATAATGAAATACTAGGATCTCTCATGCATTCCATTTCCGAAATGATGGTTAGAACGATGAATGTATCCAGGAAAAGAATGTATGAAATCGTGCCAGAAACCCTTTTGAACCATCACCGTAATATTTATGAAGCCCTTCGACTGCAGAGTCAGGAGAAAGCTGAAGCGGCTATGCTTGATCATCTGCAAACAGTACAAGAAATTATGCTGAAAGATGAATAAATTCAGGGAGTATTCTCTGAATTTTTTTTGTACTTATCGGTCAAGTATTATACGCATAAGGCTTCGCTAGTAGCTTTCTTATAAAAAAAGGATCTACCTGCTATTCAAACAAGTTTTCAGTTTATTTTTTAAAAAGGACTATTCTTTTTAACCATTATGATTTATACTAAAACACATCAGATGACCTGAAAATAAGAAGAGATTACTCTGCCGAAAGGAAGTGTCTGGATGAAGGTTTCATTGTTTGTAACATGTCTTGTTGATGGTATTTATCCTGGTGTTGGGGAAGCAATGACTCGAATTTTAGCTCGTCATGGTGTGAAATTACATTTCCCGGAAGTACAGACCTGTTGTGGTCAGCCGGCCTTTAATAGCGGATATTGGGATGATGCAAGAGCGGCTGCAGTTACGTTATTAGATGCTTTTGAAGATAGTGATTTTGTGATTTCCCCGTCTGGATCTTGTGTGGGAATGATTCATCATAACTATGAGAAACTTTTCCACAATGATCCAATGCTGCAAGAAAGAAGCAAGCGCTTAATTGAAAAAACCTACGAATTCACTCAATTTCTTGTTCAAGTATTAGGAATAACAGATATCGGAGCTTATTTTCCACACAAAGTCACTTACCATCCCTCTTGCCATGGCACACGATTGCTTGGAGTAAAAGAAGAGCCGCTTCAGTTATTGGAAAATGTAAAGGGGATAGAATTGGTTCCGCTTCCATCTGCTGAGGATTGTTGTGGTTTTGGAGGAACATTCGCCGTGAAAATGTCCGATATTTCTGGGGCAATGGTAGAAGAAAAGGCCCAGCATGTAAGGGAAACAGAAGCTGAAGTATTGGTTGGATTGGATATGGGCTGCCTCATGAACATTGGTGGTCATATGCGTCATAAGGGAAAAGCGGTAAGGATCATGCACCTGATTGAACTCTTGTACGAAGGAGTGAAAGCTAAGGTATGAGTATTACATTAGGCACAGTGAAGGAACGGGCTAAGGTTGCTTTAAATAATCAATTTTTGAGAAATGCCGTAAAATATACAACTGAAAAATTGCGCACAGGCCGCAAAATAGCCGCAGAAGAACAAGGGAATTGGGAAGAGTGGCGGGAGAGAGGCAGACAGATCCGTCTTCACACAATTGCTCACCTTGATTATTATTTAACCCAGTTTGTGGAGAATGCTCGTGCTCAGGGAGCACATGTCCATTTTGCTTCAACTTCTGAAGAAGCGGTTGATATCGCAATGGAAATAGCTAAAGCCAAGCAGACCAAATCGGTTGTGAAGTCTAAATCGATGGTTTCGGAGGAAGTTCATGTCAACCACGCCTTAGAAGAAGCGGGCATCGAAGCGGTTGAAACTGATTTAGGGGAATATATTATCCAGTTAGCAGGGGAGAGTCCCTCCCATATTATTATTCCGGCTATTCATAAGAATCGTCAACAGGTGGCTGAACTATTCTCGAAAGAGGCTGGGAAGGAATTACCGGCAGATACGTCGGTATTGGCAGGGTTTGCCCGCGCTAAATTACGGGAAAAGTTTCTTGAAGCAGAAATCGGAATGACGGGCTGTAACTTTGCCATTGCGGAAACAGGATCTGTCGTATTATTTTCAAATGAAGGAAACGGCAGGATGGTCAGTACTGTTCCGAAAACCCAAATCACCATGATGGGGATGGAAAGAATTATTCCTACATTAGAAGACTTAGAAGTGATGGCCACCTTGCTTCCCCGATCAGCGACAGGACAAAAGCTCACGGTTTATATGTCGGCTATTACAGGTCCTCGTCGTCAGGATGACAGCGATGGTCCCGAGGAAATGCACATTATCATATTAGACAATGGACGTTCTCTGCAATTAGGGGATCCGGAATTTCAGGAGTTATTAAACTGCATTCGCTGTGGAGCTTGTTTGAATGTTTGCCCGGTTTATCGTCATATTGGAGGACACTCATACAGTAAGGTATACAGCGGACCCATTGGAGCGGTACTCACTCCTTCCCTCAATAAAAATGTAGCGGAATGGGATGATATTGCCAATGCTTCCACCCTTTGTGGTGCATGCTGGGAAGCCTGCCCTGTGAAGATTCCAC
Source organism: Brevibacillus sp. (assembly GCA_036676475.1). Lineage (GTDB taxonomy): Bacteria > Bacillota > Bacilli > Aneurinibacillales > RAOX-1 > LC029. Next base: position 18,485 of record JAKFCU010000079.1, read on the forward strand.
TGCATGATATGCTCGTTTATCTCCGTCGGAAGAAAGTGGAGCAAGGCTTTACCCCGAAGGCAGAGCGTTTGGCTTTTAAGGGGTATCGTTTTGTCATGTCAAATCACAAACGATATCGTCTTTCGATGAAATTAGGGACAATAGGGCAAATGCCGCTAGTGGAAGATGGGGTCATCAAGTCCAAAATAGGCCCATTAAAAGGCTGGACGAACCATCGGGTTGCACCGACGTTAGCGAACCAATCTTTCCGTGATTCTTGGAAAGCACTTGATCTGGATGTGCAAAGTGAACTGCGAGCGATGGATCCGAACATGGAAGAACGAATGAAGGCGATTCTATCGTCCCGTCAGAAAGGAGCGAAGCATGATGAGTAACCCCACTGATTACTTAACCAAACTGGATCAGGAAGCAAGAATCAAGCAGGAAACGTTCATGAATAATATTGCTAATCGCCTGGGTGAAAAGCGTAGCATAGAGGCTCCTGTTCACCCCTATCGCGGGGCTCCCGACTTTTGGAAAAAGGTTGAGCTGTCTTTAGAGGAAAGAATCTCGCTTTTTTCCGAAAACTGGGAAATGGTAAGCGGAGAAGTGTGCCGTGTACCTGATATGAAGGCAGCAGAACAATATATTCGGAACACGATACGTACCATGGAAGCTCGATATCTATTGTGCTGGGATCAAGAAGAACTCTCGAATATGGGTTTGGAGAAAGAACCAGGGGTAGAGCTTACGTTTTGGAATCCTGATCAAAAGGAAGAACTATTGACAAAGGCAGCAGGTACTGACATTGGAATCGGAATCGTAGATTATGGTGTTGCTCATACCGGAAGCATCGTGGCCTTATCCGGTCCTAGCAAAGGGAGATCGGTTAGTCTTCTGCCAACTGCTTTTATTGCTATCATCAAGGCAGAATCGATCAAGACAAAACTTGGAGAAGTGATGAAGGAAGTCAGTCAGGTTAACGAAATGGGTGCTATGCCGGCAGGAGTTCATTTTATTACCGGCCCAAGCCGTTCAGCTGATATCGAAAACGATTTAACTATAGGTGTGCATGGACCGGGCATCATGTATGCAATCATTGTTGGTTAATGCTAGGGGATTCCTCAATTGGAGGAATCCCCTTTTTTCTAATTGCTGCTAACCCCTGCAGCTATTTTGATAGCATTCTGGTGTTGTTGGTCTACGAGATAATCTTTATGGCGACGGCTATTCAGGAAGTGCATATCATGATGTCCGTCAAAGTTATTATCTTTAATCGTTTCTATATCATGGGGCATGGAGCTTACCGAAGCGGCAAGGCGTCGTCCGTCTACTTCTACTATAACGGGACGTACTGCCCATGAATAGGTTCCACCCCAAATCTTTTTCATCATTTCTGCATCTTCGGGCGTTAAAGGCTCACAATCGGCATGAAATTCGCCAAAGCTCCTTTTCAAGTTCCAAGATAAACCTGTTTGAATATCCGTAACCTTAGCCGTTTTGCCGATCGGGAAAACATATTGGGCTTCCGTCCACCAATCCAACAGCTCGCCAGCTGTTGGTGTAGCCGTTGGCTTTACCGGAACATGGTGCACCGGAATGGTAACCTGTTGTCCTATCGATAGGTAGCTGGATTGATTCATTTGATTGGCTTTAAGAAATTCTGAAAAAGGAATCCCAAATTTCAAGGAAATACTCCAACCTGTATCGCCTTTTTCTACGGTATAGGTTTGATTTTCAACCCATGGCCCTTCTGTCGGGGCCGGAAGGGGTAGAGGCTGGGTTTGTACAGGTGGTGATGGCTGTGTTGGTATTTTAAGAGCTTGTCCAACCTCAATATAGGCTCCATTGGATAATCCATTATAAGCTAAAATAGCTTCAACAGTGGTTCCATGGTTCATCGCTATTTTCCAAAGAACATCGCCAGATTGAACTATGTAAGTGGTCTCATTGGATATGGCAGCGGGGACGGGAATGACCAGCTTTTGTCCGATCCTTAATTCAATAGTAGATAGTTTATTGGTGTTATAGATTTCTTGAATAGTTGTATTATATTGTTTCGAGATTAAATAAAGAGTATCTCCGGATTGTACCGTATGAGTTATGGATTTTGGTGGGATGGTTAGAACTTGTCCGACCCAAATTTCATCAGATTTCAATTGGTTTACCGTTTTAAATTGATCCACTGTGGAATCAACCCGTTGAGATATCAAGAACAAAGTGTCACCTCGTTGAACGGTATAAGAATCTGCCCATGCTCCATGGCTGATTCCTAGAATAGATGCGGCTATTAGGCCTTGCCCAATCCACTTCTTCCAAGGATGTTTTTTCATGATGCACAAATCCCTTCCCCATTTGGTTTGATATAAATCTATTTCTATTGTAAAAGGGGCAAGAGTTGGAATCATTACTAAAAATATGGAAAAGGGCATTAGAAAGCTACTAACGAAGCTTTATGCAAATAATCCTTTCTAAGAAGTACAAAAAAAAAAGAAAATCAGCCCACTTTTTTGAAAGCAAAAGTGAAGGCTAATTTTCTTTTTTGTAGATTGATCATAGAACTAAATTAATTTATGCGTTATACATTTCCATAAAATAAAAATCTGATTCTAATCTTTCAAAACCTTCATCTTGAATATTCAATGATTTCAATTGGGATTGTAAGGATTTGATTTGTTCCTCTAATTGTTTGATTACTTCTACCTTTACTGTCACTGTCATGTTAGACCCCTCCACCTGATTCTATTTTATGTTTAATTAATCGCTTTTTAACTTTACCGCATCATGGCGGTAAATAAAATCTCTAATTTATTGATAATTCTAACAAGTAAATAGGCGTTTGTAAATAGATTTTCGGAATGTAAGCGATTCCAAGTTGAAAGAAATTTTTTCCATTTAGTTAAGGCTTTCTATTTATTTTTTACCTATTACCTGTTTTTTCTAATAGTAGTAAGATATAATTTGATTTAGTTTTTTGTTCTTTCATTCCTGGAAATACTAAATATAAAAGAGTGTTTAAGAAGGTGAGCTAGTATGATTTATTTTGACAACGGCGCAACAACCCCTCCCTATCCAGAAGTCATTATCTCTATGAAAGAGGTGCTGGAAAAATACTTTGGGAACCCTTCCTCCTTGCATCAATTAGGTGTACAAGCTGAAAAGGTGCTAAATCAATCGAGGGAGTTGGTCGCCCAATTTCTTGGTATTCTGTCTAGTGAAGTTATTTTCACATCCGGTGCTACGGAAAGCAATAACATGGCGATCAAGGGTGTGGCCTTTCAATATCAGACAAGAGGAAAGCATATCATTACCTCATCCATCGAGCATCCTGCAGTGTATGATGTGTGTAAACAGTTAGAATCAAGTGGCTTTGCGGTTACCGTGCTTCCTGTTGATGCAGAAGGTAAGGTTAAAGTGGAGGATGTCAAGGGGGCTATACGGGAAGATACAATTTTGGTATCGATTATGCATGTGAATAATGAAGTGGGAACGATCCAGCCTATCGAGCAAATTGGGCAGTTGCTGAAATCTCATCCTAAAATCATTTTCCATGTTGATGCTGTTCAAGGATTTGGTAAAATAGCGGTGCAACCTAAGAAATGGAATGTAGATTTGATGTCTTTTTCTGCCCATAAGTTTCACGGTCCTAGAGGAGCCGGATTATTGTATATTCGCAAGGGAATAGAGCTTTTCCCTCTGCTAGTTGGTGGGGGACAGGAAGCAGGCTTTCGACCGGGCACTGAGAATCTAGCAGGAATTGTCGGTATGGTCAAGGCGATGAGAATGTCTCTAGATAAATGGAAGGAAAGGCCGGACTATCTAATACAGTTACGGGAAAAACTTTGGAAGGGAATAGAAACAGTAGAAGGCTGCCATATCAACTCCCCTAAAGATGGAGCTCCACATATCTTAAACCTGTCATTGCCTGGCTTAAAATCTGAGGTAGTGCTGCATACCCTTGAACAAGCAGGGATTTTCGTTTCCACTAAATCAGCTTGTTCATCCAAATTGGATAAACCAAGCCGTGTCTTAACATCCATGGGATTTGATGAAATGAAGGCGAGAAGCGGACTCCGAATTAGCTTGTCTTATCTGAATACAGAAACTGAGGTTACTGAGTTTGTGCGTGTAATGAAAAATGTTATTCCACAACTTCGTATGATGCTAAATGTACACTAAAGGAGATAAAATGGTAAACTACGATGATATTTTAATTCGTTATGGCGAGATGGCCCTTAAAGGAAAGAATAGAGGATTGTTTGAAAATCAGTTAGTAGACAATTTAAAGAGAAACCTTAAATCGTTTCCAAAGGCAAAGGTAGAGAAGGCCTATGGACGGATGTATATTGCTCTTCACGGAGAACCTTACGACGAAGTAGCAGAGAAAGTGAAGCATATCTTCGGGATTACCTCGTTTAGCCCGACCAAACGTGTGGAGACGTTTGAACTTGAAGATATTCAGCAAGCTGCCCTATCCGTTATTCGAGATGTTACACCATTTCCTCAAACCTTCAAGGTAGAGGTGAAACGTCCGAATAAGCGGTTTCCTCATCGCTCGATGGAAATGAATCACCTCGTTGGCGGCTACATATTGAAAAACTGTGACGGACTTAAAGTGGATGTTCATCAACCGGAAGTCCTATTAAGGATTGAAATCCGCAATGAAGGAACTTTTATTACGTGTTTGAATGTACCAGGACCAGGAGGTTTTCCAGTCGGGACTAGCGGGAAGGCCATGCTTTTGCTATCTGGAGGAATTGATAGTCCGGTTGCAGGTTGGCTGACGATGAAACGTGGAGTTCGCCTGGAAGGAATTCACTTTGAGAGCCCTCCTTTTACGAGTGAGCGCGCTAGACAAAAAGTTCAGGATTTAGCTGAAATCGTCTGTCAATTTGGATCTGGTGAGATGAAGGTTCATATGGTTCCGTTTACCAAGATTCAGACGGAAATTCGTCAAAAATGTCCAGAGGCTTATCTAATTACGATAATGCGACGTTTTATGATGCGTATTGCCGAGCAAATCGCCAGAAAACAAAAGGCGCTTGCCATTGCAACCGGAGAAAGCCTTGGGCAGGTGGCCAGCCAAACCATTGAAAGTATGAATACGATTAACCATGTAACTAACTACCCCATTCTTAGACCATTAGTATCGATGGATAAATCGGAAATCATCCAAATTTCCCAACGGATTGGAACGTACGAAACCTCTATTCTTCCTTTCGAGGATTGTTGTACGATTTTCGTTCCTAAATCACCGGTGACCCGTCCTACTGTGGAAACAGCTGTAAAGTTTGAAAGGGAATTGGACATTGAGGCGCTTGTACAGGATGCCGTCGAAAGAACAGAGGTCATCGTTGTAGGAAGAAAGAAAAAAGAAGAGAGCCTGGAGCTTTTTTAATACTTATTAATAAAGTAGTATACGCAATAGGCTACACCAGTAGCTTTCTTATACTTATCGGTCAAGTATTATACGCATAAGGCTACGCCAGTAGCTTTCTTATATATACAGAGACACCAAGGGAAGGAGGAAGAAAACGTGATTATTCGTTTTGAAAGAAATCAAAAAATTAAATATGGGTGGGTGGTCGAGGATCGAGTTCGAGTCATTGAGGGGGATATTTTTAAAGATGGCGAAGAAACGGTTATGACTGGACTGGAAGTGTCCTTGTCTGACATCCAATTGCTCCCTCCATGTCTGCCAACCAAAATTATATGTATCGGCTTGAACTATAGAGACCATGTACAGGAAATGGGCCTAGAGCTTCCTGAACGCCCTCTCATGTTTCTAAAGCCATCTACCTCGGTAATTGGCCCTGGAGGACAGATAGTATATCCGTCTCTTAGTCAAAATGTTCATTTTGAAGTAGAGTTAGGAGTGGTCATCAAGAAAACGGCAAAAAATATATCTGCAGCAGAGGCAGAAGATTATATTATGGGATATACCTGTGCGCTTGATATGACGGCACGTGATATTCAAATGTCGGATGGGCAGTGGACAAGAGGAAAATCATTTGACACTTTTTGCCCAATTGGTCCAGGAATCGTTCCGAAATTGCAATGGAACCAGCTGGAGATTGAATTAAGCGTCAATGGGGAAATGCGGCAGAAGTCCAATACCAATCAATTGATCTTTGGCGTTCCTCAGCTTATGGAGGATATTAGTAAAGTAATGACACTTCTTCCAGGAGATATCATATTGACAGGAACCCCATCAGGAGTAGGAGCGGTGAACATAGGAGATCAGTTAGAAGTTCGTATCGAAGATTTTCCTCTGCCTTTGCGGTGTGAGATAGTTAAAGAATAAAAGAAAACCCACCACACGATTTTGAGTGAGGTGGGTTTTCTTGTTTCTTACACTTATCAGAAAGTAGTATACGCATAAAGAAAAGCTAGTAGCTTTTTTATTGCGAACGTTCAGCGAGCCAATCGCCAATTGTCGGATAAGTAAGCTTAACGGCTTGACGACCAAATACAATGGACACATGGCCGGTAGGTATAAGAGATAAAGTTTTATCTTTACTTGAGATAGCATCCATTAGAGGTTCAAGCTGTTTAGGTTGAGCAATATGATCGCGAGTAGCCCCGATATTTAACACGTTTGCCGTGATGTTGGCAAGATCTACACGTTGACCGCGAATGAATAGCTCCCCTTTAATAAGCTTGTTATTTTGATAGAAGTCGCGGATCCATTGACGGAATGCTTCCCCAGGGAACGGAATCCCATCATTGACCCATTTTTGCATTAACTTCCAGCTTTCTACGAAAGAACTACTTTCCACTCGATCAGCTAAGCTTATATAAGGGCCGTAAAAATTGACTAACGGCTTAAGCATCTTATTTCCAAAGTCGATCATTTCAGGCGGGATATTACCTAAGGTTTCTACCATTTTATCTAAATTAAAATAGCGTTCATCCAACCAATTGGTAAATAGACCAAGATTAGAGAAATCCATAGGCGCTGTCATAAAGATAATATTCTTGATTGGCAACTGATTATGAAGGGAAGCGAAGATGGATGTCATCGTTCCACCCATACAATAGCCAAGTACGGAAACCTCATCGGCTCCAGTATAACGAAGAACCTTTTTTACAGCTCTAGGCATGTAATCCATAATATAGTCATCTAGCTTCATATGTCGATCTTCCGGTCCTGGAGTTCCCCAGTCTAAAAGATAAACATCAAAGCCTTTATTAACTAGATATTCTATTAAGCTATTTCCTGGAGACAAGTCTAAAATATAAGGTTTGTTGATAAGAGCATAAAACATAAGTAAAGGAACTCGATGCTTCTTTTCAACATTTGGTCCAAATCGGTATAGCTTAGCTTTATTTTTGCTCCAGATCACTTCTTTTGGCGTCTGGTATACCTGAGGTTCGGCTTCCTCAATCATAATTTCATTATAGCGTTTTACCCGGTTCATCTGTTTTTTTAGATCTTCTGGCAACTGGCCTAGGATATCTTCCCACTCTTTGATAGGGGATAAAACCATTTTTATATACCCTCCACTCATTCTATTGGCGATTAGGAAAGTATTAGTTTTTTCACTTTCCTTCACTGCATAAGTGCAACTAGTTTCCCCCTCTTGACATCAAGGTTACACCTTCATTTTGATAAAATACCATTTTATCAAAATGAACCCAAAGGGTTGATGTCAAGAGGGGAAATGACGCACAATCTCATTGATCAATACCTTGTCAATGAGGTTTCTGTGCCAATGGCTTGGCGCCAGCCAAGTTTTCTTTACCTATAAAGGCTCTTACATGTAAAGGCCACCGTTAATGTTAAGCTGCTGACCAGTGATGTAGTCACCTTCGCTCGCAAGATAAACCACTGCTCTTGCAATTTCCTGTGGCTGTCCAAGACGACGCTGAGGGATTTTGGATACGATTTTTTCAAGAATTTCAGCAGGGATTTCGGCTACCATTTCTGTTTCAATGAAACCTGGGCAAATGGCATTTACCGTAACTCCCTTATTTGCCATCTCAAGGGCAAGTGACTTGGTAAAGCCAATTAATCCAGCTTTAGAAGCGGCATAGTTGGTTTGACCAACATTACCGGATTGGCCAATAACAGAACTAATGTTAATAATACGGCCAAATTTTTGTTCGACCATTGATGGTAGAACCGCACTGGTTGTATTGAATGCACTGTTTAAGTTGACGTCGATAACTTTTCTCCAGTTTTCTTCCGTTAACTTTAAGAATGAACGATCACGAGTGATTCCAGCATTATTAACTAACAGATCCACTTTACCAAATTGGCGAATGGCATCATCTACAAGAACCTTTGCTTGTGAACTATCGGATACGTCAGCTTGACTTGCGTAAGCTTGACTGCCTAAGGCTTCAATTTCTTTCACTACTTCAAGTGCAGCATCTGCATTGCTATTATAGTTAATGACAACTTTTGCACCTTGGCGTGCCAATTCTAAAGCAATAGATTTTCCAATACCACGAGATCCACCTGTTACGATAGCAACTTTATTGTCGAGTGTTTTCATCTTGATACATCCTCTCAGCTATATATAGTTTATTTTTATACTTATTGGAATGTCGAATACCCTTAATTTATTCTATTTTTTTAATATTTTCTATTTCTTATTGGTATTTGACTCTTGGTTGTTTTTGATGTTTGTGGCTTTTGAGGCCGCAACTTCCTGTTTGGATTGAAGGAGTTCAAAGAGTTGATCAAGTCTCTTGGAAATGTTTGAGACATCTGATTTCAAAGATTGAACTTCTTTTGTTAAATCAAACTGCTTCAATCGATCGAGGACATTTTCTTCTATTGTTTGTTCTAGTTTATCCACCTTATCTTCTACGCTGATCACTATAGAAGCGACGTTTGAAAGGTCTTGGCGAGAAGGCATGTTGGCTTGCTCAAGATATTTTTCAGTTGATTTCTGCGCTAAGTTTTGATAATGCAGATAACCATTCAGAGACTGACCCATCAACTTGGAAAATTCTTCCTTGTGCATGGTTTCATCTAACGTTTGGTTCCATTGCTCTTCGGCTTTGTCATACATCTGTTTCCAGATGGCAAATGGATCAAACGGGATTTGCTGACTCATGGTTTCACTCCCTTTTGTATCTTTTGTGATTAGATTTAACAATAAAACAATTCAGAACAGCAACACTTCTTGCGGATAGCCGTGCTTTCTCTCAGAATTCAGTATATATGTCGAATTTTCAGAGGTCTGAAAGCTTACAAACAAAATTATAGTAAATGATGCGTATTAAAACAATCGAAACCCTTCGACAATTATCTATATGTTCTAGCAATAGACTTCGAAATTTGTCGAACGAATGTTAAAACAAATGAGATGGAAATACTTGACACCGTAGGCCACATAGGTGTAAATTACACATAGAAGCAAAATTAATGATTCGAAGGTGATAAGAATGTCGGCCAATAATGAGAAGGGACAGCAAATCAAAGAAGATGAGAAGTGGAATATTCCCGGTGGGCCGCCTAAGAATATGATGGTACCGGTTCTGCTTCTTATATTAAAAGGTTGGAATGCGCATGGCTATGAATTAATTCAGCAATTGGTTAAGTTCGGATTTAATTCCATCGATCAAGGGAATGTTTATAGAACCCTTCGACAGTTGGAGAAAGAGAATATTGTAAAATCCGAATGGGATACAACATCTGGTGGTCCAGCGAAGCGTGTATACTCCTTAACGGATGCAGGAACCCAATATTTAGAATCTTGGGCTGAAGCCTTGGGTCAATATCAGCAGATGCTGGATCAATTTTTTAATATGTACACACAATTCTTTATGGCATTGCCAAACGTTTCTACGTTCAGTAGTATGAAACCTAAAGTCAAAGAAGATTTAGATGAGTAGGAATGACCTCAGCATATTGCTGTGTCATATATAAAAAAACATAAAAAATTCTAGGAGGATGTAAAAATGGCGACAGTACAAGCGAAAAAGAATGAATTAACAAATCCGGTGAATGTTTTTGATACTATGTGGGATGGATGGCTTAATAGTGTAAAGCTAATGAATGGATATCAGCGCGAAATGGAAGCTGTAACCATTCAAGCTATTGAGCGTCAAAAGGAAATTTGGTTGCAAACCAAAGAAAATGTAGATAAATTAGAAGCTGAATTAGGAAAATTTGCTGCTGATGTTAAGATCAACTTTTTCGATAATGTGAAAAATGTAAATGGTGAAGCCGTGTCGAAGAATGTGGAAGAATGGAATAAGCGTGCTGAAGAAGTGGTCAATAAAATTCAACAGCTCTATGGTACTCCTGGAAAAGCTAGCAGCAGTTTAGTAGGCAAGTCACTTGAACAGCTAGAATCTACCCTCATGAGTCTTATTGAGCAGCAGCAAAAGAGCCGTTCAGAAGTACAAGAGCTTTTAGAGAACTTTACAGATCAAGTCAAGAAGACGAATAAAGGGCTAATGGAATCTTGGGAAACCAATCGTTCATCTGCTTTTAATATGTTTAAATAAGCAAATTTGCATGAATAATAGACCCCTCTTGCTTTAAGTAGCAGGAGGGTTTTTATTATTTTAGTAAAACATCATTTGAAGGATATTTATGTGTTCTTTTTAAAAAGTAAAATAACGACCAAAAGCAATACGGAGAATAAGACAATGGTTCCTCCTGAAGCCCAGTTGAGATAGAAGGCGGCGGTCAACCCTCCCAAGACAGAAACCTCGGCAAATAGAATGGAGAGCCATAGTGTTTGCTTAAAACTATGAGATATTTGCAACGCGGCAGCTACAGGCAAGGTGATGAGGGAAGAAACGAGTAAGATGCCTACAATTCTCATGGAAATAGCAATGGTCAACGCAACAAGAAGGATAAAGATCATATTGACGAAACTTCGTTTAATACCAGATATTCGGGCATATTCTTCATCAAAGGATAAAGCAAATAGCTCTTTATAAAGAAGGATAACTGTTAATAATACAATAAGTCCAACTCCCGAAATTATCCATAGGTCCATACGACTAACGGCTACAACGCTGCCAAACAGATAAGAAAATAAATCTACATTGAATCCATTAGCCATACTGATGAGGATAACCCCTAGTCCTATACCAGTAGATAGAATAATAGGGATTGCCAACTCCTGATAAAAGCGATAGGCCTTTCGCAATTGCTCCACGATTAAGGATCCCGCAATGGAGAACACCATTCCTATATACATAGGATTCAACCCATGAAAAAGAGAAACATTTTTTTCAAGTAAAATACCTGCAGCGATACCGGAAAGCGTGATATGGGATAGTGCTTCAGCCATGAGAGACAATCGGCGAACGACCAAAAATACACCAATGGCAGGACAAATCACACCGATAATAATTCCGGCATATAAGGCATTCTGCATAAATTCATATTGGAGAATCAGTTCTAGCATTTGTTTCTTTCCTCCTAGTGATGATGTTCGACGAGGTTCATAAAGGACCCGTATGCTTTTTCTAAGATCTTAGTCTGATTAGCTTCAAATTCACTAGGGTTTCCATGGAAATGTATATTTTTGTTCAAACAAGCCACTTTATTTACATGGTGTGTCATCATACCGATGTCATGCGTAACCATTAGAAGAGTCAATTGATGCTCTTTATGGAGGCGATCTAGCAATTGATAAAATCGATCAACCGATTCGGTGTCGACCCCGACCGTAGGTTCATCTAAAATGAGAAGTTCCGGATTGGACACAAGGGCGCGGGCAATAAAAGCACGTTGCTGTTGGCCACCGGACAGTTTGCCGATGTTACGATCAGCAAAATCGGATAAACCGACCTGGTTGATCGCTTCATGAATATGGGATCGATTCTCTTTGGTTAATCGCTTAAACAATCCAAGCTTTCCGAATAAGCCCATGGAGACGACTTCAAAAACGGTAGCTGGAAAACCGCTGTTAAAACTGTTGGCTTTTTGCGACACATAGCCAATTTTATACCAATCCCTGAAAGCGAAAATAGGCTGACCAAATAGGTGAACTTCTCCCTGACTCGGCTGCATGAGGCCTAGAATAATTTTTAGTAAGGTGGATTTTCCTGATCCATTAGGACCAACCAAGCCGACATAGTCGCCAGAATGAATGGTGAAATCTACACCTTTGAGCACTTCATTGGAACCGTAATCGAAATGAATATGTTTACATTCCACGATGGATTTCATAGGTTTGTGCACTGAGAGGTAACTCCCTCCTGTTAAAATAATACGAATGATTCCGATTTAATTCTTCAAAACTATTTTATCATAGGTGAGTAAAGGTTAGAAGTCAAGGGGGTAAATAAATGGCTAGCAGCCATTACTATGGAGGATTGCACAAAGTCTGCAGATTTAGACCTAATTTCGTGCAAAGGTCGACAATATATAGCTTAGTTTTGCAGGATTTTTTATATCCTATGTAGAAGGATATATCTGATAAATCACAATTTAATATTTAATGAGGAGTTTCAATCTATGCTATCAACTCATCGGGCTTTGCGTAAACAGCTCTTAATCTTCGCTAATGAATATATAGAAGAAGTATTTAAACAGTCGCAAAATTTTGAAGTAATATTTATAGAAAAGAAGGCTGAGCTAGTAGAAATACTTCAACAAGCACTCTTATTTGTTCTTGAAGCTATTGAAGACGAAGGAATTTGCTCACGTTCCATTACTAACTTTGCCCAACGATATGCTGAACATTACATCATTTATTTTCATGATGCAGAAACATTAATTCGTGATTGTGCCGAATTAAAACACCGTTTTATACGTCAACTGATTTATCCCTATATGAAAGGAAAAAAGCAGGAAAGAGCCGTTTTGATCATAAGCACCTTTGTGGATGAATTTATGGTTCGATTATTCAAGGAAAAACAGTGGGAACTTGAGAGGATGGAAGTAGAGAAGTTTAATGCCATTGGAAACATGGCATCGGGAATGGCTCATGAACTCCGTAATCCTATTACGAGCATTAAGGGGTTTCTTAAGCTGATCTATGAAATGCATCCACACCCAGCAGAGATCCATCAATATTATACAATTATCGAAGATGAAGTAAAGCGGCTTGATTATATCTTAGAGCGATTCCTTTCTTTGAGCAAAAGAAAAAACATTTCCATGAAGAGGGAGTTTGAGGAAGTCAATGTTGTAGATCTCATTGAGCGTTGTGTGTCGCTATTTGAATTCGAATTTATTAGACTGGGAATTGAGACTATTCTTGATCTTGTACCTTTCGCAGCAATCAAAGGTAATGGTAAAGAGTTGGAGCAAACCTTTATTAATATTATTAAAAACGCTTGTGAAGAATTTCAACAGGTTTCTCACCAAAAGGAGAAGATGATTAAAATCTCCTGTCGATTATCAGAAGAGAAAATCTATATTTTATTTTTTAATAATGGGAGCCCTATTGACCCTAACACCGTCAAAAATCTCTTTCATCCTTTCTACTCTACAAAGGAAAATGGGACGGGATTAGGTTTAGCTATCTGTAAGCAAATTATAGAGGCACATGGCGGGAGGATTCAAATCTATCCAGAAGGCGAAGGAACCATGGTAGAGCTAAGCCTTCCAAGACATTCGGAATAAGAGAAAAATAGTCTTAGCCAATAGGCGAAGACTATTTTTGTTTTATAATTGTAGGGGTTAACCCGAGAATACCTAAGACTATGATGAAACTGGAAAGCAATAAGGTTGTCCATAGCCATGATGGTATAGTCAGGTTAAGCCAATGTAAAAGACCGGCAAAAAAAAGAAGGAAAATCATGAAAATCGTACCGCCGACAAAAAGGAAGGAAGAAGTGGAAAGTAGAGGAATATTCCTGTATGCTTTTCCATTTTTCTTGATCAGCACATAAATCAGAAAGCTGCTTATCGCTCCAAGAAGGGTGAGATGAAGGTACCCGATAATAATCTGCCGATTGTCATAAATCATAGAAGCCATGGTAGGCCAAGCACCAATCAGCTCTAAACAGGATTTGATTCCCAGACTGGCAAAAAACAAAAGCAGGAACAGCTTTGCCCAGTTTTCTTTTTCTACTCTTAATAAGGGTTTGAACACTAACAGTAGGAAGAGTGAAATACCTGCAAATTGAAGAACGGCACCGATGATTCCAATCGATTCCCAAAAACCAGTAAGATCAAACCACATCACAGAAGTTACATAAGTTGGTATGACACTTAAGAATAGAAACAGATGTTGTCTTTTCGCTAAGCTTAGCGAGTAGGAGGATGAAGATTGCTCCATTAATAAATAGGCCAGCCCGATCGCGATAAAGGTGAACCAACCATTGTATTGGAGATGAAGATATAAATAGATAAATAAATTAAAAATTTCATGTTGCTGATTTCCGAGCATTCCGCTTGTGGCTAATCCCCATGGACCAACGGACGAAAGTACATTGAAAAACACACCCGCGTGAAAAGAGCGTTTCACAATAGCAGGTAAGTGATTTCGTTGATTGGTAAAATAGAGATAAGCAAAATAATAGGAAAGAAAAATATGTATAGTAGAAAAAAGGATAGAAAACATTCCATAACCTTGTAGGCTAAAGGAGATGAGCATACCCATGACGGAAACATGTAAAAGAATAAATAGTACGTTTAGTTTTTTACTCCCCCAAATGGCAGGCGGCATCGTCAGCTTGATCAGAATCCCGGCTAGTATGAAGAACACCCAACCGAGAAAGGCAACATGGGAATGGGCATGAATAAGATACATAAACTGTAGTTTGGGGAGGATGGGAGTTACCATCTTCCAACGAAGAATGATTCCAATTATTGAAATCAAGATGAAATAAAAGAACCCTGAAATGATCCACTTTTTCATGATCTGAACTCTTCACCTAGTTTCTTTGAGCATTTACACATCGATTGGATTGCGAATGTTTTTTACAATAGATAAAATACATGAAGGAAGTCATTTGGTCAACTCAAAAGAAAGGGAGGCCACCTTTTGTGGATATAAGTATTGGAGAAATACAGCAATGGATCTTAGCTTATCAAGATATGGGCGTAACTGTTGCTTTTATTCTTCCTATAGTGGAGGCCTTTTTCCCTATTCTTCCGCTCATTGCAATTGTTACAGGAAATGCTGCAGCCTTTGGATTATGGCAAGGATTTATATTTACCTGGCTAGGAGCTTGTACGGGATCTATCCTAACCTTTTGGCTGGTTCGAAAATTCGGTGGAAATGGGATGAAACGTCTTCACGACAAATATAAGCCTATAGCGAAAACTTCGCATTGGCTAGAGGAACATGGATTCTCCGTCTTATTTCTGCTCAGATGTTTTCCATTTTCTCCTTCAAGTTTTATTAATATTCTTGCCGGGCTATCTTCTATCCCTTTTCATACTTATTTTTGGGCAACTGTCATGGGAAAAGCCATCATGATTTTCATATTATCCTATATTGGTGCTGATTTTTTCGAGTTATGGGCCCAACCCTGGAAACTCCTCTTGGCAGCCGTGCTTATTCTTTCTCTCTGGCTTGCCGGGAAAAAAGTAGAAAAGAGTTATTTAAAATCTTGATAATAGATTGACAAAAAGTGAAGATCAAAATATAATTTCTATTAATTCAGTATAAGTATTATAAAGTGAATATGTTATTCTTATCCAGAGTAGGTGGAGGGACTGGCCCGATGAAACCCGGCAACCGGCTACATGCGTTAATTCGCTGTAAGTACGGTGCTAACTCCTGCAAAATGAAGAATCATTTTGAAAGATAAGGCATCATGCTGTCTATTTGTATGAATCCGCCCCTTTCTCAATGAAAGGGGCTTTATGTGTATTCAGAAATGGTGGAGGAAGAGGGAGGGTCTCAAGATGGAGTTAGAGACAAGATTAGTGCAAATTGGAAATCGGAAGGAAAAAACAACAGGAGCGATTAGCTATCCCATCACGTTTTCTACAGCCTTTTTGCATCCTGAACTTGGGCAAAGTACAGGATTTGATTATATAAGGACTAAGAATCCTACCCGTGCCGTATTGGAGGAGGCCATTGCTGACATTGAAGAAGGAGATCAAGGGTTTGCTTTTAGTTCAGGGATGGCTGCGATCCATGTCCTGCTGGGATTGTTTAAACCTGGTGATCATATCATTGCTTCCCTCGATTTATATGGTGGAACCTATCGACTGTTTGAACAAGTATGGAAGCCTTTTGGACTAAATTTTACCTATGCAGATATAAGGAACGGTGATGACCTGAATGCCAGTATTCTTCCTGAAACGGCAGCAGTATTCATCGAGACTCCTTCTAATCCGATGATGATAACAGCGGAAATTGCTTCGATTGCAAAGGAGGCTCAGAAAAATGGGTTGCTCACGATTGTGGACAATACCTTCTTATCCCCCTTTTATCAGAAGCCAATTCCTCTCGGGGCAGATATTGTGGTGCACAGTGCAACCAAATATTTGGCTGGGCATAACGATGTGTTAGCCGGGCTGGTAGTCTCTAAAGGCAAATCATTATCAGAAAGAATCGCTTTTTTTCATAATTCTGGCGGGGCCGTTCTTTCCCCAATGGATAGCTGGCTGTTAGTCAGGGGAATGAAGACATTGTCACTTCGAATGGAAAAGCATACTGAAAATGCAAGAAGGATGGTTTCCTTCTTGAAGGAGCATCCGTTGGTAGATGATGTACTTTATGCAGGAAAGGGTGGAATGGTTTCCTTCCGAGTAAAAGATGCAGAGCTTGTGGCTCCCCTGCTCAAAAATCTGAAACTCATATCCTTTGCTGAGAGCTTAGGCGGAGTGGAGAGTCTTCTTACCTATCCAGCGGTTCAAACTCATGCCGATATCCCTCTTGAAGTACGTCTTAAGGTAGGGGTCTGCGATCGATTGCTTCGTTTTTCCGTAGGAATTGAGAATTCAGGGGATCTGCAGGCTGATTTAGATCAAGCGCTACTAGCTGCACAAATAGAATGTAGAAATGGAGAGAAAAGGAAATGAACATTGAATTTGGGACCCAATTAATTCATAACAAGCATAAGGTGGATCCTCAAACAGGGGCTTCTTCTACGCCTGTTTACTTAGCTTCTACCTTTCATCAATATGATGTAGATGCACCAGGTGCTTATGACTACGCCCGCTCTGGAAATCCAACACGCCATGCATTGGAAGAAACGATTGCTGAATTAGAGGAGGGAGTAGCTGGCTTTGCTTTTTCTTCTGGTATGGCAGCTATTTCTACTGTGTTCCTGTTGTTTTCATCCGGAGATCATCTGATTGTAAGCGAAGATGTATACGGTGGAACCTTTCGAGTCTTGTCCCAAGTTCTTTCCCGTATGGGGATTCAAACTACCTTTGTCGATACGACCGATGTTGAGAAGGTGAAAGAGGCCATTACTCCTCAAACAAAGGGCGTTTATATTGAGACTCCCTCTAATCCTTTATTGAAGGTGACAGATCTGAATGAAATCTGTTCTTGGGCTAAGGAGAAAGGGTTGATCTCCATTGTGGACAATACCTTCCTTACTCCTTTTTATCAAAAGCCATTAACGCTTGGGGCAGATGTTGTTGTGCATAGTGCAACGAAATTTATTTCCGGTCATTCCGACGTGGTTGCAGGATTAGTGGTAGTTAAAGATTTTGATTTAGCTAAGCAAATCAGTTTCTTGCAGAACGCCTTTGGAGCGATTCTTGGGGTGCAAGACAGCTGGTTAGTCCTAAGAGGACTAAAAACACTGAAGGTTAGAATGGAAGCTTCTACCCAAAGTGCCGAGAAAATTGCCATTTGGCTGACACGTCACCCTGATGTAAAAAAGGTTTACTATACTGGGCTGCTTACTCATCCCGGTCATGAAATTCAAGAATGTCAAGCTACGGGACATGGAGCCGTACTGGCATTCGATGTTGGAAATGGCTCTATAGCTCGTAAAATTATGCAAAATGTGAAGCTTCCGATCGTAGCGGTCAGCTTGGGTTCGGTGGAATCCATCCTATCCTATCCATGTAAAATGTCTCATGCCTCGATGCCGCAAGAAGAAAGAGAGCAAAGAGGAATAACAGATGGATTGTTGCGTTTGTCCGTCGGCTTAGAAGATGTGGATGACCTGATTGCAGATCTTCAGCAGGCTTTAATCCAAAGAGCAGTACCTGTGGAATCGATCTAGGCAATCTTGCTTTTTGAACCCCATTGGGATAGAATGAAAAACATCAATAATATAAGGCTTTGATGAAGAGAAGTAGACATAGATATCTGTTAAAGAGAGCCAGTGGGCGGTGGAAACTGGTACAGGGTCATGCTCGAATGGACTTCTGAGCCCCAAACCGAAACGATGGAGTAGGCTTTGGCGAATTGTCTTCACGTTAACGAAGACACTTAAGATATCGGATAGGATAATCCCATCCGATAAAAAGGGTGGCACCACGGTCCCTCGTCCCTTACGGATGAGGGGCCTTTTTCTGTTTTTTTATACTTATCGGAAAGTATTATACGCATATGCTGCGCAAGTAGCAACCAGAAAGGAGTTTTAACATTGACAACGAAAAGAATTTTCTCAGGCATTCAACCAAGCGGTTTGCTTACTCTTGGAAATTATATCGGGGCATTGAAACAATTTGTGGAACTACAGCAAGAAGGGGATTGTATTTTTTGTGTGGTTGATTTGCATGCGTTAACGGTGCCCCAGGACCCAGCGGCACTTCGCCGTAATGTAAGATCTCTCGCTGCCTTATTTTTAGCCGTCGGTATTGATCCTAGCCAATCGACTTTAATTGTTCAATCACATGTGAAAGAGCATGCCGAGTTAGGTTGGTTGATGCAATGTACGGCTTACATGGGAGAATTAGAACGAATGACGCAATTTAAAGACAAATCAGCAGGTAAAGAAGCAGGGGTGAATTCTTCACTATTTACTTATCCTGCCTTAATGGCTGCTGACATTTTGCTGTATGATGCTTCCCACGTTCCTGTTGGAGAGGACCAAAAGCAACATCTGGAACTGACGCGTGATCTTGCCCAACGGTTCAATTATCGCTTTGGAGAAACGTTTGTCATACCTGAGCCGATGATTCCAAAGGTAGGCGGAAGGATCATGTCATTGGATGATCCGAGCAAGAAAATGAGCAAAAGCAATCCAAGTGAAGGCAGCTATATTGCTCTTCTCGATGATCCTTCCAAGATCGTCAAAAAGCTTAAAAGAGCAGTTACCGATTCGGAGAATGAGATACGTTATGATATCAAAAACAAACCGGCAGTAAGCAATTTACTTACTATTTATTCGCTCGTTACGAATCAATCCATTGAGGAATTAGAATCGCGATATAGCGGAGTTGGATACGGCGCCTTTAAAAGTGAATTAGCTGATGCCGTCGTTGCGCTGTTAGAGCCCATCCAATTGAAATACCGGGAGTTAATTGAAACCGATGAATTAGATCGGATTTTGCTTCAAGGTGCGGAAAAAGCATCGGCTTTAGCATCTAAAAAGATGATCCAAGTGAAAGAAAGAATGGGACTTATTCCTAAAGAACTTCTTAAGTGATAGAGGAATTTGCTTCATGAGACGCACGATTTCTGTTTCTCTATCCCGAGAACGATCGCCATGGAAAACCATTTTAAAATGGTGGGAGGGATTCATTGATCGTCCCCTGCGACCGGATACGTTGATCCATAACCGCTATCTCATCTTGAAAATCCTCGGGATGGGGAGCTATGGGATCACTTATTTGTGTGAGGATCAAACGGATGGCATCGAATGTGTTTTAAAACAAGTAAAACCAAGCAAACGTAAAGGAAATAAAGGGTACCCTATTTACCAAAGGGAAACGAAAATCTTGAGAACGCTAAATCATCCATCTATACCTAAGCTGTATCACGCATTTGAAGATCGGGGGCAGCTCTTTTTTACCATGGAGTATGTGGAAGGTGCAACTTTGGAGGAGTATATTTTTGATCAGGAAGGGTCTTTTACAGAAGAAGAATCCCTTTGTTTCCTGAAGGATGTATTGGATATTATTTGTTATATCCATGACCAGGGCCTTGTTCACCGCGATGTACGTATACCCAATGTTATCAAGGGAAAGGATCGGCTATATCTAATCGATTTTGGACTAGCCCGTTATCTTGGAGAATCTCCAACCAGTATGGCCGAAAGTCTAGGGGAGTACCCTTTGGAGAAACAATTAAAACGGGAAGTTGAATTTAAGAGTGATTTTTATGCGATGGGGCATTTTTTACTGTTTTTACTCTATTCTACCTTTGATTCTAAGGAAAAACCTCCAGGAACATGGGAAGAAGAGCTCGATATGAGTCAAGGAACCCGTGTATTGATCAAAAGGTTGTTACAAATTGATTCTCCTTACGAGAATGATGGTGAATTGCGAAAGGATTTAGAATCCGCGATTCAGCACATAAGGAAGGAGAGCTTGGGTCACACTATGGGTACTTTTTAAAAAGAGGTGATGAATATGGGCAAGCAACGTCCGGAATCAGAACAACCGAACCCGCATCAGATTCATTCCCCTTCTTATGAGGAGACCCCTAAGAATGTAGTTGACCCCTTTGTCAATGAATTTGGAGTCGTGATTGGGGACAGCTTTTATGATTCTCCCAACTCTCCCCTGAATAATTGGAATACGAATGTAGATCCGGCCATTATGGCGGGGGATCAATGGGTTCACCCCACCAACGATATTGGCTGCAATTCTTCAGAAAACGAGGAAATATTTGAAGAAGGAATTCCTCCTCAAGGTGTTCCATTTATGCATCCGGATAAAGATGTTAGCTACGGAAGGGATTAACCAATAGGCTGGCTTTTCTCGTGTTTCCCCTCTTAACATTTACGCTTCACCTTAATGTTAAGAGGGGAAATTTTTCTAATGAATGTTACTACTCATCTACGAGGTTATTCAATAAAGGATGTGGAAGAAAGAATATGAAAGAGCTTTTTCTTTCTTTACTAGCTGGTATCATCGTCGGTGCCATATTCAAGCTGTTTAAGCTACCGATTCCGGCTCCCCCTGTTTTTTCTGCTGTAGTCGGAGTATTTGGGGTTTACTTTGGAGGAAAGGTTATGGAGATCGTATTCAAGTTGATGGGGAAATAGTTAGCATATGCGAAGACCGGGAACCATAGGGCTCTTTGGTCTTTTTTATACTTATCGGTCAAGTATTATACACATAAGGCTACGCCAGTAGCTTTCTTATACTTATCGGTCAAGTATTATATGTATAAGGCTACGCCAGTAGCTTTCTTATACTTATTGGTCAAGTATTATACGCATAAGGCTACGCCAGTAGCTTTCTTAACAATATATTAGATTACCTTTCCAGTATATCGGTATTCATATAGTTTGGAAACCGTATGTACAAATAGTATAATGTGGAGGAACATGCCATCATTGGATAGGAGAGACCTTATGTCAAGTAATAATATAGTCGAACTCATCGCTACCTCAACGTTCGGATTAGAATCTATCGTGGCTGATGAAGTTCGAGAGCTTGGATATACAGATGCAACTGTAGAAAATGGAAAGGTGACCTTTCAGGCCGATATCAGTGCCATTCCGCGAACAAATCTATGGTTAAGAACAGCGGATCGAGTCCGCTTGAAAATAGGAGAATTTGAAGCGCGTACCTTTGATGAACTATTTGAAAAAACCAAGGCTTTGCCGTGGTCAGCGTGGTTACCGGAGAATGCGGAGTTCCCTGTGGATGGGAAGTCTGTCAAATCGACTTTGTTCAGTGTTTCCGATTGCCAGGCTATTGTCAAAAAAGCGATTGTGGAGCATATGAAGGGAAAGTATAAGAAGGATTGGTTCGAAGAGAATGGACCCTTATATCGCATAGAAGTCGCTCTGTTAAAGGATGTTGCCACTTTGACGATCGATACGAGTGGAACTGCCTTGCACAAAAGAGGATACCGAACATGGATCGGAGGCGCTCCGTTAAAAGAAACGATGGCAGCTGCCTTGATCCGTCTGTCGAAATGGAATCCGAATACCGTTTTAGTCGATCCTTTCTGTGGATCTGGAACGATTCCGATTGAGGCTGCTTTAATCGGGCAAAATATTGCCCCGGGAATGAACCGCGAGTTTGCTTCTGAATTTTGGCCTTCCATTTCTAAAGATATTTGGCGCGATGCCCGAAAAGAAACGCATGATCTCGCAAAGTATGATCAGCCTCTTGAGATAATAGGTACAGATATTGACGATGAAATGTTGCTCGTGGCTCGGAGAAATGCGGAAGAAGCGATGGTGAATGAGTATATCCATTTTCAACGAATGGACTTTTCCCAATTGAGATCGAAGAAAAAATACGGGAAAATCATATGCAATCCGCCTTATGGGGAGCGGTTGGGTGAACAAAATGAAGTGGAGAGAATGTACCGTGAGATGGGGAAAGTTTATCAAGCATTGGATACTTGGTCCTACTATATCTTAACCTCTCATGAAGGCTTTGAAGAGTTATTTGGGAAGAAGGCCAGCAAAAAAAGAAAGTTATATAACGGTAACATCAAGGTAGATTATTATCAATACTTTGGTCCTAGACCACCACAACTTAAGAGAGAAGAATAAAAAAGGGAGCTAGCAGCTCCCTTTTTTTTCTTACATATCTCAAGTATTATACGCATAAAGCTTTGCCAGTAACTTTCTTATGCCCTGACAAAATGGATTGTTCTTTCTTCTTCTACTTGACCATAGATGGGCCACCACTGATCCTGATTTTGCAGAAGAAGCTGGTGAGATAAATCAGGACCCCAGGTGCCTGAAGGATATGGTTGTAGCTCTGCTAGGTTTTCACTGAAAGCAGCAGAAATCGGATCAACAAATTTCCATGCCAAGGAAACCTCATCCCATCGAGTAAAGTAGGTGGAGTGTCCTTCCAAACAATCATGGAGGAGTCGTTCATAAGCTTCTGGAGAATTAAATCCTGTTTCACAATTTTGGCAGAAGTCAATTGCGATAGGAGATACCACACCGTCTGTTCCTGGCTTTTTGGCATTAATTTTAAAATAAATTCCTTCAAGTGGATGAATCCGTATACTCAATAAATTGGGCTCAAGGTTTCCCTGCTTATTAAAATACAGATTTCTTGGCAGATTTTTAAATTGGATAACGATCTCAGTGGATTTGACTGGCATTTTTTTTCCGGTTCGAATATAGAAGGGGACACCAGCCCAACGAAAATTATCGATGAACAATCGAGCGGAAACAAATGTTTCTGTCATAGATTGAGGGTTTACACCCGACTCTTCACGATAGCCAGTGACTTCTTGACCATGTATCACCCCTTTAGTATATTGTCCACGTATCACATGCTCATTTACTTCATCAACGGTCATGCGTCGTAAAGAACGGAGTACTTTTACTTTTTCATCGCGTATGGCCTCTGTTACTAAACGGCTGGGAGGCTCCATGGCAATCATGGTTATCATTTGAAGCATATGATTTTGTACCATATCCCGGAGAGCCCCGGATTTTTCATAATACCCTCCGCGTTCCTCTACGCCGACCGTTTCACTTGAAGTGATTTGGACATTGGCAATGTAATTATTGTTCCAAAGGGGTTCAAACAACGAATTGGCGAATCGGATGACCTCGATATTCTGGATCATTTCTTTTCCGAGATAATGATCAATTCGATAAATCTCTTCTTCCTTGAAAACTGCCCTAATTTGTTCGTTCAGGGCTTCTGCTGAAGAATAATCATGTCCAAACGGTTTTTCAATGACCAATCGTTTCCACCCTGGAGTTTCCAAGAGTTGGCTTGATTTTAGGCTTAAAGAAACGGGACCGAAGAGCTCAGGGGCAATGGCGAGATAAAAAACCCGATTTCCGGGAAGAGTTTGATTTTTCTCTACTTGAGTTACAGCATCATAAAGCTTGGCGTAGTTCTCTTGATTTTTTAGATCTATTGCCACATAGTTCAGATATTGGGAAAACTGATTCCAATACTCTTGGTCCCTCGATTGAAACTTTCCGAATTCCTTTAAGGATTCGAGAACATGTTCTTGAAAGGAAGAACCGGAAATTTCCTTTCTGGCTACCCCAATCATAACGAAGGGCTTGGGCAAAAGGCCTCTTTTAAATAAACTGAATATGGCTGGAAAAAGCTTTCTTTTGGCTAGATCCCCCGTTGCTCCAAATAGGATAATGGTAGATGGATCGATTTGCGAAGATTGAAATGACATAGTTTCCTCCGTTTAGTACAAAGAATGTTAAGCTTTAGGTTTCCACCTTCGGGTGGTTTTAATCAAAAAGGGGATAGGATCAATCAATGAAAAGATACTCATATTATAGAAATTATTCAAGTAGTTGGGTGCTTACTAAGCTATAATTATTAAAAATGGGATAAGGAACAGGATATGGATCTAAAAAAGAAACTGGTTATCGAGCAGCATAAAGCGGAAGACATGATTTATCGTTCTTTTCTTCGTGCGAAGCCTTATATTCCTTTAGGGGATGATTCGGTGACAAGAAATCCCCAATTGACATGGAAACTTTTAGAATTTATAGGCCGGCCCGATAAAGGGATGAACATTATTTTAGTGACTGGCAGCAAGGGAAAGGGTTCTACCTCTTACATTTTATCTTCCCTTTTGAAAAACCTTGGACATAAGGTGGGGTTATTTACCTCTCCCCATCTCGTGGATTTTACCGAACGTATTCGGGTCAATGGAAAAGCTATAGAGCAGGCCGATTTTATCCGTTTATGTCGGGAGATTGCTCCTGAGGTCGAACGGATTGAGGCGGGGTTAAATAAGCATGAATACCAAGGACCAGTAGGAATAGCCATGGCCGTCGCACTCCTTTATTTTCGGGAGCAAGGAGTGGATTATGCTGTTATGGAAGCTGGTAGGGGAGGAACTTTTGACGATACGAATGTTCTTGCGAATCGGTGGGCCATCATTACTTCTATTTTTGCAGAGCACGTAGAAAACTTGGGTCCAACGATAAAAGATATTGTAGGGCATAAGCTTGGTATCGTAAAAGTACCTACAGAGGCTGTCATTGTCAATCATCAAGACGAAGAGACACTTTCTTTAATAAAACAAAACCTTCGTAAATGCAATATACCTGCCTACTATTATGGAGCAGGTTTCCTTGCTGAAGATATACATATGGACCGATCGGGAACACAATTTCGGGTGAAATCGATTCAAGAGTGGTATCCACACCTTCACCTTCCGGTATGGGGAGCGTTTCAAGCGTTTAATGCTGCTACGGCGATTCAGGCCAGTGAAGTGATCGTGAACAAGACTATCCCTCATGAGATCGTCAGCTCTACCTTGGAGCATTTACGTTGGCCAGGTCGATGTGAAATGATTAGTTCTACTCCAACGACGATGGTAGATGGAGCGATAAATGAGGTGTCTGCGGAATATGTGAGCCATGTCGTACAAACCATCGGTTTTCAAAACGTCATCACAATTATTGGGGTGCCATCTGATAAGGATTATCAAGGGGTGATTCGGGTAGCCAGCACCTTCTCCAAACAGTTGATTTTAACAAGGCCGGATGAATCTCATAAATCTTTCCCGCTAGACGCCATTCAGTTTGGCAAAACATGGATGATGGAATGTTATGAAATGAATCCTTTAAGTGAGGCGTTAACTTATGCAAAAGCCCAAAAAAATGTGGATCTCATCTTGATTTTAGGGACACAAACACTGATCGGGAATACGAAGCGGCTATACCATCAGTCACTTCTTGAATTGTAAGGAAGAAGGTAGCTTTTCTTCCTCAATTTCGGTATGATGGATAGATCATCAAAAGTTATAGAAGAGGTGTCTAAGAGCATGTCTATGATAAAAGTTGAATTAAAGGATGGCAGTGTCCGGGATGTGGAAGCTGGCCTTAACTTGCGAGATTTAGCCGGACAAATTTCCTCCAAGCTGAAAAAGGAATCTGTAGTAGGAAGTATTAATGGCCGGTTGGTTGAATTAACGACCCCGATTACAGAAGATTGTCATATAGAATTGTTTACAACTGATGATGCAGTGGGATTAGAGGTTCTTCGACATTCCACAGCACATCTTATGGCCCAAGCTGTTCTGCGTTTATGGCCGGAAGTGAAATTGGCGATCGGTCCTGTGATTGAAGATGGATACTACTATGATATTTCAGGCAGAACCTTTTCTTCAGAGGAATTTCCTCTAATTGAAAAAGAGATGCAGCGTATTATCAAAGAAAATTTAAAAATTGAACGCCAGGAAATTAGCCGCAATGAAGCCTTGGATTTATTTGAGAGCCGCGGAGATAAATACAAAGTTGAAATTATTAAAGACTTACCTGAGGAAACTGTGTTAACTTTTTACACACAGGGAGAATTTACGGATCTTTGCCGTGGACCACATGTCCCATCCACTGGTTACTTGAAAACTTTTAAACTTATGTCGTTATCTGCAGCCTATTGGCGTGGAGATGCCAAAAATGATTCACTAACCCGAATTTATGGAACCGCCTGGCCGAAGAAGGAACAACTGGCCGAATATCTTGATCGTTTAGAACAGGCACGCCGCCGCGATCACCGTCGTATAGGGAAAGAAATGAAAATTTTTGCAACGACACCAGAGATTGGACCTGGACTTCCTTTATGGCTGCCGAATGGAGCCAAA
Source organism: Brevibacillus sp. (assembly GCA_036676475.1). GTDB lineage: Bacteria > Bacillota > Bacilli > Aneurinibacillales > RAOX-1 > LC029. The sequence goes on from JAKFCU010000079.1 coordinate 44,983, forward strand.
ATTCGTAAGACGTTAGAACGATATATCGTTGATTTGGAAGAGAGTCTAGGATACAGCCATGTCTATACTCCTGTTCTCGCTAATGTAGAGCTATATAAAACGTCTGGTCACTGGGAGCATTACCATGAAGATATGTTCCCGCCGATGGAAATGGAAAATGAAATGTTCGTCCTTCGTCCTATGAATTGTCCGCATCATATGATGGTGTACAAGCAGGAAAAACGAAGCTATCGGGATCTGCCGATCCGGATTGCTGAATTAGGGACGATGCATCGATACGAAGCTTCCGGCGCAGTATCCGGTTTACAGCGTGTTCGGGCGATGACGTTGAATGATGCCCATATCTTCTGTAGGCCTGATCAAATTCAAGATGAATTTAGCCGTACGGTTCAATTGATTGAGCAAGCATATAAGGACCTAAATATTACCGACTACTGGTTCCGTCTATCCTATCGTGATCCGGAAGACAAAGAAAAATATGTGCAAAATGATGAGCTTTGGGAAATGGCCCAAGCTATGCTGAAACAAGCGATGGACAACCTTGGACTTCCATACAAAGAAGTGGAAGGGGAAGCCGCATTCTATGGCCCTAAGCTGGATGTTCAGGTTAAGACGGCCATTGGAAAAGACGAAACCTTGTCTACCGTACAATTGGACTTCTTGCTTCCTGATCGCTTTGAGTTAGAATATATTGGAGATGATGATAAGCCGCATCGTCCAGTCGTCATTCATAGAGGAATCCTTTCCACTATGGAACGCTTGACTGCTTATCTCATTGAAGTATATGAAGGGCGATTCCCGCTCTGGCTCTCCCCAACTCAAGTCAAGGTATTGACAATCAGCAATGAACTCGGGAGCTATGCTGAAGAAGTAGTCCAAAAGCTTAGACGTGTAGGAATCCGGGTAGAACTGGATAATCGCAATGAAAAGATCGGATACAAGATTCGTCAAGCCGAGTTAGAAAAGGTACCTTATATGGCTGTCATTGGAAAAGCTGAGGCAGAAAATGGACAAGTGGCTGTACGTCATCGTGGCCACGGTGATGTAGGGACTGTGTCGCTCGATCAGTTTGTCAATCAGCTTTTGGATGAGATTTCTGAGAAGAGATAATTTGCGTGTTGAGGCTAGATTTTATAAGTTGAATAATTAACGATAGAGGTGGCACCATGTCACCTCTATTTTTTTTGTGAAAATCCCGTCACAATTTCTTCGTTCAATACCGATCAATAGCAGCATATTTTCATGACGGGGTTGCGGCTGAAAGGCCATGGATGTTTTGTTTGGATGCATCCACAAAATGGATTAAAGAGGGGTCAAACAGCCCCTCTTGTTAATCTATAGATAAATTCCTTCTTGTTTTAAACATTACACTGTTTAGAAAAAATACATTAACTGCCCAAAGTGAAAAGAGGACTGACGAGTTGCTAAACTCAATAGAAGAGTAACCATTCCATTTCATCACCAAGAGGGATTGAATATAAATCATAATAAAGCCAGCAATAACGGAAAAAGCAAGTTTATGCATTCACTTTCCTCCCCGATTTAACTTCTCTTCAAAGTATAGCCATTAAATTGTAATAAAAATAGCCTTAAATTTTATGAGGTTCATGCCTAGTTTATGTACAGTATAGTAGAAATAAAATGCCCACCGAGGATACGGATGAATCCTTGGTGAGCATTCCTTTAATACTGATAAAAATTTGTTTTTGTATTCATTTCTTCTTTAATAATATAAAGGGCCTCTTGGAATCTGGCTGCATGAACTAACTCACGTTCTCGCAGGAAGCGGAGGGTATCTTGCACGGAAGGGTCATCCGTTAAGGATATCAAATGCTCATAAACGGCTCGTGCACGTTCTTCTGCAGCAATATTCGATGTCATATCAGCAATGGGATCCCCAACATGCTTCAAATAATCCGCTGTCCAAGATTGCCCTGCGGGGTTGACATAGAATAATCCGTTTTTATGTTCGACATAATGTTGGGCTATACCCAATTCTCGTGCTTGTTTGGGTTTTATTCCTTTTAAAAGTTTTCGTATCGTTATTCCAACGATTTCTAAATGTGCCATTTCTTCAGTACCGATATCAATGAGCAACTGGCGTGCCCGTTTATTTTCCATATCAAATCGTTGATTTAAGTATTGCATGGCAGCTGCCAATTCGCCATTAGGTCCTCCTAAATGTCTCAAAGTGGAAACGGACTACAGTTTAAAGGATAGCTGAACCTCTTTGCTGTCAAAGACTTGAACTTCATGAATGATTTCACGAACGGCATTTTGTTGAATTTC
>JAKFCU010000080.1:0-18254 GCA_036676475.1 Brevibacillus sp.
GGTATAATTTACCTATGGAGAAAACCGTTGATAAAGGCACTCCATTTGAACTTTGACAACTCAAAGTATGGGGTTGGTTGCAGAAAGTCGTTGCAACCGTAAAACTTTGAACGTATATCGACCGTCTGTTGAGTGTGGAACTTTGGGTACTGCCAACAGATAAACTGGAGAATCCAGTGGCTACTTGAGCATGTCTCTTGTAGTTGGGTAGTTGTCAATCTGCCCTGATGCAGAGGTCAAATTAAGGCAGGAGTGCATAACACGTTGGTACTGCTGGACTCTCGCAAGCTCGCCTTTTCAAAGGCGAGTTATTGACGAACTCACCTTCCCATTACTTTCTATTACACTTTTCCTTTGATTCGATAAACATAGGCAAGCACTTCGGCTACGGCTTTAAACAGTTCCTCCGGAACCTGCTCCCCGATTTCCGTACTGGCAAACAAGGCCCGTGCCAATGGCTTGTTCTCCATGGCCACTACCCCATTCTCTTTGGCCTTTTCCTTGATTTTCAAGGCAACGAAATCCTTGCCTTTAGCAATCACGGTAGGTGCTTCCATCTCTCCGGCACGGTACGCAATCGCGATGGCATAGTGTGTCGGGTTGGTAATGACCACATCCGCCTTGGGTACCTCATCCATCATTCTGTTCATCGCCATCTGGCGCTGCTTTTCTTTGATTTTTCCTTTGATTAAAGGATCTCCCTCGGACTTCTTGTATTCATCTTTAATATCTTGTTTGGACATGCGGAGCTGTTTTCCATGTTCATATTTCTGATAAGCAAAATCGAGAATGGCTAAGACCACCAACAGCAGGGAAATAACCACACCCAGCTTGATGACCGTAGCTCCCAGAAACTGAGCGACCTGCCCGACTCCCTTATCAGAAAGTTGAATAAACTCCCCCTTGGCTCCCCATAAAATCATAAAAGCAACCGAAGAGGTAATAGAGATCTTTAAAATCGACTTGAACAGCTCAACAAGGGAGCGTAAGGAGAAAATTCGCTTGGCCCCTTCAATCGGATTGAGCTTTTCTAATTTCATCATTAACGGCTCTGCCGTAAACAAAAAGCCTATCTGTACATAATTAGACATGATTCCAGCCACGACGGTGATTAAGAAAACAGGAAGAGCCAATTTGGTTGCTTCCCAGGTCAACTGTTTCATGATGACATCCACCGTGGATAGGTTCAGATCCCATAAGAGGTACTCCGAAAAGCTCCGCCGGAGAATCCCCATGAGATTACTGGTAAACATCTCACTAAAAAGCCAGAGGAGCAGAATGACAAACAGTAAGATCAAAGCGGAAGGCAGCTCTTGACTTTTGGCCACCTGTCCCTTTTTTCTTGCTTCCCGAATTTTTTGTGGTGTTGCTTTTTCTGTTTTCTCCTGAGAAAAGAATTGAAGATTGATCGAATATTGGCTCGTCTTCATCGGATCCTATGCTCCCATAATTTTGATAATGGCTTGCAGCGATTCGATCATATCGGCAAACAGCTTCTTTAGCACAAAGAAAAAACCGGGCAGCACAATCAGCATCATCATAAAGTTAACCATGATCTTAAGCGGAAGTCCGATGACAAAGACATTCATCTGCGGTACGGTCTTGGCCACGATTCCTAGTGCAACGTCCACGAGGAACAAGGCTCCGGCGATAGGTACGGCAATTAGAAATGCGGTCTCAAACATGCGTCCGAAGGTTTCCGTCAGGAAGCTGGAAAGTCGCCCATCGCTTATAGCGGGGATCCAATGGTCGACAGCAATCCATTCAAAGCTAGTGAAAATCCCTCTGATCAAGAGGTGATGTCCATTCAACGATAGTAAAAAGAGAATAGCAAGCGTATATTTGAATCTACCCGTTAAGGGAGTCTGTACTCCGGTTTGCGGGTCAAACATACTAGCGAGAGCAAAACCGCTTTGCATGTCGATAAAAATTCCCGCTACTTGAATCGCATACAGCACCAGGGAAGCTGTAAACCCCATACAGATGCCTACCAGCGCTTCCTTTACTACCAACAGCCAAAACAGGCTATCCAAGGGTATGGCTTCAGGCATTCCGCTAAACGAAAGCGAAATCACCGATAAGAAAAAGGCTAAGCCGATTTTAAACGGACCTGGTACATCGCGCATCATAAAAATCGGCGCGGTCATAAAAAAGGACGTGATACGGACGAAAACAAGGAAGAAAAGAGGAAGTTGATTTAGCCATTCCATGGCATGCTTACCCTATATACCGATGCAATTCATTAAAGAATCCGGCCGTAAAATCCACCAGCTGCTTTAGCATCCATGATCCGAAAAACAAGATAGCCAAAAATACGGAAATAATCTTCGGTACAAACGCTAGCGTTTGCTCTTGAATTTGCGTTGTGGCTTGAAAAACACTAACCAACAATCCAACAACCAAAGCCACCAGGCAAACGGGTAGAGTCAGCATTAAGATCATATATACGGAATTCTCCGCTATTCTCAGCACAACGTCTGGACTCATTTCGATACCTCCCTAGAAGCTAAGCAGCAATGATTTGACGATCAGATACCAACCATCGACTAAAACAAACAAAAGGATTTTAAACGGCAGTGATATCATCACAGGCGGCAGCATCATCATTCCCATCGCCATCAGAATGCTGGCTACAACCATATCAATCACTAAAAAAGGGATAAAAATCATAAAGCCCATTTGAAAAGCCGTCTTCAGTTCACTAATAGCATAAGCCGGAACCAAGGTGGTCAGAGGGATTTCTTCCACACTGCCGTAGGGTTTATCCTTTCTGTATTGGGAAAACAAGGATAGATCCTTATCGCGCGTATGCTTGGCCATGAACTTCTTCAGCGGTATTGAAGCGGTCTCGAAAGCCTGTTGCTGAGACATCGTTCCGTTCATAAAAGGCTGTAGGGCCTTTTCATTAATCTCTGAAAACGTTGGCGCCATAATAAAAAATGTGAGGAAAAAGGCTAGTCCAATCATGACCTGATTGGGAGGCATCTGCTGAGTGCCTAGGGCATTTCGCAGAAACGAAAGAACAATCACAATTCGCGTAAAGCTAGTCATCAGGACAAGAATCGCCGGGGCAATGGATAGAACGGTCAATAGCAGCAAGATGCGCAAGGTCATGGAAACATCCTGAGGATCGTTCGTAGTACCCACATTCAAATCAAGACCAGGAAGAAGGACCTGTTCAGGAGAGGCATGAACACCTCCGCTCCCTATAAAAAAGAACAGCGGGATGAGTAGCCATTGCTTGCTCATCATTTCCGGTTCTCTCCTTCCTTCATCCGATTCATCCATTCGCTTACATTGGCTCCACTATCATCCTGTAATTCTCTCATTTTGGCCTTCAGCTGGTCTTCCCAGCTATTCTCGCGATTCTCGGATGGCTTTTGAAACCATTTCCCAGACCCAAAGAGGGCTGATGGGGCTGTTTGGGATTCAAAACTGCTCAGGATCAGATCATATTCATCTCCTGGTGAAACCTGTCGTATCAGCTGAACGTTTTCCCCCACCCCGAGTAAATAGATCGTTTTTCCAATCATGACGGCCTGCAGGGAGCGATTCGTGCCTAACGCACATCCTCCTAAAACAAGGAAGGGACCCCTGGCCTGCATTCCTCTTGTTTTCTGAGCCCAAAACTTTAGCAATAGATAGATTAGCAATATGATAAAAGTAAGAGAAACAAACAATTTAATGAAGAAAGGAAAGAGGGAAAAGGAGTAATCCGTTTCAGCTGGCTGCTCTTCCTTCTGAGGCTGTTGACCGGCAACCTTTCCTTTGCTATTCTCTATGGCGTCATATACGGAAGTCGGTTCTTCTGCCCCTACCGCTGCAGCTGTCCACAACAGGAAAAAGAGCAGAAAAGCGATTGTTTTGCTTCTTCTCATAGAAAACCTTTCCTTACACTTTATTTTAATCGTGTCAGCCTTTCCCTTTGGCTTGCAATATTCGTAATGCGGACTCCAAAATTCTCATCAAGGACAAGCACTTCACCCCTTGCAATCCGGTGGCTGTTGACCATGACATCTACTGGCTCACCCGCTAGCTTATTCACCTCAATAATCGACCCTGGCTCCCATTCCAATATTTCTTTTACCCGCGAGCTCGTTCGTCCAAGCTCAACCGATAGCTGCAGCGGGATATCTAGCAGCAGATCAATGGTCCGCATTTCTGAAGGAGATGGATTTTCTTCGGGAAATGCTGAGAACTGGACTGATTTAATGTTTTTCTCTCTATCACTCATTTTCCTCCGCACCTTTCTGAAAAGAAATGGCTGTTCGCAAAGAGGTGTTTGCAAAAAACTGTTTTGCTTTTAAGGCTACTTCATATGCCGATTCTTTGACGATACATTTTTTCCCATTGGCTAAAATAATCAACGTATCGGGATTTTCTTCAATCTGTTCAATATGCCAGGCATTCAGAATAAATCGATTCCCATTCCATTTAGTCAGTTCAATCATAGGGTCTTCTTTATTCCCCCTTAAGGAGTTCGGATGTAATTTTTGCCGCAATCGTGGGGTTGAGCTTGGCTAGTATGGCGCTGCGTTCATCCTGTTTCAAGACCTTCACTATTTTCACCACTTCATTCATTGGCATCGCCTCCAAAATCGGGGCAGCCTTACTCGGCGACATGGATGTATAGAGCTGAGCTACATCCCTATCCGGATTTGACTTTTCTTCCTGTGCTTTTTTGGCTTCCTCGATCTGCCGCTTTAACTGTCCTATTTCACTTTGCAGCTGCACAATTTGGACATCTTTCGTTTCCATTTCAGCTTCGACCTTTCGAAGCTGCTCTTGTTCCTGCTTCAGCTTTTGTGTCAGCTCATGATTTTGTTTCCGGCTAGCCTCGATTTCATCCGTCACTTTCGGTGGAGCCGAAGCTTCCGCGAGTGGTTTCGGATTAGAACCTGGAATGACTTTTTCCACATAGGGAATCGAATTTCCCCACTTAAAAAGCTCACCTTTGATGTTATAGCCTAAAAACTGCAGCAGGATCGCTGTCAAAATGACCGTGAACATGACCGGAAGCAAAATCATGTACAGAAACCATTCTAGCTTACCATGCGTTTTTTCCACTTCGCTTTCCACTCGGTTCCTCCTTCCTCGATGAAATTACAGCATGTTTCGCTTGCGGAAATACCGGATACTCGCCATTTCATCAAGCATTTCTTGCTCTTGCTTCAAGGCAACTTGCTGATGACGGGTAAACATTTCCTGCTTCCATTCTTGCCAGATCTTTTCTTCCTTTGATTTTTCCATCAAGACGCCCTGATTCTTTTCCACTTCTTTCTTCGTTTGCAAAAGATTTTTTTGCAGCAGCACGATCTGCCGGTCCAAATGAGAAATATAACGCTGTTGATCATGTAATTCCAAAGCCTTGCAACCCCTGCTTTGCTGAATCATGTGCTCTTGGATGGTTGTACGTTTCTCGCTTAAAGCCGTCATTTTTTCTTCTACATCATGCTGCTTTTTCAGCGAAACTCCTAAATCCTGCTGGGCCTGCTGTTTTTCCTTTTCTTTTACATCCAACACTCTTTGTAGTGGGAATCGGTACGTCATCCTTGTATCACTCCAAATTGTTCAATTAGCATTTGAATCGTCTGCTCATAGGGGGCAGGATCATCCACGCCTTGCTTCATGAATTGATCGGCAAAGATCTTGTACTGGATCGACAAGTCGATTTCTCTATTGGTACCTCTTTTATATGCACCGATATTGATGAGATCCTCCGCTTCCTTATGGATGGAAACCATCCTCTTCAAGTTTTCGGCGGCAACTTTGTGATCCTCCGGCGTAATATCCTTCATCACCCTGCTGACACTACTTAAGACATTGATGGCAGGGAACATTCCTTTATGGGCAATTTTCCGATCCAACACGATATGACCATCGAGAATTCCGCGAACGGCGTCAGCAATCGGCTCATTCATGTCATCCCCATCCACTAGAACGGTATAAAAAGCAGTAATGGAGCCTTTGGGTCCCATACCAGCTCTCTCTAGCAAACGAGGCAGCATCGCAAATACGGAAGGGGTATATCCTTTGGTGGTAGGCGGTTCACCGATCGCAAGACCAATTTCCCGCTGTGCCATAGCAAAACGGGTGACCGAATCCATCATAAGATTGACATTCATGCCCTGATCGCGAAAATATTCGGCAATGGCTGTCGCAATCATGGCTCCTTTAATCCGGATCAATGCTGGCTGATCCGAGGTGGCTACGATAACAACCGATTTTCTTAAGCCTTCCTCTCCCAAATCACGCTCGATGAAATCCAGAACTTCTCTGCCCCGTTCCCCGATAAGGGCGATGACATTGACATCAGCCTCTGCATTTCGCGCAATCATTCCCAACAAGGTGCTTTTTCCGACACCGCTTCCTGCAAATATCCCCACCCGTTGTCCTTTTCCAATCGTAAGCAATCCGTCAATGGTGCGCACACCCACACCCATCGGATCATGGATTCGGGGCCGGGCAAGAGGGTTTGGCGGTGTATTATTGGCCGGTACCTTTGTCAAGCCATGTGGGAGCGGTGACCCATCAAGCGGATTTCCCAATCCGTCTAGAACTTTCCCTAGGAGCCCCATGCCTACTTTCGCCATCAGCGGCTGTCCGGTAGCGATGACATCGCATCCAGGCCCTATCGCACCCACCTCACCAAGGGGCATAAGAAGCACATTATTTCCCCGGAAACCGACAACTTCTGCCTCGATCGGTTTGCATGTTTGTGCTGGGGATAGTAGGCAAAGGTCACCGAGCTTCACTTCCGGTCCGCAGGATTCGATCGTAAGTCCTATAAGTTGGGTAACCTTCCCATTATATTTAACTGGATCCATAAGGGACAAATGATGAATATACCGATCTATAGAGATTCTATTCATTTCGCTCATGCCTTGCCATCTCCATCAAAGCCAACCTGATTTCATCCAATTGCGTATCTAAGCGGGCATCCACGCTGCCTTGGGAAGTGCGGATTATGCAGCCGCCTTGTCCAATGGTATGATCAGGATAAACTTTCACTTCTGCCCTCTCATCGGCAACCGCCATTAACTGCTGCCTTTGATTTTGTACATAATGGTAATCACGGGGATGAACACAAACCGACACGGATTCTCTCTCCTTTACCCGCTCTATCGTTTCTTTCACGATATTCAACGTGATTTCCGGGTTGATTTCCAGGCCGATCAGTTTTTTGGAGATTTCAGTGCTTAGCGAGACAAGGAACGGCTCTGCTTCAGCGATGATTTGTCCCTTATCCTCATGAGCTTGATCCAAAACTTCATGAGCTAAATCGACCAAATGTTGATACTCCAATTGTGCGATTTGCTGACCTTCTAATTTTCCTTCTTCAAAGCCAGCTTGATAGCCTTGAGCCTGCGCCTGCTCCCAAGCTTCCTGCCACTCCACTTGCTTTTGTTGCCATGTCTCTGCGATTTCCTGATCTGCCATCGCTTTTAGCCGGGAAATCTCCTCTTTGGCTTGTTCAACGATTTGCTCGGCAATTTCTTCTGCATCTGAAATCACCTTAGAAGCTAGCGTTTCAGCTTCTTCCATTCCTTGATTTTCTGCCGGTATTCGTTCGTCGTCCGAATCCGTTAAGATTTCGGGAAAACGGGGGATGTGGAGAACCTTTACCTCTGTCGTCTTGCTTTCAAGCGAAACGGATTTGTACACCCTAGACGACAATGTCATCTCCCCCTCCACGAGAGATAATAATTTCGCCGCTTTCCTCTAAATTGCGGATGACAGCTACGATTCGTCCTTGTGCTTCCTCAACATCACGCAGGCGCACAGGGCCCATATACTGCATTTCTTCCTTGAAGGTCTCCGCCATACGGTTGGACATATTCCGGAAGATAAGATCCTTGACTTCCTCACTGGAAGCCTTGAGCGCCAATTGTAGATCTGGATTCTCTACATCGCGGATAACCCGCTGTACCGAACGATTATCCAAGCTAACAATATCTTCGAAGACGAACATTTTTTTCTTGATCTCTTCAGCAAGTTCTGCATCTTCTACAGCAAGCGTATCAAGAATCATTTTCTCCGTTCCCCGGTCTACCCCATTCAGAATAGCGACGATGCTGTCAACACCACCCGTGGAACTATAGTCTTCGACCGTGGTCGCTGAAAGCTTTTGCTCTAGCACATGCTCCACCTGACTGATGACTTCAGGGGACGTCCGATCCATTAAAGCAATCCTCCTCGCCACGTCCGCCTGTCGATCTCCTGGAAGGGAAGAAAGAATGAGAGAAGCTTTTTCGGCATCAAGATAAGACAAAATGAGAGCAATCATCTGTGGATTTTCATTTTGGATAAAGTTTAAAATCTGGCTAGGCTCCGCCTTGCGGGCAAAGTCAAAGGGTCGCAAGTGCAGAGTGGAAGTCAATCGATTAATTACATCGGCCGCTTTATCCTTGCCAAGCGCTTTCTCCAGTATTTCTCTCGCATAATGGATTCCACCCTGTGAAATATAATCATTGGCTATAGCCATCTGGTGAAACTCTTCCATCACTAGTTCTTTATCTTCTGGATTGATGCGCCTCATTCGGGCAATTTCCAAGGTTAACTTTTCAACTTCATCCTCACGCAGCTGTTTGAAAACTTGGGCCGATACTTCCGGTCCAAGCGATATGAGGAGAATGGCTGCTTTTTGTTTTCCTATTAATCCCATTTTTGTCATCACTCCCGTTCATCCGACATCCAAGTTCTCAGCAACTGTACAAATTCTTCCGGATTTTGCTTAGCCATATTATCCAATTGTTTCTGAACGCTGTTCTCCGCTTCGTCCACCTTTTCGGTGAGATCAATGGGAGCAAGCATTTCTTCTTCATATAGGGCTTCTTCCTGCAGCTTGTTCGCTTTTCTTCTGCGAAGCCAAACAAAACCAAGTCCTGCCACCGCAAGCACCGCTACGGCTATGATGCCGTAAAGCACGAGCGGATTGTCCTCGCTAGGTGCAGCAACGGATTCTTTACCCGCAAACACCCTTGGGAATACGGCGATTCGTTTTGCAACATCCTCTTCGGTTAACCCTTCTTTGTTTCCAAGAGCGGTGCGAACAACGTTCTCCAGAATAGTTTTTATGTTTCCTTGAGCCTCTGCGGTCAGCGTTTCCGGTTTATTCGGGTCCGGTGGCTCGACTCCGACATTGATGGTGATGTCCTCAATTTTGTAAGGACTCTTTGTAATCTCGCTGGATATGCGGTTCACTTCATAATTAACCCGATCCTGCAATTCTTCATACTCACTCTCTCCGCCGGTTACAGCGCCCGGATATCTTGGAACATCCGTTTCACCGGTCCCGACGATTCCTCCCGCTGCTCCCCCATCACCCTTGAAGGCTTTGGATAGTTTTTCAGCACTGATGGCAATCCCTTGATTATTTTCTTTATCGACTGGTTGGACCAAATTTTCTTGCGTTTTTACTTTATCAAAATTTAAGGTGACGAACGTATGGACAAAAACCTTATCTTGTCCCATAATCGTGCCCAGCATCCGTTGCAGATCCTTCTGGATATCCTGCTCTACGTTTTGTTTTATCTTTCTTTGCTGTTCGTATGCTTCAAGATGAAGTTCATCATCATTCGGCTCACGAAGCTCCAGTAATTCACTGTATTGGTCCATAATAACAATATTTTCAATCGGTAAGTTTGGCACACTTCGTGACACAAGATAATAAAGCGCCTTAATTTGAGGTTGACTTAAGTGTTGACCTGGTTCCGTTTCCACTACAATAGAGGCCGTGGACTGGTCGGTTTCCTCCGGACGAATAAATACGCTTTCCTCCGGAAGGGTAATCATGACTTCTGCACTTTTGATCCCTGAAATGCGCTTAATCAACTCAGCAAGTTCATTTTGCATCGCATCTCGTTCAATGACATCCAATTGACGGTCGGTAGCGCCAAATGTCATATTCTGACTGAATACTTCATAACTAATCTTCCCATTTTCCGGAAGGCCCTCTGATGCCAAATGGACCAAAAGCTCTGGTGCATCCTTTTTAGGAACAAGGATCGTTGTACCCGTGTCGGATAATTGATAATTCTTAAATCCTCTGGCATCCAATGCAGCCTTGATATCCCCAATTTCCCTTTGGCTTAGTTCATTCGAGTACAGGGGGACATACTGGGGTCGGGATGAAAAATAAGTAAAAATAGACAATGCTATAATAACAAAAAGAAATGTACCAATAATGACAACCTTATTTTTCGAATTTAACCCCTTCCAGTAATCCGTAAATTTTTCTTTCGACTGCTGTAAATTATGTAACCAGGTCTGATTCATCCCTCACCACGCTACTTCCACCTCCAAAGATAACTACATATTATATCTGCATCCTCATAACTTCTTGATAAGCTTCCATCGCTTTATCCCTTACTTGCACGGTTAATTGCAAAGAAATGGAGGCTTTTTGGGCAGCGATCGTCACTTCATGCAGATTTTTTACTTCACCAGTAGCCAATTGCCCCGTCAGTTTCTCTGAATCTAGCAATTGATTATTAACACCGTTAAGATAGTTGGAAAATATTTCACCAAATGAGTGACTCCCATTCCCTTTATTCGTGGAATCCTCTACGGCTTGTTTTGTATTGTTCATTCCCATCGGTTGACTAGCAATCCGGTTGATTTCCATTCCCATTCACCCCTTATCTACCAATTTCCAATGCTTTCATATCCATATTTTTTCCTGCATTAAAGGCAGTTACGTTTGCCTCATAGGCTCTCGTTGCACTAAGCATATCCACCATTTCCTTGGTCAGGTCAACATTAGGCAGCTGGACATACCCTTCTGCGTTAGCTTCTGGATGAGAGGGGTCATACACCTGCTTGAAAGGAGTCTGATCTTCAACGATTCGATTCACCCGAACACCCTGAGTAGCTACTGGCTGATTTTCCTGTGCAGCCATTTCCAAAAAGCTTTCGAAATTATTTTGTCCCCTCGGAGACATTTCTGTCATCTTTCTTTTATACGGAATCCACTCTCCATCCACAAAACTGCCTCTAGTCGTTGTCGCATTCGCTATATTTGAAGAAATAATATCCATTCTAAGCCGTTGTGCTGTGAGAGCAGAGCCACTAATGCTTAATTGTTGAAATAAAGACATCCTTACACTCTCCCTTTAATGGCAGTTTTTAATTGATTAAACTCATGATTCATCTGCTGGGCTAACGCATTGTACCAAAGAGAGTTCCTAGATAGGGCTGTCATTTCGTAATCCACGTCCACTCCATTCCCGTCATTATTTACAATGGCTTTCTCTTGCATCATATACGGAGAGGGAATCTGAGTCTGGCTCCCAATGGGAATATGCCGTGCGTCTGTTCTCTTTCCCGAGAAGGCTGTACTGGAATTCAAAGCCTCTTTCAGCGTTTGCTCGAAGACCACTCTCTGTGGCTGATAGTTAGGGGTTTCCGCATTTGCCAGATTATTTGAAATGGCTTTTTGCCGCAGCGCGGAAGCATCGAGGGATCGCCCTAAGAGATTTAGCAAAGATATACTCACTATAACTTCAACTCCTTACTTCTCCTATATTTTCATGATCTTTCTTCTATGTATTATTTATCAATCAAAAGAATACTTGTTGGCTTTCGGTCAAGTTTGTCCAGATATGAGTCTATCATACTATCAACAAACTCTCCTAAAGGATTATAGCATGTTTTTTTAAAAAAATGACATTTATCGACAATATTTCAACAAAATTTTAATTGAAATTTATATTTTTTCGTAGAAAGGTGTTGCATCTTTGTATAAATAAGTATAACAAAGGTCCTATCCGGCAGGATAGGACCTTGTTTTACCATTTATGTCGATTAAGACGATTTTAATTTTGCAAGTTCGGGAAGAAGCTTATCATTCAACACTTTGATATAGGTTCCCTTCATCCCTAAAGATCTAGATTCGATGACTCCTGCGCTTTCCAGTTTACGAAGGGCGTTTACAATAACGGATCGGGTGATTCCAACACGATCAGCAATCTTACTTGCCACTAGTAATCCTTCCTTACCATCTAGTTCCTCAAAAATATGTTCTACTGCCTCTAGTTCGCTATAGGATAAGGAACCTACAGCCATTTGAACAACAGCCTTACTGCGAGCCTCTTGTTCAATTTCTTCTGCACGCTCGCGAAGGATTTCCATTCCAACAACAGTTGCCCCTACTTCAGCCAGGATTAAGTCATCATCGGTAAAAGACTCAGCAACCCTTGCTAATACCAATGTCCCCAAACGATCTCCTCCCCCGATTATAGGGACAATCGTAGTCACAGAATCATTGAATACCTCTTTCATTTCAATTGGAAAAGCTGTATACGGACTATCGATATCCAAATTAGCTGTCGTTTCTTCTACCTTTAATAGCTGATGGCTATAATCTCCAGGGAATCTTCTTTCCTGCAACATAGAAGCCATACGTTCATTATTTATTTCTTGAGCGATTGCATACCCCAGAATCTTACCCTTACGGCTTAGGATAAAGGCGTTCGCTTCTATCACGGTACTCAACACTTCCGCCATTTCCATAAAATTCACGGGATGTCCTGCTGTTTTTTGTAATAAACGATTAATCCTTCTAATTTTTGTAAGTAAATCCATTCCTTTTTCCTCCTAGGTCAATCATGTTATAGAATATATTGAGAGAGATCTTTATTTTTTACAATCCCTTTTAATCGCTCCTGAACATATTCGGGGGTAATCCGCACTTTTTCCATCGTAATATCGGGAGCACTAAACGAGAGTTCTTCTAGAAGCTTTTCTAAAATCGTATGTAAACGTCTTGCCCCAATATTATCAGTTGATTCATTTACATCTTTAGCCATTGTGGCGATTTCTTTAATAGCCTCGTCAGAAAATTCGATTTTTATTCCTTCCGTTTCCAAAAGTGCTGAATATTGTTTTATTAGTGCATGTTTAGGTTCAGATAGAATTCTTATAAAATCTTCAACCGACAAACTAGTTAATTCAACACGGATCGGGAATCTTCCTTGAAGTTCAGGAATTAAATCCGAGGGCTTCGAAATATGAAAAGCACCGGCTGCAATAAAGAGAATGTAATCTGTTTTTACCGGTCCATATTTCGTATTAATGATTGAACCTTCTACAATAGGCAGGATATCCCGTTGGACACCTTCACGAGATACATCAGGAGAGCCTGATCCTCCCCGGCCAGCAATTTTGTCAATTTCATCAATGAAAATAATTCCACTCTGTTCAGCCCGCTGGATTGACACTTGGTAGACCTCATCCATATCAATGAGTTTTTGTGCTTCTTCTTGTGCAAGGATCTTTCTTGCTTCTTGAACGGTCACCCTTCGTCTACGCATTTTCTTAGGTAGAAGATTTCCGATCATCTCTTGCATATTCATGCCCATCTGGTCCATTCCTGTACCGGCAAACATATCGAACATTCCAGGTGTTGATTCTTCCACCTCTAGTTCCACCATGTGTTCTTCCATTTCCCCTAAAGCAAGCTTGTGTGCTACTTGTTTTCTTTTTTGTACAAGTTCTCCATCCTCAGCTTGTGCTGTAGATGAATGGTTTTGCATTTGTCCTGAAAACAGCATTTCAAAGGGATTTTTAAAGGATTTATGATCCTTCGCAGAAGGGACAAGAAGATGGACTAGTCTTTCTTCAGCTTGTTTTTCTGCACGATCTTTTACTTCTTCCATTTTTTCGAATTTGACTATTCGGATGGCAGTCTCAACCAAATCTCGAACCATAGATTCTACATCGCGCCCTACATAGCCTACCTCAGTAAATTTAGTGGCCTCTACTTTAATAAAAGGAGCACCTACCAGCTTGGCTAGCCTTCTCGCTATTTCCGTCTTTCCTACACCAGTGGGTCCTATCATCAAAATATTCTTAGGTGCGATTTCTTCCCGTATCTCTTCTGGTAGAAGGCTGCGACGATATCGATTACGCAAAGCAATGGCTACGGATTTTTTCGCATCTGCCTGGCCGACAATATATTTGTCAAGCAGTTCTACAATTTGTTTGGGAGTATAGCTGTCCGTCTTATTCATCCTACGCACCCCGCTATTCGAGTTCTTCCAACACAAGATTATGATTGGTAAACACACAAATATCCGCTGCAGTCGTTAAAGCGGCTTGAGCAATTTCCTTAGCTGTCATATGTTCTCCGGCATACTGCTTTAACGCTCGACCAGCAGATAATGCATAATTGCCACCAGATCCTATGGCCAAAATTCCATCATCCGGCTCAATGATTTCACCATTTCCAGATATAAGCAACAAATATTCTTTATTCATGACGATCATCATCGCTTCAAGTCTGCGTAATACCTTATCCTGTCGCCATTCCTTAGCCAGTTCCACAGCAGCCCGCTGAAGATTTCCGTGAAACTCTTCTAATTTCCCTTCAAACTTCTCAAACAGTGTGATGGCATCCGCTACAGATCCGGCAAATCCAGCTACCACTTGACCACGGTACAATCTTCTCACCTTTTTGGCCCTATTCTTCATCACCACACTATTGCCAAAGGTCACTTGACCATCCCCAGCCATGGCCATTTGACCATTATGATGAATGGCGAAGATCGTCGTTGCATGAAAGGTCATTTCCATCTTAATGCCCCTTTCTCCCAAATGAAGGGAAGTTTCTAGGTTCGCATTCACATCATTGAATGCAATCATTGCAAAAGGGTTCAAATTTCGCATCTCAGCTTTGAAATATTATAGTAAAATTTATCACAAGTAAAGAAAAGTGCTCAAGCTAAAGAATGGGAGCTGTTTGTAACAGCTCCCTTCAAGCTTAATAAATAGTATCATATTCTAGACATTATTGGCAACTCAAATTGTGTATATAGGGGATAAAATTCTGAATTGTCGTCAACGCTCTGTCGGCCATCTTTTCATAGCGCTCTTTTTTGCTCCTAATCCTCTTTTCAAGAGGCGGGAATAGGCCGAAATTAGCATTCATCGGTTGAAAATTATCTGGATTAGCTGTCGTTATGTAATGTGCCATACTTCCCATTGCCGTTTCTACAGGAAAAATAACAGGCTGTTCTCCTTTAGCAACACGTGAGGCATTAATTCCAGCGATAAGTCCAGCCGCAGCTGATTCCACATACCCTTCAACCCCAGTCATTTGTCCAGCAAAAAATAAATGCTCCTGTTTACGGGATTGATAGCTAGGATGTAATAATTTAGGACTGTTAATGAAGGTATTTCGATGCATCACGCCATACCGTATAATTTCGGCATTTTCTAAACCAGGTATCAATCTAAAAACCCGCAACTGATCTCCCCATTTAAGGTGAGTCTGGAATCCTACCATGTTATAGAGAGTTCCTGCGCTATTATCCTGTCTCAATTGAACGACCGCAAAAGGCTGATTACCCGTACGCGGATCATTTAATCCAACGGGTTTCATGGGCCCAAACACTAACGTTTGTCTTCCCCTGCGGGCAATCTCTTCGATGGGCATGCAGCCCTCAAAGTAGATTTCCTTCTCGAATTCTTTTAATGGGACCACTTCAGCTGTGATCAGGGCTTCATAGAATTGATTAAATTCCTCTTCTGTCATCGGACAATTAAGGTAGGCTGCTTCCCCTTTATCATAGCGTGAAGCCATAAAGACTTTTTCCATATCAATGGTTTCCCGATCGATAATAGGGGCTGCTGCGTCATAGAAGTAAAGATACTCTTGACCTGTTATCTTTTTTAAATTCTCAGAAAGCGCAGGGGATGTTAGCGGTCCTGAGGCAATCACACAAATCCCCTCAGGTATCGTATCCACTTCCGCATTTATTACGGTAATGTTCGGATGGGTTCGGAGTGCATGGGTTACCGTTTCAGCAAATTCGTGACGATCAACGGCTAGCGCCCCTCCTGCAGGAACCGAACAAGAATCCGCAGCTTGTATAATAACCGAGTTAAGGCGCCGCATTTCCTCCTTGAGAATACCGACAGCATTAGTTAACGAGTTAGCACGCAACGAATTACTGCATACCAACTCAGCAAATTTATCGGTATGGTGAGCGGGAGTCTGCTTAACGGGTCTCATTTCATATAGTGTGACTTGAACCCCATTCTCGGCAATCTGCCATGCTGCTTCACTGCCTGCTAATCCCGCTCCTACGACTGTAACTTTCTCCATAGATGTAAACCCCTTCTATTATTGCTTGTGCACTACTTCGAGTATGCTCTGGTGCTTGCGCACTACGTTGACTCTTCCATATAATCACACTCGGAACATTGTACATTTGCTTGTTTTTTCTTCCCCTTTTTTTCTACTAACATGGAAGTACATTTCGGACACTTTCTTTCAATCGGCTTATCCCAAGAAACAAATTCACACTCTGGATAATGGCTGCAACCATAAAACGTACGGCTTTTTTTGCTCTTTCGCTCGACAATCATGCCTTCACATTTTGGGCATTGCACCCCAGTTTCCTTGAGTATAGCTTTCGTGTTTCGGCAATCGGGAAAACCCGAGCACGCAAGGAACTTTCCAAATCTTCCGAGCTTATAGACCATGTGTTTCCCACATTTTTCACAATGCTCATCAGAAACTTCGTCCTCGATCTCAATTTCTTCCATATACTTGTCGGCAACTTCTAGCCGGGTTTCAAACCCCTTATAAAATTCATCAAGCACATGCACCCAATCCGCTTTTCCCTCTTCAATATAGTCAAGATCTTCCTCCATCTTAGCTGTGAAAGTAGGATCTAATATTTCCGGAAAAAATTCAGAAATGAGTTCAATTACAATTTCCCCCAATTCGGTTGGAACAAACCTCTTCTCCTCATGAGCAATATATCCGCGTTTCTGAATCGTTTCAAGTGTCGGTGCATACGTACTCGGTCTACCAATTCCTAATTCTTCTAGCGTGCGAACCAAGCGTGCTTCAGAATATCGTGGAGGAGGCTGGGTAAAATGCTGTTTAGGTTCTAATTGACTTAATTCTACTATTTGCTCTTCGGTTAGAGGCGGTAAAATATTGTCCTTCTCCTCTTTGCCTTCGTCATTCCCTTCCACATACACCTTCATAAAACCAAGAAAATTGATTTTTGATCCATTCGCGCGGAATGTTGCCTGTCCAGCCTCAATGGTGACTGTCATCGTATCCAAAATCGCTGATGCCATCTGACTGGCAACAAATCTTTCCCAAATCAAACGATACAGCCGGAGCTGATCTCGAGATAGAAATTCTTTCATGGAATCAGGGGTTCGAAGTATAGAAGTAGGCCGAACAGCTTCATGCGCATCCTGAGCATTTTCCTTTTTCGCATGCGTGCGAGCTTCCACTAATGCATATTCTTTTCCATAGGTTTCCTCGATATACAATTTCGATTCTTCTACCGCTACTTGGCTAATTCTAGTGGAATCCGTTCTCATGTAGGTAATTAAACCAACCGTTCCCTCTTTCCCTAAGTCAATTCCTTCGTATAATTGCTGGGCAACCATCATTGTTTTAGCAGCACGGAAGTTCAGCTTACGTGCTGCTTCTTGCTGCAGGGAGCTCGTTATGAATGGCGGAGCTGGGTTTCGCTTTCTTTCTTTTTTCTTTATTTCTTTCACAACAAAAGGGGCATTCCCCATTTTCTTCAGAAGCTCCCCTACATCCTCTTCAGAATGAAGCTCTGCTTTGCTACCCTGATACCCATAAAACTTGGATTCGAAGACCTCACCCGTTGTTGCCATTAAAAATGCTGTTACCGTCCAATATTCTTCCGGTACAAAATTTTTAATTTCAAGTTCACGATCATAAATCAATCTTACTGCAACCGACTGAACCCGGCCAGCACTTAGTCCCTTTTTCACCTTTTTCCAAAGTAATGGACTGATATTATAGCCTACAAGCCGGTCTAGAATCCTTCGAGCTTGTTGGGCATTTACTAGATCCATATTAATCTTTCTCGGATTTTTAAAGGCATCTTTAACGGCCTGTTTCGTAATCTCATTAAAAACTACACGACATGGTTCATTCTGATCCATATTCAAGCTATGAGACAAATGCCAAGCAATTGCCTCTCCCTCACGATCAGGGTCAGCCGCAAGATAGATACGTTTTACTTTCTTCGCTGCATCCCGCAGTTCCTTCAGAACGCCGCCTTTTCCTCTAATGGTAATATACTTGGGAGCAAACCCTTCTTTTACTTCTACTCCCATTTGGCTTTTGGGTAAATCACGAACATGTCCCATAGAGGCTTTCACAATATATTTTTTCCCAAGATATTTTCCTATTGTTTTTGCTTTTGCGGGAGACTCTACTATTACCAAGGCATCAGCCATTTTGTCCT
>JAKFCU010000081.1:0-47232 GCA_036676475.1 Brevibacillus sp.
CATAATCTTGCGAGTTGAACCACTTCTTCAGTTCCGCTTCATTGGTCCAGACCTTCCATGTCTCCCATAGCCACCCGTGATGATCCAAGATATCATTCCACAACCGTGCGGATTCTTGACGTAAATGATCGACCAGCAGACGTTGTACAACGGTTAGACGTAAGGGGATTTTGGATACCTGTACATCCCCAGTGGGTACATTCCGTTTTCTTTTCTTGGCTCCCATGCCCTTCACCACCTCCGTATAGCAGGAACGTATATTCTTATTTCACCACATTATGGTAGCAAAAAAACAGCGATTCATCCCCCACCTACGAAAAAACATTCGTGGAGGTGGGGGGTCTTCTCGCTAGTCATGATAAAATAATAGAAAATTCTTTTCTACATGAAGGGAGGACTTCATATTCATCCCAACGAAAAGGTCAAAAATCTACCCTCATCCCCCGGAGTTTATCTCATGAAAGATTCCCTTGGCCGAATCATATATGTGGGGAAATCAAAAAATCTAAAGAAACGAGTGCAATCTTACTTTCAAAACTCAAAAGCGCATCCTCAAAAGATTAAAATGCTTGTAAAAAACTTAAAAGATTTTAAGACTATCCTTACAGATACGGAATTTGAAGCATTTATGCTGGAGTGTAAATTAATTAAGGAATTTAAGCCCATCTATAATAAGAAGATGAAAAATCCACTGTCCTATACCTATATCGTGATACAAATGGAGGGAGGGTTTCGTAATATAAAAATAACCCATAGCCTCATTGAAAACGACTGCCATCTTTATTTCGGTCCATATCCAAATAAAAATACGGTGGAAAGAGCTATCCAAGGTATAAAAGATGGCTTTCAAATCATCTGCAGTAACCCTTCTAGTAAGCATACTGCATGCTTGAACTATTCCTTAGGTTTGTGCATGGGGATGTGTTTAGGAGGAGAAGCCGTTGAAAAGTACAATCACATCATGAACAAAATCATAGCTTTATTAAATGGATCGGACATGAGCATCCTTGAAGATCTGAAGCAAAGAATGTTAGATGCTTCCGAAAAATTTGATTTTGAAACCGCAGCAAAATATAGGGACTATATAGAGGCAATCAATTTCCTTATAAAAAAAGAAAAAGTGATAGAATTCACAGAAGAAAATCACAATATTGCCATGATCGAACGCTTAAGTGACTATACGATTAAACTCTTTCTTTTGAAAGGGAACAAAATTCTTTTTACTGAAAAGTATGTACTAGATAACATAGATATGGAACAATCGCGCGCAAAGATAAAGAAAAAGATTTTCAGCTATTTTATGACTAAAGCAACGAATGTACCCATGGAAGTTAGCAGATATGAAATTGACGAAGCCCAGATCATATATAGCTATTTAAAAGGAAGCTCCTGCCGTTATATAAACATCCCTGAAAAATGGCTTGACACAGAGAACCATGCTAATCTAGATGAAGCTCTAAACAAATTACTGAGCCAAGGCAGCATCAATAGCAAACAATAACTATGTAGCTTGCTTTGTATCAGTAATTTCATTTCTCGTAAACTTCTGGAAAGTAGGTAAACTGGCTATTAAGCCTTTGCCTTTTTCCATTCTTCATGTTGTTTTTGCACCTTTCTCCATAAATCGTCCCGTTCCTGGTTACTATAGTCAACCAAGTGTTCACCAAAAATATCCCCCAAGACTTCAAGCCAATGTGATTTTGTCTCAATCTCCGTCTTCTCAATTCCACTATTCTCCCGCTTGCTCCAAATGCAACCTCTCAGTTCATTACTTCCTGTAGCATGTCTATGCCGAATAAGAAACAGGTTAATCCAAGGTGAATCTGCTGACCAGCAATAATGATCGTGTTTCGGCTTAAACTCTTCCATATCTTGTACAACCTCAGGAGAAAAGTCTACTCCAGTAAATGAAGCGAGGGGATCGTGTTCCAATCGCCAGCCGTTCTTTACTACATCGGACTCCCCAACCCTATAAATAAAGGAGCCTTGCTCATAGACTCCAGCTTTAAGGGGTAATGGTTCATATGGTATATCCCCTAGACCAACATCAATGATCCATCTCTCTTCCTCTTGTACTTCATTTTCTAAGCTTAACGATAACCCAAGGTGAAAGGAATTTACTCGAGGCTTTTCTCCCATAGGCTGTACGCCAGCCCTATGCCAAGAAACCTTATAACCTAAGGAACGGAGAAGCTCGCTAAACGCTCCATTCAGTTGAAAACAATAACCGCTTCTTCGGTTTAGTATAAGTTGAACGGAATCTCTTATACCGATTGAAACCGGCTTTCCAGCAAAAATATCAACAGTTTCCCATGGAACGTTTTTCACGTGAGCTTTATGAAGTTCAAATAAGTATGATTTGGTAGGAGGCTGAATTTCTGCAATTCCTATTCTTTTTAAATAAGCTTGTATTTCATCATTCGTCATCATTGACTCTTTCGTCACTCCTTTATTAGGTGTATAAAGCAATCTTTAGTCGTTATGTATTCCCACCTTAGAAGCAATTCTCTAACAATAAATCCTAATTTTATTCATTCCCTTGTCTTTCTCCTTCCTAATAGCCCATGCATAATTGATTTTAGCATAACGGGATTTAGAGCATACCTATGAAGTATCCATCATGGACTTTAAGAAAGTTTGGATGACACCAAAGCATTCTCGAATAGTATAATTGATCCTTACAAGAATAGGTGATTCGCTAGCCTTTCCATAAATGATGTATCCTGTTTCTTTAGCCAGTTGCTTAGCCCGAAATACGTGGTAATCACTAGTAATAATCAGGATGTTGAGGACTTGTCCATCCTTTCTGTTCATAAGCGACTTCGAAAATGCCAAATTCTCTTCCGTCGTTCTTGAGTGACTCTCTATAATCAATCGATCTTGTTTGATGCCTCTCCCCCTTAAATATGCAACCATCGCTTCAGCTTCCGTAGTGTGCTCGCCGGGACCTTTCCCTCCTGATAGAATGACTGGTATGTTCATATCACGATTTCTCAAATCATCAAAACCAATATCAAGCCGTCGTTTAAGAGTGTCCGAAGGTTCCGTTCCCTTCAATCCCGCCCCCAAAATGATGACGTAATCAATCTCAACCCCTACTCCTTCATCCGCATGATACTCACTAGAAATAAATAAAGCGACCACAAGGAACATTGCAAGAAAGGCACCGAGTGATACCGACAAAACATTATAAAGGACCTTGTACAATCGGCGTTGAGTCAAAATGTAAAAGTATCGAAACATCATAATGACAAGTTCAAAAACAATCAAAAAGACCGCAAAGATTACCCCAAAGCTTGGACCAAATAACAGTAACAGCACAACAGACAAACCAAATAGCACAGCAACTTTATAGAAATAGTTCCTCTTTATCTGTTCATTCATGATTCCTCCACACAGTAATAATGCTTTTCAATATATTTATCAAAATGATGACATTTACAATCCTCAACCTCTTTATACTTCGATCTTGAAAATGTAGAAACGGTAAGATGGGAACGGAGTGGAATGCAAATACCTATACTTATATCCTGCTTTTTCTTACTATATGTAGTCTAACAGGATTGTTTAATGGGATACAGTACCAATTATTCTTAGTACCCATTTATCATTTTCCTGTTTTTTTGCATTAGGGGTTTGTGTAGCAATGGAACGAAAAAATGGAATAAGCGTTACTATCCCATATATTCCTCTTGTCAATCGAAACTAAAAAAGCTCTTATAAACGATTAAAAGACCGCCACTCTTTTAAAGAGCAACTGTCTTTTATAATCTTTTATAATCCTCCCTGTACGAACCCAAGTGCTTTATCTACCGTCTCCCCGCCTCCAACTCAATTCGATTCGATGGATCTGGAAAACTCTCGAGCAAAAACATATGCAATTTATCGCGCAACTCCTCAGACCGCAAAGCCAACGATAACGTAGCTTTTATATATCCCCATTTATCTCCAATATCATGTCGATCCCCCTCAAGAAGGCGGGCTTGCATGCCCTGATTGCGGCAGAGAACCCTAAGGGCGTCTGTCAACTGAACTTCACCGCCTCGCCCTGGATTGGTATCCTTCAAGATATCAAATATTTCAGGATGAATGATATACCGTCCCACGATTGCCATATTTGACGGCGCTTGGTCGATTTCGGGCTTTTCGACTAAATCTTCCAATTCATAAATATAGTCATGAATCTGCCTGCCTGCGATCACTCCATACTTAGACACTTCTGTAGGCAATACGGATTGAACTCCTACCACGGTCTTTCCGTGAGCATGAAACTGTTCCATCATCTGCTGAAGTGCCGGTTTTAACGGATTATCGATAATATCGTCGCCGAGTAGAACCGCGAATGGCTCATTTCCAACAAAACAGCGGGCACACAAAATCGCATGTCCAAGGCCCCGTTGCTCTTTTTGCCGTATGAAGTGAACATCTGCCATTTTTGCAATCTTTAAAACTTCCTCATATTGATCCCATTTTCCTTGTTCTTTAAGAAAATATTCCAAATCGATATTATGATCGAAGTGATCTTCGATAGCGCGTTTGTTCCGTCCAGTGATAATCAGAATATCCTCAATTCCGGAAGCTATAGCCTCCTCGACAATGTATTGAATTGCCGGTTTGTTGATCAATGGAAGCATTTCCTTGGGTTGGGATTTGGTAGCAGGCAAAAATCTGGTTCCAAATCCGGCTGCCGGAATAATTGCCTTACGTATTTTGTTCACCATGCCAACTTTCCTCCCGTTCAAACATAGAATCTAAAAATGCGGTCACCTGGCTCGAACGTGTGTTGTTCTACCGTTCATCTACCGGCGACCGCGCAAATTCACCTAATCCCAATCCTACATCGTCAGAACAATCTCGTGTACCTTCCCATCATCGCACAATTCAACGTAGGGACTGTCCATCATGTCATTTTGCGTAAGGTCAAATTCCTGTCCGTCCATTTGTAAAGCGGTTCCTCCACTGGACTTGTGCGACGGATTTTTTACAGTTATGATGTAGCGTGCCCTTCCAAAATGGTAACTGGCCGAATACTCCGGCCATTCGCAGGGAATGCACGGGCAAATGTACAGCCGTTTCCCGCGGCGACGCAGACCAAGAATCCACTCAATGCCCGCTTGATACATCCATCCAGCAGCGCCCGTGTACCACGTCCAACCGGCGTGTCCTTTATGCGGATCCGCTGTGTATATGTCTGCCGCCATGACATACGGTTCACCGGCATACTGCCGCACTTCATTAGGCGTGCGCGTGTGAGTCAGCGGATTTAATAGATGAAACAACTCAAAAGCCTTGTCTCCGTCCCCAAGCCTACACCAAGCGATGATGCCCCAGATAACACCATGCGTATACTGGGCACCGTTCTCGCGTATTCCTGGCGGATATCCCTGAATGTACCCAGGACTCGGATCGGTACGGTCAAAAGCTGGCGTCAACAGACGCACAACGGATAGGTCCCGGTCCACAAGTTCGCGGTCAAATGACTGCATTGCTTGTCTGGCCTTTTCGCCAGGTGCTGCTCCAGAAATGACAGACCAGGACTGAGCGATGGCATCAATGCGGCATTCCCTATTGTGAATAGAGCCTAACCATTGTCCAGCGTCGGTGAAGGCCCGCCGGTACCATTGCCCATCCCAGGCGTGCTCGTCAAGGGAGGAGGCCAATTGTTCCCGTATTTCCTGGTAGCGGCCGGCCCGCTTATCATCGCCGAGACTCCGGCACAAACCGGCAAACTCGTTTAAAACTTCACAGAGGAACCAACCGAGCCAAACGCTCTCACCGCGGCCTTCATCGCCGACACTGCTCATGCCGTCATTCCAGTCTCCGATTCCGATCAGCGGCAGCCCATGTTCGCCAAAGCGCTGCAAAGCCCTGTCAATCGTACGCAAGCAGTGCTCAAAAACGGTGCCGCTTTGCGCAGAAATTTGGGTCGGCTCGTATCGTTCATGCTCCCCTTCGCGCAATGGTTCACTATGAAGAAACGGTGCCACCTCATCAAGTATACTGTCATCCCCCGTGTGTTCGATATACCTAGCGACAGCATACGGCAACCAAAGCAAATCATCTGAAAAATGCGTACGGATACCACGCTCCGTTTCTTCATGCCACCAGTGCTGGACATCACCTTCTTCATATTGATGAGCGGCGTGCAGTAAAATTTGTGCCCGCGTCAGGTCCGGACGGGTATGCAAGAGCGCCAGTGAATCCTGCAATTGATCGCGGTAACCGTATGCACCTCCTGCTTGGTAAAAAGCGGATCGGGCCCACATTCTGCAGCCAAGCGTCTGGTATACCAACCACCCGTTCAACATGACATCCATCTCCGCGCAAGGCGTGGACACCGAGACTTGGTCCAGCACACCGTCCCAGAATTCCCGTACGTGTTCAAATGACCTCTCGCAGACATTTTTTTGACTGTATTTTTGCGCAAGCTTCACTGCGGCCTCGCGCGAATGTTCGCATCCGAGCAGGATGTAGATGGTCCGTTCTGCTCCAGGCTCCAACATAAACTTAGTCTGCACAGCCCCGCAAGCATCATATTGAGGTCCCATTTTACCGGATAGGCGCTCGCGGCTCATCGCGGCAGGATTTTCGATTGAGCCATTGCGGCCGAAAAACTCATTACGGTCTCCCGTCCAAGACAGATCGTGTGCCTTGTTTGCGGTATTTCCCTTCTCTTCGAATTCTGCTGAATGGGGTGACTGGGCAGGAGTAACCGGTTGCGGATATATGCCAACAAAGGCAGTCGCATCCCGAAATACTTCCTGATACATGTTGTTTGCCAGAATAATTTGGGCTGATTCATCCCATTGGGTCATAACGAAGGAAGCGTTCGCCTGACGCAGTACACCCAAAACCCATTCTGCGTAATAGGTAATGGACAGGTGCCGCGGGCCGGCAGTCCTATTCTGCAGCCTTAATTCGACTATCTTGACAGGATCTTCAAGCGGAACAAAAACCTTCATTTCTTGGACAATACCGTGTCTCTCATGGCGAAAGCGCGTGAATCCACGACCGTGGGTAATAGTGTAAGGGTTGTCAGAGTGTGCGGTAGAAGGTGCAGCAGTCCAGAATTCACCACTCTCTTCGTCCCGCAGATAGCATACTTCACCGGGAGGGTCGAGCACGGGATCATTAGACCATGGCGTCAGTTTACACTCACGGCTGTTCTGCCACCAGTTATAGCCCGTGCCCAGCTCGGAGACAAGGCACCCAAAGCGCGAATTGGCGATGACATTGATCCATGGCGCCGGCAGATGATTGCCGTTTTTCAGCACAATTTGATACTCCCGACCATCCGGCGAAAATCCTCCCGAACCGTTGAAGAACTTTAAATCGCCCACATCGGACGTCGCCAGGTTGCTAAACCTGCTTAACGGCACGGACGGCGTGAGACGAACCGGGAAGATACTATCCAGCTGCGGCGGTTTGGTTTGCGCCTTTAGACTCGGTCCATCTGCCCGCAGCACAACACGGGCTGTGGCAAGTAACAGTGTCCTGTCTTCTTCTGGCAGCTGATTGCCATTGATGATGAAAACACCACCGGCCCCTGCCCCATGGCGGTCAACACCATGTTCCACCGCCCACCGGAGTGCTTCCTGCACATCCTGTTGGTATCCTCCCGCCGATTCGTTCAGAATCACCAAGTCGAATAGTAACCCCATACGGCGCAAATATTCGTGCCCGTTCAGCAGCTTGACGACAAACTTCATATTGGCCCGATGCTCGATCCGCACAAGTGTAATCGGCCGGTCTCCGGAGACTCCGTACGCCCAAAGACCGGTCTGTCCTTTTACGTTTGCAGCTATACTTTTTTCCCGCTCATCCCGCATCGGCGGAGTATATAACACCTGGCTGGCAAAGGTTTGAAAGGCCATCGCCTCAGCAGCAGTCATGTGTAAATGCCGGAGTTCGATTTGACTGCGATTCCAAGCCAGTTGAAAGGTTCGCTCCACCATTTGTTCGCCTGAGAAATGGCTGACAATGCTCATCGCTTCTTCTTTCGTGTCGGCAACAGAAGTGACAGCGCACAGCTGAACCTGTTCGCCGGGCTCTAAGCTTACCCTCCTCCTCATGATAAAGGCAGGATCGGCGACAGAGCCCACCTTCCCCTGCAAGCGAAAGCGGATTCCCTGCGGCTCGGAAAGCCTATGCCCTCGGCCGATAAAGCTGGCCCGATCGGTCTCGTATTCCACCGGTCCGAGCATTTCACATGCGGTCATAAGCGAATGTGCCGCCCATAACGGTTTCTCGCTTTCCTGGCGTGGCCTTCGCCGGGCAAGCAGGCATTCGCCATCTCTCTCATATTCTGTTCCGATGAACAATTTGCTGAAGGCAGGGTGTGCATCGTCGGCAATAGGGGGTGCCATAGCCAGTTCAAGAAATGTTGTGACCTCGATAATGCGCGCTTCCTTCCCCTCGTTGGTTAACGACAAACGGCGGACTTCCGCATTCCATTCCGGAGACACGCAGATTTCTAGACTCGTGTGAATGTCCCCGTCCACGCGCATGAAGGTGGCCCGGTCAAGCGAAAATTGCACGCGCTGTTCATCAGACGGGATACGGCATGGCTGAAACGCCGGCGACCAGATTACGTCACGGGTAACATCACGGATATACAGGTAGCTCCCCCAGTTGTCCAACACCGGATCCTCCCGCCAGCGCGAAACAGCCAGACCTTTATACCTGCTGAACCCGCTGCCGCTGTTGGTCACCACCGTCATAAATGTTCCGTTTGAAAGGACACAGACCTCGGGAGTCGGCGTATCTGCAGAGAGGTATTCGCGAAGCGGGATCATCTCTGCAGGCCTTCCGGAAGGCTGATGCACACGTGTCATTGCAGGATGTTTAATGATTTTTGGCCTTGCTGGAATTCGCTCCTGCAACAGTAGTTCCGCAGCCTGGATACGCTTGTCGCGGTGAAAGCGCTCGTACATTTTTTTCGGCGACAGCAAATTAGTAAGCGTCAACAAGCTCATGCCCTGATGATGCGCCATAAAGCTGCGGATCACACTGTAAGTCTGATCTTTCGGTAGCCTCGCTGACGTGAAATCGATGGCTTCGAAATATCCGTATTTTCCGCGGGCACCCAGCCCCTCCAATTTCCGCAAATTCTCCAGTCCTTCACGCATGGCGAACGGTAAGGCTAGGATTGTCGCATATGGCGCGACAACCAAATCCTGTTCGAGTCCGCGCTTGAATCCGAGACCTGGAACACCAAACGCACGGTATTGATAGTTCATCTGATAATCAAACGCATAATAGCCGGATTCGGAGATGCCGAACGGGACTCCCCGTTGATTTGCATAATCGATTTGCCGCTTGACAACAGCATGATAGGTGCTGTCCCAGATGGTATTCCGATAGTTGCGCATGAGCAGCCAAGGCATCAAATATTCAAACATGGTCCCGGACCAGGAAAGCAGCGCGACATCCTTTCCAACCTTGGTCATAGTCCGGCCGAGCGCATGCCAGTGTCCCACAGATACCTGGCCAAGGGCGATGGCAACAAAGCTTGCCTGCCTGGCCTCGGATGCCATCAGGTCATAAAGGATCTTATCGCGTTCATGCAGGGCAGCATGGTACCCCAATGTGAACAATTTGGCCTTATGGTCGTAGAGCGGGCGAAAGTCTGTCCCGTTAATCAGCGCCTCTATTCGGGAGATTAGATTTTCCCCACGTTCCATCCAACCCTGCCGGAAAGTGTCTGGTGTCTCCGTTTCAGTCTGAATCCAAACGGTCTCCCCTGCATCTACCATTTCCACCGTCGGCGTCAATTCTTGAGAGAATGCAACATTCCACTCTTCCGGGTGCTTAACGCGATTCTGGCCGATTCCTGGCTCCTCATCCAGTTCAATGTCCGACTTTAACCACTCCGCCAATCCCTCTTTGACTGTCATCAAACAACCGACGAAGTTGCCCGAATCGACCGTAGACACATACAGCGGAGGCAGCGGTTCGAGAGTGACCGTGTCGTACCAGTTGTAAAGATGGCCTTTCCATTTATCCAACCGCTCAACGGTATCGAGCGTGCGTTCCAAACGCTCCACCAATCCGGGCGTGTCAATCAATCCTAAATCCCTTGCTGCCAGCGTGCAGGTGAAATAAAGACCAATGTTGGTAGGAGATGTGCGGTTTGCAATCCCTTTGGGCGGATCAATTTGAACGTTATCAGGCGGCAGCCAATTGTCTTTTGCGGTAACGAAGTCCTCGAAAAACTCCCACATTTGTCCTGATAACTTACGCAGCTGTTCCTTCTCGTCTTTTGTAAGCGGCTGCTCAGGCTGCTCCAGAGGCTTGTCTAGCCACCGTATTGAAAGCGGAGCCAAAGCCCATATTGCACAAAGTGCCAAGCCTGTCCACTGCAGCCTTGGCACACCGCTCACTACTGCTGTAAGCGCAAAGAGGACCACCAGTGCGAATCCTCCATACATACTCATCAATGCAGGCGGGCGGCCCCCCTGGTTACGCCGTTCGATCTCCGCAGAGCTGACCCATTCCAGCAAATGGCGTTTGGATACGAATAAACGATATAGGGTTCTACCGATGGCGTCCAATAACAGCATGCTTTGAAACGGGAGAGTCAGAATCGTTACCAAAACTTGTCCGACGGTAGCCAGAAAGCTCCGTGGCCGCCAAAAGGTCTGTCGAATCGCAATCAATTGGCGGATCACCGGCAAAAACAAGGTAGCAAACACGATCGCAAGCCAGTGCCCGGGGGATCCGGGCAAAACGGTCAAGCCAAGCAGAAGAACCGCAAACAGTGCCGGCGGCAGTAAACTGCGCCGCAGATTATCGATC
Organism: Brevibacillus sp.; assembly: GCA_036676475.1. GTDB lineage: Bacteria > Bacillota > Bacilli > Aneurinibacillales > RAOX-1 > LC029. Next base: position 10,798 of record JAKFCU010000081.1, read on the forward strand.
ACTTGCCAGCGGGTGAGAGCGGATAAATCAGCTGGCAAGAGCGTCCCTCGCCGGTCGCTGACACGGCGAAACAGCCATAGGAGCAATTGCCAATCGCCGCGCACCCAGCGGTGCAGTCTCTTCTGATGCGTGCTAAACACAGCGGGATGTCCATCGATCAATTCGATGTCAGACAGCAGGCCAGCACGTAAAAACCCGCCTTCCAATAAGTCGTGGCTGAGCACCCGATTTTCGGGAATACGTTCACATAGCACTTGGGCAAATGCCTCAACATCGAAGATTCCCTTGCCCGTAAAAATACCTTGTCCTAGTCCGTCCTGGTATGGATCGGAGACAGCAAAGGCGTACGGATCGATTCCGGGATCCGCTGACCATAGATTTGCCCATCGCGAGCGCAAGGCCGATGCGTGGCTAATGCCGATGCGTGGCTGCAGTACGCCGTATCCCTCGACGACCCGTGTCCGGGTATGGTTTAACCGCGGCCGGTTGTAGGGAAGATGCAGGGTGCCGATCATCCGTTGCGCGGTGCCGATAGGAAGCTGGGTATCCGCATCGAGTGTAATGATGTAACGGATGCCTGAAAGAATAGCGGCATCCCCGATAACGTGATCATACGTCGTATCCGTACATCCTTTCAGAAGTTCGACAAATTCGACCAATTTACCGCGCTTGCGCTCCCATCCCATCCATACCCCCTCGGAAGGGTTCCACAATCGTCGACGCTGAAAAAGATGGAACGTACTCCCACCAGGCCCGGAATACGTACGATTTAACTCCTCTATGCTTGCCCGGGCAACTGCAAGGAGGGCAGCGTCCTGCGAAACTCGCTCCGTTTCTGCGTCGATAAAATCACCCAGGAGGGCAAAATGGACATTTGGGTCGCGCGTTGCCAGGTAATGCAGTTCCAGCCGATCCGCCATTTCTTGCACTTCTTCGACGGTTGACCAGATGACGGGAATCACCACCATCGTCGTGGCATCAACCGGAATTTCATCCGAAAAATCATACCGAAGCAGCGATCGCGGCCGCCTTGCGCATTCGATAAGCCAGTGTGCTGCCGTCACGGCCCATTCGCTCGCTGGTAGTAACAGTGGAAGGAGTATCATCACCCACTGATATGGCGTGAAGTTCGCACCTCTTCCCACCCACACGGAAAATCCGAAAAGAAAAGCCGCAAACAAGCCTGCGAGTGTGGTAAAATACGTGCCGGTGACCCGCCGCAATACTCCTATTTCCGGTAAATGGCGAGGGCTGCTGCACATTTTAAGCGCGCGCTGCAGCACCTTGATCCCTTCCGGTTCAAGCAGGTAATAAGCGACAAATGATTGGCGCGGGAGCTCATCTATATCTTTCAGACTGTCTGTATCCTTATCTGTTACCCGGTGATGTGCACGATGATCTTTTGCTGCATGATCCACAGTAACGCAGTCGGTCTGCCCACGTTCCGCCCTCACCTGATCGCGATCTTTCAACGTAAGCTCCACGACCTGTTGGGCAACAAGATTTTCCGGCACGCGCAAGCGGCGGGCTAATTGCTCAACGTGTTTTCGCAGCATGTCCCGGCTTGAAAAATCAAGAAGTGGGTAGACACCTGTACTCTCCTGGCGCAGAGTCCGTTCAACCAGACAAATCTCCTCGAACGAATCCCGCCAGTCCCAACGCGAAAGCTTACGCAGGCTTCCGATGATGTTGCCGGTTGTCACCTGATACATGGCTTGAAGTTGAAACTCGTATGAGACGATGTGATCAAGGCTGCCTGGGCCATTTTCCAGTTTGCACATCAACCATTCGCGGACGGTTGTGGAATTATCCGACCACTCCCGAAGGTGCTTGACCAAGTGGACAATTAACGGACCGGAAAGCGGCATATCTTGACCCGCTTCTTCAAGCACAGCCTTTAGTGCATCCGGCTTTAACTTTGACGGCTCTATCCGTTCCAGTAATCGTTCGACCGACGTGCACACTTCCCGTCGTTCCCGAACGAGGTCCATGACTTTGGCGAGACGACGAATCAACGCCATGCGCAGGACAAGCGGCACTGACCACGCTTCAGCAATGGTCAAAACCGAAACTTCCTGGTAAAAATTGATATATGAAACAAACGATACTTCATCCATGTTCCCATCTGCATGATCAAGATAATCCGAACTGATAGACAGTGCCCGAAGCTCACCGGTCTTCCGCAGGCATGGCAATTGCCGCAAAAACGCTTCGGAGAGTTGATGCTGCACAACCAAAACCTGTTCTTCGATGAATTCAGCGTTATCGAGCAGCCATTCTTCTGCGGGCTGCGAACAGCTTGCGCGACCGTCCTGCAAGGATTGTATAAACGCCCGCAACTTCTCAATGTCCGCATAGAATTCCCTCATTATGCGCTTTGATGGCCTCCTTCTCGCGTACGAGTCATGTGTCAGCGCTAGTTCGTGTGCTTTTTGTCGAAGTTGTTCAGTATTCAGAATCATAGGTCCTCCCGAAGAAATTCAGAACTTGAAAGTGTTCCGGCAGCTCTTCCATTCGATGCTGCAGAAATCCATATCAGTTAAAATATTCTCATTTTGGCAGTGGAATATAAGCTAACGTTGGAAAATAAGGAAAAAATATTATAAGCGGGGAGAAGAAGGTGGTGTTTTTCGTGGCTACGGATGATTATTTTCACGGGATGCCGCATTAATCGTCGATTTCCTGTTTTAGATATCTTCCAAATAATCCAACAAAAAGGAAAAGGGAGTGATCACTCACTCCTCAATAATTGATCCATTTTTGCAATTTCTTAGATCTTCGATTCCCTCCTGCTGCTAAATCCAGATCGAACGTCCGTCAATGTCCTCACATTTCTCTGGACGAATGATCCATACTATTAGGTAAGTATTAATTTAGGGAGGCAACAAAATGACCATTCGTGTGGAGTTAATGGACTTTTTCAGTAAGATAGAGGGAGAAGAAATTGCGGATTATTATGCATACGTAGTTGATGAAAAGGAACAAAGATGGAAATATGCCTATCATCGACAGCCCAGGCAAAGCATCGATCATTTCGTTCAAGAAGTACAGGATGCGTTTCAGGAACACCGAGAAGAAGATTTCCGGTATGAGGGTGGAAAGTGAAAAAAAAGAGCTCTCCCTATTGCCTTTAAGAAAAGCTTCTATTGAAGTCCATTTGAAGATGTCAGCCAATCCTATTTTAGCGGAAGAAAAGAAGCTCTCCGACCGTTTTGTCGATGGGCTTCTTTTTCAATTACCTTATTTGATTCGAAGCATTTCTTCATGCAATTCTTGATACATCCTGGCCTCTGAACGTGCGATTTGACTCCCTACCTCATACATCGTCTTCATTTCCTCGCTGCTTGTAAATTGAATCAGTATATCCTTGCAAAGTTGGTAATGATGTGGTTCATGTTCTTCTTCATGAACCACCCAGAAGGTAAGATTGATGTTCTGTTCTTGGTTGTAATTTGGGTGCTTGAATCCTTTTCCAATGAGTCCCATCACCCCTCCAGCGAACATCTCGGAGCCTAGTCCAACGGCAGCCATAGCTTCAAGCGGAGTGCAACTTCGAAAAAATTCAAGAAACGTCTGAATGGCTTTTAATACCGCTGGAGACATCGTTTCATCTGGAATACCGTGCTGATTAACTGAAATGGTAGGATCAAGAGACAACATAAACGTTTGATACAATTTTTCATGAGCTTTTCCCGGTTTCCCTTTTCCTGCTTCATCCCATAAGTTTTCAGCAAGAGGTACCCACCAAGTATCGATGGGGGCCATTGCGGAAATCGCAGCACCCAATACTCTCGGAAAATGGCGACTATAGTAACTATATTGAATGGCAAAATAGCGAATTTGATGTTGAGAGTAATTCCCGCTTACAAGGGTTTGAAAAAAATCAGCTTCATAAAATTCTCGTTGGACGAGGTCCTCCATCTTTTTCTCTACCTGTTCATAGCTTTGAAACAAGGTTGTTGCTGTCATATGGTTTGTCCACCCCATTATATTCTATTTCGTTTTGAAACATCCCTATTTTAACATAAAGCATCCGATTCATAGGAATTACCCTTCTTCCAACTCCAATTGATTACGCTGGTATCTGAAACCAAAAAAAGGACCTTACTGACCTGGATTACCAAGCTGTAAGGCCTTTTTATTGTTATCTATATACGGTCTAAATCCTCAAAGGGTAGAAGCAGAGGATTTGAGAATTCGCGGGGGCGCTTTCTAAAAGTTCTTTATTATTGTGTCTTAAATTGTTTTGTAATCTCTTCTAACGAGACGGCTAACTCATTTAAAGATTCGGCATCCAATAAGATTTGGTTTGAAGATACGGCCTGTTGTTGACTTGCAGCACTAACCTCTTGGGCACCAGCCGATGCCTCCTCCGTTACAGCCGAAATATTCTCAATCGATGAATTGATCATCCCGCTTTTTTCCTCTAGTTGCTTCAAGTAATCTTTCAGCTGATGTGACTCATGTACAACATGCTCCATCATCCCGTTAATCGATTGGAACGAATCTCTCACAATCTGAACCCGATTCAGACCGTCTTCAATATTCTCTTGTTCACATTCAATCGAATGAATCGCTTTTGTCGCTTGTTCTTGTGTTTTAATGATAATTTGCTGGATCTGTTGAGTGGCATGTCCCGTCTCTTCCGCTAGTTTTCGTACCTCACTGGCCACAACTGAAAACCCGCGGCCGTGTTCTCCTGCCCTCGCTGCTTCAATAGCCGCATTTAAGGCTAATAAATTAGTTTGAGTGGCAATATTCGTAATGAGATCGACGATTTTATTGATTTCATTGGCTTTATCTCCAAGGTCATGCATCAAGGCTACATTCTCGTTAGATTGGGACTGTATTTCATTCATTTTATGAACGGCAACCTGGGCATCGCTGGCTCCCTTTTCCGTTACCTTTTGAGTTTCAGCAAAGGTATTCACCATTTCATTCGTTAGATCGTTCACATTCTTCATCGTTTCCATCGTATAGGATACTTCTCGTGATATATCTTGAACCGACATGGCAATATCTGAAGTACCGTTGGCTAATTCTGAAATAGTCACAGCTACTTGCCAAGAGGCATCCCGTGTTTCTTTGCTGCTTTGTTCCAAGACTGTCGATGATTGCTTCAAATGGATCGTTACCTCTTTAATCTTCCATAGGAGACCCTTCATGTTCTCGATCATATGATTGAAGTGCTGACTAAGTTGACCGATTTCATCGTTGGAACGAATGCTGCTCTTTGAAGTAAGATCCCCTTGGGCAATTTGTTTCGTTAAATGGCTGAGAATTTCAATCGGACGTACAAAACGGGTTGAAAATACGATGATGATGAGGACCGTAAAAATTAATACGACTCCAGCTGTTGCAAATGAGAGCTTGGCTAAATAACTTAGTTGCTCCGTTGCTTCCTTAACTGGTGCGGTTAGCGCTAATCCCCAATTTTGTTCCTTACTTTTGGTGTAAAAAGCGTATTTGTCCACTCCTTCAAATTGATATTCAATCATTCCCGTTTTTCCTTGGATGGACTTTTCTATAGCTTCACTCAACTGTTGAATATTTAGGTTATGCAAGTTCAGTTTTAGAATATTTTCTTTATTGGGGTGTGACAGAATGAGACCATCTTTGTTAAAGAGATACGCATACCCTGTCTTCCCTAATTTCTCAGAGTTTACGACATCAATCAACTGATCTACTAAAATAGTAGCACCTAAAACTCCAGTCACTTGGCTACCTTTCATAACGGGAACAGAGACAACCACCACTTTTTTTCCTGATACTTTAGAAATGAGTGGATCACTGACTACTATTTCACCCGTCACACTCCTTTTAAAATAGTCACGATCAGAAATATCTGTAGTTTGCCCTCCGGAAGTCAGCACATGTTTACCAGTTTTGTCATTTGAAATCATAATCATCTCATATTCTGAATGCTTGTCTAAGATCTCTTTAAAATACGGTAATTGTTTTTCCTGATCCCCACTTTTAATCTGTTCACTCGATGACAATAAGGTTAAGCTATTTTTGTGCAGTCCGATCCAATCGTCCACTTTTGATTGAACCAGGGTTAATTTGACATTGGCTTCATTTTCAAAATTGGCGACCAAAAACTCTTTTGCCTTTAAATGATTCATGTAAGCGATGGCACTAAGCGCCACAATAAAAATAGGAATAACCATTAGTAGCAGTTTGGATTTTAACGACTTCATATTCACTCACCCTTTTATCTTTTTCTCATTTTCACATTAGGTATATATTTTTTACCTTTATTAAAAGAATACTAGGAGTATTCTGTTAATTATTAAGAAAGCTACTGGCATAGCCCTATGCGTATAATACTTTCCGATAAGTATAATATATATTAGGTCTTTTTTCCTCTATTTCCTAGATCATTTTACATGATTCTATCAGATGAAAATGTGACAATTTATAGAGCGCTTACAATGATTTGTTATGTATATAAATAAAAGTAGCCAGAAAATGCAAAAAGCCTCACTCGATTTTCGAGTCAGGCTTCCATATTATTCCCTAAAACACACATTGAAAATAGCTTACCCCGTACAAGAGTGATATAATTCACACTGGTCCAGTGACATATGGCTAGTTCTCTGCTCCCAGTAATAGGTCGAGTGTTTCTACTATGATATCAATTTGTGGCTTTGTAATTTGTGCGTCTGCTCCAACAGAATCCCCTTTATGACGCAAAGCATCGGAAATCAAGGAAGAAAAAATAACAACCGGCATTGATTTTAATAGGGAGTCTTCCTTTACCCGCTTGGTTAAATGTAGTCCATCCATTTGTGGCATTTCAATGTCTGTTATTAATAAATCAACCTGTTTCTCAGAGTTCATCTCTTTCATTTCTGTTAGATAATCCCACGCTTTTTTTCCATTCTCAAAGAAATTTAATTGAGTATAGCCTGATTCAATCAGTGTCTCTTCTATCAAGCTTCTTAATAGGGCAGAATCCTCAGCGATCATGATCCTTTTATTTTTTCTTTCGTTTTTAGTTCCTGCTTTTTTTACTCTCTCTTTGCTTATTCCGGACTCCGGACTGATCTCCACCAAGATTTTTTCAAAATCAAGGAGTTGAATCATTTTATCTTGTAGCTTAATGACGCCTACGATCGCGTTCCCCATGGAACGAAACACACCAGTTGGCTCTTCAATCTCTTCCCATGAAACCCGGCATATTTGATTGACCCATCCGACATGAAACACCACTTTTATCAGGTTAAACTCTGTTACTATAAAAATCCCTTCATTCCATGCCAGTTGCTTTAATCCCAAGACCCGGGATAAATCAATGACAGGAAGGACCTCATCTCGAAGCTGAATCAGGCCTTCAACAAAAGGGTGAGAACGTGGAACTTTGGTTACTTTTACAGGGGCATTGATTTCTCTTACTTTTGAGACGTTTATCCCAAAGCTTTGATCCTCGGTTATGCCCAGTTCCAAGATTTCAAGCTCATTTGTCCCACTTTCTAATAAGATTTCTTTTCTCTGTTCGTTTTGCATGCCAGACTCCCCCTGTTTCCCAAACAACATGTATATTTATATAGTAAACTATTTATCTCCGAATGAAAATCTAATATATCAGATCAAATAGATGAATCTTGTTCTAGTATAAGACCTATTAGATCCCACCATTAATCTACCGATAATTTTTTCATGATTTGATTAAATACTTCAGAAAATACAATACCAAATGCAATGGCTCCAGATATCATAAATGCTTTAGCAGCAAGTTGGAGGGCAAGGTTATAATCATTGACAACAAAATGTCTCATGGAATCATAAGCCAATCCGCCTGGTACTAATGGAATAATTCCCATAACACTATAGATGATACTTGGACTTTTATAAATTTTGGCGAATTGGTAGCTCATGACAGCCACAAAAAATGAAGCCGCCAAAGTTGCTACGGCCTGGTCCACGTTATTTTGGGCTATATAAAAGTAGATGAGCCAACCTACCATTCCCACCAAACCACATTTCGGCAAGGAAGTTTTGGGAGCATTGAAGATGATCCCAAAAGCAACTGAAGCAAGAAAACTAGTGATAATCTGTTCGATCATAATCAACTTTTCCCTCCCCCTTTTGATTACATAAAAGAAAAAACAATAGCAATTCCAGTCCCAATGGCAAATGCGGTTAAGAAAGCCTCTGCACCTTTAGATAAACCCGCCATTAAGTGTCCTGCCATTAAATCTCTCACGGCATTGGTAATTAAAAGACCAGGGACAAGCGGCATGACAGAGCCAATTATGATTTTATCCATTTCTTGTCCAAGACCTAAGTAAATAAATAAAAAGGCCATAAGGCCTATGATAAATGAGGCTAAAAACTCTGCGAAAAATTTAATCTGCACTAATCGGTGTAAATAAACAGCGGCAGAAAACCCAAATCCTCCTGAGATTACCGCAGGTAAAAAATCGTGCCACCCTCCTTGAAACATAATCAAAAAACAACCACTAGCCAAAGAGGCAGCAGCAATTTGTAATAGAATAGGATAGGCTAAATGGCTCGATTCCACTTGCTTTAACAAGTGATAGGCTTCGAATGCTGTAAGCTCCCCAACACTAATTAATCTTGAAATATGATTCACCATGGTCACCTTTCGCAAATCCGTTTGACGATCGGTAATCCGAATCAATTTCGTGTGTTCCGTCTGGTCAATCGAAAATATAATTCCTGTTGGAATCACAAAACTATGGGATTGCGAAATACCATAGGATGCTGCGATTCGCATCATGGTATCTTCTACTCGATAAGTTTCTGCCCCATTTTGTAACATGATTTTACCAGCTATTAAGCAAACTTCAATGATTTGAGAGGTATCATTTCCCTGATTTTCCATTTCTTTATCTCTCCACTAAACCACATTTAATTTAAAATGGGTGATAAGTCTATTTTGCTATACCCATGCAGCAAAGACTGCCAGATTTTCTGGCAACCTATACTTATTTATATAGGAAAGCAATAAGTAAAACAAGTATCTAAACCGAAAGAACCCTTGGATTCATATCCAAGAGTTCATATCATGACTAATAGTTTTGACTGGGCATCACCTGAATGCGTGGAAAAAGACGGGAAATCCAATCCAATTGTCGGTCAAAAGAAAAAATACGACTCAATCCCAATTGATTCATAGCTGTTAGTGAACACGCCGTCAAGAAGGTAAGTTCATGTTCTGGATTTTCATCCATGAGCCTTAAGGCACTTCTTTCGATTCCTTCTTCAATTGGAATGATGGTCAAAATCTGAGATTGTTCTGCTTTGCGAATCGCTTGCAGGAAAAATTGAGCATCGGCAAACCCCGACTTGTCTTTCAGCCATTCATGAACCTGATAAACAATTAGATTTAAGGTAACTAGCGGACGTTCTAAATCATCTAAATCATAAAATAAAGAAACTGCTTTTTGATGATAAGCATGCTCAACATCCATGAAAACGAGGAATGCCGTTGTATCTAAGAATACAGAGGTTGTATCACAAGACATGGATTCGAGTGTGATCATCGTACTCCTTCTCCTTTTTCAAAACATGATGTTTATTAGACAGTAAACCGCCTAATCGCAGCAAAGAATTGCGCTCCTTGCGATCTTCATTCATTCTTATCATGGGTTCGCTTTGATGGGTGCAATAAAAGTACACGGCTTGCTCGAGTGCAGATTGCAAGGATATATTTTTCCCATTGGCAACCTTCTCTAATTTTCTTAATGTGTCTGTTTCTAATTGAAAAACTTGGTTAAGTTCCCGTTTTCGCTGTATTCGCTTTGACTGCCCATCCTTCCCATCCACCCAATCCCGGAGCATTTGCTGTAACTTTAATAGTTTCTTTTTCATCTCTCTTCTCCCTAATAGACGTGATATGTAAAAATGGCCCATTTATTTTATTCGGAAAAAGAAACTGGTTATGACGGTTTAGATAGAAAAAGTCTTTTCAACATGGATGTAGAATTACCATATCTGTACAGCTCATAACATTTATTGGGCTCTGGACATGTTAATTGTGATTCATCTCCGCTTTTATTGGGTAAAATACTACCTATTCAAGCTAAAAAGGAGAGGATGAATGCAATGAAAAAGTTAGGAATCGTATTAGCATTACTATCAACGACTACTTTAACCGCTTGCAATCAAGCTAATGACCCGCCTAATCTAACTTCTAAGAAACAATTGGAAATACCCACAAATATATTAGGCAATGATCCTTCCGTTTTAAATCAAGATGAATTAGCCCAAATCGGAGATCTAGGTGTAGAAAGCGAAATCAAAGGAGGAGCCGGTCACCCCCCAAAAGGTGCTTCTTTGCTAAATGTAAACAGACCACCTAAGATTGCCTCTGTTAATCCAGACATACAACCCCTGCCAGGCGGTTACGTTGAAAATGTAATTTCATTGGGCCTTCGATACTTAGGAACCCCTTATGAGTTCGGCTCCGATCGAGATACTATTACCACTTTTGATTGCTCGGATTTTACTAGATGGGTTTATTATAAAGCACTTGGAATGGAGTTGCCGAATAATTCACGGAGTCAAGCCCGTTATATCGAAACACATTCTCCTCGAAGGGTGTTGAACATCCGCGATGCTAAACGTGGGGACCTATTATTTTTCATGTCCTATAAAGGATCTCATCAAGAAATTTATCAGAGAATCAACAAATCTGAACAACCCATTACCCATGTCGGCATCTATTTAGGAGATGGTAAGATGCTTCATACGATGAGTATCGACACCGGCGGCGTTCGCATTGATCAGATTTTTGACAAGCATTTTGAGTGGAGATTCCTTGAAGGTGGAAGTGTCCTTCCTTAATGCAAAAGCCCAACGTTCATTTCGTTGGGCTTTCCTTCTTTAGTATTCTTGAAATCAATACTTTTCCATATTATACACAAATAGTATATTATCACATTATACAGGCAGACTCTTGAGTCCAGCACTCTCATTTAATGAATATCCTTCTTTTTGAATCGCCCACCCTTAATATCATGAATGTTTCCGATCGCAAGGAAGGCTGAGGCATCGATTTCTTCCACTATGGACTTTAATTTGGCTTGCTCTAATCTCGTGACTACGCAAAAAATGACTTTTTTGTCATCCCCGCTATACCCACCTTCCCCATTCAGGTAGGTGACACCCCGCCCTAATCTTGCCGACAAGGTATCTCCGATCTCTTTGTGTAGATCACTGATAATCCAGACGGCTTTGGATTCATCAAAACCCTCAATGGTGATATCAATCATTTTGAAAGCAATATAGTAAGCTATCAAGGAATACATAGCATGATCCCATCCGAAAAAGAATCCGGCACTCCCCAGTATAAACAGATTGAAAAACATCACTATTTCTCCAACAGAGAAAGGTGTTTTCTTATTAAATAAAATCGCAATAATCTCCGTTCCGTCCAAGGAACCACCGTTACGAATAACCAAACCAACCCCCATTCCTAAAATGATTCCTCCAAATACGGACGCTAACAAGGGGTCTTCGGTTAATACGGGAACGGAATGCAGAAGGGTTGTACCGATCGACATCATCGTTACCCCGAATAAGGTCGAGATAGCAAAGGTCTTCCCTATTTGTTTATATCCCAATAGGAGGAATGGCAGATTAAGAACGAATAAAAATATACCTAACGCCCAACCTGTTAAATGAGATAGAATAATGGAAATACCAACAATGCCGCCATCTATAATGTTGTTGGGAACCAAGAATATTTCTAATCCAACCGATACAAAAATAGATCCTAATAACATACCGATAACACGCTTAATGAGTTTCATTCTAGATAGTTTTTGATGATGAATTTTTTGTTTACTTTGCTCCAATTTTGTTCCTCCCTCAAATATTTTCCGAAATTAAAAGGAACAAACGAAAAGTCTTGAATGAACGAGCCTAGGTAAAAGGTTTTCCCTTAGTTTTCTTTGTTTTACAAACGAATATAAGTACGTTTTGGGTATATCATATTTAAACACAACGGTTAAATAGGCAAAGAGGAATAGAATGGAACCTATAAAGATCTTTGTTATGTTCAATTTATGATGGTCATGATTAACCGCCCCATATTCGTTATATTCAATTGCACCCAAGTAGCTATCATAATTGTTGACTTGGTCTGCGTGCTCAGGAAAAGGTTGCAAAGAACCAATCGCTATTAAGCAAATGATACATAGCACTAAATGAATGATTAATCGTCTCATAAGTGTATCCCTTCTAAAATAACTCCTTTTCTATTATAGCAGATGAAACATAAGATGAGCACACAATCAAGTTGAAAAAGATAGAATAAAAAATAAGCTTGGCATGATGCCAAGCTTATATGCCTACTAGGGGTTCCGCCAACATGTTTTCCAAATTTTACACTACATTTTGCAATACTCTCATTTCGAGAGTTATTTTAATTTATACTACTCATTTTTTAGGATCAATTTAACAAGGAAATCACGGAATCATGCTCCGATATACACTTATATCAGAAAATATTACACACATATTTCTGATTACTAGTCCCTTTCACTTGAAAATCATCCTCTGTCCTACTATATGCTTCAGTAGATTCTCCTGATTAACAGTAAAAATGCTACCTGGGAAGGTTTATTTTTTATAGGAATTTGTATTTTTGGGGCATATAACTTTCTTTATGGAACCATCCCTTAATTTGTGAATACATAAGCTTGGATTAGTATTCTGGCTAGAATTCTTGCTGGCATTGAATTTATTCCACTTAGAGCACCAACACATTTAAGATCGACCTCCTCTAATGGTGAACTGTTTAACATTATTACTGTATTCCTATAACTCTAATTAATTTCCATCATAAAGCAATCGATGGGGTTGCTTGTCAATGATCGAAACGGAGCTTCCCACTCTTGCTCAAGTATCTAATGATCTGATTGACAGCTTCCCGAACAGATTGCTTATCACTCTCAATTATGATTTCAGGATTTTGAGGGGCTTCATAAGGATCCGACAAGCCGGTAAAATGTTGAATATTTCCTGCTCTTGCCTTCTGATAGAGCCCCTTTGGATCTCTCCTCTCGCACTCTTCTAAGGAGCACTTCAGATAGACTTCAATGAATTCCCCGGAGTTAAAAAGGGAGCGAACTCTATCGCGGTCCTCCCTGTAAGGGGAAATAAAGGCTGTCAAAACAATGATTCCGGCTTCCACATACAGCCTAGAAACTTCCCCGATTCGTCTGATATTTTCCGTCCTGTCTTCCGGGCTGAAACCCAAATTACTATTGAGTCCATGCCGGATATTGTCTCCATCCAAGATAAAGGTTCTCATTTTCCGCTGATATAACTCTTTCTCCAGTTCGATGGCGATGGTTGATTTGCCTGAACCTGACAAGCCTGTAAACCAAAGGACAAAACTTTGATGGCCATTTAATTTTTGGCGGTCTTCCTTGCGGATTCCTGTTTTTTGCCAAAAAATATTGGATGATTTCGTTTTCCTTTCGATACTTTCCTACCTCCCACCGCATTACTTTTCATCCTATGCGAAAGCAATGATATGAACCTTTGGTATTATTTATATGCATGCTCTACTAAAATGAAACAATTCGTTTGTTCAGAATAGACATAATATCCCCCTATTTTTTCTTCACCGTTCTTAAATGACTTGTATATATATAGAATGATTTGGAAACGTTCTGAGGAGTGTGAACATGAGCATCGGCATCGCGATAATGGGGTTGGTTGTTGGCTTTTTGGTCGGCTTGACAGGTGTAGGGGGAGCTGCCCTTCTGACCTCGGCTCTGATATTATTGGGAATTAATCCGGCGATTGCGGTCGGTACCGACCTTTTTTATAATTCCATTACTAAGTTTTTCGGAACCTGCCAGCATTTCAGGCAAAAGACCATCAATCTGAGACTGGTGAAGCTGCTTGCTTTGGGCAGCATTCCGGGTTCCGTCATTTCCATCAGCATACTTTATGTTTTTAATTCTTTGTATCAAAACCAGGAGCAAATCATCGAATATACTCTAGGCTATGTACTCATAGCAGTAGCCATTTCCATCTTGATTCGGATTTTTTGGGATAAAAAAATCAAGGAAAACCGCTGGCTGGCAAAGCCGCTTGAAGAAAAGCGACATTTAACGATTGGCATCGGGTTTGTTCTCGGCTTTATTGTTTGCCTGACCTCCGTCGGTTCCGGTTCGCTCTTTGCTTTGGCGATGCTCTATTTATACCGTTTAACAGCATCGGAGCTGGTCGGTACGGATATTGCCCATGCCTTTTTCCTCGTCACCGTTGCCGGAGTGCTTCATGTGGGCCTCGGGAACGTAGACTTTCAGCTGGCTGCCAATCTTCTAATCGGTTCCATCCCGGGCGTGATCATCGGCAGTGCCCTAACCGTCAAAGTACCAGCCAAACCACTTCGGGTTTTTATCGCTATCCTTGTTTTGATTAGCGGATTGAAGCTGTTATGAGAAATATAAATATCGTGAAGAAAGAACTGCAGATATATTATCTAGGAGGAGGAACTTCTCCCGGATTCAATCCATCTACTTATGCAAACAAAATTATGTCAACAATGACTCATTCGCTTGAGAATGTTTTTCCTTCGGGTACAGGAGATGCCATTTTTATGGAAATATGAGGAACAGCCAAGGCTTTCTATAAAAGCGCTTGGCTTTCTGCTAGGCCAAAAGAAATAGGGTTAGTCATTATTGAGCTCTCCCCTTTCTTCTGGTTATGACCTTCTGGACGTTCTTCCCCAAAGGATTTTTTTGTCTTACCGTTTTTTGTTCCCGTAGTTCATATCCCTTCTGGGGATTCCCTTTTTAGGTTACAATATCATCCACTTTTTGCTTCAGAATATCCCTATAAGCAGCCCGCTATTAATCCCCAGGACAATCAACAATTAATCCCGTTTGGACTGGAGATGAATGACTAGGATATATACCTAGAATACTACCTCTTGAATTCTTGCTCCCACGCAAAATCAATTCCTAACAAATCATATAACCTTTGATTATGTGGTCTAAAATACTCAATTAAATAATTTAGTGTATCAGGTTTAATATTTGTATTGTAATTTCCTTTCTGAAAAATTGTAAAATGTTCAGGTTGCAAATATGATAATCCTAAAAAATGAATGACTTTGAAATATGCATCTGTGGGGTTGTTGAATAATAATTCACTTTTCAAAATTAGAAAGTTTTTCCTATCAAACAATTCAAACCATTTTTTTAGCTGATCAAAATAAATGCCTCTACTGAGGTATGAGAAATGTTGATGATGAAATCCATAGAAATCAGGTTTTTCAAGTATATTTTTTATATCATCCTTTAGTCTGGAATCCTCTTTTGCAATAGCTTCTTCGAATGTTAATTTTTCAATACCTGCCCTTAAGACCATATTATATGCAGAATATGCCCGATAAACGGGATTTCTTAATAGTACAATTAATTTAACCTCGGGGATGACTTGTTTTATTCTAGAAGGACAATATGGGTAGAAAATATAATATGGGCTAGCTTCACCAGTTATAGTACCTTTTTTAAGATTACTTGGAAAATGTGATCTATACCAATTTACACCCCGATTAAAGAAGATATCAAAAAAATGTACTTCTTTTGTTGTAGATGGCTCAATATTTGGATGTTGTACCAAATAATTATATAAAGAAGTTGTTCCGCCTTTTTGAGTTCCTATAATTATAAAATTAGGCAAACTACCATTCATAATGAATAAACTCCCTCTGGAAAAAGCTGGACGGGGAAAATCTTTTGTAGCAACGGGCTCAATATCCTCCGTTGGAGATTGCCGTCAAGCATCAATAAGTGCTTTCCTTATTTTTCAATACTGCTTCTTATACTCTCCGCTTAGGATCCTTCTCCACCATTCTTCATTGTCTTGATACCAATGAACAGTTTCCTCGAGTCCCTGTTCAAACGAATATTTTGGTACCCAGTGCAGTTCTCTCCGAATTTTACTTGCATCAATGGCATACCTTCGGTCATGCCCCGGCCGATCCTGCACATAGCGAATCAGCTTTTCCGGTTTTCCCAAAAGACTTAATATCTTCCGGACAAGCTCGATGTTGGACCATTCATTATTTCCGCCTACATTATAGACTTCTCCCGACTTTCCCTTGTGAATAACCAAGTCAATGGCCGAACAGTGGTCCTCCACATGCAGCCAATCGCGTACGTTCAGGCCATCTCCGTAGACGGGTAGTTCTTTCTCCTGAATCGCATGCGTAACCATGAGGGGAATCAGCTTTTCCGGAAATTGATAAGGCCCGTAATTATTGGAACATCGCGTAATGTTGATGGATAATCCGTAGGTCTCATGGAAGGCTCGCACAAGCAAATCGGCTCCGGCTTTGCTCGCAGAATAGGGGCTATTGGGCGAAAGAGGGCTTTCTTCCGTAAAATATCCCGATTTCCCTAAGGAACCATAGACTTCATCTGTTGATATCTGTACAAACTTTTTTACCTGGTATTTCAGTGAGACATCGAGCAGCACTTGTGTACCCATGATATTCGTTTGGACAAAAAGGTCCGGCTGTGAGATGCTTCGGTCAACGTGGGATTCTGCGGCAAAATTGATGACAATGTCAATCGGTTGATAGGCTTCTTCATCTACTCTCCCCGAAATGATAGAATCCACCAGCTCACGATCGCAGATATCCCCCTTAATAAATTGATAATTTGCATGATACTCCACATCCTGTAGATTTGCCGAATTTCCCGCATAAGTGAGATTATCCAAATTTATGATTTTATAATGGGGATATTTTCTTATTAAATAACGGTCAAAGTGGCTGCCGATAAAACCCGATCCACCCGTAATAAGCATTTTCACGGACTTCACTTCCTTTTGGATAGAATCGTCACATTATCTGAATTTCGTTGACCAGTCAAATCCGATCTGCGGATCATCGTAAGCAATCCTGTACTCGTCGGGATCATCCGGATCATAAGATACATTTGTCAAATACGTAATAATGGCAGGGACATGGCCCAGAACCCTATATCCATGAGCAACGCCGCGAGGAATGAAGAGGGAAATCGGGTTATTTTCCCCCATATAGCAGACGTCCGTCTGACCAAACGTGGGGGACTCTTGCCTTATATCATAAAGGACGACTTGGGCATTTCCTACGGGGAAGAACCAAATATCATCCTGCTTCTTATGGTAGTGGAAAGCTTTGATGACCCCTGGATAGCTTACTGACGCCGAAAACTGGCCGAACCGCTCAAGCATTCCGTCATCATCGCGAAGAACTTCCATAAAATATCCCCGATCATCCGCGTGCTTCAAAAGCTTTTTTATTTTTACGCCTTCAATCAAGAAGATTCTCCTTTTCTATAGATCTATAACCCACTTTTTTCTTGGTATTTATATGTAGATTGCCGCTCAAATGTGTTCAACTTTAAAAAACGTTTATACTTGAGGGAAGGCAACTAGTCCTCTTCAGAAAAAAGAATCCCTCTGTTGGAGGGATCAAGAGTGAATTAAAAATGCAGCGTATTCAGCTTCCACAATGCCAATGATTTATCCGAATATAACATTCCTTCTTCTGTACAATTTTCATTAATGATATAGATTGGTTTTGGAAAATGAAAAGGAGCAAGTTGTAAATTAAGCGGACGCCATTCATATCCTGTCCTTGAGTCAATATTATGGCGAGGATTTGTAAAGGTAGTCGTAAGCAGATACTTTGAACCGCTGCGTTTGAGATTGTTTAAAGCTTTTCGAACATCGTCAAAAGACAAGTGTACGAAGCAGTCCCGACAAAGAATCAAGTCAACCTCCGGCAAAGGATCGACAATAATATCCAAATTTAAAAATCCTCTTTTAAGATTTGAATATTTTTGATTATTGAGTTTAATTAATTCTGAGACAATATCCGCGCCTATATACTGATCTATATTTAACTTCACATTCTTCATCCAATTAAAGTCTCCACAAGGAGCATCCAACATGGTTTTTATTTGAAAGAGTTCAATCAACCGAGGTATTTCTTTTATGATCGCTTTTGTTTGTTCATAACTTGATCCTGTTCCAGATACTGATTCTTTACTTCTCCATAAATTATTTTTATAGACATTTGTAAATATTTCCTTCCGATGCAATTTTTCATTCTCCTTCATAATCAATTTTTTTAGTTCATTATGAAATTTTCCAAAAAGGAAATTCGCTTCTTCCATCTGTTTCTGGCTATATTTTTTTGTTCCCATTTCTTCGTGAATCCTGTATAAAGTAAGAGGCTCGTTTAAGTAGTGAAATTCATGATGTTGTACAACACGCAGCCACATATCAAAATCTTGGGTATAACGAAGAGTCTCATCGAATAAACCCAACCTATTAAAAATATCCATTTTTATCATTACAGTACTTCCATTAATAGGACAACAATGCTGTAAACTTTTATAAAATTCCATTTTAGATGGAAATTTCATACCTGCAAATGCTTTTATTACCTTATTGTCTGGATTAATTAAATTAAAATTTGAATAACTAACATCTGCATTTCTAACCTTCATGAAAGCCATCTGTTTGGAAATCTTTTCAGGAAGGTAATAATCATCGGAGCTAAGCCAAGCAAAGTAATCTCCGGTTGCATTTTTTATCCCTATATTCAGAGCACTTGCTGTTCCGCCATTTTCTTTTTCAACATACCGAATCTTGTTTAAGTATGGTCTGATTTTCTCTTGATATTTCGTTGAACCATCGTTAACAACGATGACTTCAATAGCGTGATAAGTCTGATTCAAAGCACTTTTTATTGCTTGATCAACATATGGGCAATTATAAGTGGGAATAATTATAGACACTTTTGAATCCACATCAATTACTCCCTTCCATAAGTAGTTGCCATGGATCTTAAGCCAACTCTACCCTATTATTTCAAGTTAGGGCGTATCGGCGGCCTTACTCTAAATGAATTATATGCAAACCGGTTCTCTGATGATTGGACGTTTATAATGAGCCACCAGACATAAATCTTAAGTTGTTTTCATGGAGAAAAAGTAATAGGAGGCGATAGTGAAAAGTATTGGTGAAGCCGAATTAATTTTTTAGAATATCGCCGATTCTGGTATGTGGAACAGATAAGTGTCTTTTTGGCTTTACTCATTTGCAATTGAGAAATTCAAATGCAAGAATACTAATTAATTCTTATATTCTAAGCCTCTATATGTATAAAATGTGCATAAAAAAATGGTTGCGTAATGTTTGCAACCATTTTTTATTAATATACTATTAATCTCCGATAATTGAACAAGAATATTTCGAATGCTTTCCTTCAAATTTAGAACTGATAACTAAGCAGTACTAAACAGAACCGTTTTGGTTCCGACTAAGGTTGAACCGCTAGATACAAAGTAAAAGTTGGATGCTGTATCCAGTGTCAGTGGTCCATTCCATGTAATCGGGTTAAACTGGCTGCTAAAAATACCCGTGGGAGGAACGTCGGATGAGGCGGCTGTCACAGTAACATTTCCACGAATCCAGGAATTTGCTATATTGGAATATACAGCAATGTTTATTACACCATCGGTACGGCTGTCTACCAAACGCTGCAATCTCAAACCATTGTGAATCACGCTACCCGACAGCCTGCTGTTGTAAACATACGTATTAAGTTGTCCCATATGCCCAGATTGAACAATATTCCCTACAACATTTGTGTTTAACAGTTGGAATTCGACCGTTGAGAAAGGATCTCCGATAGCAACGTTCTGAAATGTAATATTCCCACTTATAATTGCACCATCCGTGTAGTTTGTATGTGTGCTTACTGATGTACCATTATTAAAGGTGCCAATAACCGTGACTGGACGGGCAACGAATGCTGCACCTTGGCTGGTGTAAAAGGCTTCAGCCGCTGGATTTGTCTGGATGGTTACGTTCCTTGGTGTGGTAGATGAAAAGTTTGCACCTTGTGCGTTTCCAAGCACCCATGGACCTAGTCCCAGAAGCTGCACATGTCTTGCAGGGGGGATGACAATGTCCTCGTCAAATGCAGAATTTGCTGCAATAAGAATCATTAATCGGGCTCTCATACCGAAAGTGACTGCTAACGGACTGTTAGTTGCTGCGTTAACAGCGGCCTGTAAAGAATTATAAGGATCATAAGGTGTCCCATTTCCTGGACCTGGAGCACTTGAATCTGCCCATATAATAGTCTCATCACCCCATTCAAAGACTTGAGGTCCAGTATCACCTTGAGGCCCTTGAGGTCCGATATCACCCTGAGGCCCCTGAGCTCCCGCCACTTCTGCTCCCAACAGTTCATCCGATACCAGACGATGAGCCGTTACTAACTGTTCAGATGCATTTTTCCCCCAAACTGAAATTTCAGTACTTTCTGCCGTTGGACCGCTTGTTGTAAAAACGAATTCAAATGCGTCAAAGTTGGCAAAATAATTTCTCGTCGCCACTTCATTTGGGGTTAGTAATACTTCTTCTAGCACATACAACGTTCTGGTCCCGTTTAAGAAATATCCCTGTACTAAAACACTGGAAGAATTGACGGAATCGTGGTTATCCATTTTAACCGTAACTTGTTGGGTGGGTCTTACCCCGCCTACAGGACGATTTTCAATCGGTCCAGTTGATAAACTTGCCATTTATCCACACCTTCTTTACTTAAAGATTAGACTTGATAGAGTTTATATTTCTATTACTTAGTTAAATAAATTATCAGTAGCTCCGTCTTTAATGAAAAAGAGCTTCTATAGTTATCGTATGTAATATTCAAAATACAGATTGGACACATCATAATAATGGTTTTGTTTTCCTATTTATCTGTTCTTCCAGGTTTTCATCAATTGTTGTTTCAAAGGTTAATGGGTTATTATTTTTGTCTGGTGGCTCTGTAAAAAAAATAAACCTAATTATAAATCTGCGTAACATACAAGACCTAGACTTCACTTTTTTTCGCAATCTATCAAACATCAGGGGTACTTTTACACCTTTGCAGTCCATCAGGCATACTTTAGATGTATCGACGTCATTCATTTCACTGCATCCATTGAGGAACAAATATTACCGACACTTTTTAAATTTACACATTATGTTATTTGAATGGAGGTTAAACCTAGCGTGAATATTTTGTTTACGTTTTTTGTTCCAAGTGGAGGAGTTGAAACGTTAAACAGGCAACGCTTTTATGCTTTAAGTCAAAAGGGGATCAACTGTCACTTCTTATATTTGCAGAAAGGAATTGGCCTCCGAAATAAAATTGATACTCAGATTTTTATTACAAATTCTGATCAAGAAATTAAGTCAATAATAGAAAATGGGAATTACACGGCTATTGTAGTTAGCTCTGATTATCACCTATTACCGAAATTACGACAAATTGGCTATAAAGGTCCATTGATTTATGAAGTTCAAGGTTTAGGGTCAACTAAAGAATATGCTGATCATTTTTTAAGAAATTATGCCGATCAAATCCAATACTGTGATGCTGTTCTATATCCCCAAACACCTCATCTTATTGAAGCATTTAAAAAAAATCTCCCCACAAAGAAACAATTTTGCTTCCACAATTGCATCAATACTGATTTTTTTAAGTATATAAATTTTACAAAAAGCAACAGAAAGATTATTGGATGGGTAGGCAGAATAGAGGAAAATAAAAATTGGAAGGATTTCCTGACCATTGGTGCCGAGTTAGTAAAAAATGACCCCTCTTTAATGCTATGGATGTTTGAAGATAATACCTTAGGATCAAAATCAGAAAGGGTTGCTTTTGAACAAACAGTTGAACACCTAGGATTAAGACAGAACCTGACCATTTTTGCGAATCAACCGCACGATAAAATGGCTCTATACTTTTCAATTATTGGCGATTCAGGAGGATTTTTATGTTCCACTTCAAAAGTGGAAGGGTTCGGATACGCTGTTCTCGAAGCGATGGTTTGTAGATGCCCTGTCTTATCAACGGATTCAGATGGTGTACGGAGTTTCATAAAACATAACATAACTGGCAACTTCTTCGAGTTTGGAAATATTAGCCAGGCAGTACAAGAAGCAAAAGAATTAATGTCAAACATTGAATTAAGAGAAAAAATTAGAGAAAGAGCAATCGAACATATTGGATTACATTTCTCACCAAGCAAATACACGGAAAACTTTTTAGGTATGATAAATGCTTTAAAAAATGCAAATGAACAAAGTTAATGAAACAGTTTTTTGTGTGATTGGATGAGATTCATAAATTTGCAAAACAAAGGGTCAACCATAAAACTGGCTGACCTTTTTACATTCTGTTATTTAGCAGTAGCTTAGATATCTGTTGTTTAAAATCTAACTTATCGAATAATTCTTTACTTAAAATTTTCATTTCGTAAATTTCATTAAAGGCTATTCCAATCTGTTTCACTATAGATAAATTTTTCTTATCAAGAATAACTATTTTAGCCCCGTCTTGAGTTTCCTCTTGTTCTATATTTCGATGATTACTTAATCCGACATATATATGATTATCTGTTATAGCCATACCACGCGGATATTTTTCAAACAAAACTTCTGTTGTGCGATTATCATTTTTTATTAGTAATCTCCGGGTTTCCGAATCACATATATACTTTTTATTTATATCATGTTTTGGAGAATGCGGTTGTGATAAATTCTGCCAAACCTTCCTTCTTGTCTCTAACTCGAATACAAAACCGCTGCCTTTTGTTCTTCCCTTATATTGACCACTTTCTTCAAATTTACCAAAAGCAGAAACAACAACTTTATCTTCCCAAACATCTAAGCAATTTATATGCCAGGCATCACCATTTCCGGGCAACTTCCATCTATCCTGTATTTTCCCAAATTCGGATAAGGTTACAACTTCATTAGATCCAGTTGAAACAACATAGAGCTTATTTTTAAAAAACAAAACATCATGAATATCAGATATATCCTTAGTTACAATGTATTGAAAACTATCCTGATTATATACTAAAATCTTTGCGTCCCCCGCACCTTGAATAGCTCTTATTAAGGTACCATCATGAACCCAAATGCCTGTTGTTTCAAAAGTATCAATAATCTCAACTTGATTATTTTCAATCTTTACGAGTCCCCCACCATTAGGGCATGAAATTAGAATTATATCATTTATATGGTTCAAGTGTTTAACACCACCCTAATTTTCATCTTTAAAGCGTACTAATACTGTACGTAGAGTGGGAAAAATGGTGAAAGTTTGTATAAATATGTTATCACACCTCCTTCCTTTGCTTTTTTATACTATGAAAATTTACTAGAATTGCTTTAGGCAACTTAATAGTTTTGGATTATTTTCTTTCTTCGCTATTAAATTCGAGCATATATTCCCTATGAAATCCACGTTTATCCGTTTCATTTTCCATCTTTGAACATTTACTAATAGTAGCTTAATTTTTGAAGGGTAATGGATAAGGAGGTTCTTGCTTATGAGTTGGATTGAGGATCGAAAGGGAAGAATAGACCAAGTGTTATATCAGTGCTTAAAAGGCTATGATGAACACCATGAGGATTTGGTCCCCATTATTATAAAGCTCAAAAATGGTTCTAAAACTACAGTATTCTCTGATCTATGTCCCCTCGATAAAGAAGATAAAGTAACACATCACTTTTTGACCATGAACATGTTAGCGAGTAAACTATGCCGAAAAACAATCGAACGCCTTACTTGTCACCCGGAAGTACACATGATTTATTATGATCAGAAAGTACGTGCTCTTCTTGACATTGCTACTCCAGCCATAGAAGCAACGAATGTCATGAATTCATATGGTTTAAAAGGTAGAGGCGTAACCATTGCTATACTGGACACGGGTATCTATCCACACCCTGATTTAACTAGACCCATAAATCGAATCATCGCATTTAAAGACTTTATTCAAAACAAAACCACTCCTTACGATGATAACGGTCATGGCACCCATGTGGCAGGCGATGCTGCAAGCAATGGATTCAGTTCTGGAGGAAAATATATGGGTCCGGCACCTGAGGCTAACTTGGCAGGAGTCAAGGTTTTAGATCAGGACGGCAGCGGATTTTACTCAACCATTATAGCTGGAATTGACTGGTGTATTCAAAATCGTCAAGCTCATAATATTAGAATCATGAATCTGTCCTTAGGGGCTATTCCTACCACTAATTATTTAAACGACCCTCTGGCTCAGGCTGTACGCAAGGCATGGCGTTCCGGCATTGTTGTTTGCGCTGCCGCGGGAAATTCTGGACCGAATGGTACCATTCATACACCTGGGTTCGATCCTTTAATACTAACGATAGGAGCTATTAACGACCAATCTACGGTCAGTCGATCGGATGATGCCTATGCCAACTATACCAGTCGAGGCCCTACGGTCAATGGATTAATAAAACCCGATGTGGCAGCACCAGGAAGTAATATCACTTCTTTGCTTGCTCCGGGTTCCACATTAGCTAATGAATTGCCAGGCAATATTGTGAATAACGTATACTTTACCCTTTCAGGCACTTCCATGGCTACTCCGATCTGTGCGGGAGCTTGCGCCCAATTATTGCAAGCTTATCCCACACTGTCACCAGATCAGGTCAAAAACCTCATCAAAAATACCTCACAATTTTCTGCCCCGAATATCCCGGGCTATTTGCTCATCTCCAGAGCTATCTCTTTAACTCTAAAATAATATGCCGTCTATTATGATGAATTGGCAAAAGCCTTGGGCTCTTTGAATACCAAGGCTTTTTTTATTCTGACAAGATTGATTATTTTTACTGGATTTGTATTATCAAGGTTTTTGCGAGTTTAATAGCTTGTGTTTTTCAATCAGAAATTCCTCTTCAGTAAGGTACCCCTGTTCTTTTAATTTTGCTAGTTTTACTAGCTGATCAACTGTCTTATCACCACTAGCATTTCTATAAAACTGGGGAACGATAACCAAGACTTGATTTCGACTTGTACGCTTCAAGACTCTATACCCATGATCTGAAGCTGTTGCAATTCCTTCATTGTTTGGTTTGCAGTAACTCCCTGCCTTGCATGTGCCATCATCCCGAACTAGCAGTTGCCCTATTAGACCAACCGCCACCCATTCCGGTCTTTGGGAGCGTGGAATATATTCCCTAGATGAGTCCCATTCAGGGTTCAATACCGGCCTGCGTTCTGTCCGGTGCGGGACGATTAAATTTCCGTCAGCGTCAAATAACGGAGAAAGCGCGATGTCTTCGTACAAAATTTCTCCCCACTCGGTAGTCAAGTATTTATGCTGCCATCTCAGCTCTCCGCTATTGGCCAAAAAAGACGGATTTGCACTTGTGATTCCCAATATATAGTCATCTTGACTATTTGCTTTACGTACTTTATTCACTTCGAAGGTGACGAAGAAGCCGTAATCGATCGGATACCCATCCGTCGTTTCAAACATTTCTGCATAATCTGCTGCCGGGGTGGAGACGGTCCCGTCAATTTTGATGTTGCCGTTGCTTAATATTTTAGCGGCCAAACCGGGCGTCGAGGCATCCGTACCATTAGCCAGGTACCACGAATAGGGCAGTTCGTTTGCCGCACCGAATTTCCCCATAACATGAACGCCTTCTAAAAGGTTTGCATTCGTCGATTGACCCTCCGTGTGGGAGAAAAATCCGGAAGCAACCGTGTTCACTCCCTCCGCGTGAGAAGTAAAACCGCTCGCAATGTTAAGGGCTCCCTCGGCATGAGAATTTTGGCCGAGCGCTTGCGACTGATTTCCTTCTGCATGAGAAAGATCTCCGGAAGCCACGGTACGCTGCCCCTCCGCATGCGCAAAAATGCCGCTGGCCACTGTCAAGTTTCCTTCCGCATGAGACGCTCTTCCGCTGGCTGTCGTCTGGTCGCCTTCTGCATGCGAAGATTCTCCCTGAGCCATTGTACCCTGTCCTTCTGCATGAGAAACGAGCCCACTGGCAACCGTATTTTCACCCTCTGCATGGGACGCAATGCTGGAGGCATTCGTCAGATTTCCCTCTGCATGGGAATGTGCTCCAGCGGCAGTTGTTGCGTGTCCTTCGGCATGAGAAGCTAATCCGCTAGCGGTTGTTTCGAGTCCTTCGGCATGAGAGGCTACTCCGCTGGCGGTTGTTTTGTTCCCTTCCGCATGCGCCGTATTAGCATTGGCGATGGTTTGAAAGCCTTCTGCATGGGAGGCGCTTCC
This sequence comes from Brevibacillus sp., assembly GCA_036676475.1. Classification (GTDB taxonomy): domain Bacteria; phylum Bacillota; class Bacilli; order Aneurinibacillales; family RAOX-1; genus LC029. The sequence goes on from JAKFCU010000081.1 coordinate 36,921, forward strand.
ACTGGCAGTAGTCAAATTCCCTTCCGCATGCGCTGTATCAAGAGTTGCACTAGTTTGGAATCCTTCTGTATGAGAAGCGATTCCACTTGCTATCGTGTTAGATCCTTCCGCATGAGACGCAAATCCGCTCGCTGTCGTGTTAGATCCTTCGGCGTGTGAAGCGTTTCCGCTTGCCGTGGTACTTTGACCTTCTGCTTCAGAACAAACTCCAGTAGCATTTTGATTACATCCGTTAGCCATTGATCGACTCCCCTTTAAAATAATTTTATTACATCGTATTCAGTGAGGAATGTGGGGAGAGGGCAAACAGATAAGTAGAAAAGTGGAATTTTGTAGAAAAGCATCCAATACCGCAGCTGTTATCCTTTGTATGAACGAAAGGTTCACGGCAACACAACCACTTTCTCCGAACATGAAGCGCAAAACTTGGCATATTTTATACACGTTTCTAACGGATCATCCGGCTCCATTGGCCACCATCGGATGGCTCCCATGGGTGCCATCGATGCAATGGTCTCGATTTCCGCAGGAACATCGCCTACAACCACCACCTCGATCTCTTTAAAGTTGGTTTCTATGCCCTTTTGAAGAGTCTTAAATAATTGAGCATGATCTTTTGCAGGAAAGGAGTGGGGAAATGGAAACAGGATCGAAACTCTGAGAGGATCTTCATGAATAATATGAGCAGATTTCCGCCCAAGATGTTCTGCAGTTGTCTCCCAAACACGACTATATGGCAGGTGCTCGATAGAGGGTAAACCCAGTTCTTCCACTCTCCTATGGATTCTCTCCTGATAATAACGATTTAGTTCTCGACTAAGAATCTGAATCTGCCGATTTCTGTGAAAAGTAGAATTATCTCTACTCTCATTCCGATATTGGATATAGAGCAAATCAGGAATCGCTACATATTTAGTACACAGGAACGTCCGAACTAGCATATCATAGTCGTCTGCTACCAATAGTTCTTCGCGGTGGCCGCCAATCAGATGGTAACAATCCCTCGTCCAGGCGCGAGGATGATTCGGTAGCCCGACCAAATGACGGATAGTTTGCCCATTGATCACTGTTTGTCTGTACACATTTTGCCACCGGTTCATATCATGGACCCAGACTTGATAATACACACTGTAACCAAAACCACAATCCCAACCATACCAATGAGCATGATGGCTCTCCGCATGCACTTCTGCACAGTCCCCATAAGCAAACCCACATTCAGGATGTTGTCGGAAAGCATGGACAATCTTCTCCAGACAGTCAGGGGTTAGCTCATCATCATGATCGACTTCGACCAAAATCTCCCCAGTACACAGACCTGCTGCATATCTTTTGATAGCCCCAATGTAACCATTGCTGGAATCTTGGCGATACCTCCTCACACGCGGGTCGTCTAAAGGGAGTAAGAATTCGCGGTATGTTTCATCCTGATCACCGGAGTCATCTACAATTACCCATTCCCAATGGGGGTATGTCTGATTCAATAGAGAGTGATAGGGTCGATTAATTTTCTCTTTGGACTTATAGCTAGCTGTGAACACGGATACCAAGGGAGTATTGGAAGAAAAACGAGTTGGCGGAATCGTTCTATTTTCTGGGAGAGGGTCGGTATAATTAAGCCAGCAGGTAAATAAATCAGAGGGTTGAATCCGTGCAGGGGAATTGAAGTGTACCCAACGTTTTCTCTCGTGAAAAGGCAATGCACACAGTGCTCGAAATTCTTCCCACTCCATCCCCACTGAAAGATAGACGCGGGGCTTTTTGGGGTCTTTATTCAATAATGCATCATGAGCTTCATACACCTCCACTGTAATACCGCTTTTTTCCAGTCTTATCATCATTTCTTGCAACCCATCCCATGGCCTCGTCCTTGAGACAAACAGATGAGCTGTCAATAGCGGAAGATTATTCGATAACATGATCCTCCCCCCTTTCCAACATATCTGGCGGCTATAGATCCTTGTTGATTTATAGGAAAGTCTTCATAACCCTTAACCATTCTTCTTATCCTCACCTTTCTCTTTTTTCTTTTATATAATATGGAGGGTATTGGTAATTATTACCTGATGGAGAGCGAACATCTCTCTTCGGAACGAAGGAAACATTCAGGTTTTTAGGATCGCTCAAAATGATTTTTTCATCGGTTAGCGTCCATCATCAAGACGATAGGCATAAATTACATGGCAGTAACATTATTTTAAGTAAAGAAAGGAGTTGAAGAATCTTTTGATGAAAATTCCTTTTTTACGGCCCAACCTAGTAAAACAGGAGGCGTTAATCCCGTATTTATCCGAGATAGAAACCTCAAGAATGTATAGTAATTTCGGCCCTCTCAATACGCGCTTTGAACATAGAGTTATGGATGAGTACTTTGATCACCTTGGAGCTGTCACGACAGTCAACAATGCGACCACTGGCTTGGTATTGGCTATTTCTCAATGCAAGCGGCCAAAGGGGAAATATGCCTTGATGCCTAGTTTTACGTTTGCCGCTACCCCCTTGGCAGCGATATGGTCCGGCTTAGAACCTTTTTTTGTGGATATTCGTTTGGATGACTGGTGCATGAATGAGGATCTACTTCGCAATTGTCTAAATGAGCTGGGAGATGAAGTAGCCATTGTCATTCCATATGCTACCTTTGGCACGAATATGAACCTGGATTTTTATTGGCAAATCCAAGAGTCTGGGATACCCGTGGTTGTAGATGCTGCTGCCAGCTTTGGCGTGACCGGAAGCCGGGATCATTTTGGAAAGGGATTTCCCGGTTGCGTCGTGTTTAGCTTTCATGCTACCAAACCGTTTGGGATCGGGGAAGGCGGGTTAGTATACAGCGCAAACACGGATCTGATTTCCCAGATTCGCCAAGCTGAAAATTTTGGTTTTTCTGCGGGCAGAGAAACCACCTTGCCAGGTTTAAACGGGAAAATGTCCGAATACACTGCTGCAGTCGCCTTATCCACTCTGGATGTTTTTGAGCAAAAAATAAAAGCCAGACAGCAAATCTATACTTGGTACATCGAACAGTTGCAAAAGAAAAAGCTATTGGATAAAGGCTGGACCGTTCAAAAAACGGAAGGAAAAATTCCTTATCAATTTATGCCTATATGCAGCCCAGAGGGGCAACGGAATGGTGACATCATTTATTCACTTGCGAATCAAAAGATCGAAGCGCGGACTTATTTCTCTCCTCCTTGCCATCAGCATCCACTTTTTATTAAGTATCCTCATACGCCTTTGCCAGTGACTGAGAAGATATCCAGTCGAATCCTGAGTCTGCCTCTATGGGAAGAAATGACCGATCAAGATGTTCGTCTGATTGCAGAAGGGATGGATCTGTCATAAAGGCGCTTGTGATTTGGGGATGTGGCGGTCATGGTCGTGAAGTCCTGCACCTTTGTGAGCAAATCGGAGTTGAAGTGGTCGGATTTCTGGATGAACGGCCTGAATGGAAAGGGCAGATCGTAGATGACGTTCCTGTTTTGGGTGATTTACCGGATATCTCTTTCATGCAAGATCAGGTAAAGATTGTGTGTGCTGGAGTCGGAAATCCATACCTTAAAAAACGTTTTGTTGAAAAAACAAAGAAATTTGGTTTTCAGTTTGCAGATACATTAGTGCATCCATCTGTGTTCATTTCTAAACGAAATCGTTTGGGGATGGGTAGCGTCATTTGTCAAGGGACGATTATAACAACGAATGTGGAAATAGGGAATTTCGTGATTATTAACCGTGGGGTAAATATCAGCCACGATGATCGAATCCAAAATTATGTGACAGTATCTCCTGGTGTCCATATCGCTGGGAATGTTACGATTCAGGAAGGTGCTTATATTGGAATCGGCTCTTCCATCTGTGAAAAAACGACGATTGGAGCCTGGTCCGTCATCGGCGGGGGATCTTTTGTCAAAGAAGATGTGCCAGGGAACACCTTATACGCTGGAGTACCCGCAAAGTTTAAGAAAAGCTTGTCTTAAGCTTTCATGTCCACAAGCCGGGACCAAGGAGGGGCATCATGGGACTTCCCTTAGTCAGTGTAGTCATACCTGCATATAATCGACCGCATACTCTGCGCATAGCCATTGACAGTGTATTGGTACAAACCTACACGAATTTCGAAATCATCATCTGTGATGACAGTACAGATGATCGGGTTAAAGAAATGCTTAACCCTTATTTACACTCATTCCCTCAGATCAAGTACCATAAAAACGAACGGAATTTATTTCTTGAAAATTGGCACAAATGCTTTGATCTGGCATCAGGAGAATACATCAATTACTTAATGGATGATGACGTTTTTCATAAAGAAAAAATCGCCAAAATGATCTATTTTTTCAATGAATTCGAAAATGTTACCCTTGTTACTTCCTATCGACAAACCATCGATGAGTCAGGCCATTTTCTTCCCCCTATCCATGCTACGACTAGATTATATGAAGAAACAAGAATCATGGACGGAAAGATGTTGGGGAATATTGCATTGACCCGTTGTCTCAACGTTATCGGAGAACCGACGACCGTGTTATTCAGAAAAAACGATCTGACAGAACGATATGGAGTGTACAAAGGAATACAGTATTCTCTTATCAATGATCTAGCTGCATGGTTATCATTGCTGTCCAAAGGAAAAGCCGTATATATCCCGGAAGCACTCAGTTATTTTCGATTACATCCAAATCAAAATAACCATATACTGGGCAGAAATTCATTCAGTGAATGGTTAAATATCATGATCGCCTCACGGGAAGATGGATTTCTTGACACGAACGAGTCATTCAAAACAGCTCTTCACGCTTATCGTAAACGTGTGGAGGGGCATCACCAATTTTCAGAGGATCTCAGGCGGATTGAAATGATATTAAAAACGCTGGACTAAGAGCGAGGGTCGCTCCCTCTTCCGGGAAAGGAGTGACTTTGTGCTTTTAAAATAATCAAAAAACAAGCCTTCATCTAAACTTCAAGTGGATGAAGGCTTGTTTAATAAATGACTGTTCAAATAATTGTGATTCACATAAATTAAATTTCAGTTTACTTGTAGATTCCAATTTTTATTCACTGTTTTTATATCTGCATTCTAGCTTGAGTTGCCTCATGAATGAGATTATTCAGGTATATGGAGAAATGCTGTTCATTTAGTTTATTTACAGGAGAAAGCCCGAAATCTGTATAACCTACGTTTGCCATTTCTTTTTCTAAATGCTGTCGAAAAAATTCAATATCTTGATCGGTAAAAAAAGTTTTCCAATTGTTGTAGTCACCGGAGCGGTGGGTTCTTTTGAGATGCCCCACATCCCTTGAACCTAATAAGGGAAAACCCAAGTACCTTTCCAAACTGCCGATATTATATTGGATAAAATCCTCATATCTTAAAATAAAGTTATTTGTTGATTGCTTTTGTAAAAAATTATAATAATCTTTAAAAAAAAGAATCTTAGATTGCAAACAGTTTTGGTTGCAGATCTCTGCAGCCTTTTCATTCAATTGAATAGCTGAAATGGAGCTGGGATTTATTTCTTTTTGTTTGACAAGTTCTTTCCACTCTTTGATATGAGATAAATCCAGTTCTTTTACTGTTTTAATATGATTAAAAATCCAGTACATCAACGAAGAAATAAACTCATCCCGAGGATCTCGAATAATAAAAATAAATTTATCGAATTTAAATGGAAAATCATTATTTATTACTTTCTGCAATAAGCCTTTAGTGTAAGGTTCATACAAGACCTTTACTACATTTAATTTATTTCCGTTCGCTGCAGGATAGGATAAATAAAACTTTTCATCTGATGGCTCTAAGTAATAAGAAGCATTAGGCATAGAGTTTTGTATATTTTTGGAAACTACTGTAGTGCCGGTTTTCGGTTTGCCAACTACTAAGATATTCATTCCTTCATTTAAAACCACTACTTTCTCACCCCAAACCTTAAAATATTTATATGTGACTCCTTCATGGTGATAAATTAGGTTTTTTATAACGCTATATACCATATGCTGATTTGAAAACATATGTCATTGTATTTATTTACCAAATATTTTCATCAATTTGTTTTCAACTACTAATTTAGTATCGTAGTGCGCCCTAATTTTATTTGCCCCGTTAACGCCTATCTGCATGGCCTCTTGAAAATTATCTCTTATCCAGTACAGAGTATCTATTAAATCCTGAACACTATTTACTTCTATTTCCAAATAATCTTTACCGCTTTCTAAAAGAAACCGATCATTTCTGGGATTCGTGGCAACCAGAAGACAACCCGTAGACATTGCGTCCCCCGCAGCCGTAGTAGGGAATCCGTCAAGCGCGAACTGATCCTTAAAACCGCAGTTAATAAAAACATGCGATTCCTCGTAGATCGGTTTAATCCTCTCCGGATTTAATTCGCCAAAAAATGTGTAGTTCTGGTTTGTTAACAAGTGTAAATGATCCTGCCATGAACCAATAATGTTCAGATGAAAACTTTCATCCAAACGATTGAAAGCTTGAGCCAAGATCGGAAAACCTTTACGAACTGCATTATGTGCACAATAGGTTAGTTGTATTGGGCGAACGTCCGGTTTGGGAGAAAAACAATAAAAATCGGTATTAATCACTCCGGGAATATACATACTGCCAGGAATGGCCTGCAGCACTTCCTCGATATTTGTAAATATCGTTGAAGCATGCTCTTCAACGATGTTCAGGAACTCCTGGGGCGTGGCCGGATCCAAGCCGCCACCGGGATACAAAGTAGTATGCAGTTTTATATTTTCACTTTCTAAAAAAGATTTGATGTTCAGTGAAGGATTAGACCCTGGCATATGCTTTCCATTTGGCAGGTAACAATGGCCTAGCAAACTCAATGCAAGGTTTAGAAATACGCAATATACATCTGTTATGTTCTCGGATTTTGAAATCGACGTAAATTCAGCAAAGTGATGGACCTTGGCTGGAAAATCATCCACATACGGATATACGGCAAAAAATAAGGTATTTGGCCGTTTTTGATAGATTTTCATGTTTTCCCAATAACGAAACCCGCTGAGTTTCCATGGAAAATGGGTATCAATCACTGCAAGTCTTTGTTCCATCATCATTCTTACCCTCTTCATCGAAATTTTTTATTCTGTGCTTTGCACTGCGATATAGGTTCTGATGTAATAAATCACGCCGTTAGGATGCAACCTGAATTTTGATCGATTCTAAATAGCATCCTGTTATTACCTCAATAACTAATAAAACCGTGCATACTCCTAAGTCCCAGTATATGGATATACAACATGAAGAGATACCAAATTTATAAAATTGGGTTAATTCCATCAATGATTTGTCACGATCTAGTTCTATTTTTCATCTATTAAAGTATTATGAGCAAAAATGAAAAGGTGGGATCATGATGGATCCATTGATTGAGTTGCTTCAATTGAAAACAAAAGCGGATCAATACTTTAAACAAAAAGATTTTGCATCGGCGGCGATTCTCTTAAAGAAAGGGTTGATTCTGAATTTAAGCGATTTTGAACTGCTGCATAGACTTGGTGAGCTTTATTTTTCGATGGGACGGCTCGAGGAGGCGAAATTTTATTATTCCAAGGCGTTAGGAGCCACGGATCATACCGATCGGAAGAATGAAGTATATGACAGGCTGCTTTCTATCGAAATGAGTCTTCAACTAAATGACATTTCTGACAACAGCCATCCACAAGACTTTTTGGATGATTTGGTAAGATACCTGTATGACAGCCTCTCAAATGCGCATATCCTTAACATTGACATCGAGTGGCTGCGTTATAATCGGGTTCACATATCAGACAGAGTTATTGTCAACACTCTCGTCGAGGGCCTACAAATTTTTGAGCATATTGACGGTTTGATCTACTTGTATGACCGTTTGGATGATGAACATTCCCGAAATCTGCTGATAAATGTCATAGCATTCCGCATCCTGGGAAACTCCAAAGTAAAATTGCCTCTCAATGCCCCCGATTATTGGAAAAGAAGACGATTAATCAAGCATTTAGTGCACTCCAATGATACCTTAAACATAAACTTTCGCAATTGGGATTTGAGATTATACAAGCTTGACCAAATTGGTTACGATATCTGCTTATACTATATGAATACCGGAATAAGTAATACGTTCGTGGAAAAACAATATGCGTATTCCAGTTCAGACCGCATAATAAAAGCCCAAGCAGGTGATGTAGTGGTCGATGCCGGCGGATGCTGGGGCGATACGGCGCTATATTTTGCCCATCAAGTTGGTGGGCATGGCCATGTGTATACGTTGGAATTTATTCCAAGCAATCTTGAAATCATGAAAAAAAATCTTGAATTGAATCCACATCTTAAAGACAGGATAACCATCGTTCCACACCCCCTATGGGATCAATCAGACCAAAGATTCTATTTCGCGGATGACGGACCTGCCAGTTTCATATCAAGCACAAGTATAGAAGGTGGAACCGGGGATTGCTTGACTGTATCCATCGATGACATGATCTCTCGATATAACATAAACAAAGTGAATTTTATCAAAATGGATATTGAAGGCGCAGAAATGAGGGCATTGAAAGGAGCTGTAAAAACGATCTCAACCTTCAAACCGACATTGGCTGTTGCCGTATATCATCATGCTTCTGACTTCGGCAATGTTGCAAGATATATTTCCGAATTGGATTCGGGGTATCAGTTGTTTCTAGCGCACTATACCATCTACAGGGAAGAAACTGTATTGTTCGCAGTACACCGCAGCAAAGTTTGAATGGAGAAAGGAGTGCTAGTGAGGAGTCTGAATAGTTGCGGTCAGGAAGGTCTTATCCATAAACGGTAAGACCCTTATTTTGTTTAAGACGAATACCTGTGAAAAGTGATTTATTTTTATCACGACTAGCGAGAAGACCCCCACCTCCACGAATGTTTTTTCGTAGGTGGGGGAGGGTTCAAGCTGAAACTATTTCATTATGCACTGACCACCTCTAGTTTCAGATCAACAGTTTAGCAACAGCTCTCTTGGCGTCGGCACTGCGTTTGAGAGTAGTGCAGGATCAAAGCCGCCCCACCTTGACTAGTAATTTATACATTTCTATTATTGTAGACTTACGCAGGGAATGCGATGCTTATGGTTAAACTCCAAAAATGTTTCCTTCATTGCACAAAAGCACGTTTAAAAAGCACCCATTTCTCGCCTGGTAGCAGGAAAAAATAGGCCCTTTTTCATCCCCACCCCATAGGTAAATACTGCAAACTACTGTACTCCCACTATGCCCGATAAAAAGCTTGTCCCTTCTAATTCGTTTTAGCGTTCCCTATATAAATTTGGCACATGGATATAGATTTTAGTCCAAACATTAACTCAAAAATGGTTGTTAATCCTCATTGGGAGAGGGAATCCTTACAGCCTTTACAACTATGCCCCTATCCTGGAGTAAGCTGTCAAGTGATCTCCTTGACGGCTTACCCCAGGATAGAGAAACTATGAAAAACTGTAAGGATATATACGTCCATGAAGCTAGTACACGCATAAATAGCGGAGTGGCATTTTATACAACAATTTCTATAAACTTGATGCAACGAGTGACTGTTTCTAAAAATTTTTTAAGGATTAAAGATTCCAACCTTATATATGATCAGTCTCTTCTGAAACAACCCGGTGAGCCTCCACTAATTGCCCCACATTATTTTTTCCCCAAACTGAAATTTCGGTATTTTCAGCTCCCGCACCGCTTGTTGTAAACACAAATTCAAACGCAGTAAAGTTAGCGAAGTATTCTCTTCTTATAACTTGATCAGGACTTACTAGAAATACTTCTTGCACATATAATATTCTGGAACCATTTAATATATAGCCTTCTATTAGTACCGTCGATGCATTCGTACTGTCACTATTTTCAATTAATACAGATACTTTTTGAGTGCTTCGAGAGCCTGATACAGAAGGATTATTAATAGGTCCAGTTGTGAATCTAGCCAATATGCACCCTCCTTTTAGGTAATTAATTCATTTTATTTCACATATGAATATTAAAAAAGTACAGCCTCCACTTGTCTAAGCATATGGGAATTATTTGATTGATCAAGTAGAGGCTGTAATGAAGAATTATAGCAGTCCTTGTGGTCCTTGTGGTCCAGTCGCTCCCTGTGGTCCTTCGGTTCCTTGTGGTCCTTCGGTTCCTTGTGGTCCTTCGGTTCCCTGTGGTCCAGTCGCTCCCTGTGGTCCAGTCGCTCCTTGTGGTCCTTCGGTTCCTTGTGGTCCAGTCGTTCCTTGTGGTCCTTCGGTTCCTTGTGGTCCAGTCGCTCCCTGTGGTCCAGTCGCTCCTTGTGGTCCTTCGGTTC
>JAKFCU010000082.1:0-2475 GCA_036676475.1 Brevibacillus sp.
ATATGATCGCACTGGTGGATGTCCACATTTCTCATGGAGGTCAACCCTCCCATGCCTCACAGAGTCTTCGCTCTCAAATTCCTTCGTCCAACCTTTCCATGAGGTGGATGTCAGCCATGCTGCCCCACAGGGTCCTGCCCGTAATTTAGTTGCTTTGCCGACTAATCCGTGCTTCAAATGTACCCGTCCTACAAAACACACAACTACTAATTTATCTAATATAAAAGAGAATTAAGCTGCCATTTCTACCTTCTTTGATGCTGACAAATGAGGAATATCCTTTAACATCTTTTCTTCACTAAAATCAAACTGCTTTTTACCTATGCTAAAGAAAATACGGATCAGTTTATTACATAAAGCAATTAGGGACTGCATCTTCTTTAATGGATTATCAGGTCGTTGAGTATAGTAAGCGTGTAATGCTTTAAATGCTGAATTTTGTGCAACTAGAATCATACAGACCCTAAACAACAGGGCCCTCAATTTCTTACGTCCCCTCTTTGTGATGGTCGTTTTTCCCTTGTGCTTACCGGACGTATTTTCTTTCAAACTTAACCCAGCCAGCTTAATAATTTGTCTGGGATGAGTATAATCACTGAGGTCGCCGACCTCCGCAAAGAAACCGGCAACCGTATCCCTGCCGACACCTTTAATGGCCAACATTTGTGGAACACCAGGTATTTCTTCAAGTAATATATCTATTTTTGCATCCAATTCTTCAAATTTAAGCTGGATTAGTTCATATTTATCAAGTAGCGTTTTCAGCTCCAATTTGGCCATATCAGAGCCTTGCCGAAGTCCGATGGACTTACTGGCAGCTTGCTTTAACTCTTTAATTTTACTGAGCCCCACACTCCGGGTCACGGCTTTTCTTAGGTGGATGAGCAGCTCTTGATCAGAGAATTTTATCATTTCATGTGGTAAGGCATTTAACCTTAAGAATTGTAATGCTGCCTTGCCTTCCCACTTCTTAAAGACTGTTAGAAATTCTGGAAAGTACCGATCAATCCAGTTGTGAACCTGTCCTTGGACCGTTTGGAGGTCATCCGTTAGAAGGTCGCGAATTTTCTTTGCTACTCGGAGCTCGGCATAAACTCCTTGCGGTATAGTAGGTTCGGCGTATCTTCCGTCTTTGACCAGCTGGGCAATTACTCTGGCATCTTTTACATCATTTTTAGTTGGTGAATTATCATCGAGTTCCTTGCTTTTCTTAACGTGCAAGGGATTTACTGCCACAAACTTAATCTCATTTTCTTTCAGAATATGAGCTAGGTTGAACCAATAATGGCCAGTCGGTTCCATCCCAACTATCACTTTATCCATGGCTTGTTCTCTCTTCAACTCAGAAATCCACTTAAGAAAATGGGAGAACCCCTCTTTTGTGTTTTCAAAATAACAAGGTGATCCGAACTCCATTCCTCTAAAGTCCTGGGCACGTGCCACATGCTTGAATTTAGCGATGTCCACCCCTATAATTAGCGTTTGAGAAGTAATTTGAGCAAGCTTCTTATTTTGGTTATAATTCATTTTAGGCCTCCTGGTATTTGAGTATTGTCCTTTTCGCTGGCCTGCTTCAGGACACTCTCATTCTACCAAGAGGTTATTTTTTTGTTCAAACCTCATTTTCACTCATTACAGGAATGCTGCCCCGTTAGTAAAACAAGAAAAAGCTGCCTGGTTCGGCAGCTGGATTTTTAAGTAATGCACTCCTTTTGTAAAATGACCACTTTATTTTTGGGGTTTACCATAATCAATTGAATTAGCAATTTCGACTAATACTTCTGGTGTTATCTTATCAGACACTCTTTTATCAACACTAAATTGTTGAAGTCCTCTCCCTGTGACCAGACTAAGGGGTGTGGCAGAAACTGAAGACTAATAACCAGAACTTAGTTCTCGTCCGCTGTTCATGTTCTGAAATTCTATTAGTAATAAATCCAAAAATAGTTGAAAGGGTGCTCGTGAACACATATCAATATCATCAAGGTAGCAATGTTCAATGGGTGTGTAAAAAACAAAATCCGATATCTCTACTAAACGGTTAGATGGCGTTCCGACGATAGATAATATCGTGATTCCGCGGCTTTTTAGGATATGCGCATATTCTAAAATATTTAAGGTTTCTCCGCTATAGGAGACAAAAATAGCAAGGTCATCCGTTCTTAAGTTGAGGGCGGCACTTCGTAAATCATCCCAATCCATTCGAGCCATGCTGCTTTTACCTAACATCAGCAGTTTTTTGGATGCATCCCAACAAACAGAATAAGAATGGCCCATTCCGAACCATTCTATATGTCTTGCCTGAACAATCATCGAAGCAGCTTTGTTCAGTTTCTCTTCATCGATTCTATTCAATACTTCTTGGATATCTTTTTCATAGCGTTTTACATGAAATGTTAAGGATTCTGAAATCCCCTGGTTTACAGCCTGAACTTCATCCCTAATATTTAAATGTAACTGGAGTTTAAAATCCTG
>JAKFCU010000083.1:0-9239 GCA_036676475.1 Brevibacillus sp.
GCTCCTAAGTAAAACCACATCGCATCAAACATGAACGCTGACAATGCCGCGATCGCTACCAATAGGTAACCCGCATGCGCGATACTCGAGTAAGCAAAAAGTCGTTTCACATTGCGCTGACGTAACGCAATGACGTTCCCGATAATCATCGTCGCTCCTGCAAGCAACGCGATATAATCCTGCATCTTAATCAACATCGGATACGATGCCGTACTCGAACCAGATGGTGCCGCCCCGTATACAGACAAAAGAATACGAAGCAAAATCACGAATCCAGCTGTTTTGGATACAACGCTTAAAAAAGCGGTAACTGGAGTTGGCGCTCCTTGATACACATCCGGCGCCCACATATGAAACGGTACCGATGCCAATTTAAACGATAAACCCACAAATACTAGTAAAAAGGATAACCCAAGCAAGTAAATTTGCTGTGTATCAAAGTTCGCTGATAGCACACCTGTAATCTCGGTTAAGTTGGTTGATCCTGTTAATCCAAACACATAGCTTAATCCAAACAGTGTGACAGCTGTTGAAATTCCGCCATTGATGACGTATTTCATGGCTGACTCATTGGATGGAAGATGCTTTTTACGAATACCCGCTAAAATATAGGAAGAAAGCGATAAGAGTTCAAGTCCGACAAATAATGTGATTAAGTCTCCGCTCGACGACATGACCATCGCTCCGAGCAAGGCGGTTAAAAACAAATAGTAGAACTCTCCCTTGTATTCTTTCATCTCTTCCTTTGGTTCATAGCTGATCGCGAGTAGCATAACAAGCGCTGCACCTATGAGCAGTAACAACTTGAATGCTTTTGCGTACGAATCTAAGCGAAACGTATCATATAAAATACTTGTTAATTCTAAATCTACCAATCCTAGTAAAGAGATAAACGCTGCAATAATGGCAGTGAATGCAATCCAGCCAAGAATTTTTCGATCTTGGTTTTTCGGCATGAACAAGTCCATGATCGAAAGGACTGTTGCTATACCAAGGATGATGAACTCCGGTGTCATGATTGCCCATTGGTACGATAACATTTGTTCAAGATCCATCCTTCATCACCCTCCTAACCCAAGCATGATAGTCTCAAGTGTGGCTTGTAGTGGCTCACTTAGTACACTTGGGTAAACACCAATCAATACAATTAACGCGACAAGAACGAGAACGGGCGCCCATTCAAAGGAACGAATATCGGATACCCCTGTGAATTCTCGTTGCGCTTTTCCAAACGTCATCCCTAACACCGCTCGCAGTAAGTACACAGCTGTTAAAATGATACCTAAGCAGCCGACTGCAGCGAGTACTGGCATGGCCTCAAATAATCCTAAAAAGGCCATGAACTCACTTACGAATCCACTCATTCCCGGTAGACCAAGTGAGGCCATTGCGCCAGCTAATAAGAAACCAGCTGTAATTGGCATTCCCTTTGCCATTCCGCCAAGCTTTTGAATATGAGACGTATGGAAACGCTCATAAAAGATTCCTACCAAGAAGAACAATAAGGCGGAGATCAACCCGTGAGAAACCACTTGGAAGATCGCTCCTTGAATTCCCGCTTCATTTAGTGCTCCCACTCCGATTAACACAATTCCCATATGAGAAATCGAAGAGTAAGCAAGCACCATCTTGAAATCCTTTTGAATCAGTGCAAGGAAGGCACCATACAGCAGGTTCACAACACCGAGCGTGGCAAGCAACCAAGCGATGGAAGTGAATTGTTCTGGAAAAATTCCCATCCCGAACCGAATTAACCCGTATGCTCCAATTTTCAAAAGAATTCCTGAGTGAAGCATAACGATCGATGGTGGAGCTTGAACGTGAACGCGAAGCATCCATGTATGTAACGGAAAAATGGGTAGCTTTACACCAAACGCAATTAATAATGCTAGTAAAAGCCCCATTTTTACGGAGTCCGTAATCCGAGCATGGCCTGCATCCGCTGTAAGCAATTGCTGCAACACATCAATATTGGAGGTTCCTGTGCGAGCGAACAATATCATAATGACAATCAGCAGGACTGCTGAACCAAGTCCGTTGTAAATCAGGAAGCTATACGCTGCTTTTTCTTTTTCATGATAACCCCATTTTCCGATTAAAAAGAACATCGGAATAAGTGTGATTTCAAAAAATAAGAAGAACAGAATGAGGTTCTCGGCAACGAATACTCCGAGCATCCCTACTTCAAGTAGAAGGAATAACATGAAGTAACCCTTCCACTCTTTCTTAATATGAAACGAAGCAATGGCCGCTAACACGGAAAGAATGCTTGTTAAAACCACCATGATTAGTGAGAAACCATCCATCCCCAACTCAAATGGAATTTCAAATACTCCTTCACTCATTCCAAAGTGAATCCAGTTCCATTTCAGATTGTACTCAAACAGCTCTGTTCCATTTTTAAACTGAGAGAAGACTGCCAATGAAAGAACCATTGCTGGCAAAGTCGCAAGAATCCCAACCAGCTTAATGGAGCTCTCCTGCATTTTTGGTATAAATGATAAAACGAGAATCCCAAGTAACGGGGAAAACACGATGAGTGCTAACATCAAATTCATCCGAAGTACCCCCCTGTTACAGCAAAAATCACAAATAATACAGCTAAGCCAACGAAGGCAACGGTTCCGTACATTTGAACCTGACCGTTATGCACGCGTGAACCTGTTTTTCCAAAGGTTTGAACAAACTGGGTAACGAGGTTAACGATTCCTTCCACAATAAACACTTCAATATAGCGGAGGAACAAACTAAAGAACTTTGTAAGGTTTACAATCGTTAACTCGTAAAACTCATCAATAAAGTACTTATTGTATAAAACACTGTATGTTACTGGTGCACGACTAGATAACCAATCGCGTGACAGAGACTTTTTCCCATACATGAGATAAGCAAGGAAAATCCCCGCAAGTGACACAAGTGTTGCCACAATCATGATCCATGCTGGACCTTCGACGTGACCATGGCCAAGCGCTTCATTGCCTTCCACTAACCAATCGCCTAAAAATGTCCCAAACCAAGGTGTGTTCACATATCCAGCAACAACGGCAAGAACGCCGAGCACAACCATAGGAAGTGTCATCACAGCCGGAGACTCGTGAACCTGTTTGATTTCTTTTCTAGCCTCACCCGTAAAGACGAGGAAGAATAAACGGAACATATAAAAGGCAGTAAAGAAAGCAGCGATCACAGCTAACCAAAATAATGCCGTGTTTCCATGAGCCCAAGCTGAAATTAAGATTTCATCTTTACTAAAGAACCCTGAGAATAATGGAACTCCACTAATCGCCAATGTCCCAACTAAAAATAACGGGCCAGTGACGCGAAGCTTTTTCCATAAGCCACCCATCTCTTCAATGTTTTGCGTATGAACCGCATGGATGACACTACCTGCTGCTAAGAACAGCAACGCTTTGAAAAACGCGTGTGTCATAAGGTGGAACACCCCTGCCACATATCCAGCCGACCCTAGAGCTAACATCATATATCCAAGCTGAGATACCGTAGAGTAAGCAAGGACCCTTTTGATATCGGTTTGAACTAAGCCAATGCTAGCAGCAAAAATTGCGGTAATCGCCCCAACTACAGCAACGGTCATTAAGGCGGTTTCACTCGCAGTGAAAAGCGGGAACATGGCTGCTACTAGGTATACCCCTGCAGCAACCATCGTTGCCGCGTGGATTAATGCCGACACAGGCGTCGGACCTTCCATCGCATCCGGTAACCAGGTGTGAAGCGGGAATTGACCTGATTTCCCAACGGCCCCAATGAAAATAAGGATCGCCGTTAATGTGATCATGCCTGCAGAAATCGAGCCTGCCTCTACTGCAGCAAAAATCTCATCATATTCAAAGCTTCCTACCTGCCAGAATAATAGAATCATCCCGATAAAAAGGCCAACATCCCCAATACGGGTCATGATAAAAGCTTTTTTTGCAGCCTTTTTGGCGTCTTCCTTATAAAAGTAGAAACCGATTAATAGGAAGGAGCCAACCCCGACTAATTCCCAGAAAATATACGTTTGTAAGAGGTTGGGCGATAAAACTAAACCAAGCATTGCAAACGTAAATAATCCTAAATACGCATAAAACACATGAAAGCGTTCATCGTCGTGCATATATCCCTTTGAATACGTATGTACAAGCAAACTAACGAGAGATACGATCACGAGCATTAGCGCATTTAACTGGTTTACTTCAAAACCCGCTGTTAGTTGAACATCTCCGATCGAAAGCCATGTGCCCTCTGCTTTATAGGTCGGTTGTGTGAACCGCTCAAATAAGACGATGAGCGAATAAACAAACGACACACCCACTAGCAGGATACCGACATAGGCGCTGTTTTCCTTTAGCTTTTTTCCGAACAGAAGAAGGAACAAAAATGATAGTAGCGGGAAAAGCGGTATGATCCATGCATTTTCCATCAATATCACAATCCCCTTTTTAGAACGCGCACCGGTTTTGTTATGTTGCGCGTTTGATTGAGGCCCGCTGTAAATAAGCGAGTCATATTTTTCTAATGCTTTAATGTGTTCATTTCATCAATATTAACTGATTTCCGGTTACGGTAAAGTGCAATTAAAATCGCCAACCCAACGGCTGCCTCCGCTGCTGCCACAGCGATCGAAAATAATGCAAACACTTGACCCGTAATCCCTGGATTCGCTCCGTACTTACTAAAGGCAACAAGATTAATATTGACTGCGTTTAGCATCAATTCAATTGAAATTAATACGATAACCGTATTGCGCTTCGTTAATGCCCCGTACAATCCGATACAAAACAGGATTAACGCAAGCGTGAGGTAGGCTGAAACGGGAACTGAGCTCATTCCTTATTCGCCTCCTTTTCATCATCTTTTTTCGCTAACACAATCGCTCCGATCAAAGCAACTAACAAGATGACAGATGTGATTTCAAATGGAATGACAAACTTTGAGTAAAGCGCCACACCAATTTGCTCGGTATTATTTTCATGAAGAGTGTTTGGTACAGAAGCCAAATCTAAATCATACACTCCGATATACATCACAACCGCAAAACCGAGGACACCGATAAAGAGGAGAGTCTTTCGAATCCAGCCTTCCTCTGGTTCGCTCGTATCATTATGACGGGTAAGCATAATCCCAAATAGCATAATGATGGTAATGGCGCCTGAGTAGATTAAAATTTGAACCGCTGCGACAAATTCAGCAGAGAGCATCACGTAAATTCCCGCAATGCTCACAAAGGTGAACACAAGAGCTACGATCATATGAACAACCTTCGTCAAATTCAATAACAGAACGCCGCCAATGACCGCAACGAGCGCTAGTGACATAAATGCGATTAATTCACCCGTAACTGTCATGCTTTATTCACCTTCCGAATATTTTCATCGTTCTCATCTAACCATTCTAGGTTTTTAAAAAGCTCATCCCGGCTATATTCCGCGAGCTCAAAATTATTTGTCATAATGATGGCCTCTGTCGGACATACCTCCGTACAAAGATCACATAGGATACAAATTTCAAAGTTGATATCATACGTATCAATAATTTTCCCTTTTTTCGTAGGGTCAGGGTGTTTTTTCCCGGTCAATTGAATGCAATCGGTTGGACAAATGGCTGCACACTGATTACAGACGATACATTTTTCGGGGTAAAACTTCTGTATCCCACGGAACCGGTCCGGAAGTGGCAGCGGCTCATTTGGATAATCATAGGTTACTTTTTCCCTTGCTAGGTTCTTGAGTGTATAGGCTAACCCTTTTGCTAATCCAAGCACGTTGACTCACCCTCTCTAGTTTGCCTCTGTTAAAATAGGTGTTGATTTCCGTTCCGGGTGCTTGCTTTCCGGGGGGCGTTCGGTGAGCCCCCAGGAGTCAAGCACCCTCCACTCCAATCAACAAGTGTAAAATACACAATAATCTAACAGAGATTTATTTTAAAAAAGCTTCAACAATTCTTTTACAAGTGCAGTTAAGAAAATATTCGCTAATGCTACTGGTAATAGTACCTTCCATCCGAATTCCATTAGTTGGTCTGCTCTTAGGCGTGGGAAGGTGACTCGGATCCAGACTAGGAAGAAGATGACGACGCTGAATTTTAGGGCGAACCATACGGCTCCTGGAATGAATCCTAGGAAGTCGAACGGCGGTAGCCATCCTCCTAAAAATAATACGGTTGTTAGTGATGCCATTGCGAATAGATATACATATTCAGCGAGCATGAAAAATGCCCAACGGAAGCCTGAATACTCGACGTGGAATCCGGCTACTAGTTCGGACTCTGCTTCTGGCAAGTCAAATGGTGTACGGTTTAACTCAGCAACGGAAGCGATGATAAACACTAGAAACGCAATCGGTTGCCAAATAATGAACCATCCTTGCTCATCCTGGGCGGCTACGATATCGTTCAAATTCAAGCTGCCTGCAAAAAGGATGACCCCGATCACCGACATAACAAGTGGAATTTCGTAGGAAATCATTTGGGCAGCCGCACGCATACCACCAAGTAGTGCGTATTTATTATTCGATGCCCATCCACCTGTTACCACTCCTACAGTTGTTAAACCTGAAATAGCGATATAGTATAGTAGTCCGACACCAATGTCAGCAAACTGCAGGTGATCAGTTAAAGGAATCGTTGCCAGTACCATAAATGCAGGTGCAAACGCGATAACAGGAGCAAGGATAAAGAGCGGGCGGTCTGCTAGCTTCGGTATCGTATCTTCTTTTAATAGAAGCTTTAATACGTCAGCTACCGTTTGTAAAAGGCCCCAGCGTCCTCCAACCTGATTCGGTCCGTGACGTAGCTGCATGAAACCCATGACTTTTCTTTCTGCTAAAATTGCATACGTAACAAATCCTAAAACCACTAATAATAGAACCGTTGCTAGTAAAAAGAAAATCCCAAAGTTTAAGAGTCCTGGTTGTGATTGCAGCAGTTCCTCTACCATTAGCCATCAACCTCCCCTAGGACAATATCAATTGCACCTAAAATCGCGATTAAGTTTGCTATATTTTCTCCCTCCAATAGCTTCGGAAGGATTTGCAAATTGTAAAAAGAAGGTCTTCTAAACTTCAAGCGGTACGGTTCTTTTTTTCCATCACTCGCGATATAACATCCAATTTCTCCACGAGGTGACTCGATACGAACGTACGCCTCGCCCTTTGGCGCTTTAATAATCTTTGGAACTTTAGCGAGGATCTCTCCCTCTTTCGGGAACTGCTCGACCGCTTGTTCTAAGATTTTCAAAGATTCCTCGAGCTCTGCTAGACGAACATGGTATCTTGCCCATGCGTCTCCACCCTCTTGAACAGGAACATCGAAGTCAAAACGGTCATAAATCGAATACGGCTCATCTTTGCGAAGATCCCATTTGACTCCCGTACATCTTAGATTAGCTCCACTTAATGAGTAGTTAATTGCATCCTCTTTCGTGTAACGACCCACACCCTTAACACGGTTCATGAAAATTTCATTCCCCGTCACAAGGTCATGGTAGCCTTTCAGCTGCTCACGCATATATGGGATAAACTCGCCCACTTTTTCGATCCAACCCTCAGGTGCATCCCACTTCACGCCTCCTACCCGCATGTAGTTAAAAGTAAGACGCGCACCGGATAATTCATTTAACATATTAATAATCATTTCACGCTCACGGAACGCGTATAGAAACGGACTTACCGCTCCAATATCGAGTAAATATGTACCCCACCAAACGAGATGACTTGCCACACGACCAAGCTCCATCGCTATTACCCTTAGGTATTCCGCCCGATCAGGAATCTTTAAATCCATCATCGTTTCAACTGCATGACAGAGCACATAGTTGTTCGTCATTGCTGCTAAGTAGTCGAGTCTGTCTGTGTAAGGAATGATTTGAGTGTATTGTAGATTCTCAGCTAACTTTTCGGTTCCGCGGTGTAAATATCCAATGACCGGCTTTGCTTCCTTGATGATTTCTCCATCAATTTTTAACACCAGTCGGAATACACCATGCGTACTTGGATGCTGAGGCCCTACGTTTAATAGCATTTCTTCCGTTCGAAGCACTCGTTACACCTCCACATCGTATGGTTCATAGTCTTTGCGTAGAGGGTGACCAATCCAATCATCACCGAGCATAATTCGGTATAAGTTCGGATGATTTTTAAACTGAATTCCCAGTAAGTCATATGCTTCACACTCTGGCCAGTTGGCACCTGCCCAAAGCTTTGAAAGCGACTCCACCTCAGGTTTCTCGCGATCAATCTTCACCTTTAACGCAACGGATTGCCTGTTATTATATGAGTAAAGATGAGCATACACTTCCATGTGCGTCTCAAAATCTCCCCCATGAAACTCTGATAAATAATTGAAGCCAAGCTGCTCATTATAACGAAGGAACTCAGCAATTTTATAATATGTTTCCGGCTTTGCCACCAAAGTTGGTACGTCCTTCGACAGATTATTAATATAGAAGTCTTCCAATACATCTTTGCCAAGATGCTCTTCAATGACCTTCACGTATTTATCCAAATACGGTTGGTTTGGCGAAGGGACCAGTTCTTCAGGAGCCTCTTCCTCAGCAGGCTTTGCTTTTGCTCTTGCAGCGGCTGCAGCAGCAGCTTTGGCTTTCGCGGCAGCAATCGCCTTTGCTTTTTCATCATCTCCAGCGGTTCCGCCTTGTGCGGCAGCTTTCGCTTTGGCAGCTGCTGCGATCGCTTTTGCCTTTTCATCGTCTCCTGCTGGTGCTTCTTCTGCCCCGCCTTGCTGTTTCGCTAGGGCTGCTGCCTTTGCCTTCGCGGCTGCTGCGGCTTTGGCTTTTGCAGCGGCAATGGCTTTTGCCTTTTCGTCATCTCCTGCTGGTGCTTCTTCTGCCCCACCTTGCTGTTTCGCTAGGGCAGCGGCCTTTGCTTTTGCGGCTGCTGCAGCTTTGGCTTTCGCCGCGGCGATCGCTTTTGCCTTTTCGTCATCTCCCGCTGGTGCTTCTTCTGCCTCGCCTTGCTGTTTCGCTAGGGCAGCGGCCTTTGCTTTTGCGGCTGCTGCGGCTTTGGCTTTTGCAGCGGCGGCAGCTTTTTGTTTAGCTAAATCCGTGTCCCCCGAGCTAGACGACTCTTCTTCGGCTTGCTCTTTTTCCTTCATTTTCGCTAACGCAGCAGCTTTTGCCTTTGCAGCGGCTGCAGCCTTTGCTTTGGCTTTTTCCTCATCCGTCATCGGCTTTTCAGTGGCTGCTTCAGTTGAAGCTTCCTTCGCTTTCATTTTTGCAAGTGCGGCAG
>JAKFCU010000084.1:0-67972 GCA_036676475.1 Brevibacillus sp.
GAAAGACAACTCCCAGAGATTTATCAAAAGGTCAAACAATTAAGTCAGGAAATGGGTTTAGCTACTATACCTGATGTTTATGTAATGGAATCTAGCGGAATATTGAATGCCTTTGCCACACGTTTTTTTGGTCGAAACATGGTAGTCCTGTTTTCCGATATAGTAGATTTAATTCATGCAGATGCCGAAGAGGAGCTATGCTATGTCATTGCTCATGAGTTAGCTCATATTAAGAGGAAACATATTACTAAACAAATAGTAATCCTACCAGCCAATTGGGTGCCATTCATTGGCGAAGCCTATTCACGAGCATGCGAATATACTTGTGATCGAATGGCTGCTTTCTATACCAAAAATACGGAAGCCGCAATAAGAGGACTTACTATACTTGCCGTTGGGAAATCTTTATACCGGAAAGTGGACAGGACGGAATATTTAAATCAAAGCGCTAGCGAAAGAGGCTTTTTCGTTTGGTTAGTGGAAAAATTGTCTACGCACCCTCCATTACCACATCGAATTCAGCATATCCAGTTATTTTTTGGACAAGAATCGTTAGTTGAAAAATCATCTAAAATGGTATGGGTTTTAACTACCGTAATCGTTACTTTGTTCGCACTGGTTTTTGTTGGAGGCTTATATGCTACTGATATCAAGGAGGCTGCATCCCTGTTATTGAGTGATCTGCCTTATGAAAATCAACAAAGCGAACTAATTAAAGATACTGCTGAAGGAGATCTCAACAAGGTTAAGGCTGAACTTACAGCTGGAGCAGACCCTAATGTGCAAGATACAGAGGGTTGGACGGCGCTAATGTGGGCAGCCCAAGACAACGACATTAAAATGATGGAACTTCTTCTTCAAAACGGAGCCGATCCTATGATTCAAGATTTGTATGAAGAAACTGCTCTAAATAAGGCGACAACCCAAGGAAATATAGAGGCTATTAGGACTTTAATTAACGCTGGAGCAGATCCAAATCATGCTAAAAGTTACGGTGGGGTCCCATTAATGGATGCTATCTCATCAGAAGATATTGAAACGGTAAAAGTTTTATTGGAGTTGGGTGCAGATATTAATGCAGAAGACTCAGATGGAATGACGGCTTTAATGCATGCAAAAAAAACTGGGAATAAGGATATCATTTTATTGATAAAAGAAAGTAAAAATAAAAATTAGGGGGTTTATGATGGAGAATACCAATCAAATGGCAGTAAGACCAGCAGGCTTCTGGGTGCGTTTTATTGCATTAATTATTGATTCCATTATTATTTCTGCACCATTCGGTAGAAGCGCTAGCTAATTCCATTTCTTTTTTTTATACTCTTTTGGTTCCTGTGTTTTGGATGGGTTATACCATTGGGAAGAAGTTAATGGGTGTTCAAATCGTTAAGATTAATAGAGAAAAATTAGGAATCGGTACCATGCTCATGAGAAACTTGGTTGGTGGACTGGTTTATGTTCTTACGCTTGGGATCGGGTTGATTGTTAGCGCTTTTATGGTAGGTTTACGTGAAGATCGAAGGGCTATCCATGATCTTATTGCGGGAACATATGTAACCAAAACATAATTTGAGAAATAGTTTTCAAACACAACCTTAGAGGGGGACCAGCTGCTATGTTATTGGGAGTGGCTGTTGGATCCGTCCTCTTGTTGTTTCTAACAAATAGCCGTCTCAATTCCTTAACTTATCCTCGATGTCAAATATTCTTACCTAAACACGATTTATTCATAAATCCACCGTAATTCATTCGTACAAAACCTGGTAGAAGGCCCGATCCGGCCACCCTCTCCGCAAAGACTTTCCTTTACAGTCCCGAAATTAACTAATTCCTGTATAATTTCAGATCCATTTACCCTTGCAATTCAGCTATTCGTTTTGGATGTGTATAGACATTAAGCGAATCTTCGCGAATAAATCCAACCGTCGTTATTCCCAATTCGTTTGCCAATTGAATGGCCAGCTCGGTAGGAGCTGATTTTGACAACACCATTTCACAGCCAAGCTTGGCTACCTTTAATAAAATCTCTGAGGAGATTCGACCACTGAAGACGATAACCTTGCCTTGCATGGAAATTTTATGTTTTAAACAATAACCGTATATTTTGTCCAGCGCATTATGTCTTCCAATGTCCATTCGTGAAAGGAGTATACCGTTCTGATCGCACAGCGAAGCATTATGCACTCCCCCTGTTGATTGAAAGGTAGTGGATACTTGCTGCATCTCTTCCATGAGCCGAGAACAGTCTTGGAAGGACAAAGAGACATGGACATGGTTTATTTTTTTTGCGGTTCGAACATCATTGAAGAAATAAAACCCTTGCCTGCTTTTACCGCAGCAGGAAGTGAGATATCTTTTACTGTGAAACTTTTGGTAGAATTCATTTACGTTTTTACATTTTACATGAACAATTCCTTGATCATCCTGTTTCCAAAGATCTTCTATTTCTTCAAAAGAGGAAATAACCCCTTCGGAAGCTAAAAAACCAATGACTAAATCCTCCACATACTCTGGGGTGCAAACCATGGTGGCGAATTCTTGGCCGTTTATCTTAATCGTAACAGGATACTCAGTTACAACCTGGTCTTCTTTCATACTCCAACCATTCTTGTTGTACTGGATGACCTTGCAAGTTGTAACAGTCGATGGTTGCAATACTTCCACTTCCCTTGTCATTTTGATGGATCTGCTCATTATATATTCTCACTTTCAATTAACTGTTCATTCTCTTCTGGAAACTAAACAACGCTGCACACATAGTCCCCCAAAAGCGGCGAAACCATGTATACAGCGCTCTTGCAGTAAAATTAAATGACCCCTTGCTCTTTCATGGCATTATATACCCGCTCAGGCGTAGCGGGAAGATGAGTTATTCTTGCACCTGTTGCATCATAGATAGCTTGAATGATAGCAGGGATAATGGGAATCATGACCACTTCTCCGATCCCCTTTGCCCCATACGGTCCTGTCTCTTCGTGCTCCTCTACAGGGATCGTTTCAATTACTGGTGTCTCCTTAAATGTCGGCAGAATGTAGTTCGTGAAGTTCGTCGTCTTATTGACCCCATTTTCAATGATGGTATCTTCATATAAAGTATATCCGATACCCATCATTGCCCCGCCTTCCGCTTGCCCCTCGAGTCCCTGCAAATTGATCACCTTTCCACAATCGGGTATGGAAACAACACGAAGAACATCCGTTTCCCCCGTTAAAGTGTCTACCTCTACTAAAACGACATGGGTTTGATACCCATAGAGCTGATGAGGCATTCCGACATTCTGCCCAATTTGCTTCCCCGTCTTGGGAACCATAAAATGCCCTTCGACCTTTGTTTCTTTTCGATATTCATATAAATAATGATAGATTTCAGCATAAGTAAGAATGTTTTTACCTTCTACTTTTTCCTTTGCCCAAAGTTTTCCTTCCCGCCACTCCACATGTTCTACAGAAATCCGGAAAATCTCCGCTGCAGTGTGTTTGAGTAATTGAATCATGGATGGTGCTGCGGCAAGGACTGAATTCCCTCCGACATAAGTTGACCTGGATGCAGAAACAGTTCCGCTATCCAAGGTTCGGCTCGTGTCCCCTTGTATGATATCAATATCAGCAACCTCGCACTGAAGGGCTTCTGCAGCTACAATAGCAAAAACCGTTCCATTGCCTTGCCCGATATCTTCCGAACAGACTCCTACTAAGAATCTGCCACCGGGGAGAAGTTCGATAGAAGCTGCTCCATAATCCGGTAAACCAGTCCCCATTCCGATGCCGTGGAAGGAAGTCGCGACACCGATCCCCCGCTTTTTCCAAGGTTCACTTGGCTGTGATTTATATCGCTCCCTATTTCTCCACAGCTCGCTTTTTTTAGCTTCATCTAAAGTCTTTTCTGTTCCCACACTGGATGTCACCCGGTGTCCCATGCTGGAAAGCCCACCTTGATGATAGACATTCTTTTTACGGATCTCAATCGGATCTATCCCTATTATTTCGGCAATCCGTTCTATATTTCCTTCTATCGCCATGCACGTTTGATTGACTCCAAAACCACGAAAAGCTCCCGCTATTCCGTTGTTGGTATAAATACAATAGCCGTCCAATTCCACATTCGGGATATAATACGGTCCACAGGAATGTTCAATGGCCAAACTAATCACGGCTCCGCCAAGTGAAGCATAGGCCCCTGTATCAGCAAAGGCGGTTACTTGATTGGCAAGGAGAGTTCCATCTTTTTTCGCCGCTGTTTTCATCATCACTTTAAAGGGATGCCTCTTGATTCCAGCCAAAACTGACTCTTCCCGTTTGTAATGAATCTTCACCGGTCTGCCTCCAGTATGTAATGCTAACAGAGCCAGATAAATCTGTACAGTAATTTCGTCCTTGCCTCCAAAGCCTCCGCCAATAGGATTGGAGATCACATGGATCCGGTTGGGATTCCATGCCAGCACCCGGGCAATCTGCAAGCGGTCCCGGAAAGCATATTGACCCGGACAGCGAATGGTTAAAGAGCCATCCTGTTCAAGCATTCCCCAGCCGCCCTCCGTTTCAATGAAGGCATGCATTTGCCGGGGAGAAAAATAGGTTTCCTCCACAATGACATCCGCTTCCGCAAAAGCTTTTTCCACATTCCCATTTTTCACCTGAACCCGGCTATGGATATTGCCGGATGGGTGTAAGCGGGGGGCTCCAGCCTTAATTCCCTCCTCAGGATCGATTACAGGTGTCAATTCCTCATATTCCACATCAATCAGACTCAAGGCCTCTTCGGCAATTTCCTCTGTCTTTGCAGCAACCAGGGCAACCGCATCCCCTAAGCATCTCACGACATCATGGCAGAGAACAGGCTGATCGGGAATGACGATGCCAAATCCATTAAAGCCTGGTATATCCTCATGGGTTATAACGCAGATGACTCCTGGATACACTTTGGCTAGGGATGTATCGATTCTTTTAATCCTGGCATAGGGATGCTTCGAACGAAGAACTCGTCCCCAAACCATATTGTCAAATTGGTAATCCGTCATATATTTTAACGTACCGGTTACTTTTTCTGGACCATCCTTTCGCGCGACCCGTTTTCCTACCCAACGGAAATCACTCATGGCTTTCCCACCTCTTTAACAGACGATATAATCCTCTTTCCAAAAGAGCACCAGCCATATCTTTACGATAGGCTGCTGAAGCACGGATATCAGAAATCGGGGCCACTTCCTTCCAGGCTACTTTCCCGATATCCTGTATCATTTCATTGGTTAACGGGGCCAAGCCCAGCATCGCTTCACACTTTTTGGCTCGGATGACGGTCGGAGCAACGGAGCCAAAAGCGATCTTCCCCCCTTCCCCCACTCGCAAGCCTGCACCCATTTTCAATTTTATGGCTACATTGACGATAGAAATTGCTTGAGCCTTCCGAGGTCCCAGTTTCTGAAAAATGGATATTTCGTCGGGTTGTTGAGCCTTGATGATGATCGAGGTAATCAACTCGTCTTTTTTAAGGGCCGTTTTTCGAGGTCCGAGAAAGAAATTCTCAATATCGATTATTCTTGTTCCAGACAAAGATTGCACTACGACAAGAGCATCCAAAACATAGAGAGCAGGTATCGTATCTCCAGCTGGAGAAGCCGTGGCCAAATTCCCTCCGATCGTGCCCCTATTCCGGATTTGGGTAGCACCTACCTCCCAGGATGCATCCGCTAGAGCTTGCGCTTTATTTCTAATCAGATGAGATTTCACTATATCCTGATGGGTGCTCATCGCTCCGATATGGATCTCTTCTCCCTCATCCTTAATATAGCGCAATTCTTTCAAGCCGCTCAAATTGACCCATGTTTGCGGTCGGCCTTTCCCTTCTTTCATCTGCACCACCGCATCCGTTCCACCGGCGATGAGACGCATATCATGATCCGACTCCTGAAGGAAAGCTAAACATTCCTGAGTTGTTTTTGGAGAAATCATATCGATTCCGGAGATTCTCAATCGGTTTTCCTCCCTAGATAATCCTGAGTCGTATTGAAATTAAAGAGGATAGAAGGATCATCGATCCTCACATCAGCCACTTGGTCAGCATGGTCCCTTATGATACTTTTAAGTCCTTGGGTTTCCTCTGAAAGTTTTGTTAAAGCTGCCATCAACTGACTGGAAATCAGGATGGGGTGGCCTCTTCTCCCATTACATACGGGGATATGAATCAAAGCTTCCGTCTGCTCAGTGGAATTCAGCAAAGAATTGATGATGGGAGCGGTTACGGGTTGATCCACATTCACGAATAAAATGGCCTTGAAGTGTCCATCGATGACGGAAAGGCCATTACGGATCGAAGAGCTTTTTCCTTCCTCCCAGTTTTCATTTCTAACGATCTTGGTTTGTAAATCTCCAAAGTCAATCCATGGTTCATATTGTTCAGACTGATGGCCAAGAACAATAATGAGCTGAGAAATTCGAGATCGGTTGATCTGGTCTACTTGATGGGCGATAAGAGGCTGGCTGTTCCAATCTAAGAGCCCCTTAGGCTGCCCCATGCGGGATGATCGACCTGCGGCAAGAAGAATCGCAACAAACATCCCCATCACCCGGAAGCGGAGATAGGAAGAGAGCATCCAAACGGCTGAATAAAGATAGAATATCGTCCTCCACACACCGGCTGAACATCATGGTAAGCACCGCTGAAATGGACTTCCTCTCGATGGGTTGTCCCGGACTTCAGGCATTCCAAAGCGATCTCCATCATTTCATTCTCTCTTCTTCCGCCCCCAACGGTTCGATAAATCCTCCCATCTTCCCATACTATAGCGCGGCTGCCAACTCCGCGAGGAACATGGCCTGAAGTGTGAATAATCATCAGAGAAGCAAATTTCTTCCCCTCTTCCATGGCGTTTGCCATCACAGAAAACAACTCGATATCCTGTCTCATTCGCTTTTCATCGTAAGGATGAACTTTATCTGTTTGATCAAGAGAAGACAACGGCCTCCCTGTTCCTCCACTGCGGTATTGTTGAATTTCAGCGAGAATTGAGAAGGCAATCTCTTGGGGTGTCTCCGAATGAAAGTCAAGACCAACCGGTGAAAAAAGATTAGCCTGTTTCCGGGGATCTAATCCCTGCTCTTCCAGAAGCTTGAAGATAAATCGGATCTTGCGTTCGCTTCCGACCATACCGATATAAGGGATGGGTCTCGCCAATAGATTTGCTAAACAGACAGCATCTGTTCTGTGACCTCTTGTTACAATCACGGCATAGCATTGAGAATGGAAAGGAATCTGCTCAATAATGTCTGGAAAGGGTCCACAGTGAATTTCATCCGCTTGAGTAAATTTTTGTGGATTGGCATACTCCGGACGATCATCCACGATTAAGACCCGGAAAGAGAGAAACCGTGCCATCGTGGCAAGATATCCTGCAATATGACCACTTCCAAAGATAATGAGAGTTGGGGGAGGTGTAAAAGGTTCGATCATCCACTCTATTCGCTTTCCCCTTTGCTCCATCTGCCAAATGCCAACTTTCTTCTCAGGAATAGGGGTGAAAATGGATTTATCTGGCCCATCCGTGAAAACAGTACCACCCTTGCAGTTATAAAGCACATGCGATCCTATCCATTCCTCCTGTTCTCCTCCCACGACGGTCCCTAAACTAATTTCTCTTCCATTCTCCAGTTCATGCAGTAAAGTTCGGAAGATATTCATTCTTTCCCCCCTTACGCCATTTGCTTTTCTGCCGCTTTCGCGACCGCTTGAATGATCTTGGAATATCCTGTACACCGGCAAAGATTGCCAGCAAGCGCATCTTTTATTTCTTCATCGCTCGGTATATAGGAAATACGATTCAAATATGAACGCGCAGCTACAATGATTCCTGGTGTACAGTACCCGCATTGGGTTGCCCCACATTCCAAAAACGCCTCTTGAACCGGGTCTAAATGCTCAGGACCCCCGATGCCCTCCACAGTCGTGATGGCTTCACCATCCATTTGACCGACTAAGATGAGACAAGAACATACGACTTCACCGTTTAAAATGACCGAGCAACTTCCACACTCCCCTTTTCCACAGCATTCTTTACTGCCCATCAAGCCCAGATCTTCACGCAACACGTCTAAGAGCGGCTTGGATGGAAAAGTGGTGACCGAAACCGTCTGATCATTCACCGTAAATTTGAACGGTTTCAATTCATTCTCCCCTTCCCTGATTCAAAAATAAAAATTCCTAGCTACGAGAAAAAACCACATAAGGTGGATTTTTCTCGTAGCTAGGAAATTTACGGTTTCCAGTAGAGACCCCCAACCCCTATTGTTGAGGTTATACGAGTGCAACTCTTCTTCTTTCCGACAGCTTTAGAGGGTGATGTGCCTATTTGATCTTAGTTTAGAGAATGGTTGACTAATTGTCAATAATATTTAAAACATTTAAATTATTAAACGAAACATGATAAGAAAGCAACTTGCGTAGCCGAATGCGTATAAAAGGCAAAAAAGAAGTCCTTGGCTATTTCACCAAGGACCACCATTTCTCTTATAAGGCTGATAAAATCGGCTCAATTCTAACGGCACAAGCTTTAAATTCCGCCGTTCCGGCTAACGGATCGGTTGCACTGATCGTCAACTGATTCGTATTAGCCTGATCAGGGAAGTGGAACGTCATAAAAACAAGACCTGAAGAGACCTTCTTACTAATTTTCACTTTTGTTGTCACCATTCCCCGCCTGGATTCCACTCGAACGGTATCCCCGTCGCTTAATCCAAGCTTCGCAGCGTCCTCTTGGCAAATTTCCAGGAATTCCTCCGCATCTTTCATCTTTTGATAGTTTTGCGTTTGAACGCCTGTATTATAAAACGATAGTCGTCTACCTGTCGTCAACTGGAATGGATATTGCTCATCAGGCATTTCTACAGGCGGTCGGTAGTTAGTTGGATGGAATGTGGCTTTCATCCCCACCTCTTCAGCCCATAAACGTTCATGAAGAAATTCCGTTCCCGGATGAGACTCCTGTGGACAAGGCCACTGAAGGCCACCTTCGTTGTCCAGACGACTATAAGTAACACCGGCAAAATTTGGAGCCACTAAGCGAATTTCCTCCCAAATTTCTTCTGCCAGGGTATAGTTCCACCCGGCACCCATCCGATTGGCCATATCTTGAACGATCAAATGGTCTTGACGGGCTGACCCCGGTGGCTTTATCGCAGGTCGCATACGCTGGATTCGGCGCTCTGAATTGATCACGGTACCGTCGTTCTCAGCCCAGCCTGCAGCTGGCAGAACCACATCGGCTAACTGAGCGGTTTTGGTTAGCAGGATATCCTGGACAACCAAGAATTCTAAACCCTCAAACAGCTTCTGAATATGATGGCTATCTGCATCGGACTGGACAGGATTTTCACCAATGACATAGAGGGCCTTGATCTCTTTCGTTTCCATGGCATCCAGCATGGCGGTTTGATGTTTACCGATTTTTTCAGGGACAGGGGTACCCCATACCTGTTCATAAAGCTTTCTACCCTCAGGATCGTTGTAACTCCATCCTCCCGCTAAGCGATTAGGAAGAGCCCCCATATCTCCTCCGCCTTGCACATTGTTTTGTCCTCGCAGAGGATTCAACGCCGAGCCATATTTTCCAATATGACCCGTCAGCAAGGCCAAGTTGATGATGGCGAAAACATTCTCGGTTCCATTGTGATGCTCCGTTATGCCAAGCGTCCAGTTAATGATGGCCTTATCGGCCTTCGCATACATTCTGGCCACTTCTCGAATATCCTCAGCAGGAACCCCCGTGATTTTTTCAGCCACAATCGGCGGATAGGCTTGAACATGCTTCTTGTAAGCTTCAAAATCAGCAGTAGCTCGACGGACAAATTCCTCATTGTACAGACCTTCTTCAATGATGACATAACCCATTGCATTCGCTAAGGCAATATCCGTTCCGACACGAACAGGCAACCACTTTTCCGCCAATTTGGTTTGATCAATTTTCCTTGGGTCTATGACGATCATCTTAGCCCCATTCTTGATGCCTCGCCTAATATGATTAAAAATAATAGGATGACATTCCTGGGTATTGCTGCCCCAAGCAATAATGACATCTGCCTGCTCCATTTCATCATAAGATCCTGTTGCTGCACCCATACCGAATACCGTCACCAGACCGGTGACGCTTGGGGCGTGTCAGGTTCGGTTACAGCTGTCAATGTTATTGGTCCCTATGACGGTACGCATAAATTTGGCAGCAAGATAATTCAACTCATTGCTAGACCGTGAGGAGCTAAAGCATCCAAAGGCATCCGGACCATACTGAGATCTGATACCGCCAAACTTCTGAGCAATCAAATCCAATGCTTCATCCCAACTGCTTGGTTCCAAAACACCATTCTTGCGGATCAATGGCTGAGTCAAACGCCTATCGCTATATACATATCCCCAGCCCAATGCTCCTTTCACACAGGTCTCTCCATGACTGGATGGATTGCTCTGACTGCCGCGAACCTTCGTGATCTTCCCATCCTCAAGTTGAACGGTTAATCCGCAGCCGGTTCCACAGAAACTACATATCGTTTCCACTTCTCCTTGAACATGAGTAGCTTTCCCATCGTGATTTTCCATTGGTATATCCCCTACCTTGTCTTTATATAATATGAATATCTAAATTTTTAGATATAATCTGACCCTTTTTAGTCCCGGAGGTGAGCATTACTATTCATTATGAACGAAAATGCATATTTTCGAAAGCGTTTGACTTAAAATTTCATATTTAAAAGCGAAAGGAGATTGGATCATGGATCTTCATCCACAGCTTGAAAAGGACAAGGGGAACAAAACAGGACAGCCCTCAACTAATCCGCAATGGCTGGACCGCATCTTTCAGTTAACGGCACGACAAACCAACGTTAGAACTGAGGTTATCGCGGGAATCACGACGTTCATGACGATGAGTTACATTATTTTCGTCAACCCTATGATTCTTTCAGATGCTGGTATCCCGAAAGAAGCAGCTATTGCTGCCACCATCTGGGCCAGTGTGATTGCTACGGTCCTTTTTGCACTCTGGGCCAATATGCCCATTGCCGTCGCTCCTGGTATGGGACTCAATGCATTTTTTACCTATACCGTCGTTTTGGGGCAAGGTTTGGCTTGGCAGACCGCATTAGGAGCCGTCTTTATTTCGGGTGTCGTGTTTCTCATCCTCACTCTGACCGGTATCCGAAAAATGCTAGTCGATGGGGTACCCGAAGTACTTCGATCCGCTATTGGTGTCGGGATTGGATTATTCATCGCTTTCATCGGTTTGAAAAATGCGGGCATTATCGTCCAGAGTGATGCCACCTTTGTTGCTCTCGGCCAAATGACCACCCCTGGCCCCCTCTTAGCTATAGCCGGCTTGATCTTGGCTTCTATCTTAATGGCTCGTAAAATTAAAGGAGCCCTTGTTATTAGCATTCTCGTCATCACCGCTTTAGCGATGATGGCCGGGGTGGCCCAAACTCCCAAAGGCGTTGGCGATATCATTTCCTTTTCTCTTCCCAGTTTATCCGAAACCTTTATGCAGATGGATGTTAAAGCAGCTATCGGCTATGGAATATTATCCGTTATCTTTTCCTTTACGATTGTGGAATTATTTGATAATCTCGCTACTCTGATTGGATTAAGCAAAAAAGCAGGCCTAATGGACGAAAAAGGAGAAATCCATAATCTAAACCGTGCTTTAACGGCTGATGCCTTCGCTACCATGTGCAGTGCAGCTATGGGCTCCACTGCGATGAACGCTTATATTGAGAATGCAACAGGGATTGCCGAAGGAGGTCGTACAGGTCTTAAAGCCTTGGTCGTTGCCGGGTTATTTTTACTCGCTCTCTTCTTTACTCCCTTGGTCACCTTGATTCCTTCCGTAGCCACTGCGCCCATCCTGGTACTGGTTGGGGCTCTGATGCTGAATGAAATTATCCATATCCGTTTTGATGATTTTACTGATGTGATTCCCGCCTTCCTGACCATGATCATGATGCCGCTAACCTTTAGCATTGCAGAAGGTCTGGCATTTGGCTTCATCTCATATACTTTATTAAAAGTGCTGACTGGGCGTAGCAAGGAAGTCAAATGGATCGTCTATTTCATTAGTGCCGCTTTTATCATCAATTTCATTTATCACGGTTAAACAGTATATCCTAAGAGTCTCCCCAGGAGACTCTTTTATTTACACTTATCAGTCAAGTGTTATACGCATAAAGCTGCGCCAGTAGCTTTCTTATAGGCAGGGAGGGCAGGGCATGACAAGTAAACTCCAGAAAAGAATTCTCGTATCCAGTAAAAAGGAGCCGGCAGATTTGGTTATTCGAAACGGGGTTATTGTGAATGTATTTACGGGAGAATTGATGAAAGGAGATATTGCCATCGCCGATGAAAACATTGTGGGGATCGGTTCTTATAAAGGAAAAAACATCGTTGACGCGGAAGGGAGGTACATTGTACCCGGCTTTATCGATGGTCATGTCCATATTGAATCTGCCATGGTTACCCCTGCTGAGTTTTCACGATTGGTCCTGCCACACGGCGTAACCACCATCATTGCAGACCCGCATGAAATTGCCAACGTGAGTGGAAGCCAAGGGATACAGTATATGATCGATGCTTCCCAATCGCTCTCCCTTGATGTCTATTACATGCTTCCTTCCTGTGTTCCAGCTACTCCATTTGAGAATACAGGGGCTAGACTAGAAGCGGAAGATCTAGCTCCCTTTTACCAGCATCCCCAGGTTTTAGGGTTGGGGGAAGTGATGGACTTCCCCTCCGTAGCATCGGCTAGTGATGGTATGGTAAAAAAGCTGGAGTCTGCTCATGCTGCCAATCGCTGTATTGACGGTCATGCGGCGGGCATCGATCGCGAAAGTTTAAATATTTACATGACGGCCGGAATAGGGACAGATCATGAATGCGTTAATGAAGCAGGGGCCAGAGATCGCCTTGATCTCGGCATATATCTGATGATTAGGCAAGGTTCGGTGGCCAGAGATCTTCATGCCTTGCTTCCCGCCGTTACCCCACAAAATGCCCGGAGATGTCTTTTCGTTACAGATGATAAGCATCTTGATGACCTGTTGGATGAAGGAAGTATTGATTACAACGTTAAAGAAGCCATCCGTTTCGGAATTCCAGCAATCACAGCCATTCAGATGGCCACTTTGAATGCGGCAGAATGCTTTGGGCTTAAGCATATAGGAGCTATAGCTCCCGGTTACCAGGCCGACTTGCTCTTGCTTGATAATCTGGAGGAGGTATCCATTCACCAGGTTTATAAAAAAGGCAAACTACTGGTTGAGAACGGGAAGCTATTAGAAGAAGGTCGACATACTCCTCCCCCATCTGCTTTGACCAAAAGCATCCATCTTCCCTCCATCACAGAAGAACAATTAGCCATTCCTCTTCAATCAAGCAGTTGCAATGTTATTGGCATTATTCCGAATAGCTTGGTCACTCATCATTTGGTAGAAGAGGTGAGACTTGAGAAAGGTTGTTTTGTTCCTTCCATTTATCGCGATCAGATGAAATTAGCCGTAATGGAAAGGCACCGCGCAACCGGAAACATCGGTCTTGGGATAGTGAAAGGATTCGGTATGAAAAAAGGAGCCCTTGCCTCTACCGTTGCTCACGATTCTCATAACTTGATTGTAGTCGGAGAGAATGATCAAGATATGTTGGTTGCCATCCAGCACATAGAACAGATCCAAGGAGGAGTTGCTGTCATCAGTGAGGGGAAAGTATTAGCCTCCATTCGGCTTCCTATCTCAGGTTTAATGTCTGATCGCCCTCATCAAGAATTGTATGATGAGCTTAGGGCTTTGAATCAGGCTGTTCGAGAAATCGGAATCTCAACGACCTTCAACCCTTTCGTGACCCTGTCCTTTTTGGCACTGCCCGTGATTCCACAGCTTAAGCTGACCGATTTAGGATTGTTTGATTTCAGCTCTTTTCGGCATATTAGCGTGGAGAAGAAATAAGCAGGGAGTTTACCTGCTTTTTTCTTTTGTTCAATCCCCGTTGAAAAATTATGAAAAAAACGCCTTGAAATAAACAGGCGTCTCTAAAAAGTTTATTCGCTTATCTTAAATAAGTTTAAACCCACTAATGAGAATAATCATGGCCATTACGGTCCGTAACGGTTTGGCTGGAACTTTTGCAGATAACGTACTGCCTGCAATAACCCCTGGAATTGACCCCATCAGGAGATTAGCTGTTAGTAAATAATCAACATTTCCAAACCCTGCATGCAATATTCCGGCTACCGATACTAAAAGGAAAGCATGAGCTATATCGGTACCGACTAACTCTGATGAAGTTAATCTATATAGATAGAGCATGGCCAAAGCAAACAATGTTCCTGAACCAATTGAGGTCAAACCAACTATAAATCCTAATACAGCACCAATTGTGATTGTCAAACCGCGTTTTTCATGCAAGGGCTTCATTTGGATACGGTTAAATTCAAGTTTTTTCTTCATAAAAGTTTTAATTAGTGTCGCTAACGCAACAAGAATCAAAACATATCCTAATGCATGCTTAATTAATTGCTCTTGATTGTGAAAAAACGAATCAAATAGATGAAGCAAACCGACGGCACAAATTGCACTTGGAAGGCTTCCTATTGCCAGATACTTCATCAATTCAATATTGATTGTTCTTTGTCTCCAATGCTGAATAGATCCAAATAATTTTGTTACCGAATTATAAAGAAGATCTGTGCCTACTGCAATTGAGGGATTAACCCCTGAGAGAATTAATATTGGAGTTAATAATGCAGCTCCTCCTACCCCTGTTAAACCTACCAAAAACCCGATCATTAGTCCCATTAACAATATGCCGGCACTCATTTTTTTTGCTCCCTTAATTCATAGTATTCTGGTAGGATTATACTATATTAACTCGATGGTTGTATACAGTTAATTTTAATCGAATAATTCAGGGTATAAAGCAAAACAATGCCAAATATACCAATCAAAAATAAAGTCATTGCCACCTTAATGTTAATTTCCCAAAAATCTTGGAAAAGAAACTTAGCTGCTTGATTAATGTTAAGGAGAATACTACCAATTTGCTTTCTTATACTCAATAAATCGCAAAAAACGGGGATAAGCAAAATCGGTAGCCTCCTTCCTCCAAGCATTGATTAACGCTAGTAACGCTATAGAAACCTAAGTTGCCTTACCTCTTCAACAGACAAACCCGTCTTCTCGGATATCGTTTCGTCATCCAGGATATCCAATAGATTTCTTGCAATTGCCCTCTTTTCTTCCGCTCGTCTTTCCGCTTCGTTCATCTTCATCCATGGTATATAAAATCGGTATTTTCTTTTTCATCCACCCGCATGGTGTGGTACAAGATGCTGATGGAGATCACTTTCACTACTTCTTTGTATCCCCTTCCAAGCTCCAGGCTTTCAAAAACCACGCTTGATGTCCCCCACAAAAGCCGTTGCAAATAGTCGGCCTCTCGTTGGTTCTGGATTTCAATGATGATCTGCCGCCCTTGCGAATCGGTGAATTTCAAATCCACCCGGTTGAATTTCCGCTGTTCCGCTTCCCGGTTGCTTTCGCTTTCGATTATATTTTCCACCGTGATCGTTTCCTTCAGCAAATTGGAAAGAAACGCTTCCAGCACATCAAAATTAGCTTTCTTGCGGAAGATATATTTCATCGCCCAATCAAAGCGAACCAGCTTTTTTCCGTCATCACGGCTCAGCCCTTTCATTCGCTTGGTTATGTATATTCTACTACTTGGATCATGATTGTTCTATTTTCCGTGTACCCCTCACCAATTAAAAAGGAGTACCCCCTGTACCCCTCAAACATATAAATTCTTGTATGTTAAGAAAAACCCGGTGAAGAGCACAGAGGCCGCTGAAAAAGTAGTCCTTTTCGAAAAATGAGCTTTTTTAGGGTGTAAAAATGTCTCCCTATACGAAAAAAGAGCCTTAGAAACGATTCTAGAGGCTCGTTTTTCTATTATCATCTTTCAATTTATAAAAAGTGGACTTTTTCAGAGGCCTCCGAGCACACCGGGTCCTTTTATTGGTGTATGTCCGAGATTTTGTATTCTATCCCAAGGATTTCAACAAAATTTGCTGATTGTACTGTGGGTTCCTCGCCATTTATGGCTTAGAGTTTCGAACCACTCTTAGTGTCGAGAAGGAAGGCACTAAATTTTTTAAAAAAACACTGAGAATTCAGCCTATTTTTGTCGGTTGCATCCATTTGTTTAAAATGATGCCGTTCCCCTTGGGGCATCCTGTAAAACAAAAGTGAAAATCAGTTTATCATAGTTGAAAAATCCATCTTTAAAACCTCTAAGAGAAAACATATGAGCGAGAATTATCCACTTATGATCAAATAAAATCCGTTATAATCAAAAAATATCTGTTATGATCGAAAAAAATCGTTAATGATCAATTCCTTACCTTCTGGCACATAAATACCCGAAGTGGTATCGAACTTATCTATAGAACAAAAGGGTACCCCCAAAACTTATACTTTCTCATACTATAATAAAAGGCCCCCGGTATCTACCGGAAGCCCCTCTTATTACGGAATAAACGTCTGAATCACATTTCTAGTTGCAGCCGCTTCAATCTCTTCAAAGGCCCAATGAGCGTTCCCCACATCCACAAAAGTGGGGTCAATCGGCTTATTCTTGAGTGTTCGACCTAACAGTTTATTAAAGACCACTACGGCTTCTCCCCGTGTCAGATCGCGGTTCGGGCGAAATCGTCCATCCGGGTAGCCAGTCATGAGACCCGCTTGTTTGACTGCATGAATCGTTTCATTAGCCCAATGCTCCAATGTATCCGGGAACACCAACTTGTTGGTGTTCGTCCTCTCCCATTTGCGCAGGTTGACTGCAACAGCAGCCATCTCCGCACGGGTGATCTGACGCGTTGGCTGGAAATGACCATCTGGATAACCAACCATTAAATTCAACCTTTGGACTTTTCCAATCGCTTTCGCAGCCCAGTGTTCTAAAGGCACATCCGGATACGGAGCGTGCTCAAGCGTTATGGTTTCTCCGGTCACGATTCGGGAGAGAATCGCGGCCATTTCCGCGCGGGTCAAGGCGTTTTCCGGTCTGAACGTCCGATCCCCATACCCGCTTACATAGGGTTCCTCCTTGGTTTCTAGAGTGGGAGTCGGTTCAACAGTAAGTTGTTCGGCAGGTAGCGGTTGAATGATGGGTGAATCATCGTCGGATGAACCGGATCCTCCTCCCGAACGAGAGATCGGTTGCATGCTCAAGTCATATTTTACGATGCTTTCACCGACATGAATGATTCCCTCGCGAATATAACTGGTTGCCCCCTGCTGCTCGTTTCTTGGGTCTTTGCGGCTATCGAAGGTTTCGTAGTCATTTTTCTCAGCAATCAGATAATAGTCGCCATCCGGGAAAACCATCCAGGCATATTCGCCTTCCGCGTTTGTCCATTGAGGGACTTTGTTTTGGTTTGGCGGAAAATCAGGGAGTTCGGGTAAGGGAACAAGTGTGTCAGGCACGCGACCGACTTGCCGATTGAGATCGGTATCTGCCCAATACAAGGATACTTTGACGCCTTGGATCGGGTTTCCTGTTTTCTTGTCCGAAACGATTCCATAAGGGTCAATCAGGGAAAATTGGACGCCTAACTCCCCGTCCTCCTCAATCGTAAAGCTCGCTGATTGTCCGGCCAGTTTTTCTCCCGTAGGCGATTTCACTTCAAAAATTACTTCATATTTTCCGGGGGCAATATCCTCCACCTGATAGCGCCCGTTCTCATCAAGTGTCAGTTTGCCCACAGTATCCCCAGAGTCATTGACAAGGCGGGTTTCCAGCTGTTGTCCTCCCTTAAGGACTTCCTGTACGGGTTTAGCCTTACCATCCTTTTTATCGGTCATAAGCAGCATTCCGCTGAGATTTTTGTTCGACTTAAACTCCTGTCCTCTAGATTCCAATTCTCCGACAGGGGCCGTTTGCTTAAATTCCACCGGAATCGCTTCCGTACTGCCTTCTACTTTTTTATTAAAGGAAATAATCGGGTGATACGTCCAATTTCCCTTCGGGACATAGATTTTGTAATGGCCATTGCCGTCCGTAGACGTGGATGCGGTAAAGTCAATCAACCCATCTCCGTTAAAATCTTCTTCCAGACGAACAGAAGCATTGACCACCGTTTCCGCAGGGCTTATTGAGTAATCCTTGACAATCCCTTCTACGGAAGCGGGTAAATAAGATAAAGTAATCATCGAAACCTTTTCATGGCCCTGATCATCTTTGACCACTGCCTGGATCGTTTCCTGTTTCGGATCGACCCCTTCCAGTTCAGGAGCTGTTAGGGTAATGGAGGCTTCCCCGTTTTCATCCGTAATGGCCTCTTGAACCAACTGAGCCCTGTACACGCTAAAGGTTACAGCAGCACCACGGATGGGTGTCTGATCTGCATTGCGGTAGGTTGCTTTGATGTTGACTGTTGATTTCCCGTCCGCCACCACCGCAGAAGGATCGGTACTTAACGTTAGGATCGTTGAAGTATCCACGGTGATCGTACGTTCATTGGACTCCTTCTGGTTGCCAAAGGTATCCCGAGCAATCGCCCGAATTTTATATGAACCGTCGGGCAAATCAATAGAAGGTGAAAAAGACCATTGCCCATTTAATGTTGCCATCACCTTGCCGGATGTAACCAGCATGTCATCGGATTTCCTCCAGATCAACACTTCCACCATACTATCGGTTTCGGAGAACCCGGTAATTACAGGTCGAGGATCGATGAGCAGACTGTTATCTTCCGGCAAATCGATGCGCGTGTTTTCAAAATCTTGGGTGATTTTCTTCACTTCCAGCGTGTAAGTACAAGAAGTCTGTCCATCCGGAGCTGTCACGATAATCTTCAACACATTGATTCCTTCCTCGAGCGGCATATTATATGGCGTGCCGCTATTAACAGGAGCGCCATTTATGGTCATTATGGAAGCGGAATCTTGCGTTGTTGCCGTCACCGTGATCGCTCTTACCTCACTGGAAACCGTTGCCTTATAATTAGATTTTTCCGGCAAAAATGTGGGGTTAAGCGTTCCATCACTGTTCACCAGGCTACTCAATTTTGCCTCGGAAGCTAAGGCTTTGGATACTTCGATACTGGCATGGGCCTTAAAGCCTCCATAGCTGACTACAAGATGCGTATTGCCGGCCATCTGTCCGGTGATGAGGCCATCCGGATTGATCGACGCGATGGTAGAATTTCCGACTTGGTAGGAAGCTTCGGTAGAAAGCTTCTGTGTATCTCCATTGGAATAACGGGCTGTCACCAACACCCGTTGGGACCCGCCTTCTTCCATCTTGTATTGATACAGATCCAGGCTGATTCCCGTAAGGGTAACCGATTGGAGGATGGTAAATTCAACAATGGCTTGCCTTCCATTTTTATCGATTACGGTCAATACATAGGCTCCCGGTTCAGCCAACGGCGTTCCCAATGTATAACCGGGAACCGGGTTTCCGTCTTTTGTTAAGGTTACGCTTGCTACATCATCCGGCTTTTGTACATTTGGAGTTACCTGTTGCACGTATTTTGCGTCATCCGTAACACCGGTAATGATAGGACGCTCCTGCTCTGTTACCGTGATCAAGCCGTCTATAAAGGTAAATTCATGACTCAAATTAGCGGCCCTGCCATCGGCAATGATCGGGCTGGATATTTTGATTTCGGAACGGGTATGCTGGGAAAAGGCTTGAACCTCATAATCAAGCCAAACAAGGGTCAAGCGCCCCTCAGGAAAGGCATTTCCCACATCTGCGAGAAGCACTTTTCCGTCGGTTAGATTATCAAACATCATCACTGATGGAGGCACCTGTTCTCCTTTACGAATACCCACGAGCGTCAACAGGTCCTTGTTATAGGTAAGTTGAAACTGAAGGCCCCTTACGCGTCCGTCACTTTGTAGGTCAACCGGAATCGACACCTTTTCCCCTCTTAATGCAGTGGCTTGTCCGATTTCCAGGAGGGATGCCTCTGAGGCTAAAACCGACATCCCATAAGAAAATGGCTGGACAAGAAGACAGAAGGCCAATATCAGCATGAACAAACGCTGCACTGATCGAAACGGGTTCATCTCGGCCTGTTTATTCCTCTCTCGATCATGCAATAAAACCTTGTTCATCTGGACTCTATGCTGTAAATCGTTCATCGTCCATTCCTCTTTCCTGTTCCTTTTGAATCATTCATTATGGCTGGCTCCACAGTTGATACATCATTACGGTTGCTTGAGCGCGTGTAGCAGTATCTTTGGGCTTGAATTCATCGGCCTTCATCCCCTTGATCCATTCCAATTGAACACAGTTGTCAACAGAATCCTTTGCCCAGGTAGAGATGTTGGATTGATCCTTAAATCGGCTTAAAGAAGATCCAGAAGATTTTTTAAGTTTGTTTTTGACGGATGCGTCAAGCGTACGCGAAATGATGGCCGCCATCTCTTCTCGGGTAATGGGTTTATTCGGCAGGAACTGACCCTCGCCTACACCCGCAACGATTCCCAGTTTTCCAGCGATATTAACTTCTTTAAAGTAAGGGTGTGAAGCATCTACATCCTTAAAACCAACTTCAGCGTGTTCTACGTCCAATCCAAGTGTACGAACAATCAGTTGGACGTATTCTGCACGGGAAATCGGAGTCATCGGATCAAATTGCTTATCGTTTCGTCCATCAATAAACCCGTGTCCGGCCATTACCTCAATCGGCTTTTGCGCCCATGAGCGTACGGAAGCTAAATCCTGATAGGATAAAGCAGATTCCTGAACCGTGAAGGGTTCACCGGACGCAACCGTAAACCGGAACTGCTTATCCGCTGTTTGTACTTTTCCGCCGATCGGCACCCACTTGTTTTGCTTCCATTGATAAGCTGTCAGCTTTTCCAAATCTGCGCCGTTTGTCATGAGTGAAGACACATCCAGTTGAACTTGTACAGGATGAGCAGCTGTCACCTCATAAACAGGGATGTCCACTTTGCCATCCGGTTTTTTTACGTTCACTTTTTGAAGAGTAAGTACCACCTCTTCCTTCTGTGCAGCTGCCATGGATGTGGCAGGAATAGAAACGGTCCATTGGTTGGCGAATTCGACCAAAACATGATCAACCTGATTTGCTTGAAGCGCCTTTTGTGTTGCGGAAGGAATACGCAATTCCATTCTGTCCCTGATTTTCGTTTGTGGAATCTGAAAAATTAGCGAACGATTCAGATTTAGATCTATACCCTTATTTTGCAGAGCAGCCTGCAACTCGGTTCTCTTTAGATTCATTTTATTCCAAGCGGATTGAACGGTTCCTTCACCCATCGTTGCCGTCAACACACCTTCATTTACGGGCAGCTGTTGATCAGGCAGCGCAGCTTTGGAAGCCGTCAGCAAAATCACCCGGCCGTTTTGCTTTAATTGGTTTTCTTGCCGAATCGCTTGAGCCGG
Source organism: Brevibacillus sp. (assembly GCA_036676475.1). Classification (GTDB taxonomy): domain Bacteria; phylum Bacillota; class Bacilli; order Aneurinibacillales; family RAOX-1; genus LC029. The sequence continues at coordinate 21,449 of JAKFCU010000084.1, forward strand.
ATTCAGGTTACTCGAGTGACCATTCAACACACTATGGAAAACTTGCTCCGCCTCCGTGCCTATAGAGGTTGACAATACCGGTGGCGTTACGGGTTGTTGAGTCGATGGAGCGCCGCCTCCACCTCCGCCTCCAACCGTCGTTCCGCTTGTACCGCTAGATGGGTTGGATGGAGTCGTGCCGGTACCGGAGCTTGGATTTTGGTTATTGCTGTTGTTATTTGCCGCATCGGAAATCGTGACTTCCCCTTGTTTCGCTGCCGTGAGAGCGACTTCTACCCCGCTTTCGCCGGACGATGCTACCATATGGGTAAACTGAACATCTACCTTTGCCGACGTAGCTCCGCTATTAACGGTAAAGGTAAGAACCGCAATCGTTCCTGTGCCGGAAGGGATATTCGACTCCAAGCTTGTAATCAGCACGCGGGGGATTCGCGGATTGCTTTCTACCAAAAATGATGACGTTAATAAACCGGGGCTGACATCAGAAAAGTTCAGCTGCGTCTGGTCATACTCGAGATCAAATTGCAGGCCGCGGATATTTCCCGAGCTGGTCAATGTGACGGGGACGATTACGGTTTCTCCTTTTTTAGCCGATACCGAGCTAAGTTCTATGCTCGCCTCCCCTTCCGCGAAGCTCGTCGCAGTTCCCCAAAGCAAGCTGATAATAATGAGAAAAAAGGGCAGCTTGCTGCCCAAAAATACATTTCCTTTCACGCTCTCCCTTCCCTTCTTCCTATTCGTTTTATTGGTCATAATCCTTGAAAGATTCAAGCGCAATCGCAACCCAGTCCAATACATTCAGTTCATCGTCATTGTTCATGTCAGCGATAAAATGCTGCATCGATGTAGGTGACTGGTTACCCACTACATAATTACCGGCAAGATCGAGGTCGAGTACATTTATGGCATCTTTCCCTGTAATTTCATCGAAATCCTGATTCACGTTCCCTTTGACGATGACAAGGATCGATTTTACCGCTTCATTTCCCGCCTGATCTTTAGCATACACGGTATAATAACCGTTTTCCGTTACGAGAAATTGGTGTTCTGCCGGTAAGTCGGTTGCACTATCTTTAGGGAAGGAGGCGGCGTCCGTCCATTTCCCTTTGGCGTACTTCTTCGTGACTATGTCTGATCCGGTGCCATCCAACTCCGCAGTAACGGTTACACCCTTCTTGACAAGATCAATCGCCGATTTCGTCAGATCAATCGTTGGCGGATTTTCATCCTTTACTTCATTGCCAACCGAGTAATCCGAAAAACCGGCCAGCTTATTTTCCACATGGTCTGTTACGTTACCTTCTGCAACATCGTAAGATAAGACGATAGTTTGTCCATATTTCACGGAACCGTTGAGCATCAAGATGAGTTCACTCGTTCCGCTGCCGGATACGGACTTGATGTCTATCGTATTGACTCCCGCTTTAACGGTAAAACCTTTCGTATCTGTGAGCTTTACGTTTTCGCTAAAGGTCAGTTTTACAGTATCCGGCTTGCCGTCTTCCACTTTCGCATCCGTCAGCGTAGGAGGTGTCTTGTCAATGTTGCTGATTTGAATATCATCTTTCACCACAACATTGCCCGCCTCATCTTTGGCATAAACGGTGTAGGTGCCGTTTTCCAAGGCATCAAAGGAAAAGTTCACGGATGAAGCGGAACCTCCAGGGATCGTGATGCTTTGACCGTTGCCATCAGTAAAGTACTCGGCATTTTTCTGTTCGGCTTCCCATTTGATTTCTACCAGTTTCGTTCCGGTACCTCCCTCAGCTGTTCCGCTCACCTTGACTTGGTCACGGGTGGGTGAGGTCGGACTCAACACTACGTTATTAATGCTTGGCGGAGTCGCATCCACCGTAAAATTGACCTCTGTGGAGTTTCCAGCCGCATCGGTGACGATCAGCTTGTAGACACCATCATTCAAAATGGGTGTTTTCATTGCATAAGGGGAGTCGTTCAGTGTTGCGCTTGTTGGATGATCATCCGTCCAGGTAATTCCATTATGTAACGCACTGCATATTTTTCCATCCTCCACTTCGGCAATCATCGGAGCAGCTTTATCAATGTTGGTAATGGGAATCTTTTGGACCACTTGGTTGCCCAACTCATCCTCGGCATAAACCGTATAATCTCCAGAAGCGGATACGGTAAACTGAGTAGGATTCGACAGATCGATGATGGTCCCGCCATTTTGGAAGTAGCTTTCGTTTTGATCTCCCGCTGCCCACTTCAACCGGACAATCTTGCTGCCTGTTCCATCCGCATCGACTTGAATGTTAACCTCTCCTTGGGTTGGATCAGTCGGTGTTGGTGTGAGAGTGATCGTTGGCGGTGTGCTGTCGTCCAAGCTAATTTCTCCGTTATTTTGGGTGAATGAAGCGGTAATGTTTTGGGCATTGCCATCGGAAATCACAACGTTGGACAGGGTGACATCGGTTTTAATTGGTCCTTGATCCGCCATTTGAAATTGCAAAATGGCAATTTCTGACTGTCCGCTAGGAAGGTTTTTCGACATATTGGCGATCATGATTCGAGCATAGGTTTTACCGTTAAGTTGCAAATTGTTATTATAATAAACATAAAAATTTTGACTGTCTTTTCCAACGGTCACATCAGTGATCGTTCCCATACTTCGATCGTACCAAATATCAAACTGCAACCCCCGCACTTCTCCGCCGCTATTCATCGTCACTGGCACATTGACCGTACCCCCGCGCAAGGCCTTTTCCTTGGCAACACTTAGATCGTAGACGTTTGCTGCATGTACGGAAAGATTCGTCAGTAAGGGGATAAATGCAAAAAGGAAGGCAAAAACCAATCGCAAATAAAATGAACATTTTCTCTTGGTCATGAGAATTTTCCTCCATCACTATTCAACTATCTTTTCCGCAATGTCATCTAAAATCTGTGAAGAATCGGTTTGCTTAGCGGCTTGTATCCAGTCCAAAATATCAACGACACCGTCTCCATTTGCATCAGTATCTGTAAGTGAAACAACGGGAGGCGGTTCCGGCTGATAGGTGTCCTGCGCCACCGTCATATTTTCAACAGCAGAGGGCTGCACCGTCGCTTGATTTGCTGCTTCATCCACCACTTGCTGCACCTTTTCGTCAACCACCTGATCTTCCACCAAGGATTTTTCCTCGGTTTGATCCACCGCCTGCTCAACATGGGTTTCCGGCAACACATCGATCTCAGCAAGAGAAAGGGCGGGGGCAACCAAAACAAAAAAAAGTATAGACCATAATCCGACTTTGAATTTCATGCTTTCTATCCCTCCTATGAATTTGTGTTTTTTTTATGATTCTATGAAAGTACACTTCATAGAATCATCCTTCAGGGAACCTTTCATTCCCTGAAGGATCATCCGTTAACAGAATTTACCTTACTCCGCTTTCTATCAAGAGTTTCATGATGCCCCTCCTCATCCACATATTCCTTTGGCTGTTCGAATTCAAATTCCGTTTTTTCAAGCCGTATTTCATCCGCCTCGTATAAATCCGAAATTTGGGAAATTACTCTACTTTTTGATTTTAACATAACCATTATTATTTCAATCTAAAGTTTATCTAAAATAATATCCTGATAGACTCCATGGATCGAATCTATTACATATGGATAAACAAAAGGAGTTTTCCAACAACCGGTAACAATCAGATGGAATTTTACAATCTACTGAGACTCATCTTCTATTGGATTGCATAATATTGGGCCGGTCCGCCCTGGATAATAATATTGGCCACGATAACCGGATCAAGGACATTGAGCTTGTTGTCTGTGTTCAGATCCGCGACAAGATTCTGTGCGGCACTTGGCACACTTTTCTCCAGAATATAGTTGACGATTTCCACCCAGTCGGTCACATCGACGGCCTGGTTAAAGTTGATGTCCCCCATCACATACACCGTCTGAACCGTCTCGTTGCCAGCCGCATCCTTGATATAGACCGTATAGGCAACATTTTTGCGGATTTCGAATGAGCCTGTCGCATCGTTTCCATCGGCGGTGTAAGTGACCTCAGATGCCGACGCATTTCCGGCAAAATCGGCAAGGCTCTTGATTCCTTCCAGCACTTTCATTTCCGACACCATGCTACCCGTGCCATCCGCATAAACCGCAGCCGTCACAGAAGCTTCGCTGTCACTTGGTGTCAGGCCGAAGCTGATTGACGGTTCTTCTTGATCTATGATGACTTCTATTTGATCGCTATTCGAGTTGCCTGCTTCATCCTCCACATAGACCGTATACGTTCCCGATTCGTTAACATTAAAGCTGTCTCCGACCAATTTGGTTCCAAGGTCGCCGTAAACAAAATCCGTAACAGAGTAATTGCCTTTCGCCCACTTCTTTAGCTTCAGATTGCTTCCTGTACCGGATGCATAAACCGCGATCGTGACCGACTGATTCGTAGGTCCGGAAGGCGATGCGCTCAATTCCACCGTCGGCGCCTGATCATCAATCACCGTGATGGAACCATCTTCCTTTTCGAATTGCTCTGTAATTTCTTGTTCTTTGCTATTCACCATGACCGGGTTCACCAATGTCAAAGCTGTTTTCTGTTGATAGACCGCCGTATCTTTGACGGCAAAGGTCAATTCCAGCAGTTCGCTTGTCCCTTGTGAAATATTGATATTTTTCACATTGGCAATGACAAAGCGGTAGTTTCCGTTTCCTAATGGATTGTAATCAAAGTCCATCTCGACTCCGCACAAAAGCGACCCCTGAGCTACATCCTGCAAGGTCAACAGTTCCGAATCAAAGGACAGATCAAACTGCAAACCGACCACATCGCCCGTACTGCTGAACTTCACCGGTACTTTCACCACCTCACCGGCTCGTCCGGTCACATGCGGCATCCATAGTTTGACGTAAACCTTTTGCGTAATATCGTTAGACACACTTCCCAGGAAATACGTGTCCCCGCTGTACTCCGCTGTGATTAATGTAGTCCCAGCAGGCAACGTTGACGTGGTATATGTGGCTTGGGCATTGCCACCTACTGCGACGGTAGCCAATTCATCCGTTCCGGATTTAAACGTCACTGTTCCCGTTGGTGTCTTTTCCTCGCTTTCATTGATTATTGCCGTCAAGGTAACTGATTCACCAGCTCCTACTAAATCAGCAGAAGTCGAGAGCGACGTCGTGGTGTTAAGCTTTGCCATCCACTGCGCGTACAGCGTTACATTTGCTGTTCCCATGGAGAAGGTCTCGTTAGCCGCGTAGCTTTCCCCACTTCCATCTGCCGCTGTATTCCAACCTGTAAAGGTGTAGCCCGTCTTCTCCAGATTTCCTGTATTGCCCAATACGGTGACCGTGGCTTCTTCCTGATAGCTGCCACTGTCCGTCGGCACGCTTCCTCCCGTATGGCCGTTGCCATCATACGTGACGTTATATGTTGGTGCCGGATTCACTACCTGTGTAACCGTAAAAGTCTCATTCGTCATATTGTCCGCCGACACCGTAACGGTTGCAGTGTATGTTCCTGCCGCCAAACCATCCTTCGCTTTCACCGTAAACGTAGTGGACGGAGTTCCGCTATCCAGCGTCGTTACCATCGGCTGTGTGATGTCAAAGGCACTGGCATTCGTGCCGCTTAATGCTACGGCTAGGTTTGTCAAATCCCCCGATCCTGTACGCATCACCGTGATCGTCTTGGTTTCCTGTAGATTCGACGCATAACCAGCAGTCAGTTCCGTTGCCGTCTGGTTACTTAATGACTCTATCGCATACGTCAGTTCAGTAATTGCGAATGTACCAGCAAGGCTTACTGTCCGAGGATTGTCAAAAGCGCTCGTTTTAATTGACAATTGACCTGATTTACTTCCCAAAGAGGTAGGCGAAAATGTAACATTGATCTGACAACTTTCACCAGCAGATATAGTTCCCTGACAAGTAGATGTCTGGCTAAACTCACCACTTATGCTCAGATCTTGAATCATAATGGATTCCCCTGATGTATTGGTTACCGTTACTGATTGCTGCATTTTAGAAGAATCGAAGAAAAGGGCATTTTTGGACAAACTTGGGATGTATCCTTTCAACTCATCTTTATAAGTAGATAAGTAGATTTGTCCACCTGAAGCATACAAAAACATAATATCTCCATTTGTTGGATTTATTCCAATATTAGACATGTTTGTAGTCGCTACTTCAGTATTTCCCGTAAAAGTATTTCCCAAATCATTGCTTATTGAATAATATACCTTTGTACCATCGGAGTAACCTGTAATAACATTCCCGTATTCATCGGTTGCAATCGATCGGCCGTAGTTGTAAGAGCTATTCGGGAAACTTAAGGCAGTGTTAGTATTATCTGCTAGATTAATCCGTAACGTACTTGTTCCTTTACCGCTAATAAAAAGATACGTTCCCTTTGGTCCACTAGATAATGTACCTACTGAATAAAAAACAGACCCGCCCCCACTTTGTTGCGATCCGAAGGTGGTTCCATTATCTGTACTTTTAAAGTAGACAACAGTAGGGTTATCTTTTTGCACATAAATATGCCCAGTTTGAGAGTCAACATGAACGTCAGAAAAAGAATACGAGGTACTCCATGTATAGGTGGTAAATTGCTGCCCACTATCAGTACTAATAAAAAGAATCTTTCCGTTTTTGGGGATAAGGTACAAGTACTTTCCATAAGTAGTCATATGCACATGGGCATTAGAAGTGGCTCCAGAACTTCCAATATTTTGTGGTACAGAAAACGATATTCCCTTATCGGTACTTTTACTTAAACATACGTTACCACTGGTATCCGTCCAAGCTACATATACCGTATCGTCAGATGAAACTGCGATTTCCGGTTGCCTATTTGCACTATCCACTTGAACACTTGGCTGGAAACTTCCTCCTTCGTCCACACTTCTTGCAACACGAATTCCGTTACTGCCATAAAATACAGCATAAATCGTACCGTCTGAACTTACAGCCAATTTACGAGCCGTGTTCCCGTAACTAATGGAGTTGTCTGTACCCACATCACTTACTTGTACACTAGTATAGCGCGCTGTTGCATTTACCTGGTGGTATTCAAGCAAAGATGCCATTAAAACAACGGAGATGATGAAACTAAAATAAAACACTTTCTTTCGTAAATACATACAATCCCTGCTCCTTTCTCTTATATAAAAATAGAGTAGATATGTTCGTCTGTACCTGCAAAACTATGCCCATCTATCCCTCCTCAGTCGGCAACACGACAAGCAGCAGGAAATGGCTACCCCCCCCCCACAGAATAAGCGTTCCTGTTCCATTTATAACACAAGCCTCTGACAAACCTCTGACAAAAAATAAAAAAACGACATATTTCGTCGTTTTTTCATCATTTTTCATAAAATTATTTTCGCTTTTTTAACTCACTCAACTTCTGCACGGCAAACTGATACTTTTTTTGCAATACTACTTTTTTGGGTTCAGCCCACAACCAGCCATCCTCCTCCAGATAGTCACCTTTGTACAGACTGATCGCCTGTTCCAGCAAGGCAGCATCCTTTAGATCCCGGGCCTTTTGCAGCAGTTTCTCAAATTGATCGACGTCCACCCATGCATCATTTATATAAAGGGTATAATGGTGACCGCCGTATTCAATGCGTATCCGCCCATCAGGATGTGTTCCTAACGTTTTTCGAATGGAGTAGATGATCGTCTGCAAATTCATCAACGCCTTTTTGGGCTCCTGATCCGGATAAAAAAGCTCGCAAAGCACTTCTTTGCGTATCGGACTTTCTCTGTTTTCCAGCATATAGGCAACCAACTCTGCGGATTTTTGTCTTTTCCAAGTTACCCTCTCATCCCCCAGCCAAGCCGTAAATTTTCCAAACATGTTGAATAAAAGTCCATTCTCCACCGTTTTTTCTACCCCAAGCTTGTCCAAGGTTTTGAACAATCTTTCCTTCCTGACCGGCTTCAGGATATAATCCAAGGCATTTACCTCAAAGGCTTCTGCCGCATAATGATTGTACGCCGTAATAAAAGCAATTCGGATATCAGGGAAAAGATGCACCAATCTTTCGGCAAGCTCCATGCCATTCATACCCGGCATTTCGATATCCAGCAAAGCAATATCAAATGGTGTTTTGATGGACAAATCCAACGCTTCCAATGCATTGTAGCAAACCACACACGAATGAAATCGTCCGTATTGATTTACATAATACACTATTTCCTCACGAGTATCGGGTTCATCATCTACAATTAGGATATTCATGCCCTATGCTTCTCCCTTCTCTGAAGGTATGACAAACGCTACTGTTGTCCCCTTTTCTGATTTGCCGATGATTTCAAGACCTCTTCCGTACAACGCAACCAGCCGCTTATGAATGTTCTGCAAACCGACACTGCCTTTTTTCCCTTCTCTCGCTAAAAGCCTCTCAGCCATCTGCTCATCCATGCCGACACCATTGTCGCTTACTGAAACCTTCACCACATCCCCCTCATCACACACGGAAATGATCACCTTCCCTCCTTTAATCAAGGGCATGATTCCGTGTCTAACCGCATTTTCTACCAATGGCTGGATGGAAAGCATGGGGAGCATACAATCTACACTTTCTTCTATTATTATTTCAAAGGCAAGCCTTTCCTTGAAACGGACCTGTTCAATCGCCAGATACGCCTTGACAAGCTCCAGTTCTCTGGAAAGTGTCGTAAGTCCATCGTTGCTGTCAAAGTCAAAGCTGCCACGCAAATAATCGGACAGATCAAGGACAAGCTCTTTTGCTTTTTCAGGCTCCCTGATGCTTAACGAGGAAATTACACTCAAGGCATTGAAGATGAAATGAGGTTTGATTTGGGCCTGAAGAAACAATAATTCTGTACTTACCTTGTCATTGACCAGAGCTTTTAGCTGTACCAGCGTTTTGACTCTGGCTCGTAACTCTTGCGAATCAAAGGGCTTGATCAGAAAATCATTTGCCCCCATAGAGAAGCCTGCCTCAATGTCTTCATTTCGTGTCTGAGCGGTGAGAATGAGCACAGGCAACTCGACATAAGAATACCTTTCACGAAGCGTTTTCAAAACTTCAAAGCCAGTTAAGCCTGGCATCATTAGATCAAGGATGAGCAAATCGAACGGGCAACCGTTGACCAGCAAATCCAAAACCTCCTGCCCATTGTTGACTCCTTTTATGCTGTAGCCTTCCAGAGCCAAAACATTCGTAAGTGCCCGAAGATTGGCAGACTCATCATCTGCAACCAGAATATGAAATTCATTACTTCCCTGTATGTCAACATTTACGAATTTGAGTTTTGTAAAATACGGAGGATCAGGAATTGCTTTGGTTGCATTTTCTTCCCCTGGTAAAGGTTCAGAAGCGACAGGCAGGGTAAACATAAACGTCGATCCTTTTTGCCATTCAGACTGTACCCTGATTTTTCCCCCATGCAATTCTACCAGTTTCTGCGTAATCGAGAGTCCAAGACCTGTTCCGTCAAACTTTCTTGAGGCATCACTGTGTACCTGAACAAACGAGTCAAAAATGTGAGAAATCTTTTCCGGCGGTATGCCCATTCCCGTATCCTGTATGGAGATTTCAATCCACCCCTGATTAATCTCTGCCCGGATAACAACCGTTCCTTTTTCTGTGAATTTCACCGCATTTCCGATCACATTGTACAAAATTTGATTTAATCTTTCCTCATCCGCCCAGACCGCAGGAAACTCTTCAGGAATTTCATTAATTAAAGACATTTCCTTGCCTTTCACCAAAAATTCAAGCACATGGATGACCACGGATACGGCCATGCGAAGGTTTGTCGGTTTCAAATCCAGTTCGATTTCTCCCTGCTTGAGCTTGGAGATGTCCAGAATATCATTGATCAAATGATATAATCGGCTGCCTGAAGCCTTGACAATCTCCAGGTTTTCTTTTTGCGCTGTGGTCAAACTGCCCGAATCTGCTTCCAGGATCGATTGGGTAATATTAATAATCCCGTTTAACGGGGTACGTAGCTCATGTGACGTATTGGCCAGAAATTCGTCTTTCAGCTTGTCGAGACTAATCAATTTTTCCGTCATCGTTTGTAAGGAGGCATTTGCCAGCAGCAATTCATTTTCGGCTCTTTTCCTTTTTCTTTTGTTGATGAGCAACCCAAGAATCAGCAGGGCTTGCAGCACCAGTAAAACCGCTCCGCCCAGGATATAGCTGCCGTACAGCTCCCAAACCGTCATCTCCTTGTATTCGATTTTGCTGCCGCTCGGCAGGTTGTGTTCGTCTATTCCCCACCGTTTTAACTCCCGCCAATCAAACATTAATGTGTTGGATGCAGCGCGAATCACCGGATGATCGGCCGGTTTTTGTCCGGCCAAGATCTCCAACACTGCTTGGGCTGCCGTTTGTCCGATAAGCTCAAAATTATTGACATACCCTCCTAAGATTCCGTTCCCAAAATACTGGATCGCGGTTGCAAAAACCGGCACTTTCGCTTCATCGCTTATAGTTCGAATAACTTGGGTGGGAATAAAGCTTTTGCCATCCACATCGAAAAACCATTGGAAATATAAAATCGCCGAATCTTCCTCCGCACTTCTGATCCGCTCAAGCATCTGCGCGTAGGGCAGCTTGTTTACCAAAATTAATTCTACCTGATCATGATATTTTCGAATCGCCTCTATACGTTTGCCGAGATCCCGTTCACTCTTTGAATCGCCAAATACTAGATAGATTTTTCGGGTTAAAGGTCTGGTGTTGAGAATAAGTTCAAGGTTTTTGTCAATGTCAATCGACATCGGGATGACCACGTAATTTGCCGGCAGTGAAGCAAGCGGTAATTTGTCTTCATTCCATGCGATCATGACGGGCACACCGGGAAATAGGTCCTGCCCATATGTTGAGAGAAGAGAGTACAAATCTGATGAGGTGATAATCAAATCAGGCTGATGGTTTGCATATTTCAATTGAAGGTATTGAGCTATATTTTTGAAATAACCTTCTTCATTGGAATGACGAGCCAGATCAAGATATTCATAGGAATAATTGAATGTATACGTTGAATGTTGCGCTAATTTGCTTTTTACTCCTTTACTGTATAATTTATCTGCCGGATAGTCAGGGGTAAACGCATGGAGAAACAGGACATGTTTTTCGGCCGGACTTGCCGCAATTCCCCCTAAAAACGGATGGAATATCAACACTATTTGGATAATAAGCAGCAACCGGACGATTTGATTTACACTATGTCGCATCATGCTTCCTCCATCCCAACACTGATTAGCGCCAGTCGCACTATGGAATCCTAAGTTTCCTGACCTCTTCCACGGACAAACCCGTCTTCGCGGCTATCGTTTCGTCATCCAGGATATCCAATAAGTTTCTGGCAATCGCCCTCTTTTCTTCTACACTTCCTTCCGCTCTTCCTTCTTCTTTTGCTGTGTCAATGATCCCCATTTCCTGTCCGAGATAGGCTAAATAATCATCATACGCGCGCCTTTCCGCTTCGCTCATCTTCAAGTAATCCAGCTTCCTGGCTGCCAGCAGAATGCCCGATGAACGGAACTCTTCGCGTATAGTGCCATGCTTGAAGAAATTAACCCATTCATCGATATCTTCGTTGATCATATCTTCAAACTTTTCCACATAGATCATGTAATACTCCGGAAACACATCTTTACCGGTGACCAGCGGCGCTTTGTCCCCTCTAACAACCGCTTCATGCAAAATGAGCGGTTTCTTGGTGTGAACGCCAATCAACTCCGTTGTTCCATGGTATATAAAATCGGTATTTTCTTTTTCATCCACCCGCATGGTGTGGTACAAGATGCTGATGGAGATCACTTTCACTACTTCTTTGTATCCCCTTCCTAGCTCCAGGCTTTCAACAACCGCCCTTGATGTCCCCCACAACAGCCGTTGCAAATAGTCGTCTCGCTGGTTCTGGATTTCAATGATAATCTGCCGCCCTAGCGAATCCGTACATTTCAAATCCACCCGGTTGAATTTCCGCTGTTCTGCCTCCCGGTTGCTTTCGCTTTCGATGATATGTTCCACCGTGATCGTTTCTTTCAGCAAGTTGGATAGAAACGCTTCCAGCACATCGAAATTCGCCTTATTGCGCAAAATATACTTCATTGCCCAGTCAAAGCGCACCAGCTTTTTTTCTGCCATCACGGCTTATCCCTTTCCGATTTCATTCGTTATCTCTATTCTACCACTTGGACCGAGATGGTTCTATTTCAGCGTATCCCTCACCAACAAGAAACGACATCTTTCGTTGTTTTTTCATCCTTTTTCATGAATGTATTTCCGCTTTTTTTTCGCTCAACTTCTGCACGGCAAACTGATACTTTTTTGCAGGAATACTTTTTGGGGTTCAGCCCACAAGAACTTTCCTCCCCCAGATAATGACCTTTGTACAGACTGACCGTTTCGAGGAAACTTTTACTTTCTTATGCGATAAAAAAATCCTTCAGGGAACTCTTCGTTCCCCGAAGGATCATCTATTATTTGTTTGCATAGTATTGGGCATGTCCGCCCTGAATAATAATATTGGCCACGATAACCGGGTCAATAACATTGAGCTTGTTGTCCGTGTTCATATCCGCAACAAGGTTTTGGGCAGCACTTGGCACACTTTTCTCCAGAATATAGTTGACGATTTCCACCCAGTCGGTTACATCCACGGCCTGGTTAAAGTTAATGTCCCCCATCACATAAACCGTCATAATCGTTTCGTTGCCGGCCGCATCCTTGACATAGACCGTATATGCCGCATTTTTGAGAATCTCAAATTGGCCTACAGCATGATTACCATCTGTTGTGAAAGTAACATCGGATGCCCCCGCATTTCCGGCAAAATCCGCGAGGCTCTTGATTCCTTCCAGCATTTTCATTTCTGACACCGCGCTGCCTGTGCCATCCGCATCTACTGCAGCCGTCACGGAAGCGTCAACGGCACTTGGAATCAGACCAAAATTGATCGCCGGCTCCACTTTATCAATGCTGACTTCTATTTGATCGCTATTCGAGTTGCCTGCTTCATCCTCCACATAAACCGTATACGTTCCCGATTCGTCAACGTTAAAACTGTCCCCGAGCAACTCAGTTCCAATGTTGTTGTAAACAAAATCCGTAACAGAGTAGTTGCCTTTCGCCCACTTCTTCACCTTCACATTGCTCCCTGTGCCTGAGGCATAGACCGCGATCGTGACCGTCTGATTCGTTAGTCCGGATGGCGATGCGCCTAATTCCACCGTCGGCGCTTGGTCGTCAATCACCGTGAAGGAACCATGTTCCTTGTCAAATTGCTCTGTAATATTTTGTTCTTTACTATTCACCATGACCGGGTCAATCAATGTCAAAGCGGTTTTCTGTTGATATACCGCCGCATCATTGATGGTAAAGGTCAATTCCAGAAGTTCGCTTGTCCCTTGAGAAATATTGATATTTTCCACATTGGCAATGACAAAGCGGTAGTTTCCGTCCCCTAATTGATGATAGTCAAAATCCATACTGGCACCGTTCAATAGAAGCCCCGGATCGGCATCTTGCAGCGTCAACAGATTCGGATCAAACGAAAGATCAAACTGCAAACCGGTCACATCGCCTGTACTGCTGAACTTTACCGTTACCTTTACCTCTTCTCCGGCACGTCCGGTTGCATGCGGCATCCATAGCTTGACGTATATATTTTGCGTAATAGCCTCAGACACACTTCCAAGGAAATACGTATCTCCGCTGTACTCCGCCGTAATTACAGAAGCACCTGCAGGCAGCGTTGACGTGGTGTAAGTAGCTTGGGCGTTGATATCCAATGTGACAGTGGCCAGTTCCTCTGTTCCACTTTTAAATGTCACCGTTCCCGTTGGTGTCTTTTCTCCGCTTTCCTCGATGGTCGCAGTTAACGTAACCGATTCACCTGCTCCCACTAAATTGTCAGAGGTTGTGAGTGTTGTTGTGGTGTTATGCTTTGCCTTCCAATGCGCATACAGCGTTACATTTGCTGTAATCGCAGTCGTGAAGTTGAACTCGCTCGTCAACACTTCATCCGTATACCAACCCTCAAACGTATAGCCCGTCCTGGTCGGTGCCGTTGGCTCGGTTGCGGTCTCGTTGTAGGTCACTGTCTGGCTGGTGACCGCCGTTCCTCCATTGCTATTGAAGCTGACAGTATATTGATTGATCGTCCACTTCGCATTCAGCATCGTATCTGCTGTAATCGCAGCGCTAAAGTTGAATGCACTCGTCAACGCTTCATCCGAGTACCAACCATCAAAGCTGTACCCTGTTTTCGTTGGTGCTGCTGGCGGGGTGGCGGTGGTGTTGTAGTCCACCGTCTGGCTGTCTACAGATGATCCGCCGTTGCTGTTGAAGCTGACGGTGGACGGCTCTGCCGTCCACTTTGCGTACAGCATCGTATCCGCTGTAATGGCGATGCTGAAGTTAAACTCGCTCATCAACGCTTCATCCGTATACCAACCACCAAACGTGTAGCCCGTCTTGGTCGGTGCCGTCGGCTCAATCGCGGTCTCGTTATAGTTCACCGTCTGGCTGGTGACCACCGTACCTCCGTTACTGTTGAAGCTCACGGTGTAGGTCGGTGCGGCCTCTGTCGTGAAATTCCACGCCGTGGTATCCGCGATTCCCGCATACAGATTGTTCGCTCCGTCTTTAAACGCCCCGCTGTCAATCTGCACATAGTAGCCCGTGCTGTACGACAAATCCGCTGTCGGATTGATCGTCACCGTGCTTCCCGATACCGTCACTTGCGTTGTATCGTTCGCTGCGATCGTGGCCACCGTACTATCATCCGATGCCTGCTTAATCACGATGGTTTTCCCCGTCACTGCCGTCACATTCTCACTGAACGTCAGTTCCAGATTCCCACCTATCGCCACATTCGTTGTTTCATCCGCAGGCGAATACGCATTTACCGTTGGCGCGGTTGTATCCGGAGCGGGTACTACCGCTCCTGTCTTTGTGCTTTCTGCCGCACTTCCCGGGCTGGGTCCTGCCGCTGCGACCGGTGTGACTTCAAAGCTGATATATTTGCCCAAGTCGGCTGCTTGCAGAACATAGGTGTTTGCTGTTGCTCCATTGATTTCTGTCTTGTTGGTTCCGCTCGTATCGTCCGAGCGATACCACTTGAAGGTGCTGGTTCCTTGGGCATCTCCATTCACATCGCTGTAATCATAGGTGCCTGTTAAGGTCTGCCCTACTTGCGCCGTCCCGCTCACGCTCACGTTGCTCGCTGTCGGCGTAGCGTTTGAACCCGTAATACTGAAATTTCCAATTTGCGAAAAATTGTATGTGTTCGTGTTGTCTCCCACCCAATTGGACGGATTACCGATAGCAGCGAGTATTTCGGCTTTGGTGCCGCTGGTTGTTCCATTGTACTTCATGTTGTCGAAGCCAAAGGTTCCACCCGTGGTAGAGCCACTGGTGCTAGATGATGTAAGCGCAATGGCCGATGTTCCGTTGACTAGACCCGTTGGCAGGTAGGAGTTCCCTTGAGCGCTTACACTGCCGGTCGTCATCCATACACCATTGGTGGGATAGTTCGCTCCCGACTGCCCCGTATTCAAGGCATATATGAATGTGGCACCATCCGTCGTTCCGTCAGTCCCTTGGTAAACGATGATCTGGTCGCCGGTTCCGAAAAATCCAGAAGTGTTTCCCCCCAATGAGCCGCTCACTCCAGCATAGCTATTGCTGTTGATGTCCTTGATGGTGGCGGTGCCGCCGCTATTGTTGGTAACGATGAAAGTAGTGCCGGCAGAGATGTCGGAAGGCACCGTCCACGTCATATGGCCTTCATTTGCAGTGTTTCCATAAAACAACTGGTTCCCGGTCTTGCTGCCGTCGAAACTGTCATCGGTAAAATGGATGACGGTGCCGCTGCTGATATTCACGAGAGGAACAAACGCCCACGTCTGATTAGGGTAAGTACTGTCAGCGTTCAAACCCAGAACGGCGATGTCCCCCGCTAACAACGTGGTCGCCGCACTAGCCCTTTCTGGCCACGATACAAGAGCAGCGGGCATCATACCTAATACGAGAACAATAACAAGAAATATAGATGTCGCCCTCATTAATTTTTTATTCATCGTTAAACCGCCTCACTAATTGAATATGTATTGATGGAGGCAGCTCACGCAAAGTCATATAATTATCCCTAAATTACAAAATATAATGATACTTCCCACATGAAGAAGGAGTCACTGCCTTTCGCAATAGCCCCCGCATTCTTGGCAACAAAGAATTCTAGCTCTTGCATACATAAGGAATAACTATACTTTGCAATAGGCAAGCTCTCCAGCTTTCCACTGATTTCACCCAATTGAAAGCAGTCTTTTTTTCCTACTCCCTTTTGCATCTGAATCTCTTATTGCTGCCTATTAGGGTCTCTGAGGATAAAGGCCATTGCAACAAATGATATAATTTACTGGCAGAACAGGCTGCATAATGGAAAAAGCTGCAGCACTTCCTGTATTTCCAACAGCAACTGTTCCGGCTGCGGTTACAGATACATCTCCACTCACAGTTCCACTCACGGTTCCTGTTGCGGTCACGGATTGTTTCCCAAGCGTTATATTAGGAGTAGCTGTACTATATATATTTACTGAGTCGCCACCAAAATCTGCTGTCCCAAGACATTTGCCTTCCCCCGGAGCATTATCTCCACTGGTATTATTCACAGCATTCGGCGGAATATTAACAGTCACCTCACAACTCCCATTGCTAATACTGCCGTTTGAAATATTTCCTGTTGCGGAAGTCCCGATAAAAGTAGCCGGATGGTTATGTGGCGGTAAATTATTGACATTCAAAGCAACCGTCTCATTACCTGCCTCCTTACCTAAGCTATAGACAGTGCCTGATACCGCAGTTCCCACCCCTACTAGCGCACGACCACACAAATTTGGTAATTTAAAAGTAGTAGTACGATTTCCGCCATAATAATTTCCGATAATAGAAAAAAGTGCCTGGTATTGCTGAATCTGAAGTTCCTGCCCTTGACAAAGCAACCAACCTTCCGGTGCAAAGTTTCCGGCAAAAGGCACGATCATACCAATATACATTTCCGACATAACAAATCCTCCTCATATTTATTGAAGATTCTAAATAATTAAATATAAAACCAAATACTTTTTCCAGTTCGAATAAAACCACGCAGGCAACACAGACGATACTTTGGCTCATCACCTCCCTAAAAGCTCCTTACTAAGATCGATGTATCACGGTATGAATCACCTTGGATGTCATAACCACAAACTGTCCCGAACAGTATTGTTTCTGATGCTCAGCAAAAAAGTTGACGCCATATTCTTTTTCTTCTCGATTGGACGTTTACTCCGTAGTTCAGAAGTTCCACATCCCTGGTAGAGCAAGTTCAATCACTCTGTCTCTAACACCGCATCCCACTGCATAGCAATGTACGGTGCTGATTCTTCGGTAACGTAAAACCCACATCTGGCATACAACCTCTGCGCTGGATTACCGTTCAGCACATGCAGCTTCACGGGCAATCCCTGCTCGGCAGCCTGACGCTGCACCTGCTGCAACAGCACCGTGCCGAACCCTCGTCCTCTGTATTCGGGTAAAAGCGAAATATCGACCAGCCCCACCGCCTGTTCCGATATAGCGGTGATGATGCGTCCAATCGGCACATGCTCATAAACGGTGATCTGATGGTTTGCCGCAGGAATTTGGCTGCGATAGGAAGCCTTCTGCGCCTCATATTGCATGCGCAGTAGAGCCTCCAGTTCCTTCTCCGACCACCCCAAGTGCGTGAACTCGTCCTGTCTGGTCGAAACATAAAGATGAAAAAGAAAGTCTTCGTCTTCATTCATAACTTTTTTAAAACTCAACATATGACTCACTCAATTCATCACTAATAGAATAGATTGCATTTCTATCAACCAGTTCAATTTGCAAGATTATAGATTGTGTGCATGACCAGGTAAGAATCACACTTAATTTCTATTTTATCAGGGGCCTCCGAACAAGTTCTAAACAACTCGCCAATAACCGGGTTACACCTGATCTCAAGGTTTTCGATCTGTTAAACTGATAAGTGCCCTCAAACTCTCAATCAGGCACCCGTAAAACTTTCTAATAACCCCATGTCTACCTCAAACTCATGCTCGCACTTCGGACATAAAGTCTTGATTCTCGTCGATTCATGATCGTTGATTTGGCGATAAAAGTTTTGCAGGTAAGCCAGATCCGCCGTAAAAAAACATTCAATGACTCGCGTATCAATCGCTCGAATGTCTCCCAGTTTCGTGATCACCCGCGCTAACAAAATAATCGTCAGATAACCCGGGTTTTGCTGCACACGAGGGTCGCGCATCGGCAATATTTCATCCGCCGCTGTGGCCAGCCGCATGACGCCTCGCTTATGCAACTTCCCATCCTCATCCACATATCCCTTTGGCAGTTCGAATTCAAATTCCGTTTGAAAAGCCATATTTCTCCTCCTATTATCAGTCCAGAATTTGCTATAAGACAGGAAACTACTCTACTTTAGAGTTTAGCATAATTGCTATTCTTTCAATCTAAAGTTTAACTAAATTTTGCTATATTTGGCTAAAATAACTTGATTTTCGCAAAAATTCGCTGTCATAAAAAGCTGAACTTTAGCATAATTCAGGAGCATGGTCATCAACTAAAAATAAAAGAGGTCTTCAGTCCTAAAAAGTGTCTGATTATATGTAAGGATTATGTATATACTTCTGCGCTTTTAAGGAATACCGTCGCATGTCAATCAGTTTGATTGTCCATTTTCACGCACTGCTGGGTCTAAGTGAAAGCGATCAATTAATCTTATGCAGGCGCTTAGCGTAACCTCATCTAATAATGCAATTGTCGGCAACAGCTTATCATAAGTAGCTACATCCCATGTCTCAACTATATCCAGTGATTCTATCCACTTTCCAAAATCCTTGACTGTCCCTTCGATCCCACCGATTTGTTCGATCGTGACATTCCGGTGCTGGTGCTCGGTTTTGTTAAGATTCTTGGTTCCTTCCGCTTTACCGTAGGCCACTCCACCACCCATTTTTTCAAATTCGACTTTAAAATCACTCGCAAAAGAAGTATGTTCCGTCTCGGCCTCGGCATAACTGCTTACCTTGGTCTCATCTCTGGAATATAACATCCCGCCCAGCGTAAATTCTATGGGAACAAACTGGCCGTATTTATTAAGCACGTCAAGGAGATTTACATATCCGTCAATCGAGCTTTCCTTACCGCTTATTGCTTCTTGTACGGCGCAAGCAAATTCCGCGGTAGGCTGCAATTTTTTAGGATCAATTGATAGCAAAACTTTTCGCGCTATATACTGTATCAATAAATAAGTAGTGATTTGGGTAGAATCTGTTTCTTTCTGACGAATGTGCTCAAATTCGGCCTTACCGCTGACATATGGTGTTGCTAATTCTGCAGATGCTTTATCAACCCCATAAACGAGCATGTAATGGATAACCTTACTAAAGGTATATGAAGACTTTATAATGGTAAGCGGTCGCGGACGGTTATGATCAGGCCTTTGCCAGGAGACCACATCGTAAAACGACTTTTCAAAATCTTTTTGCGAGTTGAGTACCAGCCCGCGATAAGATTGAACTCTTTCAAACAGTTGGAGTTTCTCATCTTCGCTTAGCTTTTCATACCGTTGAACAGCTCGGTCAGCAGCTAGTACAGTTCCTAAATCAGGACCCACTTTCGCGGTCTAGTCTGTAGGTTCGCGTTGCCCGCTTGGATCAATTGGAGGCTTATTCGAAATTTTCACTCCATCGGTGCTTGGAATACTAATTGGATTTTTTTTAGGAGAAGCAAGTTGCCCGATAAACAACTCGTTCTTTTCGCCTAATACTGCTTTCAGGTCCATGTTCCCTTCATCCCCCTTATCAAAAGGGGAATTATTGAACAAGAAATTGTCTGTGTCTGTCATCAAATGTTTGTTTTTTAACTTTTCACGAATCTTATCTAATTTCAAATCGATGTCCATAGAGACTGCTTTACTGTCACTACCCGTTTTTTTGATTATAATTAGTTTCCAATTTGCCATAGATGTTCTCACCCTATTCCCTGTATTATGAATAATTATCTTGGTCTGGTCCGTTTATAACCTCGATAACCTGCTTCGCTTTTTCATGGTCTTTAAAGACAAAGAAGTAGAGTACTACCTGTCCCAACGCATCACGATCGCTATCGGCTGCTTTAACATCGGAAATCTCGCCAAATGTTTGAGCCGATAGTTTATCGGCCTTATGGGGGATAGCGGAGATAATAGACTCGCCAGGTAATAAAGCTCCTAAAGCAACCGGAGGTGGTGGTGGTGGTGCAACTTCCGTTTTAAAATCCGCTCCATTTTCTGTATATTGATATACATCCCAACTTTTAATCCAAACCTTTTGATACTCAACGATCTGACTAGTCGGAAGGTTTAAAGATTTGTAGTTGCTTACAGTTATCATATTGCTGCTGTTTTGATAGCGCCGAATGGTACTGCTTACGGTTCTACGAGGTGTTTTGCCAAACGTTACATAAAGTTTATCTATGATCACGTCACGTTCAGAACAGATACTATATCCATAGCCGCATGTTCCCCATGAGTTGATGGTAATTTCAATAATCGAACCCTCTTCACATACGACAACGTTATCGTACGCGCCCAACCCATTGCTTGAACGTACATTTTTAACCATGTAGGGTTCAAATTTGCCTTTATAGCGCTGCTTGGCTTCCTCATCCAACCATATTTAATCGGACTTGTACAGCCAAGTGACGATCACGCAACCAATCCACATGATCACCAAGCAAATCGGGACGTTTAGATTCTATATCAGTTAAGATAAGTTTATTACGCCCTTTAAGCACGACACTGAGCTTGAAATCATGTTCGTCCGTTTTATCGATCTTAGCACTGCCATCATAGCAAAAAAGAACAGAATCTCTCATAATTCCTTTTTCGGTTAATTCCTTACGCACCTGAACAAGTGAACAATCCAGATCAAGCGGAAGGACTTTTTGGTCAATCCCTTTGATAATTTGAATTAATTTCTTCATTCTAAACATCCCTAAAATAGTTTCACAAATACCTATCCTTTTTGGAATTCTGAATCGTATAAGTCCATAATTTAGGAAACTACTCTCCTTTTTGAGTTTAGCATAATCGCTATTCTTTCAATCTAAAGTTTAGCTAAAATAAGAAAAGACATAATCCCTCAAATTATATGGGGATTATGTCTTATGGGTTTAAAGGGACTTTTTCAGTGCCCTCTTAGATATAAGGTTCCTTTTTTCTATTATTGAGATACTTTTGCTGCTTGATGAGCTGCCTCAAGAGCTGCTTCATAGTTCGGGTGGTCAGTCACATCTGGAACATATTCAGCATAAACCACACGGTTATCATGGGTAACAACGAAAACGGCACGAGTAAGGAGACGAAGTTCTTTGATAATAACCCCGTATGCTTCCCCGAAGAATAAATCCCTGTGGTCAGAAAGAGTTTGTACTTTGTCAATACCAGCAGCTCCACACCAACGGCTTTGTGCAAAAGGCAGGTCGGCACTGATGGTCAAGATTTTTACATTATCTAGTTTGGATGCTTCCTCATTGAAACGGCGGGTTTGCTGATCACAAACAGGAGTATCGAGAGATGGAACCACACTGATAATACGAACTGAACCATTTGAGTCGTTTAGAGTAACTGCAGTTAGATCATTCGCTAAAACAGTAAAATCAGGAGCTTTATCACCTACCTTTATTTCATTACCGATCAAAGTTAGTGGATTTCCATGGAATGTGATTTTAGCCATAAATATTCTCCTCTCTATGTACACCTTTGTTTATCAGGTATAAATACCCAATAAATAAACTTTATTACATTTATTACTGTTTTTAAAGTGAAATATTTCGACATTATTTTCTATCCACTGTTACAATAGTAATATACATTAAAAGTCCCAATCTCTATTTTGAACCACAGGCATTCAATTAATGATGCATATTCAACATCGTGATCATGACTATATATGTGCAAATTGCCATAAAGAGCAGATGCGGGAGGAAAGCCCTCAATACTTGCCGCATATCCTTGACATTTGACATATCCTTGGCTATCTTCCAAGCAATAATCGCCCCCCAACTCGCCGCTAGCCAGAGGAGTCCGGTATACCGGAAGTTGGACCAAGCATCTATGGTTTCAGGGCTAGCCCAAGCTTCCGGCAAGTTAAGCGTAATTCCTACACCCGTTGCAAACCCGTTCAGCAGTCGACCGCCCTCTGACATTAAACTTTGCATTACCGCGCCGAGCTGAAACATAATCCCAAGCGGTATATAAGCGAACGCGAAACGGGTAAAAGAAGTTTTTGTATCAAAACCACTCCAACGTGTTGCTGCTAGATTAACGAATGAGAATGCAAGTATCGTTGCCATAATGCTAGTCAGATACGGGATTGATTTGGCAAAGAACAGGGGCAACTCTTTGATTGCCGGAATATTGGCGACCAACTTGCCCAATACATGATCTATCGGAAAGACGGCAAAAATGATAAGTGCAATCAGTGCCTCGTCTGCTAAGGGAAACTTTTCCTTCACAGCTGCAGCCCCCGGCCATCGGAATTTCATTTTGACCGTAGCATCAGGTTTTTCCGTTGTGCAAGCCATGCAGTAAACACAGCGGTGATCCGTGCTTAGATAACTGCTTTGGAATTCAGCGGTGACGCAATGTCGGACCCCCACTGCTTTCTCATGAACAAACTCAATAGGAGTCAACTTTGAGGTGACGCTCATCACACCAGTTACTGGGCAAATGTATCGACAGAATACTCTTCGTTCGAACAAAAGAGTTACACAAACCGCCAATCCCAAGAAGAGAAGAAAGTAGATACCTGTCTTCACAGGGCTGGATACGACCCCTAGCTTATATAGTGGCAAGCGGGCGAATATAAAGGTAATTGCCGTAATCGAGAGAACAGAAAAACTGAGTCCTAGTATTTTTCTTTTATTCAGGAACGTTGGGAAACGATGGTTACGGCTGAAACGCTGCAGAAATGTATTAATGGCTCCAATCGGACATATATAACACCAAACTCTTCCAAGCAAAAGTAGGCTGACAATCATAAAAGGCGACCACCATAGACCCCAAAAAACAAGACTTCCAAAATTTATTTCTTTATCCTGCGGTCCAACAAATGTTGCATATATCGCCATGATAAACAGACCAACACTGAGCATTTGCAGAGCGGGCTGAACGTATTTGTTTCTCAACCAAAAGCGCATTAACGGGCTGTTAGTCAAGGTTATGCTTCGATTTGGCTTTAACTGATAATTGATTTCTATTTGTTTGCATTGTCGTTGCATCGTAAACTCCCCCTTAATACGGTTAAATTACTGGACTGTAGTGACAGGTGAATCCTCTCTATAAATTTGCGATCTTTAATTCAATAACCTTAAACACAAGATTAGTATAAAGGACAGAGCAATCCCTGAATATGACCCGTTCGGGCTATTAGTCGTGAAAAGATATTGAACAATAGTATAATCAAAATTAAAAAAACTGCAGATCTTGTTTCAGAGTCTGCAGTCTACCTTATTGCTTTTTGACCAACCCTTGATTGATGGCAAAAGAAGCTAATTGGACACGATTTTCCAAATTCAGTTTATTCAACAAATTTTTCACATGGTTTTTCGCTGTATTTTCTGAGATACCTAAATGGGTTGCAAGTTCTCGGTTCGTTTCGCCTGCAGCCACATGAATAAGAATCTCTCGCTCTCTTGCCGTTAAAGAATCCATAATTTGATCCACTAAGGGATCCGATTCACGAAACTGGCCAAACCATCTTCCTGCCATATTACGGGACACATCCGCTTTC
Source organism: Brevibacillus sp. (assembly GCA_036676475.1). Taxonomy (GTDB): domain Bacteria; phylum Bacillota; class Bacilli; order Aneurinibacillales; family RAOX-1; genus LC029. Next base: position 45,270 of record JAKFCU010000084.1, read on the forward strand.
CCTTCAATTAAAGCATGAAGATAGCTCAACCATTCATCAGGATCTAAGTTTTTTAATAAATATCCCTGCGCGCCATATTGAATGGCGGTGAATAAGTCAGCAATGTCGTCCGATACACTTAAGATCACAATCTTCACACTCGGAAATGCCTTTTTTATTTTACACGTAGCCTCTAGCCCATCCATAACCGGCATATGAATATCCATGAGGATTAAATCCGGCTGCAGTTCGCCGCATAGAAAAAGGGCTTCTTCCCCATTCGTCGCTTCGCCAACGAGATAAAAGTCCGAATCTGCCTGTAAAACGCTCTGTATGGCTTTTCTTGCTAAAGGATGGTCATCGGCAATAAGCACTCGATAGGTCATTCATTCGTTCTTCCCTTCTTTTCAGCTTTTACCAACAATTCGGTCCCCCCTATGGATGGGCTTACAACTTCAAACATGGCCCCCAGCTTTTTTGCCCGTTCCTGAACCATGGACAACCCAAAATGCTTATTTCCTCTTTCCATGTTTTGGATTCCAACCCCATTATCTTGAATCGATAATCGCCAGCCTTCACTATTAGAAATTAACTTGAGTCGAGTTTGGCTGGCTTGAGAGTGTTTCCGTATATTCGTAAAGGCTTCCTGCACAATGCCAAAGATTTGAACCTCTTCACGCGGAGAAAAGGGTTCATCTCGGATCTCCACTTCCTGCTGGACTTCAATTCCGGTAACCATGTTCCATTCTTCTAACCACTTTTGTATACGATGCGGAAAATAATCTAGCGTGTCATCTGGCATGGAACGCAGATTAAAGATCGCTTGCCGAAGATTCGTATCGATTTCATTGACGGCTAGCTTGACTTCATCAAGATCGCCTTGCTTTAGTTTGACATTTAGGAAAAATAAACTTTGGGCGATATTATCATGTAATTCCCGTGCCAACCTTTCACGTTCTTCATAAACGGCTTGCTTGGATTTTTCTTCATAAACCTGATGATTCATACGTTCAATGGTGCGAAACATCCAGGTGGCAAATAAAAAAGAAATGACAAATGTCAAGGATGTGATATAGACATTTCCTGCTTCCATAGTAAGATCCGACAGAAGAAACTCATGACGGATGTATTCAAATCCACCAATAAGCAGCGTTGGCAGAAGGATGGCAAATAATTTAAGTTTATTATAATTCATAGATAATCATGACCTTTCTGTCCTACTTGGTAAGATTTGTGATTGAACATCATAATTAGTATAACAAGAAAATTGAAATTTCACAGATAAAAAGCCGATGCTCCTTATAAGGATGTATCGGCTTTTCTAATACTCTTCCCTCCACCATGATAGGACTGTAGAACCTACAAGTAGGATAAACATGACTAATATAGAATCGGTTTGAAACCATCCATAGATTGAGAAGTACAGTGTAAATTTCGACCTAGATCGTGTCTTCCTTAATGGGTTAAGAATAAGGCTTTTCCCCTTCAATTTGATCAATGATCCCGACAATGGCGGCATCTATAGGCGCATCCTTTTGCTGAATAGCCCTAGCCGCCATACTTCCGGATACATAAATCACTTTTTCACCAATCCCTGCGCCCACCGTGTCCACCGTCACAATCGGTTGACCACAACATTTTCCATCCAAATCAATCGGATGAGTAATTAATAGCTTTGTACCCACCAACCTCTCATCTTTTCGAGTGGCAATGACTCTTCCGATAACTAATCCTATATTCATTTACACCTTTCCCTTCTTTTCTCTTTGCAAAATGATGGAAGGGTTAGAAAGGAATAACATCCTCTAACCCCTCCAAGAACTGTTTAACCTTCTTTTTTACTTAAAATAGCCCTTTCCACTTCCCCGTGTGGTCTTGGAATGACGTGGACAGAAATGAGTTCACCTACTCTGCTCGCCGCATTTGCTCCAGCTTCAGTTGCCGCTTTTACGGCCCCTACATCTCCTCTTACCATAACGGTCACTAAACCAAAACCAATCTTTTCATAACCGCATATTTCCACATTGGCCGCTTTCACCATGGCATCTGCTGCCTCAATGGCTCCCACTAAACCTTTGGTTTCTACCAAACCTAGTGCTTCTCCGCCCATTTTCGCTACCTCCCGTGACATATATAATGGAAAAAAGAGACCTAGCTTTTGCTAAGCCTCATGAAAAACTAGGCCGTTTCCTTGTTTTCGAGCTTCTTTTTCGCTTCTTGAATATAGTCATCCGTGGACATGATCACACCGAATATCCCAATATCCCGCAAACCTGACTCATGCATACTTTGATCTTGAGAAGCCGTTCCGTCACTGAGGCAAATGACATTATAGCCGTGGTATAACGCATCAGACCCTGTACTGCGGACACATACATTTGTCCATACTCCCGTCAAGACAACGGTATCAATCTTTTCCTCCCGAAGGAACAGATCGAGATCGGTGTAAGCAAATCCACTATGACGACGCTTCTGGACGACATAATCTCCTTTATCCTCTTCAGGCTGTAATTCAGGAATAAACTGGGACCCCCATGTACCTTTAATAGCATGAACCGGCCTAACCCGGAAATCGGCATCGTTTTTGCGATGAGCCTCTTGAATATGTACAACTTGGATGCCTTGTTCATGAGCAAATTCAAGCAATCTCTCAATGTGGGGAACAATCTCTTCCCCCGCCTCACAACGCAAAGTAGCGTTAGGTCCGATAAAATCATTCAGCATATCAATGACGAGAATGGCATGCTTGTTTCCTCTCATGTCGACAACCCCTTTACCTTAATATTTTAACTTTCTGTCCAATTGTTGAATGGCCTGACGCTTGGTAAATTCTCCATAGCCTGGCTGACCGACAACTCCTTTTCCGTCTTCATATACCACCTGGCCGCGGACAAGCGTCATCACGGGCATGCCCTTCAGCTTGATGCCATGCAGTGGATTGTATTTGGCCATGGAATAGGTTTTTTCCTGATCGATAACCCCTTCCTTCTCCAAATCAATAATTGTAAAGTCGGCATCACTGCCAATTTCCATGGCTCCCTTTTTGGGATAGAGGCCAAAGTGGATTGCGGCATTCCGGCTGGTCACTTCTACGAATCGGGATAACGATAGTCTTCCTTTATTCAACCCTTCACTGATAAGAATAGGAATATTCGTATCCACTCCCGGAATTCCAGGGAAGCTATTCCAAATCGTGGAATCCTCTGCTGCCTTTTCTGTCGGTATTTCATAGGGGGCATGATCCGTCCCCACGAAATCGATCGTTCCATCCGCCAAAGCAGCCCAATGAACTTCATTGTCTTCTTTTCCGCGAAGGGGCGGAGCGATTTTAGCAAAGGTCCCATACTTGGTCATTGATTCCTGAGCATTCAGCATAAGATAATGCGGACAGGTTTCCGCGGTAATCTTCACTCCGCGTTTCTTGGCATTCCGGATGACTTCCGCTCCTTCCTTCGTACTCATATGAACAATATGAGCGCGTGCTCCTGTCTCCTCTGCATAGCTCACAATGAGTTCAATTGCGACCTTCTCGGCTAAGGCTTTCCTTGCTTCTGCCCATGCCGGTCCATCCATTCTGCCTTCTTTTTTCAGCTTCTCCGTATAAAAACTGCAAATGTCATAGTTTTCGGCATGAACACCGACAGGCAATCCTGTTTCGGCAACCTTATAAAAGATCTCAAGCATTTCGGCATCGGATACTCTAGGGAAGGTAGGAACGGAAGGTGTCATATAGACCTTAAAGGAAGTAACTCCTGCTTCTGCCTGCCCCCATACATGATCAAGCCATCCTTCACGAACATCTTCTCCAGTCATCCCTCCCCAGAAGGCGAAATCGATGTAGGCTTGCTCCATAAGCGGATTCAATTTGGCATAGAGGCTATCTTCACTGCGAACCGACGGCTTACTGCAGCATGGCATATCAATGATCGTGGTAATCCCACCCGCTGCTGCTGCCATCGTTCCCGTAGCAAAAGTCTCCCGATGGGTAAAACCAGGATCCATGAAATGAGTGTGAGGATCAATACATCCGGGTACCACTAGCTTTCCGTCTACATCAATCGATTGTTTTGCCTTAATCCCATCAACGGAATCAATGAACCCTACTATTTTTTGATCTTTTACGAGAATGTTGGTTCTTACCTGACGATCACCTTGTGGAATACTCGCATTTTTTAAAATTAGGTCCATTCATATCCCCTCTTCTTTTTTCGATTTTACAGTTAATAAGGGTAAACGTTTCTAAACCTATTCCTCGTGGAGAAGGATGAGATCGGCAACCTCTCTCAAGCTTTTTTGCTCACGCATAGCCCTTGATCTCAATCGTCTATATGCCTCTTCCTCGGAAGTCCGCAAACGTTTCATCAGGACAAATTTGGCTTTTTCAATGATTCTGCGATCTTGCAGCTTACTGCTTAGCTTTTGATTTTCCTTTACTAGCTGCTCCCTTTCTTTCTTCCTGGCTAAACAAACTTCTACAATACTCTTTAATAGATAACCTTTACATGACGAATCAATAATTCCCATACAAGAGTGCAAATCAACGGTCTCCATCGTATCTTCAGCTACCTGATCACTATAGAGAATGGGATAACTAAACTGGGATGGATATTTCTCCAAAGAAAAGACATCCACGATGGATAAATCATCATTCATTCGACCTTCTGCTGCACTTGATTGTATAACCAGATAGCCCAATGCGGTTAATTCCTTCCCAAGATGGTCATGAAATTCCGGCTGAGAAAGACAAAGATTAATTTGCTTCATCCTATCGCCCTACCCCATTTTATTCTCTCATTTCTTTATCTATCGTTAGCTTCTAGTTTTATAGTCTCTACATAATTTTTACTCATCAAGAAGATAAAATATTACAAAATCATGCCCGGTAATTTAGCCAATAATCGTTGAATCGCTTTATTGCTTTCTTTTAGAATCACCGATTCATCCATGGTCCTCATCTTGCGGTTTTCCATCACGACTTTTCCATTAATGATTGTCGTTTCTACATCTGCACGTGTCGCAGAGTATACGATACGAGAAATAGGATCTGCTCCAAAAGATGGATACATATGAAATCCATTCAGATTAAGAATGGCTATATCCGCTTTTTTTCCTACCTCTATGCTTCCAATTTCATGATCCAGTCCCATGGCTTTCGCTCCTCCTATAGTGGCCATGCGAAAAACCGTTTTAGCATCCATACAGGTTGGACCATGATGCGGCTTATGAATAATAGCTGCTAAACGCATTTCATTTAACATATCAAGATTATTATTGCAAGGTGCTCCATCTGCTCCCAAACTGACAAAAGCCTCTCTATCCAGAAGTCCTGGAATATCGGCTACACCCGATGCTAGCTTGAGGTTAGATCCCGGGCAGTGGCTAACCTTCACTCCACGTTCTCGGATGATTTTCTTTTCTTCTTCATTTAACCAAACACAATGGGCCAGGATGAGGCGGGGAGTGGCTAATCCGATGTGATCGAGATACACGACATTTCGCATTCCACGCTCTCTTTCTACCAATTCAATTTCTCCCTTGTTTTCCGAAGCATGGGTGTGGACACGAACCTGGTATTGTTGTGAAAGTTTGCTTACTTCTACTAACAAATCCTCCGTACAGGAAACAACAAATCGCGGGCAGAAAGCATATTGAATTCTACCGTTGTCATAGTTGTTCCATTTCTCCAACAAATCTACGCTAGCTTGAATCGACTCGTTTGTTTTCTCCCGCAGCCTTTCCGGCACATCATCCCCTTTATCCATCATCACCTTCCCTGACAACACTCTCATTCCGCTTGTTGCCATCGCCTGGAAGGCTTCATCGGCAAAATGCACGGTTTCCATATCTACGATCGAAGTAGTTCCGCTTTGGATTAATTCTCCAATTCCTAACATAGCTGAATAATAGCTAGATTCTGCATCATGTGCTGCTTCCAATGGCCAGATTCGTTTCTTCAACCAGTCCATTAGCTCTAAATCATCCGCTTGCCCACGAAACAGTGTTTGGCAAAGATGAATATGCGTTTGGATAAACCCCGGTATCACCGTTCGATGACTTGCATCAATCACTTTATCTGCTTGGATCTCACCCAACTTGCCAATCTGCTTGATCCGATCATCTTCAATCAGGATATCCCCTTCCAGAACCTCCTCGTGCGCATTCATGGTCACTAATTGGGCATTGCGAATCAAGATTTTCAATGGATCAGCCTCCCTCAATGAGAATAATCTATTAGTTAAAAAAATCTCCTAACTATGAAAAGTATTCATAGTCAGGAGATTTATAAAATCGGGCGTAAAACCCCTATCCCTTTAGGGTAGGGGATGTAAGCCTGAAATACACTGCCCTAAGGCAGGTGGTGCGTATCCTTATGCTGTAACCACATAAGGAATCCGACCTCACCTCGACAAAGTTAAACAGGCTTTTTGCATCCATGTCACCGAGCCTTACCTCAGCCCTACTTAAACATGGACGACAGAGCAACGGTCTGGTGCGTCAACCGAAGGTGTCATGACCCATCTAACATAGCTAGAGTTTCTCCTAACTGAGTCTGGTGAACTTACCCCGAAGAGGACAAAGCTAAAGATCATGTGACTTCTTTTCAGAAGCCACGATGCCTTTAGGCTCGTGGTAGTTCACGGTCCCTGGTAGAAACTTCCGAACCCTATTTCCGGAATTATAACGACAATATATCATTATCTTTATATTAGCATAAAATGGTTATTTTTTCAATATTTTTAGAATTATAAATAACGGCTGTCTCATTATTCTATGAGAACCCTGCCTTTTGAGGAATTGCGCGAAATTTATCCTTAATTGAGCGAAATCCGCTTTAATTGCGCGAGAGACCCCTGTTAATCCCTTCGACTAATTTGACCACGAACTTCCCCATTCCGATTTTGGGTCGTATGGACATTCACATAGGCATTACCCGATCTCATTTCACGAATTAACGCGCCTAAAGATCGCCCACTAAGCGGTCCTACTAAATCATCACGAGTGATGGTTCCAGTAACTACCCCTCTTCTAACAGATACGGGACGCGAGAGAGGCCCAGCTAAGAAAACAACCACAGGCCCATTTTCTCTCCTCCCGCCAACATGAATATGGGCTTCTACAGCATTCCGGATATCTTCTACAATTAAGCGGAATCTAATGCTTCTTCCATCCCGACTTACTCTAGCAAAAAAACGGCCGCTTGCATTGGTGGATACCGGTGGAACTTCGCTTGAACCTCTTAATCTGGCAAAAAACCTTCTCATGAAAAACACCCCTTTAACAGTAGATAGATTATCTTATTTCAACGGGGTGAGTTTTGCTTGTTTGTTAACCTATTATCTTTACGCTTCTTCATTAATAATAACGTTTTTCCCTCTCATTTTCAGAATGATCGGGATGATCATCCACAACACAGCTATGATAAGGAATAAGAGAGAGACTGGCTTTTGTAAAAAGATCATGAAATCCCCGTTCGAGGTTGTCAATGCTCTGCGCAAATTATTTTCAATCATCGGTCCCAACACCAAACCCAGTACAAGAGGTGCCACTGGAAAATCATTTTTGGTCAGAAAATACCCTATGACGCCACATGCGATTAACAGCATTAAGTCAAATGTAGTAAACTGAACCGCATAAACGCCGAAGATAGAGATCGCAATTATGATAGGCAACAAATATTTGGCTGGCGTTTCAATGATCTTCGCAAAGATCGTCACTAACGGCATATTTAACACTAACAGCATGAGGTTTCCAATAAACATACTTGCAATCAGTCCCCAGGCTACTTGAGGATGATCCGTGAATAATAGAGGACCTGGCTGAACGTTGTACATGATAAGAGCCCCCATGAGGATGGCAGTTGTTCCGGATCCAGGGATCCCTAAGGTTAACAGGGGAATCATGGCCCCACCGGATGCCCCATTATTCGCAGATTCCGGTGCAGCCACCCCCGCAATGGCACCTTGACCAAATTGGCTAGGATTTTTTGAAATTTTCTTCTCCATGATATAGGAGAAGAAAGAAGCTAAGGTTGCCCCTGCTCCGGGAAGAATTCCAATGAAAAAGCCAAGAAAAGAACCGCGTAAAATAGGTGCTGTGCTTTCTTTCAAATCTTGTCTGGTAGGCAAAATCCTTCCAACCTTCGCAATTTCGCCATCCGATGTTTCTTTTTCCAGTATCGTTTTAAAGACTTCTCCTAGAGCAAACAACCCAACAGCAACGGTCAAGAATTCTAAACCGGAATAGAGGACAGGAATATCATAGGTAAAACGGGCAACTCCTGAAACGTTATCCATTCCGATCGTGGCCAACAATAGCCCCATGACGGTCATAGCCAGCGCTTTAGTCATCGATCTCCCGGCTAATCCACTTACCGCACATAGACCCAAGATCATTAAGGAAAAATATTCAGCAGGTCCAAAGGATAAAGCTACTTCGGATAATGGCTCCGCCAGGAGAACTAATCCTACTAAGGAAACGACCCCGGCTACAAAAGATCCAATAGCTGAAATCGACAACGCAGCCCCTGCACGACCTTGTTTCGCCATTTGGTAACCGTCTAATGCCGTAACCACCGAGGAGGATTCGCCTGGAGTATTCAACAGGATAGAAGTGGTTGATCCCCCATACATCGCTCCATAATATACACCAGCAAGAAGAATAATCGAGCTGGCAGCCGCTGATTCAGGATCTAATCCGGAAGTTAAGGTCGCTGTAACGGGAATAAGTAAGGCAACCCCGCTCATCGGCCCAATGCCTGGCAAAACGCCAACTGCCGTACCTATTAAAACTCCAAAAAAGGCAAATGCAAGGTTTTGCCATTGCATTGCAAAAGAAAATCCGTTTGCAAGGAATTGTAAAGTTTCCATTGTCAATCACCTCCTAGTTGAACCATACGGGAAACCCGGGTAAAGATCCTTCTAATACTTCTACGAACAGATAATAAACCCCGTAAGAAAATCCACCCGATATAAGGAGGGATTTCCACCATCCTCCCTTTTCCATAACCTGAAACCCAAGAAGCAGGAAGAGGAACGTTGTGATGACATAACCGATCGTTTCCAGCAATAATCCATAAATGATGGCTCCGATAAGAATAGTAAGAAATTTTTTATAGTCTAATACTTGCTTAATTTTTAAAAAATCCATATATCGGAAAGTTTCAGAGAATAAACGAAGACTAAGAAGGATTAAAATAATTCCCAAAAACATAGGAAAAATATCAGGCCCGACACTACTCCCATAAGCACTTGCCGATATTTTCCGGCTCTCTACTACAAACCCAGCACCCAAGACCAAAAAAACGAGACTTGCATATCGATCAAATGTTTTGCTCATGTTGCTGCTTCACCTCCTATGAAAGGAGTTGGAGAAGAGAACCTCTCTTCTCCAACTCAGGTAAATTCATTATTTCGCCATACCAAGAGCGGCTAACAGTTCCTGCACTTGCTTATTTTGCTCATCCAAGAATGTTGTGAAATCCTGACCATTTTTGAATTCGCTTTCCCAGCCGTTGGCTTGCAACTCTTTTTTCCAAGCTTCGCTATCAGATAAAGACTTTAGTTTTTCTCCCCAATATTTTGAAGCATCTTCTGACATTTCTTTTGGACCAAACACACCGCGCCAAATCGTAAATTCAGCATCAACGCCTGCTTCTTTAAATGTCGGAATATCCTTTAGAACTCCACCTAAACGTTGGGTTGAGCTAACGGCAAGAACACGGATTTTTCCCGCTTTCAAATATTCACCGACACTGGATGCATCTGTTGCAATGAAATCTGCATTTCCACCTAGTAAAGCCGCAATCGCTTCTCCACCACCGTCATAGGAAACGTATTTGACCGATTTCGGGTCAATTCCATACTTGAATGATGGTAAGATCGCCACTAGGTGGTCCATAGACCCTGGAGCAGATCCACCTGCAGCCGTGACTTTGGTTGGATCCGCCTTAATAGCTTCCAACACCGATTTCAAATCCTGATAAGGAGATTCCGCCTTCACTACGATCGCTCCATAGTCGCGGGTCAACTGGGCTAAAGGGGTTGTATCCGCATATCCATACGGACTGTTTCCTTCTTTTTTAAGATTGTTGATAAGGATAGGTGGTGAGCTTACAAATAGCTTATAATCGTTTTTCTTGTCCTGGGTAGCATATTCTGCTAGGAAAACCGCCCCGCCACCACCTGGTTTATTTTCAACTGTCAGCGTTTGGTCCACTAACTTCGCTTCAGCAAGAATCTTGGCTACGGAACGAGCCGTCTTGTCCCAACCGCCGCCAGCGCCAGATGGTGCCACTACTGAAATTGGCTTTTCCGGATAATTGGAAGCCTTTTCAGCTGTTGGTTCAGATTGTTCACCAGAAGTTTTTGCTGATTCTTGTGTTCCTCCGCCGCAAGCCGTTAAACTTAGGGCCAATACACTGGATAGTAGAAGTGCTGTAATTTTTTTCATAATATCCCCCTCTTTTATTTTTTGTTTAAAAATTTAGAAAAGACAGCTTTGTAATCGCTGTCTTAAAGTTATCAGAAACTTATTTATTTTTGTAGTTTTTGGCCATAAGTTGAATAAAGCCTATAAAATTTATTCTGTTCATAAAAATCACGGTTTTAAAAGAAAGTATCTTCTCTCGGGTCGACCCACATGGCCATAGATCAGTTCCGCAAAGATTTTCTTTTGAGAAATTAAATATTCAAGGTATCGCCTGGCCGTAGATCTGCTGACTCCAACCTCCCGACTTAATGTATCTGCGGTCATGCCTTGAGCCCCAATTTGCTCTACAGATTTTAGAACTTTTTCCAGGGTAAGCGGATCGATTCCTTTAGGTACCTCTTCCTCCACAACCTTTTGATGCTCAGTTTGTTTCGTCCCCTTCCAAAGCTTTTCAATCATCTCAATAGATAATTCATCGTTGCGTTTAAAATGCTGGACTTGATCCCGGTATTGTTCTAGACTCTTCTGAAATCGTTCTAAGGTTAATGGCTTGACAATATAATCGAAAACGCCGCCGCGCAGGGCTCTTCGAACCACCTCCACCTCGGATGCCGCTGTAATCATAATGATATCTATTTCCTGAAAATTTTGTCGAATAAAATCCACAAGATCGGTCCCCTTCATATCAGGCAGATAAACATCCAATAGTACCAACTGCGGCTGAACCACCTCCAGCCATTCTTTGGCTTGTTCTCCCGTCGTTGCTGTGGCAATGACTTTAAACCCTTCGATTTTTTCTGTAAACCTTCGGTGAATTTCGGCAATTCTTTGATCATCCTCTACAATTAGAACTTCAATCCACTCAGACATCATTACACCTTCCTTTCCTTCGGGATGGCCACAATGAAGAGGGCACCGCCCAAATCCCCTTCTTCTATCGCAATATCTCCACCCAGCTCATCCACTAGCTCTTTGATTTTGGCTAATCCATATCCTCTTTTTTCCCCAGCTTTGGTAGTGAAGCCTCTTTGGAACAGGAGTGGAAGGAGTTCATCGCTTACCCCCAAGCCTGAGTCCTCGACCTCTATAAGCAGGTCATCCCCAATATCGGTTACAAATAACCGAACCTTTTTGTTATGCGGGTCATTATTTTGAACGGCTTCAAAAGCATTGGTAATGAGGTTCCCAATGATATAAACCAGATTATTGCTTTCCATATGCTCTGGCAGTATTCTTAAACTGCTATCCCGGTCTAAAATAAACTCAACCTTCAATTCTTTGGCTCGATTGTAAAAGCCAAGCAGGATTCCCCCCAGTGTGGGATCTTTCAGCTTTTGCATAACGAATTGAACAAAGTCCTGATGAATCGCGGTTTCCTTATGAATCAGCTCCAAGGCTTCCTGGTAGGATTCTAATTGTATGAGGCCTGATAGGGTATATAATAGATTATTATACTCATGGGTTTGGGCACGCAAAGCTTCCGTATACCGCTTGATCTGGGACAATTCTTCGCTCAACTGGTCCATCTCCGATTTAAGGCGAAAGCTGGAGACCACGCCTATAACACTATCTCCTGATAAGACCGGCAGCCGGTTAGCAATGATATCCTTTCCGCTCAAAACCATTTGCCGATCAAGCTGCTGCTCACCATTCTGGAGTACTTCAAGCATGGAAGTATTGGGGATAACATCCATCACAGGCTGCCCGATCACCTCTTTCCCCTCTGAAAGGGATAGGATTTCATAGGCTGCTTGATTAACTAAAACAATCTCCCCTCGCTTATTGACAACCATAATCCCTTCCCGCACAGATTGAATAACAGCATCCCGCTGCTGATACAAGGAGGAAATTTCCTCCGGCTCTAATCCAAACATGGTTTTCTTGATCGAGCCAGCAAGATAAATCGATCCCAAGATGCCAAGTGCGATTCCCGATACTGCAATCCAAAGAATGCGTAAGGCTTGGGTTCCAGCCATTTCCTTGATGTCCTCCATCAGAAAACCGACAGAAACGACCCCGACAATTTCTCCTTTTTCATCCCAAATTGGAACTTTTCCCCGTAAAGAGGGCCCTAATGAACCAACCGCTTTAGAGACATAGGACTGACCATAAACAAGAGCCATCGTATTATCTCCTCCCACCATTTCTTTCCCGATTCGTTCCGGTATGGGATGAGAATAACGGACACCTTGTTTATTTCCTACAACAATATATTCCGCACCTATCTCTATTCTAACTTTTTCGACAATCGGCTGAATGACCACCCATGGTTTTTCGGAATTAAAAGCAGATCGGATTTCCGGCATATTTGCCACCGTCGTCGCTACATGAAGGGCTCTCTTTCCAATTTGACCTTCCACCGTATCCGTTAAGATGAAATAAAAAAGGAAGCTGATCTGCAAAACAATAACTAGTACAAGAAATACGATTAATAGAGTGATTCTCTGTTGTAATTTCAGTTTCTTAAACATCAGAATCCCTTTCTCTAATTTTAATGAAATTAAAAATAACAATAATACTACTATAACTTGACATGAAAGGAAATAACCTTCAGAAAAAGAAAAACCCGGTGAATTTTCCACCGGGGTCTTTTAGTTAAGTTCATCGGGATTATGTACTCCAAACAAGAGGAAGCCTTTCCATCACCCTATTTTTTTCTTCATTTCCTTTGATGGTTGATTTTTTTCCTGCTTTGATTTCAACCACCAGCCGATTCCAACGATAAACAGAGTAATGACGATTTGTAAAACCATCCCCATACCCTCCGGAATAAATTTTTGAATGATTGGGTCATGAATGAACATCGAGGCAGCCGTGTAGCCGATGATGATTGCTCCAACATAGACAAGGATGGGATACTTATTCATAAAGTTCGAAATGATTTGGCTACCCCAAACTACAATGGGAATACTTATAGCTAGACCAACCACAATAAGCCAAAAGTTACCATGTGAAGCCCCTGCGATCGCTAACACGTTATCCAGACCCATGATAATATCGGCAACCACGATGGTTTTGACGGCTTGGTAAAGATTAGATGCACTTTGGATTTGTTCTGCATCGTTATCATCAATCATTAATTTCGCCGCTACATATCCAAGAAGCAATCCTCCTACAGCCATTAAAAGTGGGATTTTCAGGAGGAAAACGGCAATAAAAGTTAACCCCACCCTAATGATGACTGCTCCAAACGTTCCCCATAATACGGCCTTTTTCCGCTGCTCAGGCGGCAAATTTCTTGATGCCATCCCAATGACAATGGCATTGTCGCCCGCAAGCACTAAATCAATCCCGATAATGGTTAAAAGTGGTATAAACCAGCTCGTATCCATTACTTTCACTCCCTTTCATAGTAACCCTGAACCTGTTTACCTTTTTCATTGCTATTATAAGGTATTTTTCAAAATAAAAAACACATTTTTCTTATACCGGAAAACAGAAATCCTTCATCATTGCTTAGTTTTATCCGCCAGAAATATTTTGGTAATGTTATTTTAACCATTTTACTTGAAACATGCACCCATTGAATAAAAGACCGTTTAGACAGCTACACTGCAACCTTCTACGATTCAGATACAAGTTGTAGATAATGCAATGAGAAAATCTAGAATCATAAAAAAGAGCTGAACAGATATATTGTTCAGCTCTTTTTTAGCCTTGCTAACTCATCCCTGTCATCCGCCTGTGGCGGTTGTTCCATCCACCCATTTTTTATCACGAGGATCCCTCTTCATTGCAAACTCTTTATTTGTATAAGATATCGTCCTTTAACGTTCCTACTTTACCTAAGGCGATTTGAATATCGGATTCCTCTACCCCAAAATGGGCAAGGGCGTCATGCAGATGCTTGACGATGGCCTCAAAATGTACAGGCTGAATATTCATCCCCTCATGTACCTTCTCCATCGAATCGCCTGAATATTGATTAGGTCCACCTAAGGCGAAGCTGATAAATTTCGTTTGATGATCGCGCTGCATTTCCATATCTGTATTGGTAAAAAAATGATTGACAGTATCATCTGCCAATACAAGATCATAAAAATAGTCTACAACCTTTCCAATCGCTTCTGCTCCACCGATAGTATCATATAAGGTCTCTGCTGTTTGTGCCATTTTTTCAAAACCTCCCAAGAGATATAGTTAACCAAAGTTCATTATCTGTATTTATTTGATTAATTATTCTCCTAGGTCCTGCACCGCAAACGTTTTGAACGAAGGGTAGTTTGGTTGTAAATACAGTAGGCCACTCTCTAATTCAAGAATTCGTAAACACCTGCAGCACCCATTCCGCCGCCGACACACATGGATACCACTCCATAGCGGCTTCCTCTCCTCTTCGCCTCATGCAGGAGAGATACCGTCAATTTGGCACCAGTGCATCCCAACGGATGGCCGAGGGCAATGGCACCTCCATTCACGTTCACTTTTTCTTCATCCAGCTCCAAGTGATCCACTACATACTTGCACTGGGAAGCGAAAGCTTCATTGATCTCAAACAGGTCTACCTGTTCTTTCGTGATGCCCGCCATTTTCAACGCTTTGGGAATTGCTACAATCGGTCCAATCCCCATGACTTCCGGATCTACTCCTGCGACGGCAAAGGAACGGAAGATAGCCATTGGTTTCAAGCCAAGCAAATCGGCTTTTACCCTGGACATCACAACTACCGATGCAGCCCCATCGCTGGTTTGTGAGGCATTCCCTGCCGTTACACTGCCTTGAATATGGAAAGCTGGTTTTAATTTGGATAATCCTTCCACCGACGTTCCAAATCGAACGCCTTCATCCGTGTCAAAAATGAATTTCTCTTCCACCACTTTTCCTGCTTCATCCACAAATTTGTTAATCACCTCAACCGGTACGATTTCTGCCTTGAACTTTCCATCTGCAATGGCTTTTCCGGCCCGTTCATGGCTGCGCACCGCAAATTGATCCTGGGCTTTTCGAGTAATCCCATATCGACGAGCCACTTGTTCTGCCGTATGTCCCATACTGCAATAAATCTCAGGTGCATGTTCCACCAAGTAAGGATTAGGAAGCGGCCTATAGCCGGACATAGGTACATGGCTCATGCTTTCCACCCCTCCAGCGACCACAACATCGGCAAAGCCGGCCATAATTCGTTCTGCCGCAATGGCAATCGCTTGTAATCCGGAGGAGCAAAACCGGTTGATCACGTACCCAGGTACGGACTGAGGCAAGCCGGCACGAAGTAAAACGATCCTTCCCAAATTTAGACCCTGCTCTCCTTCCGGCATGGCACAGCCGATGATGACATCCTCCACGTCTTCTGGATTTAATCCAGTTGCCCGCTTCACGCTTTCTCTTACGACCAATCCGCCTAAATCTTCCGGACGGACCAAACGGAGTGACCCTTTGCCTGATTTACCAACCGCCGTTCTCACGCCCGATACGATGACTGCCTCTCTCATAGCACGATCCTCCTTCAACTATTGGCATTCCTACTACGTCGTTTCACTTCTTTGCTGGAATGCATTTGTTGTGCCCGCGATGCTCTTTCTTGCGGGCCTTCATCTGAATACTGGTGTCCTACATCGAATTAACCCTCTTTCACCGTCAATTGTTGTACCCATCAGAGCCTAATTCCTTAATGGTTTCCCCTTAAGCAACATATGCTGTATTCTTTGCTGGCTCTTCGGCTCGCCGCACAGGCTTAAAAACGCTTCTCGTTCCAAATCCAACAGATATTGTTCCGTTACATAGGAATTCGCCGCAATATCTCCTCCACACAGAACGTTGGCTAACTTTTTCGCCATTTTTTCATCGTGATCACTAATATAACCATTACACTTCATTTGATAGATTCCCAGTTTTAAAACAGCCAGTCCGGGTGCCCCAACCGCACGAATCTTTTTCGGACACTTAGGTTTGTAACCCACTGCATCAAGAGCAAGAATGGACTGCTTGGCATCATATAGCAGGTATTCCTTTTTGATTGTAATGCTGTCGGAGTTAGTCAAAAGTCCTAAGGATTGCGCTTCTTTTCCGCTGGTGGATACTTTCGCCATGGCAATCGTTTCAAATGTCCGATTAACATACGGCTGTAAATCGACTTTACCGTCTATATCAACCGACTCCATATTTTGCAGCAACAATTCTTTGTTTCCCCCACCACCTGGAATCAATCCCACGCCTACTTCTACCAATCCCATATAGGTTTCAGCGGCTGCTTGAATCTTGGCCGTGGGCAAGCATACTTCCGTTCCGCCGCCAAGTGTCATACCGAAAGGAGCGGATATGACGGGTCTCTCGGAATATTTCAGGGCCATCGTCATGTCCTGGAATGCCTTGACGATTTGTTCGATTTCAAACCAGTTCTCATCCTGCGCTTCCATGAGAAGTATCATAAGATTTGCCCCCACGCAGAAATTCTTGCCGTGGTTTCCGATTACGAGACCGCGATAGTTTTTGGACACTTCTTCCAGTGACCGATTAACCATCTGAATGATGTCGCCTCCAATGGCATTATTGGGCGAATGGAATTCCAGGCAGGCTACCTCATTGCCAATGTCAACAAGGGAAGCTCCGCTATTTTTGATAATGGTTTTGTTTTGTTCTTTTAGCGCAGATAAGCTGATGGATTGCTCCGGTTCCCGAACGACTGCCTGATCCCCCTTAATGGTAAAATAAAGAGTTTGATGCTGATGTTTAGCATAAAAAGAGGGGGTACCTGCTCTCAACATGTCCTCCACCCAAGCCGGGATCTGTTCCCCTTCTTCTTTCATACGGGATACGGAATGTTCCACTCCCATCGCGTCCCACAATTCAAAGGGTCCCATTTCCCAATTGAAGCCCCACTTCATGGCCTGGTCAACGGCAGTGATATCATCAGCAATTTCCGGGATTTTGCGGGCCGAATAAAGCAGGACCTTTTTTGTAATGCTCCAGGTGAATTCGCCTGCCCGACCCTTCGAATACAGCAGGGTCTGCAGCTTTTCCTTGGATGATGGGGCGGCCTTTGCCGCTTCCAAAGAGGTAAACTTAGCCTTTGTTTTTGGACGGTATTGTAATGTCTGATAATCCCATGCTAAAATATCAGAGCCTTGCTCGGTTTTCACTTTTTTATAGAATCCTCCACCTGTTTTATCCCCAAGCTGGCCATTTTGCACCATAGTCTGGAGAAAAGCAGGAATCTGAAAGATGGTTTTCTCGGATGTGTCAGATACATCGTTGTATACATTTCTGGCTACACTAGCAAATGTATCCAATCCAACAAGGTCCAGTGTGCGAAAGGTGGCACTCTTCGGGCGTCCCAGTATAGGGCCGGTCAACTCATCTACTTCTTCTATGGTAAATTCCCGCTGAATCATCTCTCCCAACGTGACCATCAGACCATATGTCCCAATTCGATTGGCAATAAAATTAGGAGTATCCTTCGCCTGCACCACGCCTTTACCAAGCACTCTTTCACTGAACTGACGCATAAAGGCAACGATTTCGGGGTTGGTATCCGGATGAGGGATGATCTCCATCAGCTTCATGTACCGGGGAGGATTGAAGAAATGAGTACCCATGAAGTGTTTCCTGAATGTTTCCGAACAACCATCCACCATCGCTTGGATCGAAACGCCAGAGGTATTCGAGCTGACGATGATTCCAGGCTTCCAGAAGCGTTCCAGCTTACGATATAAATTTTGTTTTGCTTCCAAGTTCTCTACGATAACTTCGATAATCCAATCTGCTTCTGATACTTGGTGAAGATGATCTTCGATATTACCGACGCTAATTAAATCAAGATCTTCTATGCTGTACAACGGGCTAGGCTTCATCTTCAACATTTTTTCCTTTGCCCTAGCAGCCAATTGGTTACGGAACGCTGGATGATCTTCAGTGAGTCCCATTTTCTGATCTGCCTCAGTCAATGAAGGCGGTACGATATCCAACAACAGCGTCGAAATTCCCACATTGGCCAAATGAGCCGCAATACCGGACCCCATGACCCCCGAGCCCATAACAGCCGCTTTTCGAATCCTTGGCATGATGACCCTCCGTTTCAATGAGTCTATTATGAGTAAAGATTAATTTGAATTTGGTATGAGACTACATATGAGAATATGCTTCCGATTCAAGAGGTATGACTCGCCATTCAAGTACTTCGAAAGTAGAACTTTTGTACTTCATTGAAATTTTAGGCTACTAAACGTATAATGTTGATATATACTATTTGCAATTTATATGCCATACCAGTATGACATTGCTTGAAATCATATATAAACGAAAAAGAGGTGATACGCTTGAATTTCAGTACAAAATTTAAGTTCAAATTTGAATTACTTCCCATTTTATTGCAATGGTTCTTAAATCTCTCTTTGATTTTGCTCTCATTCGTTCTGTTGATCTTTTTATCAAGAGAAGTCTATCATCTTTTTTTCGGTCTTTTTTGGAAAGAATTGGACCTACACACTTTACTAGAAAGCATTTTGGTTTTCTTCCTTTACTTTGAATTTATAGCCATGATCGTGAAATATTTCAAGGAAAATTACCATTTCCCCCTTCGCTATTTCTTGTATATCGGGATTACAGCGATGATAAGACTCATTATCGTCGATCATGAGAACCCTACTGCGACACTGCTCTACTCCTTTGTTATTTTGACATTAATTATTGGCTACTATATTGTCAACAAGACACCAAGATCTAGACCCTAAAGCAGGAAGAACCCGGTGAAGCTCACCGGGTTCTTTATTTGCGCTCATCTAAGAAATTGTAATGTCCAACATTAGATATAAAATTGGAATCAAAGTTTTCTAGTTGAACATTCCTAAACATTCTGACCATATTGACACTTTGGCCTTTCCTACCCTAAACTTGGTGAATGTAATAATCATCCGTGGAAGAATTTAACATGAGGGGATTTGATGTATGAACAATCTGAAATTGGAACCTTCTCGTTCATTTCGGATAAAGTTGGCCGTCATTCTTGGCTCACTGGCTACAATAGGGCCGTTATCAATTGACATGTACTTACCGGCTTTTCCTATGATCGCTGAGGAACTCCATACGAATGCATCCCAAGTTCAACTGAGTCTCACCTTTTTCATGATAGGTTTGGCCATCGGTCAATTATTTGCCGGTCCTTTCAGTGATATGCACGGGCGCCGAATGCCACTGCTTATCGGACTCATCTTTTATTCCGCAGCCTCCCTACTATGTGCATTAAGCCCATCCATTTGGACTTTGATACTTCTCCGTTTTGTCCAAGGGATAGCGGGATCAGCTGGTATCGTGATTTCCCGGGCTATCGTACGGGATCTTTATTCTGGATCTGAGTTGACAAAATTCTTTTCCCTTTTGATGCTGGTGAATGGGCTTGGTCCCATTCTTGCTCCCATAATCGGCGGCCAACTGTTGAGGTTCACCTCCTGGCAGGGGGTTTTTATTGTTCTAAGTATAGTCGGGATTGCCTTGCTTTTTTTCGCATTTTTCGGACTGACTGAATCCCTCCCTTTAGAAAAACGGGCAAAGAGTGGCTTAAAAAACACCCTTATTACCTTTCGAAATCTCATTTCAGATCGGACCTTTATGGGGTATGCCAGTTCACAAGGATTGGTTTTTGCGGCTATGTTTGCCTATATTTCCGGCTCATCCTTTGTCTTTCAAAATATCTTCGGGGTTACTCCACAGATGTACAGCTTAATTTTTGCCATCAACGGACTTGGGATCATCATCGCCACTCAAATTACCGGCAGGCTGGCTGGCAGGATTGGGGAGACCACACTTTTATTCTTTGGTCTACGATTGTCCGCCTTTGGAGGGATCATGTTACTCATCATGATTCTTGTTGGAGCAGATCTTATTGCCGTCCTTGTACCTTTATTTCTTGTCGTCTCGAGTGTCGGTATCGTCAACACAACCGGATTCTCCTTGGCCATGCAAAGTCAAGGAAAAGCCGCAGGAAGTGCAGCCGCTTTGCAAGGAGTATTATCTATATCGATTGGTGGGATGGTTGCTCCATTGGTTGGCTTAGCTGGAAGCGATACGGCGATACCCATGGGAATCGTCATCGCTTGTGCAAGCCTCGGATCCATTCTATCCTATACTATCCTTGTTCGTCATAAAGCAAAAGAAGCAGCTTAATTCGCTCCCCCTTGCTACACCAACGGAAGGGGATACGTATTATACTCTCTGATAAGAAAGCTACTGGTGCAGCCTTATGCGTATAATACTTTCCGATAGGTATAAGTAAAAAAATCCCTCCTAAGACACCATGTGTTCAGGAGGGACTTACCTTTAAGAAAATGATTTTATGGAAAGTGATTCAATCGGCAACGTGATTTCTATCCTAGTTCCTTTGTTTACTTTACTAGAAACAAGGATACTTCCGCCGTGTTGCTTGATGATATTGCTGCTGATCATAAAGCCTAATCCCGTTCCACTCTGCTTGGTTGTAAAGAATGGCTGTCCTAATTTAGCTAACTCTTCTTCTGACATACCAGAACCCTGGTCTGAAATACGCACACACAGGTTTCCAGGATAGATCCTTATCACTTCAATGAGCACTATTCCTCCGACTGGCATAGCTTCCACAGCATTTTTTATGAAATTGATAAATACTTGCTTCAACTGATTTTCATCGCAAGGAAGGTACGTCTGTTCTGCTTCGACCCTCAACTGTAATTGAACACTATGAAGATGGGCTTGAGAATCCAAGAGTGAAATCACTTGCTTTAAAATAGTCTCTAAATTGCATTGGGCAATTTTAACTACCTGCGGCTTGGCAAGAATCAATAACTCTGACAGGATGAGTTCAATCCGGTTCATCTCAGAGGAAATAATATCGAGATAATCTTTTCGGTGCTCGAGATCTTTTTTCATTAAGTCAAAGAAACCTTTTATTGCTGTTAAAGGATTTCGAATTTCATGGGCAATTCCTGCTGCCAACTGTCCTGTTACTGAAAGTTTTTCGGAATTTTGGAGCAGCTCCTGGGTTTTCTTCCTCTCTGAGATATCCCGGACAATGGTATGTACAGCCGGTTGCCCCTCAAAGATCGTGGGCAATGACACCATCTCAACATTAATCTCCTGCCCATCTAGCCGAATCAATTTCAGCTCTCTGGTTTCTCCCATCTCAACTTTGACAAACCTATCCCTCTCCTCTTCTCGACAAAGAGGATGAATGAATTCAACAGGGCTTATACTTTTAATTTCCTCTTTATTCTTCCCCCCAAGCAACTTGACTGCTGTATCATTAACGTATAACGACTTGCCATTGTTACCTATCATAATCGCATCAGGCGAATGTTCTACAAGGTAGCGATAGCTTTCTTCACGTTCCCGTAGTTTTTTGCTTTTCTCTCTAAATTCCGTTATGTCTTTAGCTATCCCATATATCCCCACGATTTCATGGTCTATCATGATAGGTATATTCGTAATTCTTAACTTGATCAGATGTCCCTTTTTATGAATAATAGAAATCTCATAATCCTGGGGAACCCCCTGTATCGTTTGCTGAAAGTATCCGGCTACCCTTTCTTGATCTTCCGGAATGACAATGGATTCAAAATGGAGAATCTCACTTGCTGCATAACCGGTCACCCTTTCACAAGCGGAGTTCACACTTAGCATATCCCCATCAGGAGATAATGAAAAAACAAGGTCAGGATGTTTTTCAAATAATGATTTGTATCGTTGCTCACTCTCCTTGAGAAGCAACTCCGCCCTTTTTCTGGCGGAAATATCTTGGATTTGGGCAATGTAATACAGAGGTCTTCCTTGGTCATCATGGACCAGAGAACCACTTAACAAGACCCAAACTGGATGTCCAAATTGATGGATATATCTCTTTTCCATTTCGTAGGAATTTAACTTTCCTGCTAAGAGCTTTACTAAAAATTCAAAGTCAAGCGGCAAGTCATCCGGATGAGTCATCTCTTGAAACGTTTTGTTAAGTAATTCCTGTTCGGAGTACCCCACAATGGCGGTTAAAGCCGAATTGACCTTCAGCCATCTCCCATCAAGCCCCACTAATGCCATTCCGATCGATGAGTATTTAAAGGCCTGTGAGAACAACGATTCAGTTCCTAATTGTAATTCACTCACTCGATATCCCTCTGTCTTTCTTAAATTGATATGCCAAAAGTCGAAATAACAGCCTTTCCGCTCTATTTCGACTTTTGACCACACCGGATCAGGGCCTTTTCCAACATGAAAATATTTGTTCTCCAATTATTTCCATTAAAAACAACATCTAGTGTTAATAGTAACACCAGATGTCGTTTCTCTGGACTTCTGAATCTTTTTATGTACTTTAAATTTGTCTCTTTATTTACTTTGAA
>JAKFCU010000085.1:0-31394 GCA_036676475.1 Brevibacillus sp.
GTTCCATGAACCCTTGTCCGTGCGGATATTACGGTTTTTCAGACGATCTTCATATCTGCGCTTGTACTGAACAAATTATGACCCGTTATAGAAGACGTCTTTCTGGCCCTTTGCTAGATCGGTTTGATATCCAAATGGAAATTCCACGTTTAGAATCTGATGATTTTCTTAGATCGGATCACAAAGAAGAACATTCTGAAACAATCAGAAAAAGAGTGTTGAACGCTATTCAATTGCAAAATGAAAGATTTAAACTCTCCTCTACTTTGCGGAATTCAGAGATGACTCTTTCCGAGATCAAGTCTTACTGCTCCCTTACCAAAGAGGCTGAACTTTTGCTGAAAGCTGTTTATGACCATTTTCAAATGAATCATCGTTCTCATCACAGAATCTTAAAATTAGCAAGAACTATTGCCGATCTCGGATGTAGAGAATCCATTTCAGAGATTGATATAGCCGAAGCCGTCCAATTTCGGATGGTGGAGAAAAAAATTTTTTAAGCCATTCAAAACCTTGTGGATAACTTTAATAACAGGATCACCTTTAGAAATATGACAATTTCCACCTATTCTCCACAAGTCATCCCCACTTTATACACAAGACACTGTGGATATTCGAACGATTGTTCTCTTTTTATTCAGATGTTATAATATGGTAAAACTATTAAACGAGGTGATTATATGAAACTACTTAGTGACGAGGTTTTAATCGATGCCTACCGTAAGTCGATCACCCTCGATTTAGATAAAGATTTCATTGACCTCCTCCTCCAAGAAATTTATCAGCGCAACCTTGAAATTTAAGTCCAGCTTCTGCTGGACTTTTTGTTTTTATGCGTATAATACTTTCCGATAGGTGAAAAAAAATTCCTCGTCATAAAGACGAGGAAAATATGGAGGAGTCTTTCGTATCGAGTACACTATTACTATACGCTTATCAAGCGTTCAGCGAAGTAAGGCAAATCCCCATTTTTTCGCCTAAAATTATTTTAGTAACTAAAGGCATTAGGGTGATGCGTTATGGTCAATGCTTTTTTCGTCCTCGGATCAATGCGAATAGCGATGACATCAAATCGAATAGGAGACCAGTCCCTAACATAGGCCATGGCTGCTTTTAATATTTGTTTTTGCTTTCTTTGCGTGACAGCTTCTGAACCAGTTCCATAATCTTCCCGGCTGCGCGTTTTTACTTCAACAAAAATAGTTACTCCTTCTTTATCCGCGATAATATCGACTTCCGTTTTCACTATATGAAGATTTCTCTCCATAATGCGATATCCTCTTTCTTGTAGATATTGCACAGCCATTTCTTCACCTATTTGCCCCACTCTATAGCTTTCAATACTCATAGGTTTTTTTCCCCTTTTGGTCTATGCGATAAACAAAGGCTAGAATTTCAGCCACCACCTGGTATAGATCCGAAGGAATTTGCTGATTTATATCGATGGCAGAAAGGACTTCTGCCAAAGAATCATCTCTTCGGATAGGAACCCCACTGCGATTGGCCTCCTTTATAATCGAATCAGCGATGAAGCCATTTCCTTTTGCCGAAATGACAGGAGCGTCATGGATTCCTGCTTTATAGGTTAAGGCAACCGCTCTTTTCACCTTTTTATGCTTCATATCCGCAAATCAACTCCATTATAAGGTAATGCAATCCCCCTTTGAATCGGATCTTGTCCCGTGGCACCAGGATCCTGGGAGATCTTCAAAGAAGATAATTGATATCCTAGATTCTTTAACCCATCCAGTAACTGCTCTTTAAACATTGGAAATAAACGAAGCTTTTCTTGTTGTTGCCCTACAACATTTATAGAAACGATACGGTTAACAATTCTGACATCCAGCATAATGTCACCTAAATGGGACATCTCAAGACAAAACAGGAGTCGGCAATGGTCAGGATCCATTTCTCCATTCCCCCTTTTCTTCGCCTCGATTTGCAAAAAGGAATGATTTTGAAAGGCCATGAGCGGGATATGTAGAACAAGCTGCTGAAGCCCATTTTCGGAGGAGGAAACCATGAGTTGTTGTCCACGGACAAATTGAATGATCTTTTCCATACTATCTGACACCTTTTCCCCATGAGGAATCAGAGATAAGGTCTTTCTTAATTCTTCAAGCAAATCGGTTATGTTCATGGTTTGAGTACTACGATTTACCACCTCCACCTCGTTCATTCGATCGAGCAAACCCATTTTTTTAAATATATCCACTAAACCTTCACGAATGGAATCCGCTGAGGTTGGCTCCACCGACTGAAATACTTCTAATTGTTGCAAAAGCAACTCCAACTTCTGACGAATCTCTGGACTGAAAGACAAAGGAGCCTGTCGAAAAGATTGAACAATTTCTTGCTGCAGCAGATTAACCATTTCCGTCCATCCTTTTCCATAGAAAAAGGCTCTTAATCCCTGTAGTACTTCTTTTGATAAAGGCATGCCTCGTCTTACGGCAAGCAATATCATTTCAATCGATTCACTTTCGCCCCCCATTTCTTTTAATACGGATTTATATATGGAAATAGTATCCTTTGTTAGCGGTACCTTAGCATGAATTAATCGGGTGAGGAGTTCCTTGTGTTCCGGGGAAGAATCAAATTCTAACGCCTTTGCTAAATCTGCCAACTGTCCATTACTGCTGTTATTCTTTATTATCCCTTTTTCTGACCGGGTAATGGCTTTAAGCTGTATGGGCTGACCCGTTGCTTGGACTTGGAGCCATACCCTCTCTCCAGGCTCTAAGGTCGACTCTAGCTGAGCTAATACTTTCATTCCGCCAATTTGCAACAAAGCTTGGCGTTCCGGAAGTAATTGCAATACCTTTCCCTTGATGATCTGTCCAAGAGCCAATTCTGTTTTACCTGTGGCCAAGCTCCCCGAATGACGAAATAAGTGATCCATCCATGAACCAGTGATCATAGATCTCTTTCTCCTTTATCGCTTAGTGGCAAACCATTCTTTTACACCCGCAAACGATTTACGGTGAAGGGGAGAAGGACCATATTCTGCAATGGCTTTGAGATGGTCTGGTGTCCCATAACCTGCATGTTGATCAAATCCGTATTCAGGATACTTCTGTGCAGCATGCGCCATCCAACGATCCCTTGTCACTTTGGCAACAATAGAGGCAGCTGCAATCGTTATACTTAATCCATCTCCCCCCACTAAAGCAAGCTGCTCTACTCCAAGCTCCGTCATTTTCCTTCCGTCAACCAAACAGATACGAGGCTTGATCGGCAGCTTATCTATACATTCCCGCATTGCTATTTGGGTCGCCCGATAAATATTGATTTCATCAATGCGTTCAGAATCAACAAAGGAAATACTATAGGCAATCGCCTGACTCGTAATCACTTCATAAAAACTCTCTCTCATGGCAGGCGGTACCTTTTTGGAATCATTTAATCCAGGCAGGTAAAAGTGTTCCGGCAAAATGACAGCACATGCAACGACCGGCCCTGCTAACGGTCCCCTTCCCACTTCGTCCATGCCAGCAATCAGGCCATAACCTTGTTTTCGAAGATCCTTTTCATGGATAGACATTCGCTCCCACTGTTCCTTTAATACACGTTGCCTTTCCACTCGTTTAGTATATTGCTCTAATAACCGGCGTACCCCTTGGCGTGAATCTGTGAGCAAGCATTCTTCCATTTGAGCATCAAGTGAACCGTCTTGCAATAAGTCTTTGATTTGTTTAATCGTCATATTTTGGACATTTTCCATGTTGTTATTTTCCTCCATAAGTAAAAAACGTACAGGCAAATACCTGTACGCTTATTCTATCATAATTGTCGAGAGTACCCCACTTCAACTAAGTTAAGTGGGGGAGTATTCATCATGTTTCTGACAATTCTGTTTGCAGCATTTCGATTGTAAATTGATCATGGGGCCGTTCTAAAGAAATAGCACCTATTTTTCCAGACCGAAGTTCACGGAGGAGCATCTGTGCGGTTTTGTCATAATCAATCAATCCTCTCCCCATAATACAGCCTCTCTTTTTCCCGATTTCCTCAAGCAATTCAATTTTATCTGGAGAGACCTCCTGTAGCTTGAAGCGTTCTTGAAGCTGTTCCGAGTAATAAAGCTTCAAATATTCAACAACAAAAAGAGAAACGTCTCCCACATTTAAAATTTCGTCTTTGATTGCTCCACTTGCCGCTAAACGATATCCTACCAATGGATCTTCAAATTTTGGCCAAAGAATTCCTGGTGTATCCAGCAAATCAAGACCCTCACTCATTTTAACCCATTGCTGTGCTTTGGTCACAGCAGGCCGATCTCCTGTCTGAGCGACTTTTTTTCCAGCCAGACGATTAATCAAAGAGGATTTCCCAACATTAGGAATACCTAGTATCATGACCCTTACAGAGCGATCATTCATTCCTTTCGCCCTACGCTTTTCCATGACAGGCTCAATAAGCTTTCGGCAGTGTTCCGGGATCCGATGAACTCCTCTTCCGGACAATGCGTCGATAGGTAACGCCAGCAATTGATGCTGACGGAAATATTCTACCCATTGATCCGTAATAGCCTGATCTGCTAAATCAATTTTATTCAGTAAAATTAATCGAGGCTTTTCCTTTACAATTTCATCAATCATGGGATTGCGACTGGACAACGGCAGACGCGCATCTACTAGCTCAATGACAACATCGATCAATTTTAGTTTTTCCGTAACTTGTCTGCGGGCTTTAGCCATATGCCCCGGAAACCATTGAATGGTCATAGTACAATCACCTGCTTATTTTTCGGTTTTGTGTGGAAAGCGAAATTCCGATAATGGCCAAAATACTACATCTGCCCTGCCGACCACGCTTTCCAAGGGAATCGCGCCTATCATTCGGCTGTCTTTGCTGTTTCTCCTATTATCCCCCATGACAAACAATTCACCCTTTGGTACTTCCACCGGACCAAAATCTGCTGTTAAGGGATATCCCTCTATTTTGGCCTGCTTCTTGTATTCATTCAAATACGTTTCTTCCACAGGCTGATTGTTAATCAATAATTGGTCGTTTTTCA
Source organism: Brevibacillus sp. (assembly GCA_036676475.1). Lineage (GTDB taxonomy): Bacteria > Bacillota > Bacilli > Aneurinibacillales > RAOX-1 > LC029. Next base: position 5,021 of record JAKFCU010000085.1, read on the forward strand.
TTTCAACCTTATCCCCAGCAACCCCAATTACCCTCTTGATGTAATCGCGTTCCTTTGTAGCATGGAAGACGATGACATCTCCGGGTTTCGGGTCTTGGATGAAATAGATAAGCTTGGTAACTATGAGACGCTCTCGATCATGCAAATTTGGCATCATCGAAGTCCCGTCCACCACAAACGGAGCAAATAGGAATGAACGAATTACGAAAGCTAAAATAACAGCAACGGCCAGAGCTTTTATCCATTCCCATAGTTCATTTTTTGACTTTTCCTGTTTTGCTTCCTGAACATGGTTGGAGTCTTGGTTTTCCATTCCCCTTCTCCTCCCTCTAAAGCACTATAAATAAATTATATGTAAAATCACCGCTATCATAAGCACCTTTTTTAAAGTTGAAAAAAGGAGCTTGAATTCAAGCTCCTTTTATCCTTATTAGCGAATTTCTTTAAGGCGAGCTGATTTACCCACACGATCGCGTAGAAAATAAAGCTTCGCACGACGAACTTTACCTTTACGTACTACTTCGATCTTATCGATCTTAGGAGAGTGCAATGGCAAAGTACGTTCAACACCAACACCATAAGATACCTTACGAACTGTAAAAGTCTCGCTAACACCAGTACCACGGAGCTTGATGACAACCCCTTCGAATACCTGAATACGTTCACGTTGTCCCTCAATAACCTTCAAGTGAACACGTACTGTGTAACCAGGACGGAACGCAGGAATATCGGATTTAAGATGTTCTTGAGTGATTTCACGTAGTAATTGCTTCATATCATTTCCTCCTTCCAACCAGCGTTCTTGATCTCGAAACAAGAGTTAGAGACAGGAGTTAATCTAACGTCTACATCTTCCTCTGAGACAGCGGACCGCCGTAATATGAGCTCCAAAAGCCCAACAAAAATTATTCTAACACAACCCACTGGCTAGTTCAAGGTAAATTTGTTTCGATTTCTTCCAAGACTTCTGCCAGCCGTTTTTTCCAATCAGGATCTTCCAACATATGCTCAATCAATTCAGGCCTTCGTTGCAATGTACGCTTGAGAGATTCTTTTTTTCTCCAATCTTCGATTTTGGCATGGTGACCGGATAGGAGAATTTCTGGTACCTTCCAGCCGCGAAAATCGGCAGGCCGAGTATAGTGAGGGTGCTCTAGCAAGCCAGTACTAAAGGAATCCGTGTGGGCAGATTCTGCATTACCCAATGCACCTGGGAGAAGCCGAACTAGACTGTCGATGATAGTCATGGCCGGTAATTCTCCGCCAGTTAGAATAAAATCACCAAGTGATATTTCATCCGTCACCAAATGCTGGCGAATTCGTTCATCATACCCTTCATAATGCCCGCAAAGAAAAATAAGATGCTTCTCCTTCACAAGCTCTTCAGCAATCTTCTGCGTATATCTTTTACCTTGAGGACACATCAAGACGACACGTGGGGGAGTCTCTTCATTTTCCAAGAGACTTTCCACCGCAGCGAAGAGGGGTTCTGGACGAAGCACCATGCCCGCTCCGCCACCATATGGGTAATCATCTACTTGGCCATGCTTATTTACGGCATATTCCCTAAAATTTAACGTGCGAAATCGAACAAGGCCCTTTTCTGCGGCTTTCCCTACAATGCTGCTAGATAATACCCCTGAAAACATTTCGGGAAAAAGGGTTAAGATGTCAATCCTCATTCCATCAGCCCTTCCATAACATGGACAATCACTTTTTTCTCATCTACATGCACTTCTAGAATGCAGTCTTCAATATAAGGAAGAAGGATATCCTTTCCTTTTTCCCTTTTCACTACCCAAACATCATTTGCTCCCGTTGTTAGAATTTCGCCAATGATTCCAAGCTTTTCCCCTTGGTCCGACCAAGCCTCACAGCCCATGATTTCATCATAATAGAATTCATCTTCCTCTAACTCAAAACGATGATCCTCCGGTACCTTTAAGGAACCTCCTTTATATTTTTCCACCTCATTAATATTGTTAAATTCCTTCAGCTTGATAATATATGTATTTTTATGTAAGCGGGCAAATTCTACGGTTACCGGAATGGATTCCTTTACAGAAGGATGCCCCAGATAAAGAGTCATTCCTTTCTTATACCGTTCTTCAGGAAAATCGGTAACGGACAGAATCTTCAATTCCCCTTTTACACCATGGGTATTCACAATTTTTCCTACTTCGAAAAAGCGATCACTCATTTTTCTACCCCTTTTTCTCGTATTTCTACAACCACTCCGTCATGAACGATAATTTCGGTTTTGCCCATTAGTTTATCCCAATGATCCCCTACCCTTACCTCTACTTCCGATTCAAGTTGTGAATGGGCCATTTCACTTCCATCTGGAAGAAGAGCCAGTTGGGAAATCAAGTCTGTATATTGTTTGATCTTGTCTTTTCGCGACGTTTCTTCCTTCTGAAGTCGTTCATACACCAGCTTATGGGCTTCAGGCCCCTTTTTCACAGCATCCTGCAGCATTTTCTTGCTTTGAAATTGAAGTTGTTCAATTTCTAGTTTATATTTATCAATCATTCTCTGATAGTCATTCAAAAATTGTTTTCTTAAACGTTCAGTAACAATCATTTTAACAAGAACAGGCCGCTTTACCTTAATCATAAGGCCCTCCTTTTGTGTAAGAAAGCTACTTGCGCAGCTTATTGCGTATAATACTTTCTGATAAGTGTAAGAATGCTACATGCGATGCCTTTTGCGTATAATACTTCTGATAAGTGTGAAAAAGCCGGGAACCCCTCTTTGAGGAAACTCCCAGCTTTTTATCCTTACACAATATCAATGGCAATGCGCTTGTTTTCTTTCACCGCGGATGCATTGACTACGGTGCGTAATGATTTGGCAATTCGCCCTTGCTTCCCAATTACCTTACCCATATCTTCCGCATGAACAGATAATTCGTAGACAGTCAAGCGATCTTTTTCCACTTCATTAACGCGTACTTCTTCAGGGTGATCCACAAGTGCTTTCGCAATGACCTCAATTAATTGTTTCATTGCCAGACACCCCCATAGGATACTTGTCCATATCAAAAATATGGATATCAACTCAATTCTTACTTTTGGTATTTTGTTTCGTGAACTTGCTTTAGGATGCCAGCTTTGCTGAATAGGTTGCGAACGGTATCCGTAGGCTGTGCTCCATTTAACATCCAGTTCACTGCTTTTTCCTGGTCAATTTTTACAACTGCAGGTTGAGCAACCGGATTGTAATAACCGATTTCCTCGATGAAACGTCCATCACGAGGGGAACGGGAATCTGCAACCACTACACGATAAAAAGGAGCTTTATTTGCACCCATGCGCTTTAAACGAATTTTTACTGCCATATTAATCTTGCCTCCTAGTTATTATACATTAAGTATTTAATATATTTTTCATAAGTCTTCTTAAGTAAAGAATACTTTAATGAAATCGAATGTTATTATACTACGTTAAGACATGAAAGGAAACTTATTAAACAATCCTTTTCCTTTCTTCTTTTTCGCTTGATCCGTCATTTTAGTAAACTGCTTCATCATCTTTCGCATTTCTTCAAATTGCTTAATAAAACGATTTACCTCTTGAACAGAAGTTCCGCTTCCCTTTGCAATCCGTTTTTTGCGATTGGTGTTTTTTAACAGTTCAGGATTCTGTTTTTCTTCTGTCGTCATTGATTGAACGATCGCTTCCACGCGGCTGATAGCTTTCTCATCAACTTTTAGGTCCTTCATCCCTTTTACTTTATTCATACCAGGAATCATCCCAAGTAAATCTTCCAAAGGTCCCATTTTACGAACTTGAGCCATCTGTTCAAGGAAATCTTCGAACGTAAATTCTGCCTTGCGCAGCTTCTGCTCCAATTCTTTCGCTTTCTCTTGATCCACAGCCTCCTGGGCCTTTTCAATCAGGGAAAGAACATCCCCCATTCCCAAGATGCGGGAGGCCATGCGATCCGGGTAAAAAGGCTCGAGTGCATCCAGCTTTTCTCCCATACCGGCAAACTTGATCGGCTTGCCCGTGACCGCTTTGACAGATAAGGCTGCCCCGCCTCGTGTGTCCCCATCTAGCTTGGTCAATACGACTCCGGTCAGCTCAAGCTGACTATTAAAGCTTTCCGCTACATTGACGGCATCTTGACCTGTCATCGCATCGACAACAAGGAGAATTTCATCCGGATTCACCGTACTGCGGACATCCTTCAATTCATCCATAAGCTTTTCATCAATATGCAATCGACCTGCTGTATCGATAATCACATAGTCATGGTGTTGTGCTTTTGCATGTTCAATGGCCTGCTTCGCAATATCAACAGGGCTAATTTGATCTCCCAGCGTAAATACAGGAACCTTCAATTGCTCCCCTAAGACCTCAAGCTGCTTAATGGCTGCAGGACGATAAATATCACCAGCCACCAATAACGGTTTGCGATTTTGCTTCTGTAGATACTTGGCTAATTTACCCGTAGTTGTCGTCTTACCTGCCCCTTGAAGACCCACCATCATGATAATGGTAGGGGGGCGATTCGCATGGGCAATCTTACTTTGGGTTCCACCCATAAGTTCGGTAAGCTCATCATTAACTACTTTTATAACTTGCTGCCCAGGGCTCAGGCTTTTGAGAACTTCTTGACCAATTGCTCTCTCCTTTACCTTAGCAACAAAATCTTTAACAACTTTAAAGTTAACATCCGCTTCTAATAGAGCAAGACGAACTTCCCGCATCATCTCGTTTACATCGGATTCCGTTACTTTTCCTCTGCTGCGCAACCGATCAAAGGTTGCCTGCAGTCGATTGGCTAAACTTTCAAAGGCCATGCTACGCCTCCTCATTCCATTCCAACTCAGCCATTTCCTTAACGAGAGCACGAATGCTTTCCTGGTCCCAGTTATCTTGATCCATGATGCTCAAAAGCTGAGTCATTCGCTTCTCTCTTTCCTGGTAACGGGCCAATAGTTGGAGTTTCTCTTCATATTGTTCAAGAACAATCTCCATCCGTTTCAGCTGATCGTACACTGCTTGCCTACTTACTTCCATAAGCTCGGCAATCTCACTCAAGGTTAAGTCTTCCCGATAATACATTTCAAGAAAATCCCTTTGTCGGTCCTTGAGTAAGGGAGCGTAAAAATCGAACAGCATATTCACTCGATTCGTTTTCTCCAGCATTGTTTTCCCCTGGTGTGGTAGAGTTGTTTAGCCTGTAAGAAAGCTACTTGCGCAGCTTAATGCGTATAACACTTGACTGATAAGTGTAAGAAAGCTACTTGCGTAGCCTAATGTATAACACTTGACTGATAAGTGTATTGTTTTCCATCTTCTCATTCGTCAAGAAAAAGTCTTTACAGGAGATTATATTACTCATCTCACAGGCAAATGTCAAGGAAAAAACTTTACAGGCTGTTATGATTCTCTTCTTCAGGCTGTTCTTCCATAAAACCAGCGAATAGAGCATGCACAAACTGTTCGGCATCAAACGGTTGGAGATCATCCATTTTTTCACCTAATCCCACGTATTTGACCGGAGTTTGTAATTCATTACTAATGGCAATGACAATGCCTCCCTTTGCCGTCCCATCCAGTTTGGTCAAAACGATCCCGGAAACCTTCGTGGTTTCACCGAATGCCCGTGCTTGGCTCATAGCATTCTGGCCTGTTGTGGCATCTAAAACGAGAAGCGTTTCATGGGGGGCATCTGGAATTTCTCTAGCAATGACCCGGTAAACCTTGTTCAGCTCCTCCATCAGGTTTACTTTATTTTGCAACCTTCCTGCCGTATCGCATAAGAGGATATCTGCGCCTCGCGAACGAGCAGCATGGATGGCATCATAAATGACGGCAGCCGGATCTGCCCCTGCTTGATGCTTTACCACCTCTACTCCCACTCGTTGGCCCCATACTTCCAGTTGATCAATGGCCCCTGCACGAAACGTATCTCCTGCCGCTAACAGTACTTTTTTTCCTTGTAGTTTAAACATATGAGCCATTTTCCCAATGGTGGTTGTTTTCCCTACCCCATTTACGCCAACAAACATGATAATATTTAATCGTCCATCTTGAATATTTAATTCCTGGTCAGACGTGTTGCCCTTTTTTAATAAACCTACCAATTTTTCAGATATCAACGGCTTTAACTGTTGCGCGTCTTCAATTCGCTGTTTCTTTGCTTCAGAACGAAGCTCGTCCACCAGCTCCATGACCGTGTTAACCCCAACATCGGCAGAAATCAGAATTTCTTCTAATTCCTCAAAAAAATCCTCATCAATTTTTTTGTAGCGACGGACCAAATCTTCCACTTTCCCTACAAAAGCATCCCGTGTTTTCGAAAGACCTTCCCTAAATTTACTGGTTACTTCTTCTGTCTTTTGTGAAATTTTTTCCTTCAGCTTTTTAAAGAAATTCAAAATACTAACCTCCCAACATTTTTACCTATTAACTTGTACTTACGCCGGTTCCGTGACAAATGCTTTATCTTCTAATTTTACAGAAACCAACTTAGACACTCCAAATTCCTGCATAGTCACTCCATACAAAACATCTGCGCCTTCCATCGTTCCCTTTCGATGAGTGACACAAATAAATTGCGTCTGTCCGCTGAATTCGCGCAGATATTCAGCAAATCGATAGACGTTCGCATCATCTAACGCCGCTTCTACTTCATCCAGTACACAGAATGGCACCGGTTTTACCCTTAGAATGGCAAACAACAGAGCAATAGCGGTCAACGCCTTTTCTCCACCGGATAATAAAGTGAGATTCTGCAGCTTTTTTCCAGGTGGCTGGGCTACGATATCAATTCCTGTTGTGAGAACTTGAGCAGGATCAGAAAGTTGCAGATCTGCCCGTCCCCCCACGAATAAATGTGTGAAGACTTGTTGGAATTCGCCTCTGATCTGCTCAAAGGTTTCCATAAATCTTCTGGACATTTCGTCATTGATGTCCTTAATGACCTGATAAAGCGTTTGTTTCGCTTCGTCGAGATCCTTGCTTTGACCGCTTAAAAAATCCATACGTTCAGATTGTCTTTCATATTCTTCAATGGCCCCAATATTCACTACACCTAAAGCCTGAATATTTCTTTTTAATTCGCTTACCTGTTCTCCCGTCTTCTTCGCATCCTCTGGTATATTGAAGGAATCCTTTGCCAACTCATACGATAAACTGTATTCTTCGTGCAGCTTATGAAGCAAGCTATCGAGTTCCACATCATAGCGGTTGACTTTCAACTCTTCTTTATAAAGCCGATCCTCCACATCCTTGATCTGCTTTCGATTTAATTTTGCATCGCTTTCCAATTGATCAGTATGCTTGATCGTATCTGAGCGCGATTGCTTTAAGAGGAGAAGCTTAGATGCAATTTCCTCCTTCTTGTGTCGAAGATCCAGAATAACCTTTTCCAGCTGTTCTTCATTCCCTAGATTCCCTTCCATCATATTGACCAAGGTTTGAAGATAGGCAGATGCCGTCTTCCATTCATCATGAATAGAGGTATGTTCCTCCTCCACTCTTAGGATAATGGATTGAAATGCTTCTTGCTGCTTGCGCAATTCCGCCGCTTTCACCTTTAAATCCGTAATGTTTGAAGCATGAACATCTTTACTGTTTTGCAACTTAGAACGATGAACCTCGGCATTGGTTATGGCTAGCTTTAGTTCACTCTCCTCATCTGACCATTTTTTTAATTGCAAGTTAAGCTGCTCGAGCTTTTGTTGGTTTACCCTTTGATCCTCTTGGGTAGCATGAAACTCCTGTTCAACCAACTGTAATCGATCTTTGGTATTTTGGTTCTCTGATTTAAACTGATTACATCGGCCTTTCACTTCTTGCTCTCTTAATCGATTTTCTTCCCCCGACTGACGTATCGCTTCTTGTTTGGATGCGATAGAACGCAGCTCATTTTCTGAATCCTGTAACTGATCTGCTAATTTTTCTTTTTTGGCTAGTACCTGTATAATCTCCTGCTCCAACTCCTCAAGCTGTCTGTTTCGTCCTAACAGGTTAGTACTTTTTTGCTGAACCATTCCTCCTGTCATTGATCCTCCGGGATTGACGACATCTCCCTCAAGGGTCACAAACCGGAAACGGTAGCCCATTTTTCTTGCGGACTGGTTGGCCTGTTCTAATGTCTCCGTCACAATGACAGAACCTAACAGATTTTCTTTAATCGAACGATAACGAGCATCACACTGTACTAAATCCGAAGCAACGCCTACAAAACCTTGAAGATGTCGAAGCTGTGATTCATCTTGGGAGGAAATACGGCGGGAACGAATAACATCCAAAGGCAGAAATGTAGCTCTTCCCATCCGATGTTCCTTCAACCATTGGATCGCTTTCCTTCCAGCAGATTCATCATCCACCACAACATGCTGAAGCGCTCCACCCAAAGCTACTTCCACAGCGGTTTCATACTGAGGTGGCACAGAAAGCAGTTCTGCTATGGCTCCACGGATTCCAGAAAACCCCTTTTCCCTAGCCTTTAGAATTTCCTTTACTCCCTGCATAAACCCTGTAAAGGCGGATTGCATTTCCTGTAAAACATCACGACGGGAAGATAAAGATTCTAATTTTTGCTCCAGCTTGCGCAAATCAAAGGATAGCTCATCTCTAGATGTTTGTTTTTGCTTATGTAAAGCAAGACTATCCTTATAGGCTTGAAGACAGCTTTCAATTGATTCCGATGCCTCTCTAAGCTCTTGCTCCAACTGCCTTCTTTTCCCCTCCATCTGAACGGCTTGTTGACCTAGCTCGACTTTCTGCTCTTGAAGCTTGATCTGCTTTTTTGAAATGGTTTCTCCCGTGTGCTCCACATGTCTTAAATCATTTTTGGCTGATGCGATTTGATTCAGCAGTTCAATATAATCAGCCTTTAATTGTTCAGCATCTACTTCCAATCCCTTTGTGACAGCTGCCAGAAGAGATTCTTGCTGCCTCAATTCTCTCTGAATGATCTCATATTCAGAGGCTAATTCTGTTTTGCGCTTTTCCTCTTGATCTCTCTGTTTGATTAATTCTTGCATTCTAACTTCCAACTGGGTAATTTTATCCGTAGTAATTTGATGATTTTCTTTCACATTTTTTTTTCGTTCACGCAGCACTTCCCGTTTTCCTTCTGTTTTTTCCGCTTCTTCACTCACATGAAGGAGCAGAAGCTGCGATTCTTCTAGTTCTTTATCTTGCTCATTCATCTTCCAACGCCAGCTAGATAGTTCGGCGTCAAGAGCACTCAGCTCAGAAGATTGAACAACATGTTCCTCTTTAAGCTTGGCTGCCTGTTCTTTTGCTTCCTTCCATGCTTGGTTCAATTGATCAATTTGGTGGATATAAAGACCCACCTCTTGTTCCTTAAGCTCTTCTTTTAGATTCAAAAAATGCTGAGCTCTCTCTGCTTGTTCTTTTAGAGGTTGAATTTGATCGGATATTTCTGAAATAATATCAGTAATTCTGACCAGATTCGCTTCCGTTTCCTCTAGCTTTTTTTCCGCTTCTTTTTTTCTTGCTTTATACTTTACAATTCCCGCCGCTTCCTCGAAAATTCCTCGGCGATCTTCTGATTTGGTGCTCAATATTTCTTCGATTCGCCCCTGCCCAATAATCGAATAAGCTTCTTTACCCACCCCAGTATCCATAAAAAGCTCAATGATATCGCGGAGTCGACAGCTTCGTTTGTTTATCGAATACTCACTTTCTCCAGAGCGGTAGACTCTTCGCGAAATGGTAACTTCACTATAATCGATTTTCAGTGTGTGATCCGAATTATCGAGCGTTAGAGAAACCTCGCAATAATTTACTGGTTTTCTGGTATCACTGCCTGCAAAAATGATATCTTCCATCTTACTTCCGCGCAGCGATTTTGCACTTTGCTCCCCTAATACCCATCGAATGGAGTCCGAAATATTGCTTTTTCCGCTTCCATTCGGTCCCACAACCGCTGTAATTCCTGGGACAAACTCTAATTCTGTACGATTCGCAAAGGATTTAAAACCGATTAATTCAAGGCGCTTCAGAAACATGCCCCTTCCCCCTAAAAAACAATGTATGTCAATTCTAAGCTGTCCATTTCATTATGATAAGAAAGCTACTGGCGTAGCCATATGCATATAATACTTTCCGATAAGTGTAAGAAAGCTATTGGCTTAAGCCTTATGCGTATAATACCTGACTGATAGGTGCTGGAACTATTTTATCATAATCCGTGTCTAAAAAGACAAAGAACCCAGCTTTAGGAGCTAGATTCTAAGAAAGTGTAAAGTAAACTTGGCTGGCGCCAAGTCTATGGTGCAGAAATCATATTGACAAAAACCTATGTTCAACATGAATACGCGACAGCCTATCAGATCTAATCGGAAATTTTACGATTAAATTTAAAAATGGACAGGAAATCCTCCACACAACCGGAATTTTTCCGATAAAATGCTCCATTTTCCCATGAAAGTGCACATTTAGCCCTTTTAACCGGAGAAATTCCGACTAAAATGAAGACCTTGATCAAATTCCAGAATTTAATCGGAAAATTTCCGACTAGCGACTTGTGCTCCCTTGAGAGAAACAGAGAACCCACTATATTATATCCGTGAGGGAATATTGATGTTGTCGGCCATCTTTTCTTTGGACCCTGAGATGGTACCTCTCTAATGTTGGGTCAAACAGAAGGTTCGGTACTAAAGAACGATGATTTCTCCACTTCCGCCAATTCAAACCTTTAGTTCCACGGAATCCTGTTTCATCTGCAGGATGGATCGTAATACTTTGGATCTCCTCAAAGCTGTCTTTTTGAAAAAGCTCATCCAGCATGTTTCCAAAAAGCTTTGCTTCTACCAGTTGTCGGAACGATGGGTGAAAGGGACCCGCTACAATCGTCCCTGCCTCTCTTAAATCTTCTGATGGATGGAGACCCATTTTAATTACTGGAATCCCCGCTTTCATAAATTGAAGCCACATCTCAGCGCACCAATCGACCGCTTCATCCAAACTTAAAGGGGTAAACTGATGGGTTCGATACATCCATTCCAGTTCTGTCCCTGTGATCACCAAGGCAGGGTAAATCCGTACAAAATCAGGTTGTAAGGCAAGAACCTTCCTTATGGTCTCCATCGCAATTTCCCTAGAATCCCCTGGTAAACCAGGCAATAATTGAAGTCCCACTTGAACGGTCGGGTATTTTCTGATGATATCTACTGCTTTCTCCACCTGTTTTGCGGTATGACCCCGTTGAGAAAGAACAAGAACATTATCGTCAAGGGATTGAGTCCCCAATTCAATCACCCTAACTCCATAGGGGATCAGAAATTCCATGATGGTTTCTGTAATATAATCCGGTCGGGTAGAAAATCGAATCCCATGAACAGCTCCCGCATCAATGAATTCTTTTGCCACTTCGAGGAGCATTTTTTGATAGAGGCGAGGAAGCCCGGTAAAACTTCCACCAAAATAGGCGATCTCCACTTGAGCATCCTCTTCTATCGTGCTTAAATGCTGTTCAATGGTGGTCCGTACTTGTTCTTCCGTTAAAGGCTCTTCCCTTTTTTGCCCAGTAATGCGAGCTTGATTGCAAAACACACAATCCTTTGGGCATCCTTGATGAGGAACAAATATGGCAATTCTACGTTGCTTCAGCTTCATGTTCAACCCTTCCTTTAACAAGTGCTTTTTTAACCAAAAAATAAAGGGGTAGCTCCTTTTCGGATACCCCTTAACGTTTCTGTAATTTTTCTAGCGCTACCGAAGCGGCATGCTGCTCGGCTTCCTTTTTAGATCTACCTTTACCTGTACCCATGGAAGTCCCGTTCAACAACACTTCGGAAATAAATTCCCGATTATGCGCTGGCCCTTTTTCTTCCACAATTCGGTAGTTAATTTCACCCAGATTATCATGTTGGACAAATTCCTGCAGCTGGCTCTTATAATCTGTAGTCTTCATAAATTCCCCTCGATCGACTGAAGGGAAAACAAACTTATTTAAGAATAAAATGACTGTTTCCAGGCCTTGATCTAAAAAGAGTGAACCAATAAACGCTTCAAAACAGTCAGCTAAGAGAGCGGGTCTGTGTCTTCCTCCCGTCATTTCCTCCCCTTTCCCAAGCAGCACCAGTTTTCCGAACTGAAGCGAATCAGCAAAGCGGACGAGAGAAGGTTCACAAACAATAGCTGCTCGCAGCTTTGTCATTTCTCCCTCAGACATTTTAGGGAATTGTGTAAATAAAAACTGGGAAACCGTTAATTCCAGAACGGCGTCACCTAAAAACTCCAAACGCTCATTATCTTGGAATGGCTTTCCACGGTGTTCATTTACGTAGGAAGAGTGGGTGAAAGCTTGCTTAAGCAGTTTCTCATTCCTAAATTGAATATCGATGTTTTTTTGTAATTGCTGAAAATCCACTTCATTCACCGCCACAAAATCTACGAAATAATTTTATTACTCTACAAATTTTTGAATGACAATCGTTGCATTATGCCCTCCGAACCCTAAGGAATTCGATAAGGTGACTTCGACTTTAGACTTACGTGGCTCATTAGGAACATAATCCAGATCACATTCCGGATCAGGAGTTTCATAGTTAATAGTTGGAGGAATAACCTGATCCCGAATGGCCAACACACAAGCAATGGCTTCAACCGCACCTGCTGCACCCAAGAGATGCCCAGTCATGGATTTGGTTGAACTGACAGCAACCTTATAAGCATATTCTCCAAGTGAAGCTTTAATCGCCATGGTTTCAAACTTATCATTGTATTCCGTTGAAGTACCATGGGCATTAATGTAATCAATATCCGCAGGTGTTATGCCCGCATCCCGGATAGCCATATTCATGCAGCGGGCAGCTCCTTCGCCTTCTGGTGCCGGCATGGTTAAATGGTGGGCATCGCCACTCATGCCATAACCGGTCACTTCAGCCAAAATATGAGCTCCACGTTTCTTTGCATGATCCAAAGATTCTAGAACGAGAATCCCTGAGCCTTCGCCCATAACAAATCCGTCACGGTCCAGATCAAATGGCCGGCTTGCCTTTTGGGGCTCGGCATTTCGTGTAGACATGGCTTTAGCTGAACAAAATCCAGCCAATCCTGTAGGTCGAATTGTAGCTTCCGCTCCTCCGGCAAACATGACATCGGCTTCTCCACGTTGGATAATCTTAAAGGCATCCCCAATGGAGTTTGTTCCGGTCGCACAAGCTGTGACAGCGGAACTATTGGGACCTTTAGCTCCTAGAGCTATCGAAACCTGACCGGATCCCATATTCGCGATCATCATCGGGATAAAGAAAGGGCTTACGCGCTTAGGCCCTTTTTCCATCAAGATCTTGTGCTGATCCTCAAAGGTACCCAAACCGCCAATTCCAGAACCGATATAAACGCCTACCCGGTCACGATTGACTTCATCCATATTTATTCCTGAATTCTCCATAGCAAGCTTAGCGGCAGCCATGGCAAACTGGACAAACCGGTCCGTTCTCTTGACATCTTTTTTATCCATCCAATCTTCTGGATTGAAGTTTTTTACCTCTCCAGCGATTCGAGTGGGATAATCCGAGACATCAAATGCAGTAATATGATCAATGCCGGATTTACCGGCCATTAAGCTTTCCCAAAATTCTTCTACCGTATTTCCTATAGGAGAAATAACACCCAATCCAGTAATGACAACTCTATTTTTCATAATTCACCTCAAAAAATATACCATCTTGGAAATTTACGAACAACCTACTAAAGGAAAGTCCCGTTGTAGAAACGGGACTTCATAATTATTTGTGGGATTTTATGTATTCCACTACATCGCCCACTGTAGCGATTTTTTCAGCATCTTCATCAGAGATTTCCATGTCGAATTCGTCTTCCAATTCCATAACCAATTCAACTACATCCAAGGAATCTGCACCTAAATCTTCTTTAAAAGAAGCGGTTAGTACGATTGCTGTTTCATCTACTCCAAGGCGATCAATAATGATCTTTTTCACTCTTTCCAAGATATCGTCTGCCATTACCTTCACCTCCTCTCAGGTATTATACGAAAACTTCCTCTCGAAAACTAGTCCGAGAAGGGAAAAATATTTTAACCCATGTACATTCCGCCATCCACATGAAAGGTTTGACCCGTTATATAAGCCGATTGCTCCGAAGCTATAAACCGTACAATTTGGGCTATATCTTCTGGTTTCCCTAAACGCTGAAGCGGAATTTGATTGAGCAGCCCCGTTTGAATTTCTTCGCTTAATTTGGACGTCATGTCTGTCTCAATAAAACCAGGAGCAACAGCATTTACCGTAATTCCACGTGATGCCACTTCTCTGGCAACCGCTTTGGTTAAACCAATAACGCCTGCCTTAGCAGCTACATAGTTAGCCTGCCCAGGATTTCCTAAAGAAGCCACAACGGATGAGATATTGATGATTCTTCCGCCTCGTTGCTTCATCATCGGACGAGTGACAGCTTTCATACAGTTATAGACCCCTTTTAAATTGATGCCCATAACTTGGTCCCACTCCTCATCCTTCATTCTCATCAACAGGTTGTCCCGGGTAATTCCAGCATTGTTAACGAGAATATCCACTTTCCCAAATGTGTCTAAAGTTTGCTGTACCATTTGGTTTACTTGTTCACTGTTTGACACATCCGCTTGAATAACCAGAGCTTTTCGCCCTAATTGTTCAATTTCTTGTGCTACCTCATAAGCTGCACGTTCACTACCCGCATAGTTTACCACGACGTCTGCTCCTGATTCGGCTAAAACCAAAGCAATAGCTCGACCAATTCCTCGCGATGCTCCTGTAACGATAGCTACTTTATTTTGCAACATCCTATCACCTCTATATCCATTCCGATTTAAACTTATTCAAAGAAGCTACGTCTTGGATGGAAAAAACTTTTGCATTTCGATTGATTTTCTTGATTAATCCAGCCAGAACATTTCCAGGTCCAATTTCAATAAATGTATCCACTCCCTGCTCTATCATATAAAGTACAGAATCCTCCCAAAGCACTGGAGATGATACTTGTTCTACTAAGGAATGAAAAATATCCTGGTTGCTCGTTATAGCTTGAGCAGAGGCATTGGCCACAACCGGTACTTGAGCATCCGAGATGGTAAGCTCCATTAGCTTACATTGAAGCTTGTCGGCAGCTGGTTTCATAAGGCTCGAATGAAAAGGCCCACTTACATTCAGTGGAATGACCCTCTTTGCTCCTTTTTCTTTGGCGACTTCTCCCGCTTTTGCCACTCCTTCTGCACTGCCGGAGATCACAATCTGACCAGGGCAGTTTAAATTGGCTAGCTGAGCCACAGCATAAGAGGCCGTGACCTGCTCACAAACGGCAGAGAGCAATCCCCTTTCCATTCCCAGCACCGCAGCCATCGCTCCTTGTCCTGCAGGAACAGCTTCCTCCATAAACGAGCCTCTTGCGCGGACTGCTATGACGGCATCCCGAAACGACATAGCTCCTGCAGCAACTAATGCTGAATACTCCCCTAAACTATGCCCGGCAACAAAATCGGGAGTCAATTCCACTTCCTCTTTTAACCACTCTAATAACGCAATACTCGTTGTCAAAATGGCTGGTTGTGTATTCATCGTCAGACGAAGCTCTTCTTCAGGACCTTCGAAACAAAGTTGAGAAATTGGAAATTCCAGAGCTGCATCTGCTTTTGTAAAAACAGATGCAGCCTTTTCGGTCTGGCTAAACGCTTCCTTTCCCATACCGACAAATTGAGAGCCTTGACCAGGAAACACAAATGCTATTTTCCCCATATCTTTACCTCCACTTCCAGGCTTTTTCTTTTGTATTCCATCTAAGAACCGCTGCCCCCCATGTTGATCCGCCACCAAAACCAAGCCATTGATTTTTCATCTATTTCTCTACTCTTTCCCGTTTGACTTCATGTGAAATATGACCAATCACATCTTTCTCTATAAAGCGAACAGCCTGGAAGATAGCATTCTTGATTGCGTGGGCGTTCGAAGATCCATGCGCTTTAATGCATGCACCTTGTAATCCCATGAGAGGGGCTCCCCCATATTCAGTATAATCCATTTTCTTTTTAATCCTACGTAAGCCAGGTTTCAGGATGGCCGCCCCAATCTTCGTTAATAACGACGCCGTGAATTCCTCTTTCATGACTTGAAAAACGGCATTTGCAATTCCTTCCATTGATTTCAATAAAATATTTCCGGAAAATCCATCACAAACGACGACATCACAAACTCCAAACGGAATGTCACGAGCTTCCACATTGCCAATAAAGGTAAAATTTTGTGCTTCCAATAGCGAAAAGGCTTCCTTCGTCAAATCGTTACCTTTTAATTCTTCAGTTCCAACATTTAGTAACCCAATTCTGGGACTTGCAACCCCCATAACATACTGAGCATAAACATTTCCCATTAAAGCATACTGAAGTAAATGTTCTGGTTTTGTATCCATATTTGCTCCTACATCCAACACCAGAGTTCCTTTCCCTTCTAGTGTAGGCAAGATCGGAGCCAGAGCTGGTCTCTCGATACCCTCAATCCGTTTTGTAATAAAGACCCCTCCGGACATGAACGCACCCGTATTTCCAGCTGATATTACGGCATCTGCTTGTTTTTTCTTTACCATCTCTAACGCCATAGCCATGGAAGAATCCTTCTTCCGTCGAATGGCTTTTGCTGGCTCCTTTTCATCAGGAGCAATCACATCGGTCGTATGAACAATCTCTATATTAGGCGGACAAGGTCCAATCATATGATGCCGAATATTACTTTCATTCCCAATCAAAATAATATGTACGTCTGTCAAAGCTTGCGCTGCCTGCACCGCCCCTTCAACAACAGCCTGGGGAGCATGATCGCCACCCATCGCATCTACAGCGATCCTCATGCTTTTCCCTCCAATGGTCTATGCCACTCCACTGCATTAAACACTCTGAATATTCCACTAAACACAAGTTCTCCGTTCACCCTTGTTTCTACTCTCACTTTCGTTTGATCACCAGCCTGTCCTCGTACCATTGCTTTTGCGACTAGCTTTTCCCCCTGCCTGACAGGGCGGATAAAACGGATCCTAGCTGCCCCCGTCAAGACAACATCAGCATTGACGACAGCAACAGCTAACGAATTGGCTTGGGCAAAAATATAATGGCCTCTAGCCACCAAAGTACGTGAAAACACATGTTCAGCATTGATTTCTAGAATGGATATGGCACTTTGATCCAGTTGTAAATCAACAAGCTCTCCAATTACTTCGTCAAGCGACAACGATTTCACGTGGTCAAGCTTCTGTTCGGCCACATGTTTAATCCGTTCACGAAGCTCCGGAATTCCTAATTCCAGGCGATCCAAGCGAATCGTTTGTATACTTACAGAATAATGGAAGGCAAGCTCTTCATCCGTTAGAAAAGGATTTGTTTGCAGTTGTTTCATTAACTGGGCTTGCCTTTCCTTCTTTTTCAAACGTGGTATTTTCCTCACCACCATTGATGGAAAAAAATTATTACCAGGTACTAATAGAGTATATAAAAAAAACTCCACCACCGCAACCGGGGGAATCTGTCGAATGAAGACAAAAATTTCCCCATCCTGATTTCAATGTAAAAAAGCTTCATCGAAGCAGTTCAATGTAGCAAGACCGCTTTTAGAGGAAGCTTTTTTTCCCACCCTTGACATCAAGGGGTAAATCCTCAATTTTGATAAAATATATTTTATCAAAATTGACCCAGAGGGTTAATGTCAAGGGTGGGAATTTATGCCGAAAGGAAAGTTAAAGTATATTTTTTCACTTTAATTAACTCAAACTTTCCTTTGCGGTAAAAAGGCAAAGTACTTATAGCACTTTGCCTTTGCTCTCTTATTTGTTTACAACTTCTTCGCCTTTATAAGATCCACAAGCTTTGCAAACTCGATGAGCTAATTTATATTCTCCGCAACTAGAACATTTTACCATACCTGGCACTTCTAGCTTAAAGTGAGTACGGCGCATTCTTTTGCGAGTTTTGGAAGTTCTTCTTTGAGGTACTGCCATTTCTTCCACCCCCTTCAACGGAAGTTAATAACACCATGATAAGTGCTATTCTCATTTTTCAGTAATAGATGTATAACTTCAAAGCCTGACTGTCGTTCTATATTCACACTAATGGTGGTACATACGACAGTTATATATTATAACTGATGTGTCATCAAGGAATCAACATCAGAAATAATTAAATATTTAAGATTTCTCATCCTTCTGGAAGAATAGAGCAAGATCAGCTAACCTTGGATCAATTCTTTCATTGTTACAGGTGCAGCTTTGTTTGTTCCAATCAGTTCCACATGTTGGACACAATCCTTTGCATACATCCCCACACAGAAATGTTTGAGGAGTCTCTAAAAGAATGGTTTCAAGGAAATAGGGAGTTAGTTCGATCTTCCCATTATGAAAAGTATGAATATCACTTTCCTCTTCCGTTTCACTCTCAGAAAAGCTTTCCTTGAATGGAACAGCGAATGAATACTCAGTTGACGACACACATTTCGAGCAGCTTGTCTCGATTATGCCTGTTATAGTTCCTTCTACATTCACTAATCCAGCTTCTTTATGTCCTTGCCCATTAAAGTTGAAATGTTGAAAGTTTACACCTGGAATCTGAATTCCTACCAAATCAATAGGACCTTCCAAGTGGAGAGTTAGTCCTTTCGCTTTCTCTAACTCATTTAACAGGATTTTCATTCCAATCACTCTCCTAAGACAACAAAAATAATTATATATTTGCTACCTAATGTTTGTCAACCAAATTCATCATCTACTATAATAGAAGTATTCAAACTTTGATATGAGAATTCTAGAAAGTAGGTATAGCATTGAAAGTTGTTGGTTTAATTGTTGAGTATAATCCCTTTCATAACGGCCACCTTTTCCATTTCCAACAAGCACTGCAAGAAACAAAAGCAGATGCTTGTGTAGCCATCATGAGCGGAAATTTTCTCCAACGCGGAGAGCCAGCTGTTGTATCCAAGTGGGCCCGGACGAAAATGGCTTTGTCTGCCGGGATTGATCTCGTCTTGGAGCTCCCTACTGCTTACTGTACCCAAAATGCTGAACTATTTGCCTATGGTGCTGTATCTGCTTTGGATTCACTAGGAATGGTTGATTTTCTGTGTTTTGGAAGTGAAAGTGGGGATATATCTTGGATTAAGAATTTAGCTGACCACCTCACGGATGAACCTCACGAATTTAAGCTCAGCATAAAATCACTTCTTAGTAAGGGTGTATCCTATCCAAAAGCCTATGCTAAAGCAGCTGCTATTCTCATGCCAGATGCAGAAGCACGCCTTGAGCAACCGAATAATATTTTAGGGCTTAATTATGTAATCGCATTAAACAGGCTACAGAGCACGATCGAAGCTCATACAATCCCGCGGATTAAGGCTGGTTATCATCAATCAGATATTTCCGATAGCCAAATTGCTAGCGCTACTGCCCTTCGAAAGCTCATTTTCGAGAATTCTATCGATAAAATCAAGGATTTTGTACCCTTTTCTACTTATGAGATCTTGATGGATGAGCAAGAGATGGGACGGTTCCCCTTAAGTTGGGAGAAGTATTTCCCTTATGTTCTACATAGTATCTTATCCAAAGACATATCGGAGCTAGCCAGAATTCACGAAATGGAAGAAGGGCTAGAACATCGATTAAAGCGTATGCAGCTTCAGTCTACTCATTTTTATTCATTTATGGACCAATTAAAAACGAAACGCTATACATGGAATCGATTACAACGAATTCTGCTGAATCTCCTCCTGAACCTAAGTAAAGAAGAAATGGATGGTTTTCGAACCAAAGAAGGAATTCCCTATTTACGTGTTTTGGGCTTCAATGAACAAGGAAGGGTCCTCCTTCACGAAGCAAAAGGACGAAGTAAAATCCCCTTAGTCACAAAGACCGCTAGCCATTCACATCCTATGCTGGACTTAGATATCCGGGCTTCGCACATTTATGCTTTAGGCTATAAAAAGTCAAGTCTCACAAAAGAATCAGATTATACTTATTCTCCGTTGCGATGGATGTAAGAAAGCTACTTGCGTAGCCTTATGCGTATCACATTTTCTGAGAAAAAAATAAAGGAGTCATCCCTCCTTTATTTTTTTTCTGATAATTGATTTAGATATTGCAGTGCATCATCTAGGGTCAACACTGGAATGATTTTCATCTTGATATCCATCTGATCCACTTTTTTCAATGCTTCATCATAGTTAGTGTCCCCATTCTCATCCTTTTCGGCTGGTGCAAAAAATATTTCTACCCCTTCCTTATAGGCCGCGACAATTTTATGTTGAATGCCGCCAATTCTCCCGATCGCTCCATTTTCATTCATGGTTCCCGTTCCCGCTATGTTATAGCCCTTTGTCAAATCCCCTTCAGTTAATTGGTTGATGATTTCTAAAGTAAACATTAATCCAGCGGAAGGGCCTCCAATATTTTCCGATTGAACATTCACCTTCTTCGGAAGCTCAAATTCCCGGTTGGTAATGGGGGATGCAATGCCAATGCCTGGCTTCTTTTGTCCATCTTCGTTCTGAACCGGTAAAGGTTGAAGTTTCATTTCTGCCGTTTGCACCTTTTTATCTCTCATATAGGTAATCACGACAATTTCATTTACTTTACGCCCTTTTAAAGACTCAATTAAATCAGCGGCTGTATGAATTCTCAGATCGTCTACTTTAGTGACGATATCTCCAACTTTCAGTATTTTCTCAGCAGGAAAACTTGGAATTAACTGCATAATAATGGCACCATTATTGTAGAGTTTTACATCAAAGCCTGATTTTTGAAAAGCAACGATCTTGGCCGTATCTTGAGAAGCTTTCATCACTTCGATCTGTCTTTGCAAATATTGTTCATCTGTTTCATGCGGACTATGAACGAAGTTGGCATCCACGAGATCCGCATTCGGGTCAAACATAGCGTAGAGATAGCCAGCGACATTCGTGGGACCTGTTCGGACGGTCGTTAAACGAAAGTTTCCTTTTTCATCATTTAATCCTCCCTCGACCTTAATCATGGGAGCTAGCGGGACGGCAGATCCAGGCTGATTAATATAATAAGGGACTTGAACATTGATAGCCATTAGAATAAAAAAGATAAGAGCAGCCCATCCCCAGAGTTTTTTATATTTCATGGATTCCTCCTGTTAAGTAAAACTTCTTTTATTTGATCAATAGAGCCTCTTGCCGCCTCTTCCCCAGCAGTGATCAACTCTTCGATTTGCATAAAATTCGTAGCGCTATATTGTCCGACACTCGGACTGATCATCACATCAGCCTCAAGGATACGAAATCTAAATATTTCCCTCTCCATAATTTGAATCGTTTGAGCAATAACATCAAATATAGAAGTAAATTTCGCTTCCGTTGAGATCATTCCCACATCCACACCAATCACCACTTCTGCTCCCAAATCTTTTGCTACCGTAATAGGGACGCGGTCAATCACTCCTCCATCGACTAATAGCCTGCCATCGACTTCCTCTGGAACAAAAATTCCCGGTATCGAAATGCTTGCCCTCACGGCTTGGGCAACAGGCCCCTGGGTAAATACGACTCTTTCTCCCTTTTCCAAGTCAGTTGCCACAATGGCTAACGGAATACCCAACTGTTCCAAATTTTTCCCATGTGTGAGGATTCGAACCATTTCTTTAATTTTTTCTCCAGTAACAAACCCCATTTTAGGAACAGTAAAATCAATCCAATATTTCCTTTTTAAATTTATCGCTAATTTCCTCATCATCTCAGGATTGATACCAACTGAATAGAAAGCTCCAACCAAACTCCCCATACTGCTTCCAGCAATAATATCTATGGGAATCCCTTCTTCTTCGAGAACCTTAATGACACCAATATGGGCAAACCCGCGGGCTCCTCCCGATCCTAAAGCTAAACCCACCTTAGGTCTCTTCATCTCCCTTTTCCTCCCTTTATGCTTACTGCCATGGATTGCCATCTATCCTTTCTATTATATGAATACATCTGCCTTGATCAATACTCGTTTCCACAATAATGCTTGGTCTAAACCTCCTTGTCATCGCGTAAATTTTATTGTGTGTGATACAAGCAGCAATGGAGGCCTTTCTATGCGCTATAGACCTTATATTCAAACCGTATTCTTCGCTACAGTGAGCATGATCCTCGTGATCTGTATGATTCGATATCCCCAGACCGCTTTCGATTCAGCTCTGCGCGGTTTAAAAATATGGTGGGATGTTGTTTTTCCCGCTTGCTTACCTTTTATGATTCTTTCTGAAATGATGATGGGATTTGGAGTCGTGCACTTCATGGGCGTTTTGCTTGAACCTTTGATGAGGCCGCTTTTCAATGTACCGGGAGCCGGTGGTTTTGTGATGTCGTTGGGCTTCGCTTCGGGTTATCCAGTAGGTCCCAAACTGGCTGCCCGCCTTCGGGAACAAAGATTGGTTTCTCGTGCCGAAGGCGAGCGATTGTTATGCTTTACAAGCACAACTGATCCCCTATTTATTTTCGGAGCAGTAGCCGTTGGCTTTTTCCAAGATGCTTCTCTTGGAATTTCCATTGCTCTGGCCAACTATCTGGGAGCCATTTTCCTGGGTATACTCTTGCGTTTTCATGATCGGAAGGGAGCCGTTACCTCATCCAACCTGGATAAGAATTCACCCTTGCTTCTTCGGGCTTTTAGAGCCATGCACCGGGCGCGGCTTCGAGATCGCAGACCACTTGGAAAATTGATGGGGGATGCTGTCTTAAGCTCTTTTCAGACCTTGTTTGTGATTGGCGGATTCATTATTATCTTCTCGGTCATTATAAAGTTTGTTTCGATGGGGGCGTTCGCAGAATTACTGACCTGGCCTTTATCCGTTCTGCTTTACGCTGTCCATATTCCGGAGCAAATGTCTGAAGCTTTTATAATTGGATTTTTTGAAGTTACCCAAAGTATGCAATTTATCAGTCAATCCAATGTCGATTTGAATATGGAAATGAAAATGGCCATTACTTCCGGCTTACTCGCATGGGGCGGCATTTCTGTCCATGCACAAGTAGCCAGTATTATTAGTTCAACGGATATGCGATATCAACCGTACTTCATCTGGAAGGGTATCCATTCCATCCTTGCCGGTATAATTGCTTATCTTTTATGGGAACCTTTGGAAAGGCTATCCATCGTTTCTGCGGCGCTTCCAGCTTTTACACAACAGCAACCTGATGGCGGCCTCCGTCCGGCGTGGGATGTTTTTCATCATCTTGCAACTTTTGCCTTCCTCCTACTCCTTACCTTAATCCTTTTCTCCATGATTTCTTTATCCCTGCAGAAAATAGTACGCATAAGAAAAAGATAAAATCCCGGAGACCGGGATTTTTCAAATTTATTCAGAAAGTATTATACGCCATGCCTTGTGCATGTAGCTTTCATATTTCTTAGGTCCATTCCTTTTCCTTGTATTTTTGTCTCAAGGCCTTTTCAACCACAGGCGGAACAATCGCACTAACATCTGCCTCATATTTCGCGACTTCCTTCACAATGCTAGAGCTTAAAAATGAATATTGATTATTAGTCATCATAAAAAACGTTTCAATTTTATCTTCAATTAAACGATTAATAGAGGCCATTTGCATCTCATATTCAAAATCTGAGACCGCACGCAAACCTTTAATAATCACATTCGCCTTTTTCGATTTCATATAGTCGATCAAGAGCCCCTCAAAGAAATCCACCTCTATGTTGGGAATATGCTTGGTAACTTCACGAAGTAGCTCCACTCTCTCCTCCAAACTGAAGAGCGGGTCTTTGTTTCGATTCACCAAAACCGCCACAATCACCTTATCGAAAATTTTTGCCCCTCTTTGAATAATATCCAGATGTCCCTTTGTTACGGGATCAAAGCTTCCAGGACATACGGCAATGTTCATGTTTCCATCTCTCCCTCTTTTGCTTGTGATTGCATGGTTTCTCCTATCATTTGAAAAACCGTAATTCGTGTATTTCCGTATTCCGTCTCTTTCGATTTCTGTACTTGACCGATACGGTCGGCTAGGCTAAAGTCAACATCAGTCTCTGCCACGATGATGGCGTTTGAGTTAAGAAGACCATGATCATGTAGAATTGCGATTTCACTCTCTATTTTCTGATAGGCATATGGCGGGTCAAGAAAAACCAAATCAAAGGGCATTCCTCGTTTGATGAGAGCCTTCAATGCGCGTCCAGCTTCATTTTTATAAACTTCCGCACAATCAGCCAAATCAGTCTTTTCCAGATTATGTTTAATGACTTCGATTGCTTTTTTATCTGCATCAACAAAAATAGCCTGATCCATGCCACGGCTTAAAGCTTCGATGCCAAGCCCTCCCGTACCTGCATAGAGGTCGAGAATGACCCCTCCTTCAAAGTAGGGACCAATCATGCTAAAGATGGATTCCTTCACTTTGTCCACTGTGGGTCGTGTACCTTTTCCAGGTACAGCTTGAAGTGGTCTTCCTTTCTTTGAACCGGAAATGACTCTCATCTGATCCTCCTGAATCGCTGATACTTTTTGATAAGTGTAAGAAAGCTAATCAGCGCAGCTTATGCGTATAATACTTTTTGATAAGTGTATCACAACTTACCTTTCCTGGTAAATCTTCACATCTATATTGACAGCACTTAAAATTTATTAGGAAATTTATATGAAAATCCCTGTTGACAGGGGGGCATGAGAGACGGGGCGATTCATTGCTTTGGTCGTACAACCGGAAAAACTCCGATTAAATTCAAAATGGAAGGGGAAACCGAGCATTTAACCGGAATTGTTCCGATAAAAGGCTATTTTATTCAATAAAAGTGCCCTGTTTGCCTTTCTAAACGGAAAAATTCCGACTATACATCAGGTCTAGTCCCATTTTTAACTTGCAACCGGAAAATTTCCGATTAGTTTTTCATGCCGCTCCACAGCACCATGGAGAATGATATTTTCAGGGGATACACTACATCCAATATTAAATCTTTAATGCCGTCAATATACATTAAAAAAGTTAAGAAACCATGTATAATCATAGAAATAACAGTCCATAATAAAATTAGTAACATGGTAAATGTTACTGACAACCGCGGAGAAGACTTACGTTTCCCCATAAGCTCTTCCTCCGGTTTCTCCTCTCCCATTGACTGGATGCAACATTTGGATGATGTACGGACGTTCACTTACACGGTCGTTGTGCCGATCGTAAGGAAGAACCTCTCGCGCGACTCACAAGGTCGGTACATCTGAGTTGTATTCAGTCTTTTTTTTTGCATAAGGGACTAATTCTATTGTGGACGGCTATTTTTCTTTTCTATAAATACAAATTTTATTTCTCCGTCTATTTTGAAGGGGATGATTCGAAAGGGTTGAAAGCACCCCCGAAAAGGAGTGCTTAAATTATGAACAAAGGTCGATTTGGTTAAAAAGAAAAAGCGCCTGGATCGGCGTTCTATCCTAAGTACGGTAATTGAGGAAAGTACACTTTAAACAACCAAAGGAATCCAACCACTGCAGTTAAACTTACAATGACCGTACCCATTAACCATGTAGGCAACTTCCTCATGAAAAAGACTAGAGTTACTAGTACAATAAACCAGCCAGAGCCTTGAATATCGGCATAACATAAGACCATGTATCAAAAGACATTAATTATCACCTCGCCTACTTCATTCGACAAAAGGCAATAAATTCCTCCAAGGTTGGTTTTGGTTAGAAAATAAAAAAGACCTTATCCTAGTGTATTAGACAGGTCTTGTTCTAAGAGTTTATTTTTTCGGCAAATGCTTCATAGTGTTGTTAACCCATGTATCGAACTGATCTTTTTTCTCAAACTTCATAACATCGTACATTTCAGGATTAACTTGTATTAATTTGTTCGTTATTTCTTCAATTGTAGGCTCATCTACTTTAAGCTCCCGTTTAATTCTTGCAAAAACCTTCTGTACTTCTTTTAAAGCTTACGGACTCTTTTTCTTTGGAAGTCTTGCATCGTGAATACCAAAATTTTGTAGAGACTGGAGTGCTGCATATTGAACGCTATACACTTTATCTGTTTTTAAGAGATTTTGAAGAACATCAACTGATTGTTTACATTTCCACTTTCCTAATTCTTCTACAACTTCTTTCCTTGCCTTCCAACTTACTTTACTTCTGGATTTCCTAACGAGCTCAACGATATTTTCTGGAGCCCCTTCAGTATAATTCCCCATTCTCAACCTCACCCCTATCAAGAATAGGTAAATTATACCACGATAAGTGAACTGTACAAATTATATTTTTTAATAAAAAATTAATTTGGTTTGGTTTGGTTTTAAGTGCCGTTATAAACTCTCTTTTCCCACCAATCCGTATTTAGCTCGTGTGCGCTTCCGGTCGTTAATCTTATCCAACCTTCAATGACATATCTATTTGGAACAGT
>JAKFCU010000086.1:0-17233 GCA_036676475.1 Brevibacillus sp.
TTGGAAATGGATTTCTCCAATGAGATAAGAAGATTCATTCTGGAAACAAATTGATTTGGCTTCTTCAATATAGTGAGTAGATTCCTTGAAGTTTTCTAGTTGATAGGAAAGAAGGGAGAGGTTATAAAAAAGTCTTGTTGCTATTTTATAATCGTTAAGACGATAGAGGGAGCGTAATATTCGTAAAGCTTCTTGTAAAGGTGTCAAGGCTAACTTTGGGTTATTTTGATTGATGTAGGCTACACCTTTGCTAATTAGAATTTCAACATAACGTTCTCTGAGCTTAGGGGAAACGCGAGATGAGATAGCTTGGTCAAAATAATATTGGGCTTTTTCAATATCTCCATATAGTTCATTAGCAAGAATACCTTTATGCCAAGTAATGAATTGAGATTCTACAGGGGCAGTAAAAAGCGGATGTTTCTCAATGCTGTGTAGTGTATACTCTAAATCATGGAAGTGATGATATCGGACAAACCTTCGCAAATCACAAAGGGTATCATCTTTATAGTGTAATTGATTATCGCATAGGGGTTCTCCCTTTCCATCCATAATGTCAACAAGGGACTCTAAAGAAACATGAAAAATATCTGAAAAAAACTTAAGTTGATCAATATTAGGGTCTTGAATGTTCCTTTCAATCTTACTCAATTGCGGTTGATTTAAGACCCCTTTTTCGACTAAATCCTTCTGATTTAACCCCTTTACTTCTCGCAACCTTTTTACATATTGACCAATTGTCAACATAAAAACCCTCCTATTATTTTACAAAATTACTATCCTTATCTGAAAATACGACATTTTTTAAAATATTTCAACAAAAATCTTAAATATTCAAAATTGAATATTAAAATATGAAAAGATAAGAGCGGTGCAGGGGGTACTTAAAGATTAAGAAATAAGGACAAACAGGAGCGGAAATGACTGAATTCGAGAAATGAAATTCTTGTAATTTCTTGCTATCCTTGAACTAACAAATAGAGAAAGGAGAGAGTAAAGTGAAAAAATTATTAATTGGTGTATGTGCTGTTGCATTACTTATTGCTGGATATCTCACTGTGGATTCAAACTTAGTAACAGTAGGAACCGTTAATGGTTTCGAATCGGCTCATTTGCCGCCTCAGCACTAAAATATACCTCCCCCTCGGAGAGCCTTCAACACTCTCCAACCCCGTCCTGGGAAAAAAGCGGCCATTCATTCGGAATGGTCGCTTTTTAAGCGTATAGGAAAGTAGGAATTTGTTCATTTTCCTTCTCCTCATCAGGGCAACTTTGAATGGTATAAAACAGATTAGGGAGAATTGACAGGCAGTAGTAAAAATGGTATATTTTTTTTAATGAGATTGGTGTCTATCATAGGCTCCCCTCATAAGTTTATTTTTGAAAGGAATGTGTAACCGTACATGCAAGGAAAAGTGAAATGGTTCAACGCAGAAAAAGGATTTGGATTTATTGAAAGAGAAAATGGAGATGACGTATTCGTTCATTTCTCCGCAATCACAGGTGATGGCTTCAAAACGCTTGAAGAAGGACAATCTGTTTCATTCGATATCGTTGAAGGCGCACGTGGACCACAAGCTTCAAACGTTGTTAAACTTTAATAATAATTTCCTTGAGGGCTCTAGATTATTCTAGAGCCTTCAATTTTTATACATAAAATATCCTCCACTTGTTCACAAATATTTCATTAGAATTGATTATTTTTTGGCTAAGTGTGGAAGGATTTTGATGTAAGATAGAGAATTTAATCAATATGAAAGGAGGAGTTGCAATGAGATATAACATTCGTGGAGAAAACGTAGAGCTAACACCAGCCTTAAGAGAATATGTAGAAAAAAAGGTAGGTCGTTTGGAAAAGTACTTTGACCAAATGCCTCCATCCACTGAGGCCCATGTAACCCTAAGAGTATTAAAAGATGAACATACAATCGAGGTAACCATTCCAATGCCAGGAGTTATTCTTCGTGCTGAGGACACTCATACAGATATGTATGCCGCAACCGATTTGGTTGTAGAAAAATTGGAAAGACAAATTCGTAAGCACAAAACAAAGGTGAACCGTAAATTCCGTCAAGAAGGAAGTCTTAAGACATTGTTCACGGAACAGGTTGGCGGCTCTCCTGTTGATGAAGACGAAGAAGGCAAAATTGAAATCGTCCGTAACAAGCGTTTTACTTTAAAGCCGATGGATGCGGAAGAAGCTGTCCTGCAAATGGACATGCTAGGCCACAATTTCTTCGTTTTTGCAAGCGCTGAAAGCGATCAGGTTAGCGTGGTTTATAAGCGTAGAGATGGTCGTTACGGCCTTATCGAGCCCGATGCTGAATAATAACAGAAAGTCCCCTCTTTAGAGGGGGCTTTTTCCACTCTAAATCTATTTCCTCCCTGAAACTTTCTCGATGCTTCATACGTATTAAAATTCATGTGAGCTAACAGGAGATTCCTTGTTTTGTTAAGTCGATTACAGTAAAATGAATTGTTAGGATAAGTTTATAAAATGGGAAGGAGCTATCTCCCTATGCTAGGAATGATGAAGAAGCTCTTTGGATCTACTGAAGAAAGAGACTTGAAGAAATTGTATAAACGAGTAGAACATATTAATGTTCTAGAACCTGAAATACAACAATTGACGGATGCTCAGTTGAAAGAGAAGACGAATGAATTTAGAAGCCGCTTGGAAAAAGGGGAATCTTTGGACAGCCTGCTTCCCGAGGCCTTTGCGGTTGTTCGTGAAGCTTCTAAGCGGGTGTTGGGTATGCGTCATTATGATGTGCAGATGATTGGTGGAATGGTGCTTCATGATGGCCGTATAGCCGAAATGAAGACAGGGGAAGGAAAAACTCTGGTATCTACGCTGCCAACCTACCTAAATGCTCTCACCGGTCGTGGCGTTCACGTGGTTACCGTGAACGAATACCTGGCTGCCCGTGATATGGAGCAGATGGGCTTATTGCACAATTTCCTTGGTTTAACGATTGGCTTGAATCGTTCCGGAATGAGCCCAGATGAAAAGCGGGAGGCCTATGCCTGCGATATTACGTACGGAACGAATAACGAGTTTGGCTTCGACTATTTGCGTGACAATATGGTGCTTTACAAAGAACATATGGTTCAGCGTCCGCTCTATTTTGCCATCGTTGACGAAGTTGACTCCAACTTGATTGATGAAGCGAGAACGCCCTTGATCATTTCCGGACAGGCGCAAAAATCGACGGATCTTTATTATGTTGCGGCCCGTTTCGTTAAAATGCTGAAGGATGAAGAGCATTTTGCCATCGATGAGAAAACGCGCGGGATTACGTTGACAGATGATGGAGTCGCTCGTATCGAGAAAGCCTTTAATATTGATAACCTCTATGATGCCAACCATATGACTTTGAACCATCACATTCAGAATGCCCTTCGTGCCGAATATATCATGAAGCGTGACGTTGATTACGTCGTAGCAGAAGGCGAAATCATTATTGTCGATGAGTTCACAGGACGCTTGATGCAGGGACGCCGTTACAGTGATGGTTTACATCAGGCGATTGAAGCGAAGGAAGGCTTAAAGGTTCAGAATGAAAGCATGACCTTGGCTACGATTACCTTGCAAAACTACTTCCGGATGTATGACAAGCTCGGCGGGATGACCGGTACAGCCAAGACTGAGGAAGAAGAATTTAAGAAGATTTACGGAATGGATGTTGTTGTGATTCCAACCAATCGGCCCGTTCTGCGAAATGATCTGCCGGATATGATTTATAAATCGGAAGTGGCGAAGTATCGTAATGCGGTGGAGGAAATTGTCCAACGTCATAAAACAGGTCAACCGATTCTCGTAGGGACTACCTCCATTGAAAAATCAGAGCTTTTATCCGCGTTGCTGAAGAAAAAAGGAGTTCCCCATACCGTATTGAACGCGAAGCACCATGAAAAAGAAGCAGATATCGTGGCGTTAGCTGGGCAAAAGGGTGCGGTTACGATTGCGACCAATATGGCCGGTCGCGGAACGGATATTAAGTTGGGCGAAGGTGTACACGAAGTGGGCGGTCTGCATATTCTAGGTACAGAGCGTCATGAAAGCCGCCGGATTGATAACCAGCTTCGCGGTCGTGCGGGACGCCAGGGAGACCCCGGTTCTTCTCAATTCTATTTGTCCCTGCAGGATGAGCTCATGCGCCGCTTTGGTTCAGAGAACATCATGAACATGATGGACCGTCTGGGGATGGAAGAGGATGTGCCTATCGAGAGCAAGATGGTTTCACGGGCGATTGAATCCGCTCAGAAGCGAGTAGAAGGAAGCAACTTTGACGTTCGTCGTGTCGTCCTTCAGTACGATGATGTGATGAACCAGCAGCGTTCGGTCATCTACAAGCAGCGGAAAGAGGTGCTCGAGAGTGAAAATCTGCGCGATGTTATCATTCAGATGATCAACTCCTATCTCGATCGACTACTGGAGATGTTCTGCCCGGCCAGCGAGGTTCCGGAAGAATGGAATTTGGATGGATTATTGGAGCAGGCGAATGCGACCTTCCTATCTGAAGGGAAGCTGACGGTCAAGGATTTAAAAGGGCAAGAAGAGGAAGAAATCCGCGAGAAGTTCCAAAAGGTCATCGTCGAGTTATACGATGAGCGCGAAGCCCTTATGGGTTTTGAAAACATGCGGGAATTCGAGAAGGTGGTTGTTCTCCGTTCCGTCGACAGCAAGTGGCTGGATCACATTGATGCGATGGATCAATTGCGTCAAGGAATTCACCTTCGTGCCTATGCGCAAACCGATCCGTTGCGGGAATATCAGTTTGAAGGCTTTGAGATGTTCAATGAAATGATTACCCATATTGAAGAAGAAGTGGCTACCTATATTATGAAGGCCCAGGTTTCCGTCAATAATTTAGAGCGTCAGGAAGTGGCTCAAGGTAAGGCTGTGAATACGAAGGAAGAACAGTCCAAGACCATCCGACGGGAAGGGGATAAGGTTGGCCGAAATGTTCTATGCCCATGCGGCAGCGGGAAAAAATATAAGAATTGCCATGGAGAGTGATCGATAGATGGAAGTGTCCGAATTAAGAAATGAGCTATCTATCATGGCTAAAAAGCTGACAGACTTAAGGGGGTCGCTTTGACCTCGATAATAAAACCAGGCGGGTTGCTGAGCTTGAAGACAAGATGGCTGAGCCTTCTTTCTGGGATGATAATGAAGCCGCCCAAAAGGTGATCAACGAAGCGAATGCCTTAAAAGATAGTTTGACGAAAGTCCATGACTTGCAGTGCAGTTATGAAGACCTTCAGGTCATGCTTGAGCTGATGGTAGAGGAAAACGATGAATCCCTTCTTCCTGATATGGAAGAGGGAGTAGGGAAGCTCTCTAAAGCTCTTAGCGATTTTGAGCTTCAGCTGCTGCTCAGCGAACCGCATGATAAAAACAATGCCATTCTCGAACTTCACCCTGGAGCAGGTGGGACGGAGTCCCAGGATTGGGCGGAAATGCTGCTGCGTATGTATACCCGTTGGGCAGAAGATCAAGGTTTTAAAGTGGAAACCCTTGACTATCTCCCAGGCGATGAAGCAGGGGTTAAAAGCGTTACCTTGTTAATCAAAGGGTATAATGCTTATGGCTACTTGAAGGCGGAAAAAGGGGTGCACCGCCTCGTGCGGATTTCTCCGTTTGATTCTTCCGGGCGCCGCCATACGTCTTTTGCTTCCTGCATGGTGGTGCCGGAACTGGAAGATGATGTGGAAACTGACATTCGGACTGAGGACTTGAAAATCGATACCTACCGTGCCAGTGGAGCTGGTGGTCAGCACATCAATACCACGGACTCTGCCGTGCGGATTACTCATGTGCCGACAGGTGTCGTAGTTACCTGCCAATCTGAGCGTTCACAGATCAAAAATCGGGAAAGAGCGATGAAGATCTTAAAAGGACGCCTCTACGAGAAGAAAATCGAAGAACAGGAAGCGGCATTGGCTAAAATCCGCGGAGAGCAAAAGGAGATTGGCTGGGGAAGCCAAATCCGCTCCTACGTTTTCCACCCTTACAGCATGGCCAAGGATCACCGCACTGGAGAAGAAACCGGGAATATTGGGGCCGTGATGGACGGGGATATCGATGCGTTTATCAATGCTTATTTGCGTAAGCAAATGAATGAATAAAGTAGGAAGCTCGTAAGAGCTTCCTTTTGTTTTTTATACTATCGGAAAGTATTATACACATAAGGCTACGCGAGTAGCTTTCTTACACTTAGAGATCAAGTATTATACGCATAAGGCTACGCCAGTAGCTTTCTTACACTTAGAGATCAAGTATTATACGCATAAGGCTACGCGAGTAGCTTTCTTACCTCATCACCTGCAATACCCCAACAAAGTACTCTGATTCCCGCTCAATATGGTTTAACACGGTAGGAATAACCGGATTACTTTTGATCGCCTTACTATTCTTTTTTAATTCCTCGACAAAAGCAATAAACCTTTCACTTTGATCTACAGAAAAATGTGTGAGCTGAAGTACCTTAGAATGGATCATAGGGTTGGAATGCCCCCCTGACCTCACCAAAGTCTCAATATATCGGACAGCCGCATGCAAGGTGAGATTAAAGCTTTCCTCCCAGGCTTCCAACGCTTTTTTATAGGGTTCTTCTAAATCCTTTGCGAGCTCTCGAATCACCACGGTATGCTCAGCTTCCTGCTGCTTCCAAAAGCGGACCTCATCCAATGTACGCAAATCCTGATAGGGACCATAGGCAAATAACATGTTTTTCCCTCCCTTGCTTGATTCCAACTCTATCTTATTCCGCTATCGCCTATTCGGTACCTGGAAAGAAAAAAGAACCAGGCTCATCACCTGGTTCTTTTCATTAATTAGTTGTAGTTGTTGTAGTTGTTGTAGTTTCATCAGCAGTTGTGTCTGTAGTAGTTTCATCAGTTTCATTTGATTCAGTTGTAGTTGCATCATCAGTTGCGTCTGTAGTAGTTTCTGCAGTTGCATCAGTTGTAGTTGCTTCAGTTGTAGTTGCTTCTGCTTCGGTTGCAGTTGCTTCCTCTTCATCAATAACAATCGCTGTTTGGGTTTCTTGCTCCCAAAGTACCTTTGCTTTTAATCCTTGACTGAGGAAGCGAAGAGGGACGACGGTTCTGCCTTTAATAATTTTAGCAGGCACATCCAGCTTATATTCTTTGCCATCTACTGTTGCTACCATGCTATCAATGGTAAGAACTACCACAGCACCATCTTTGGTTACCGTAACGGTTCTTGTTTCTGCATCCCATTTTACTTCAGCATCCAGAGCTTCAGACAGGGCACGGAAAGGTACGAGGGTTCTCCCGCTTTCGATCACTGGAGGAACGTCCATTTCTGGTTCTACTCCATTCACAAGCGCTTTTACGCCTACCTTGCCCATTTTCTTTAATAGCTTCCCAATTTCCTTGTACTCTTTCAAAAGGACATCATCCGAAGAATCGTTTAGCTTTTGTACATATTCTTGCTGAACATGTAGAGCCTTTTCAAATTCACCAAGGTCAGCATAAAGCTTAGTCAAAGAATCTACAGCAGCTTCAGCTTCTGTTCCTTCTAGACCCTCTACTTCTTTTTCAACGGCAGCTAGCTCTTCTAGCTGAGCTTTCAATGCATTTGTGCGGTTTTCGATGGATCCCAATTTACCTGTCTGTGCGTTAACATTGCCCTCTTGATCAACGAATTGCTTGTATTTAGCTTCGATTTTTTCAAGTTTTTGAACATAGACATCGTTTACCACAGTTGTGTCTGTATTGGTTTCAAGGGTCGTATCTTCGTCTGCAGATATGGTTTGATCCGCAGTTGCGGTTGTGTCAGCTTCTGCCTTTGTTTTTCCTTTTGCATCCGCGTTGCCATTGGCAAAAGCTGCTTGGGAGAAAATTAAGCTTGCCGCTAATAATCCTAAAGTGGTCGTTTTCCAATATTTACTCATTATACATTCCTCTTTTCTTTTCTATGTAAGATGTTTAGTCTACTTAAACATACGGAGGTATTCTTCTATTTGTGGGGGGGGGGGAGCTGTTTTTTTGATTTATTTGTACTTAGAGATCAAGTATTATACGCATAAGGATACGCTAGTAGCTTTCTTAGAAAATGGGAGAGTGTTATACTTTTCAACGGAAAAAATATAATTAATAAATAATCTTAGATAAGGATCGAGATCAAATATGGAGCAAACAATGAATAAAAGACGAGAGCCTAAAGAAGAACCTTGGTTTACTGTGGTAAAAGAATATTTTTTTCTATTTGTTGGGTCCTTTCTGATAGCAGTCACTTTTAACTTGTTTTTAAATGCCTTTGATATTGCTTCAGGTGGAGTAAGCGGGATTAGTATCATTTCTAAAGATCTGTTTGGATGGCGTCCAGCCTTTACCCAGTGGGCTTTTAATTTATTATTGATTGGATTAGGTTTTGTCTTTTTAGGTAGACAATTTGGCTTGAAAACGATCATTGGTACCCTCGTTCTTCCTCTGTTTGTATTTATAACAGAGGATTGGCCAACCATCACGAGTGAGCCCTTATTAGCAGCCTTATATGGTGGAGTAGGGGTGGGATTAGGACTTGGTTTAGTTTTCAGGGGAAATGCCTCGACGGGTGGAACCGATTTAATTGCACAAATCATTCATAAATTTACAGGTGTATCCTTAGGGATCGCGGTTTTATTGATCGATGGGTTAGTGGTCATTACCGCAGGACTTGTGTACGGGCCGGAACGAGCCTTGTATGCGCTCATTGCTTTGTACATTACGGGGAAAACGATTGATGTCGTGCAAATGGGACTTGGGGTTTCGAAAATGGCTTTTATCATTTCCGGGAATCTCGAAAAAATTCAAGAAGCAATTTTATATGATTTGGATCGGGGAGTCACACGCATTCCAGGGTATGGCGGCTTTACAGAGAAGGAGAGACCTGTACTGATGTGTGTTGTTTCACAAAGTGAGATTAACCATCTGAAGAAGCTAGTTCAGGAAACGGATCCAAGTGCATTTGTAATCGTGACGGATGCGAATGAAGTGTTGGGGGAAGGCTTTAAGCGGTATTAAGTACAGCTAGAAGTAGGAGAGTGGCGATTTAATCGGAAAATTTCCGGTTAGGATTGTAATACTTCGAGGAATAGACTAATTAATCGGAAATACTCCGGTTAATATTAGAAAAACTGACATTTTTCCACTCAGTGCGTGCTATAATCGGAGTTTTTCCGGTTGTAGCCCTTCTTTTCTATCTATTCTTTTTTCTAATCGGAAAATTTCCGGTTAGAAAAAGGGGCTTTTTACTTCATCACCCAGTAGATAAGAATGAAATCGCTGTTTTCCGGATGTTGGAACCAACATTCTTTTTTTGACTAATTCGAGGAGGATTTTTTTCACTGTTTTGTCACTTAGCTTCAATAGCTGGGCAACTACTCTTGGTGTAACTACATTCCCACTCTTCAAAGCAAATCGAATCACTTCCTTTTCTATAAAGGTCAGTGAAAGGTGATCCAGTTCCTCTCCCAACATTTTGCCGATCACTTGCTGAGTAATCTGCTGGCACCTCCGGGGCTGCTCCTTTACTTGATCATAGGAAAAGCGGATAACCGTCCATCCGTCCATAATAAGTTGGTTTTGTCGATCGAGACTATCTGAAAATTGCCATCGACTCATGTTCTTTACATGCGGACCATAACCGTCTATCTCAAAACAGATCCTCATTGCAGCTCGGATATAAGCAAAATCCAAGTATCTTTTTCCATCCTTGAAATCATTCACTTCATATTCTGGATGAAGGTAGTGGAAATTATGGAATTGGGGCCACCACACTTGTTTCAAAAATAGCATCTCTGCCTGACCGTGTCCTTCTTCCAATCGTCGCAGTCGTTCTCCTTTTCTCGCCTGTAAGTGTCCGTTCAAAAAGGAGTCATATTCATCTTCAAATCCCATATCATCCCTCCTTAGGGAAGTTTTTATTACCTTACTTTATTCTAAATGAAAAGGGATAGCCTAAGCTATCCCTTTTCTTCTATTTTACTTATCCGAAAGTATTATACGCATAAGGCTACGCCAATAGCTTTCTTATAACACCTTTTCCACATGCTTCAGCACGTTTTCCACAGTAAATCCGTATTCCTTAATCAACAGGTCTCCAGGAGCGGAAGCACCAAATCCGTTAATTCCGATAATCGATCCTTGATCACCTGTATAACGTTCCCAACCTAGTGGGTGAGCCATTTCCATCGCTACGCGAGCTTTGACATCAGGGAGGAGGACGGAGTCCTTGTATTCTTGAGACTGGCTTTCGAAAACTTCCCAGCTAGGCATACTGACGACACGAGCAGCGATTCCTTTTTCGGCAAGCGCTTTTTGTGCATTGACGGCTAGACTAACTTCGGAACCGGTAGCCAAAAGAAGAACTTGAGGTTTTTCACCATTTGCAGGATCCGCTATTACATATGCCCCTTTAGCTACACCCTCACGTGCTTTTTCAGCTGTACCATCCAGTACTGGAAGCTTTTGACGAGTAAGAATCATGGCTACAGGAGCATCTTTATGTTCTATCGCATAGCGGTAGGCTTGAATGGTTTCGTTGGCATCCGCAGGACGCATGACCACCAAGTTCGGGATGACACGAAGAGAAGGCAGGTGCTCAACTGGTTCGTGAGTTGGTCCATCTTCACCAACGGCAATACTGTCATGGGTGAACACGTAAATGACCGGCTGATTCATTAAAGCAGAAAGTCGTACAGCAGGGCGTACATAATCCGAGAATACGAAGAAGGTAGCACCGTAAGGGCGAACACCGCCATGCAGGGATAAACCGTTCAAAGCGGCTCCCATAGCAAATTCACGCACTCCGAACCAAACGTTGCGGCCGGCATAATTTTTCGTTTCAAACACGGGCAATCCTTTAAGTGTCGTATTGTTGGATGAAGCCAAGTCAGCCGATCCCCCGAAAAGAGTAGGCAGGTTTTTGGCGATCGCATTTAATGCAGCACCGGAAGACTCACGGGTGGCCTGGGCTGATGAATCTGGCTGGAAAACGGGAAGATCAGCATCCCAACCTTCTGGCAGCTCGCCCTTCATGGCTAACGTAAACTGTTGGGCCAATTCAGGATAGGCTTTTTGGTAGGCCGCAAAGGTTTCGTTCCATTCTGCTTCTTTCTTCTGACCAGCTTCTTTCAACGCCTCGAAATGGGATTGGACTTCGCCCGGTACTTCAAATGGCTCATGAGCCCATCCATATGTTTGTTTAGCCAATGCTGTTTCATCAGGGCCTAGTGGAGATCCGTGAGCAGCCGATTTACCCGCTTTGTTTGGGCTTCCGTATCCGATAACCGTACGCACTTCGATCATGGTTGGACGCTTCAGATCCTTTTTCGCTTCTTCAATTGCTTGTCCGATCGCTTGGATATCGTTTCCATCCTCTACGCGAAGGTACTGCCATCCATAAGATTCGTAGCGCTTCGCTACACTTTCGGTAAAGGAAAAGGACAGTTCCCCATCCAGGGAGATGTCATTGGAATCGTAGAGGACAATCATCTTTCCGAGGCCCATATGTCCAGCCATGGAGGCTGCTTCTGCGGAAACCCCCTCCATCAAGTCACCGTCTCCGCAAATGGAGTAGGTAAAGTGATTGACAATTTCATGTCCTTCCTTATTATATGTAGCGGCTAAATGGGCTTCTGCCATGGCCATCCCTACTGCCATCGAAATCCCTTGGCCCAATGGACCTGTGGTCGCTTCTACTCCTGGGGTATGTCCAAATTCCGGATGTCCAGGTGTTTTGCTGCCCCATTGACGGAAGTTTTTTAGTTCCTCGATGGGAAGATTATAGCCTGTTAAGTGTAAAAGGCTGTAAAGTAGAGCGGAACCGTGTCCTGCCGATAAAATAAAGCGGTCACGATCGGCCCATTCAGGATTCGCAGGGTTATGATTCATATGTTTTGCCCAAAGCTCATAAGCCATGGGAGCGGCTCCCATCGGCATTCCTGGGTGACCGGATTTAGCCTGTTCAACCATATCAATAGAAAGCGTCCGAATGGCGCTGATGGCTAACTGATCAAGATTCGTGCTGACAGTCATGTAATCTCCTCCTTATTGGTAAAACCTTCTTACGCATGCGCGATATTCCTATCTTACCATATCTGTAAAGTTTCCTGTTAGGAAAAGAAAAATTCATGGGACATCATTTGGGTTAAGGGACGGGTGGGGGCCAAATTAAAAAGCGGCTCCTCAAGGGGAACCGCTTTTTTAATAGACGAGCCAGGCATTAGGCAGCCAACGGCCTCTTTCGTCATCGTTACAGGCTTTAGTCTGAATATTGATTTTTTTCGCATCCGGATCACTCGTCACGAGCATGGAGGAGGTCCCGCCATCCAACGCCATGGCATTCACTGCTCCGTATTCTTCCATTAAATTAGCCATATCCGTCATTGAAGCACCTAAGCTGTGAAGAGGTTGACGTCCATCAATGACGATAAACAAGATCGTCCCATCCGCGGTTTGTCCCATAGCCGTTCGGGGAGCGATGCCCCAACTAGTGGCTTCCTTTCCGGCAAAGAGATTTTTACCATCAACGATCAGCTGCGGTTTGAAAGAAACAGCATCACGAACATCCAACTCGTTCACCAACTGTTTTGCCGTATACCTGC
This sequence comes from Brevibacillus sp., assembly GCA_036676475.1. Taxonomy (GTDB): domain Bacteria; phylum Bacillota; class Bacilli; order Aneurinibacillales; family RAOX-1; genus LC029. The sequence goes on from JAKFCU010000086.1 coordinate 12,624, forward strand.
CTGTGATCAATTTTCCGGAGTTGGTGATGGCAAGGACGGTTTCATCTCCGCCGATGGCATCTAAAAGGATTTTTCCATCTTGAATAACTAACCCGGCGGGCTTTTCGCCGTAACCCATCCAATTGGGATCATAGAATCCACTGGCATTGACGCCTGCCAAAGCTCCTGTCCGTTCGACAAATTCACTGATAAACTCTCCACGCGGCAGCCCTTTTCCGGATCGTTTCGTTCCTGAGGTCTGAACAAGATGGATACGGTTGGGATCATGGACCTTCAAGACATGTCCTTTAAAGTAGTGGGCCTTGCTGATTTTCTTTTCTACCGGAATGACGTCGATCAGCTCACCCTCTTCGGTAGCAGGCTCTAGGATTTCTTCTGCTTGTACGCTATTCGCAGTAGAATTCACCATTTCCGGATGGGAAAGCTCATTTCGCAGCTCATCTAATTTCCCGCTAGGGATTAATGTGTACTTGGCCCAATCGTGATGCTGGGTGACAAGCAAACTTCCCGCTAACCATAATCGCGCCTCATAGGAAGCAATATAGCCAACCAGTATTAGAACGGCTATCATGAAGCTGGCCATCCAACGGTTTTTGCGTTTTTTGGTTTGTTTTCGTTTTCGACTGCTCTCGGCTCTTGAGAGTTCCATAAAGAGTCTCCTTCTTGTTTTGATAGATTCTATTATACCAAGAAGTGAATGAGGAGAGAGGAGTAGCGTTTTGGGGCCAATTTGAGCATAACAGAAAAAATTCGAGCATAACCCTATTTTTTTGAGCATATGACCAATTTTTCGCGCATAACCCAAAATTTTTGTAACAAAAGCAGGAGTTCCTTAAGCTTGTCTCGAAAAAACAACGATATCATACTCCAAAGGAGGGAACATTTTGATCATAAAGCTGCGAAAAATACCCATAAGAATCCTCATGGAAGAAGCGTTGTTACGCAGACTACCGTTTGATCACAAAAAACGGGCCGATATCATCTTGAATCTGAAAAGAACGAAAGCCGGCTATCGTGGTGAACAGAATTTAGACTATTATCTTACCTATCTCCCCGAAAAAGACTATTACATCTTTCATGACCTGCGACTGGCTATTCAAGATAAGAAGGTGTTTCAAATTGATACTCTCCTTTTAACTCCCCACATGGCTGTGATTATCGAGTCAAAAAATTTTTATGGTCACCTCTTCTTCGATCAACATTCACGTCAGCTCATCCGAACTTTTGAAGGGCAGGAGGAAGGATTCTCTAACCCCCTGACTCAAGCTAAACGCCAGCAAATTCGCTTCGAAGAATGGTTGAAGTATCACCAAATCAAGCCCTTTCCTGTTGAATTCCTCGTAGCGATTGGCTATCCTGGAACCATCGTCAAAACAAACCCGGGTATGCATCACATTTTTCAAAAAGTGCTTCATGCTGAACATATTCCAGATAAAATCGATGAACTTCATCGCAACAACCCCAAACGTCATAAAACCCCATATTACATGCAAAAGCTGTGTCAGCTTCTCCTTCAAGATCATACTCCACTTTACCCTAACGTACTTAACCAATATGAAATCGGTCCAAAAGAAATTCTTCAAGGTGTTCAATGCCCCAAATGCCTAAACCTCCCCATCCTGCGACAACATTCCGTCTGGAACTGTCCCCAATGCCATCACAAGTCAAAAACCACACATGAACAAGCCATTCATGACTATCTCCTTTTTCACCCTACCATTACGAATCAAGAATGCCGCGATTTCTTACAGATTTCTTCCCGCCATCTCGCAAATCGAATCCTCATTTCTATGGATCTTCCTCATAAAGGTACCGGTAAAGGCCGAATTTATTACCGAACATAAGAAAGCTATTGGCGTAGCCATATGCGTATAATACTTGACCGATAAGTGTAAGAAAGCTACTGGTATAGCTTTATGCGTAAAAAAAAGGCACTCCACGGAGTGCCTTTCCTCAATCCTTCGAATTGTCCCCATCATATCCCACATCATCCCGTTCCCAACGATCATGCGAAGTCCTTTTTGGCGCGGTAAGGCCCGTATCGACTTTCCATACCAGCGTTCCAGCAATCACGTCATGTAAACCCTGTTTCCGCTTGGTAAAAGCCACCATGATATATCCAATGAGAAGAATGAGGGAAGAGAGGATCTTGGAAAAATACCGAGCTGTCGCCTTTCCAAATGAAATTCTTTCTCCTGCTAAATTAGTAACCTTTAATTGGAACAGTTGTTTTCCAAAAGTAGCTTGCTTATCTGAAGATTCCATCCCGGCAAAATAAATCCATGCGATGACCACGTTACTTAAGGAGTAAAGAATTCCTTCATCTAATACCATGCGAAGAAGCCAATTCACAATACCCAGAAGAATCCCGTCAACAATAAAGGCGATTACACGAAGCCAAAAACCAGCTGGTCGTTGCATCCTAATGTACCTCCTTTTATTCTGGTGAAGTTCATTCCACGCCGATCTCTTCTGCTAGTTTTGGGGCAAAGGTCATAGAGCTGTTGAAAGTATATTAAGGAGGAGATGATTGTATTCCCTTTTAGGTGAGGAATTGCCTAGGTACCGACTAGGCTGTAAGCGGAAAAATTCCGTTTATATGACTTTTAAAAGTAAAATCAAGGTATTTAACAGGAGAAATTCCGATTAAATGAGGTGGAAGAGTGTATAATCAGCCATTTTACTGATTTAGTCGGAAAATTTCCGATTATATGGAGCATGTAACCATTAGAGGGAGCGTTAAGCGGATTTTTTCCGGTTATCGGAAGAGAGCGATTAAGAAAAAGGGGATTAACCTCGCATCGACACGTTCAGGTTTCTCCCATTTCCCTTACCCTCTTATATTCCTGCAAACATTGACTAAGAACAACAGCACCCCAATCACTAGCGTCGTCGACCCAACGGCAATAACCGGTTCAAACGCCATATTCCCTTGAAGCACAAAGAACAATCCAAACATCATCACAACAAAACCTACATTATAAAGCCAAAAGTGCCATTGCAATAGAAGGGACTCTGTGGTCGAGGAATAGGATGTATAAATAAGACCGAATAAAGCACTGGATACCCAGCCAAGAAGATTTACATGTGCGTGAAAGGGCATGAGATCAAAATCTTGTGTGATGGACATAAACATACCGACCAGGTTCCCCAGGAAGAAATAAAGGGCAGCCAGTTTAATAAACCAAGTATGCATCGACTATGCACCTCCTTTATTGAGCATTAAAAGAGCTGATTTTTTCTTTGATACATGGGTGATAGGCATGATCAATAGTCTGTCATATCCCAGCTTCTATGTCTTTGGCAAACATCAGCTGTGTCCTTAAAACTATATGTATGTATTCAAAATGACTTTATTACTGATGAATGGGCATAATAGCGCTTACATCATAAACCATCTGTATTCACTAAAAATGTATTGTATAAAAATAATTATGATCGTATAATGATACATAAAGTTGAATGGAAGAGGGAGAGAAGGTCATGAATATATCGATTATTGGAGCAACGGGTTACAGCGGAGTCGAGCTCATTCGCCTTCTTCAGCAACATCCGGAAGCTAACATCACTTCATTATTTGCGAGCTCACAAGCGGGGAAAGATATGGTCGACGTCTATCCTCATTTGAGAAATATTAGCCATCATTCATTAGAAGAAATAGAGATCGGGAAAACCTCGGAGTGGGTATTCATTGCGACCCCTTCCGGCATTAGCAGCAAACTCGTTCCTTCCTTATTAGAAGCGGGGAGGAAGGTCATCGATCTATCTGGTGACTTCCGTTTGCCAAAGCAAACCTATGAAACCTGGTATGGAAAAGAAACTGCCGATGAGGCTTATATACAAAAAGCAGTATACGGTTTACCTGAATGGTTTAAAGAGAAGATTCAAGGAGCATCCTTCATCTCCAACCCAGGTTGCTATCCAACAGCTTCTGCTTTAGGTCTAGCGCCGGCTCTGCCCTATATTGATCCTAAATCGATTATTATCGATGCCAAATCTGGAATTTCGGGAGCTGGGAGAGCGGCTAGTCTAGCCACTCATTACGGGGAAGTAAATGAAAACTTCTCCGCGTATAAGGTGGCAAAGCATCAGCATACCCCGGAGATCGAGCAAACTTTGCAACGAATTTCGAATCAAGAAACAGTGATTTCCTTTACCCCTCACTTAGTGCCGATGACGCGTGGGATTCTATGTACGATGTATGCCACGATAACCAAGGAAGTCAACTTTCAAGAACTCTATCAAAGCACCTATGAAGAGAAGCCATTTGTGAGGATTCGACCTCAAGGAAGCCATCCGAAAACGAAGGAAGTTTCCGGTTCCAACTACTGTGACATTGCTCTTCATGTAGATCCAAGGACTAATCGTTTGATTATCCTTTCTGTCATCGATAACGTGGTCAAGGGCGCTTCCGGGCAAGCGATTCAAAACATGAATATCATGGCTGGTTTAGACGAAACGACGGGGCTGAGGTTCAGTCCGGTATATCCATAGAAATCCCATGCACCCATAAATCGGGTATTATCCACTCATCTAAATTAATTTATCGTGATCTTACACCCATAAATCGGGTATTATCCGCAATCTATTTTTTATTATATTAGCGTCTT
>JAKFCU010000087.1:0-9698 GCA_036676475.1 Brevibacillus sp.
AGCCTTATGCGTATAATACTTTTTGATAAGTATAAGAAAGCTACATGCGTAGCCTACCTGCGTATTATGCCTGTTGGTAGAACATAATAAATGGAAACGCAAGGAGTGAGATGATGAAATCCGATCAACTTCAGGAAAAAAGCGTGATTCTAGATAAAGCTGCCATGCGGCGGGCCTTAACCCGGATTGCCCATGAAATTATCGAGCGAAACAAAGGTATAGAAGATTGTGTATTAGTAGGTATACGGACTCGAGGAGTTTATCTGGCTAGCCGATTGGCTAAGCAGATTGAAGATATCGAAGGACAGAGCATACCGGTAGGAGAACTAGATATTACGCTCTATCGGGACGATTTAATCGAGAAAGCAGAACATCCTATGATTAAGGAACCCGAGCTGCCGATCTCCATCACCAAGAAAAAGGTGATTCTCGTCGATGATGTGTTATTCACCGGTCGCACAGTCCGTGCTGCTTTGGATGCTTTAATGGATGAAGGACGTCCAGAGATGATTCAACTGGCCGTATTGGTTGATCGGGGACATCGCGAGCTCCCCATTCGCCCTGATTTTGTAGGAAAAAACGTACCCACTTCAAGATCAGAAATTATTTTGGTGGAGTTAACAGAAATTGATGATAACGAGCAGGTGACGATTCAAGAGAAAATCTAGAGGAAATGTTACGGAAACATTTCCTCACCTTATAAAGGCAAAACCCTCTACTTCACGATCCAAAGTGCCAAAGGAATATCCCTCGTCTTTTAATAGCTTAATGATATTGGGCAGGGCTTTAACCGTATTCATCTTAGGCGTGCTGTCATGGCTGAGGATAACGAGATCCTTCTTGGATGTAATCCCTTCCTGGACCCTCATGAGCGCACTTTCTGGGGTGTAGCCTTGAGCCGATGCATCCCCAATGCTGACGTTCCAGTCATAATAGTGGTAACCCCTGCTCTGGGCTTCTTTGACCAAATCGCTCATGATCCATTTTCCTTGGCTATACACCTTCGGATCCTGTGTTTTTTTACTCACCGTGTTATTGCTCCCGCCCGGAAACCGAAAAATGGTAGTTTTCTTTCCTATCACCTGTTCAATAACCTCTTGACCTTTTTCTATATCTTTGAAAAAAGCGTCCACATCATGGTAAATCACTTCGTAATTATGGGAATAGCTATGCCCGCCAATGGCATGCCCCTCGGCAACGGCGCGTTTTAGTACCGATTCATGGCCTTTGATATTGCGGCCAATCACAAAGAAGGTCGCCTTCACCCCGTTTTCCTTCAAAACATCCAATACTTGTGGGGTAATCGAAGAGGGTCCATCATCAAAGGTTAAATAGGCTATTTTCCCAGACTCTTTCTTGGGGAATGGCTGCTTTACGGGTATCCCTACCACGATGTCAAGATTGGTCGAATGAATTTGTATTTGATTTCCTACCGTTTTCTGCTGAGATTTTTCGATCCATGGGATAAATTGAGCGGGTATAAACGTCGTTCCCTCTTTGATCATAGGAACAATATCTTTGCTCTTTATTTCTGTCCCATTTACCCAGACTTTCATAGGTGACATCACCGTCTCGATGACAATCTTTTTCCCTGGCTTTTCCGCATACACCTGTTTCGTCACAGGGAGCCAGCCGATCTGGTATCCAAATTCCTGAAGGACGGACTTCAACGGAACGTAACTCTTGTTATGAATCGACAGCCCGCCTTCCAACTGGACTTTTCTCACTTTGGGCTGAACCGGAGTGGTTTGCCCATAAATGAGGAACTTTTTTCGTTCTTCTTTAAATCGATTCAAATCCTCTCCATACTTAGCTTCTATCTCCTGTGGTGATAGCCCTGCAATCAAATATTGCCCTATTTTATTGGTGCCCATGATTTTATCGAACATGACGACCGTGTCTTTACTGATAGGCACCTCAAATGGGTTTAAGGTGTGAGCATAAGCTAGAGCGTAAATCCCTGTTTTAGCCGGGTTAAACAGGTGAGGATCGGTAATATCTAACCTGACTCCTCCCCATCCATCCTTTTCTTCCGGAGTAAAGCTTACCCCAGGAAGCTTAGCACTGTTCAGCATTTCAGCGAATTGTACGGGATTAAGCCCTTTTCCCCCGATCCATTTGAATTTATCCTTTTGGACAATGCCGGTGCCTTCCCCTAATCCGGTAGCCATATATCCCATAACCGATGCCAAATCAGGAATATTGGGGGAGCTTGGAATCCATGTTAAGCCTGTGTCCTGAAAAACCATGGATCGCGAGTATCCTTCCATCGGAATGACCGTCAGATCGCCCCCGATCTTTCGATTAAAATAATGAGCCAATTCACCGATCGTCATACCATGAGCCATAGGCAGAATATCTACCCCTACAAAAGTCTGAAAACGCTCTTCCAAAACCGGACCATCGACGATTTCCCCGCTTAACGGGTTTGGGCGGTCCAGCACAATGATTGATTTATTATTTTGTTTTGTCGCAATTATGAAATAATTTAAAGTGGAAATATATGTGTAAGTCCTTGCCCCAATATCTTGAATATCAAAAATCAACACATCAATATCCTGAAGCATTTCGTTGGAAGGCATTCTTGTCTTCCCATAAAGACTGTAGACCGGAATGTTCAATGTCGGGTGGGTATAAGACTCTACATATGCTCCCGCTTTAGCCTTGCCGTCAAGTCCATGCTCTGGAGTATAGACCGCTTTTAGGTTAACCTTCGGGTATTCGCTCAACACATTTAAGATATGCTTGCCCTCCGAATTGACCCCGGTTTGATTCGTTATTAAACCGATGTTCTTTCCTTCTATTACATGTTGGTACTTAGAAAGTAAGAGATCAGAACCCAGTTTGATCTTGGGCGTATTCTCCGAAAAAACATTCCCCTGCAAACTTAACAAAAAAATCATGGCCAACATCAATAAAAATGACTTCCTCATAATTCCCCCTTACCTCTTTTATGACTTATAAGATTAGACGTGGAAGGGGTGGGAAAGGTTTCTAACTGGCCCCTAAAAAAGCTACTTTCCTAGCCTTATGCGTATCATATTTTCCGATAAGTATAAATAATAAGACCCCACGCTGAGGTGAGGTCTTATCATAGATTCCGTCGCATGGCATGCAGCATAGAGATGTTATCAACCAAGTGGTTGTTAAAGATCCCTTTGGCTACTTCCAACAAATCTTTGATCATAGGATCCTTCAAGCTATAATACACGCTTGTTCCTTCTTTTCTCCATGAAACGATATTTTTATTCCTTAGGATGGAAAGCTGTTGGGAAACCGCTGATCCTTCACTGTTGAGTAGCGTCTGCAGCTCATTCACGTTTTTCTCGCCATTACCTAGGAGTTCTAGTATCCGAATTCGCAGAGGGTGGGCCAATGCCTTAAAAAACTCAGCTTTAAATTTCTGTAAATCCGCATTCATCGTGAGACCAATCTCACCTCAATTCATATTCTTCCCTATTTTATCAAACCACTCGGGTTTACGTAAGCGAAATTCAACTTGTCTTGGTTTGCGTTGTTGCAGATAGAGCAGGTTTAGTTTTAGGCGCTGATAATTGGGAACATTCTTCAAAAGCAAACTGCTTACAACCTAAACATTGATGGGCATCCAAGTGCTTTAACGCATAGTTGATGGCATCACCCGTATGATCGAAAAAATGGTTCAATTCAATGATCTGATCTAATCCTGTTTTACTCATCACTTCTTTCGGCTGACTCTGCAAACCGGAAACTAGAATCGTTCCTCCGTGCTTTTGAAAATGCTCTACAATGCTTTCTAAATTAGACACTCCTGTTGTATCCATGTAGGGCACTTTACTCATACGCAGCAACAAGATCTTCGGCTTAAACTTAATTGTTGCCATAATGGAAGCTTCAAAATGCTGAGCAGCGCCAAAAAATAAAGGACCCTCAACATTATAAATACTGATCTGCGGACAATCCCGCCCTTCTCTGACCATAGTGGGTTTCACTGTTTTATCAACTGGATCAGGAAGCACTTTCGCTACCGTCAAAATATCACTCATTCTTTTAACAAACAAGACTACAGCCATGATGAGTCCGATCTCAACCGCCGTGGTCAGATCTGAAAATACCGTGACAAGAAACGTAATGGATATAACAAGGGAGTCGCTCGTTTTCGTTTTGAGCACATGCCAAAATTCTTCCCGCTCACTCATATTCCAAGCTACGATCATCAAAATTGGAGCCATACTGGCCAGCGGAATACTCGAAGCATAGGGAGCCAAGAGCAACAGAACTAAGAATACCACGATCCCATGTATGACACCCGATAGAGGAGATGCCGCGCCGTTCTTAATATTCGTGGCTGTTCTGGCTATCGCTCCGGTAGCTGGAATTCCCCCAAACAACGGGGTGACGAGATTGGCAATTCCTTGCCCGATCAACTCGCGGTTACTATTATGCTTTCCTCCTGTCATACCATCAGCGACGACAGCAGACAGCAGCGATTCAATTCCCCCCAGCATCGCTATGATAAAGGCTGGCGGCAGGAGCAATTGAATCCTCTCCCACGTTATTTCCGGTACATTTAGCATGGGCAGAGACGATGGTATGGGACCAAAAGTAGATCCGATGGTGGCAACTTTTCCTGTAAAGAAAACAGAAGCTATGATACTAGAAATCACTAAACCAATCAGCGGTCCCGGAACTCTTGGAAACCATCTTGGTGAGACCAACAAAATCCCTAAGCAAAGACAGGCTGTTATAACACTATAGATACTGAACGTAGGTAGGTGGGCCACAATTTCCTTCATATTGTCGAGAAAATACTCGTGCTTCTTTACTTCCTGAAGCCCCAAAAAATTGGCAATCTGACCACTAAAAATAATCACGGCAATCCCGGAGGTAAATCCAATCGTGACCGGCCTAGGCATATATTTCATGAGAGCTCCAAGCTTCAGTACTCCCATCAAGATCAAGATAATTCCCGCGAGAAAGCCTGCAATGAGAAGATTCTCATATCCATACTGCATCACAATAGCAAATAAGATCGGAATAAATGCACCTGTCGGTCCCCCGATTTGAAATTTGGTGCCCCCAAACAGGGAAATTAGAATTCCCGCAATGATTGTCGTATAGATCCCGTATTCCGGCTTGACACCGGAGGCAATGGCAAAAGCCATTCCAAGGGGGATAGCGATAATTCCAACAATGAGACCAGAAATCATATCTCGCTTCAAATGGTTCATGGAATATTGCTCAAATCTCCCTGAGAATGCGATTCTCATACAAGCCCTTCTTTCTATATATCTGGTTATTTGAATATATAGATATAGTACTCCTGATTTTTACTATCGTCAAATAAAAAACGAACACCCCCATATCTAATTATGGGGGCGTCTCCCTTTCAGGATTAACAACATCCAGCATTTCCGACCATTACTAATCCGCCGTTTTGAACATCAAGGCTAACTCCTTCTGTATGTTCTAAAATCGTTTTTTCAATCGCGACTACTATACCATTTATCGTTTCAACCGTATCCTCTTCTTTTGGCTCATCCAGAGCCAATCCCAATTTGGGACTTCCTCAAGACATTCCTGCAAAATAGACACGAATGTTTTTTGCTTCATTCTCGGTAAGAACGCCTTGAATCAATTCTCGTGCTGAATCTGTGATTTGCATGATTTCACCTCACTTGTTGTCGTCTGCTACTGATTGAGGAAATAGCCTTTGTAAACGAGAGATTTTAGTTTTTCATATCCTCTGGATTCCTCTATTTGCCATGGAACAATCACGGTATGTTCGGCCAGTTTTTCAGTCACCGTTTGAATCCACTTATACTCAGCCTGTGCCCGCCCTCTTAATATAGGATCCTTGGTTTGGGTGTTGGCAAAGCTTTGATTAATGACCCACCATTGTGGAGAAATCCCTGCCCGGCGAAGATCTTCCTGTAAACGGCTTGCTTCAAATACAGGAGTCGCTTCCGCCAGTGTGACAATCGCCACCGTCGTTTCCTCGGGGTCACGCAGTCGAGGCAGCAATTTTTTAACGGATTCAGGGACCTCTCCCGTCGATCTTGAAATTTCTTTATGATAGGATTGAGCCGCGTCAAGCAGAAGCAAGGTATGACCTGTTGGGGCCGTATCGATGACAACAAATTGTTTCTCAGCTTTGTCCACTACCTTGGCAAAAGCTCGGAAAACAGCAATCTCTTCCGTACAAGGGGAGTTTAAGTCTTCTTTCAAGTACGCCAGACCTTCTACATCCAGAGTGAACCCTACTTGTTCCAACACTTCCTGACGATAAGCTTCGACTTCTGCTTTTGGATCAATTCGGCTAACGGTTAGCCGTTCTTTCGCTTTTTCATCACGAAATACAAAGGATAGATGGGCGGCCGGATCTGTTGTCGTTAAATGAACGTGATGCCCCTTTTCAGCGAGTCCTACCGCAATAGCGGAAGCCATTGTGGTTTTACCGACACCGCCTTTTCCCATGGTGAATACAACACCATGATCCTTTTTAGCCACTTCATCCACTAGTATCTTTAAACCAGGTACATGAATATCCAAAGCACCCTCTATAAAATCACCAGTTTTCTCAGGATCCTGAAAAAACTTCCGTAAATTTGTGATCCCCGTCAACGAAAAGGAAACCAATGGAAGCTCATAGGTAACGATCTTCTCTAATGGATCTGGCATGACTTTTAAAGCCTCCTGCTGGCGCTGATAAAAAGCAACAGACACTTCGTCATCAGCAACAAACTGTTGCATGACTCCATTTAATAACAGGATCTGATTGGTAATCCCGATATCATAGAGCTCTTGAGATGCTTTTGATGCTTCCTGAAAAGAAGATGAATCCGGACGCGATACCAAAATGAGCGTTGTTTCTTCTGGATTGCATAACGAGGACACCGTTTTGGCATAGATTTCTTTCTTATCATCTAGTCCTGAGAGAGGCCCTAGACAGGAAGCTCCATGTGTACTTTCTTCTAAAAATCCAGTCCATGCGGTTGGTAATTGTAATAGACGAAGGGTATGGCCGGTGGGTGCCGTATCAAAGATAATATAGTCAAAATCCTGTACGAGATCCGGATTGGCTAATAAATGGGTGAATTCATCAAAGGCGGCAATTTCAACGGTGCAAGCCCCGGATAATTGTTCTTCCATCGTTTGAATCACGGCATCAGGAAGTTTCCCCCGGTAAGGACCGACTACTTTTTCCCGATAGGACGCTGCGGCTTGTTCCGGGTCTAAATTTGCGGCATATAAATTTAAAACTCCGGGTATGACATTGGGCTGGTTGGTTAACTCCATTTCAAATACGTCTTGAAGATTGGAAGCGGGATCCGTACTGACAATCAAAACCTTTTTCCCGCGATCTGCTAGAGATATCGCTGTTGAGCACGCGGTAGATGTCTTGCCAACGCCCCCTTTACCCGTGAAAAATAAATAACGAGTAAAGAGAATCTCATCCGGTTGAAATAAAGAGGTCATCGTGACCATCTCCTTATTAAGCAGTTTTACATTCATAGAAGTGTTTTTGCACTTGGTTTTGCTACAGTAAGTTCTTTTTCATCCATCTCTGTCCATGATGCCAATTCAGCTGTAGTGGGATAAACCCCTTCCTTCATCAACTGACCATCCACAACGGTTGCAGGCAGGGCATCCATCCCTTTATCATTGAGAAGCCTATTAATCAATTCATTCTCAACAAAGACATCCGGCTCATTGCCTAGATTGTATCGATGAATATCTATCCCTTTCTTTTCCAACAGGAATACAACACTTGCTATCCTCGCTAGTTCTGGGTCTATACTTGGGCCGCATACTCCCGTAGGGCAGCACATCGCAGGATCAAAGATCTCAATTATTTTCATACATTTAATCTCCCTCGTATAAAAAGCCGAGAAGTTCTCTCGACTTTTGTTTTTTCTCCATCTTCATGCATTACTATTCACTCAGAACCATGTCCTGGTCTTGTATTAATTTAGAGCGACGTAATAAAACTTTTTCAACCTGCCAAGTTTCTTTAGCAAAAATACCTTTTTTCATTTTTTTGAAAATAATTTTATTTTCCGTGTCTGAGAAAGAAATTTTGTCCCACTCTTCTCCCCAAATACGATAAAATCCAGCCGTTCCGTCATCCTTCTCATAGATTACGGAGATACCAAATAGTGGATCATTTCCAATACCAACAACTTGATGTATCGGAAATGAGTTGGTTTGATTAGTCATGTTCCTCCCCCAATCCTAACCAATATTTAAATGAAATGTAAAGTTCTGGACATTTATCATTTGCGTCACCGCACAACGTAATCACATTCTTCAGGTTTAGAATTTTTCTGTAGTTTGTTTAAAGTATTTCTTTTCAAACCACAGAGCAACATTAACGAGAGCGATCATCACTGGAACCTCCACAAGCGGACCAATCACCGCTGCAAAAGCAGCTCCTGAATGAATTCCAAATACTCCTACCGCTACCGCAATCGCTAGCTCAAAGTTATTACTTGCTGCGGTAAAAGACAATGTACATGTGACAGGATAATTTGCTCCGACCTTTTTCCCCATGAAGAAAGAAATTAAAAACATCACCACAAAATAAATTAAAAGTGGTATGGCGATTCTTACCACATCGAGTGGTAAACTTATGATCATATCCCCTTTAAGAGAAAACATCACCACAATCGTAAATAATAAAGAGATGAGAGTAAGCGGGCTAATCTTAGGAATAAAGATCGTATCGTACCATGAACGGCCCTTTAATTTGACTAACGTGTAACGAGTAATCATCCCTGCCAGGAAAGGGATACCCAAGTAAATAAAGACGCTCTTTGCAACTTCGGCCATAGTAATATTGATGACCATGCTCTCTAGTCCGAGCCATCCAGGTATCAACGTTACAAAGATATAGGCATAAACGGAATAGAAAAGTACCTGGAAAATGGAGTTGAAAGCTACGAGACCGGCTGCATATTCGGTGTCACCCTTAGACAGATCGTTCCAAACAATGACCATCGCTATACAGCGAGCTAAGCCGATTAAGATGAGACCAACTAAGTATTCTGGATAACCGTTTAAGAAAATAAGGGCCAAGATAAACATTAAAATGGGACCAATAATCCAATTTTGCACAAGAGAAAGTCCTAATACTTTTACATTGCGAAAAACTTCACCTAATTCTTCATACTTAACCTTCGCTAATGGCGGGTACATCATCAGAATCAAGCCAATTGCAATCGGTATAGAAGTGGTCCCAATCTGAAATTGATTCAATCCGTTTACGAAATTTGGAGATAAAAATCCTATTGCAATACCGATAGCCATCGCAACAAAAATCCATAGTGTTAAATAACGATCTAGGAATGACAACCTTTTCCCTACGTTTTCATTCATGAATCTACACTCCTTTCCTCATCACAAACGGTTACTTCTATCCAATGACTTCTTAAATTCTTATTCTGGATTCCCAGCCCCCTTCCAGGAAATCATTATAATATAACTATATCCTTATATCTAGAGCAGAAGGATATAATTAACAAAACCTTCATAGTCGACAAGATATTGGGAATTGTATAGGGTTTGTGAAGATAATGTTAAAAGCAATATAAACATATACTAGTTTAGCCCGTTTCAATTTATGAAACGGGCTTAGTTGCTGATATTATCCATTTTTATATTAGACCTACTCGAAAATATAGACTATTGCTGACTCAAAATCTGTGTCTTACTTCATT
>JAKFCU010000088.1:0-127239 GCA_036676475.1 Brevibacillus sp.
CGGGATTTTCAGGAGCCTCTTTGAAATAAGGGGAATTTTGAGACTGTCGATTAACGTTTGGCCTAACCGGAATTTTTCCGCTTATCGGTCCTTTTTAGGACTAGAATTAGTGTATAATCGGAAAAAATCCAATTATAGCTCTAATTTACATTGGAAATTAGTTATTTCTCTTCTGTTATCGGAAAATTTCCGGTTATTTAGACTGAATCCTTTGAATTGGATAAGTTAATCGGAGATTTTCCGATTACAACGGTAAAAGCCCACATGAACTGATTTACATCAGCCTATTAATCGAAAGTCTCGATTCTCCCGTTATGTGATCCAACCCACCTGCAAAGAAGATTTGCCTCATAAGAATCAACCTCCCTAATAGTGTACTGAATCACACTATTGTTTTCAAGATTGTCCTCGGTTTTATTGCAGTAAGGAATGGTGAAAGATATAATGAAAAAGAAAAATTTACAAGAACGGCAGGAGTGTCTAAGTTGATCAACGCGAACCGGGAATATAAATTGGTATCCCATTCCCCGGAAGAGACTCGCAGTTGGGCTGAACGATTAGCCGTGCTGCTTCAACCAGGTGATGTCATCTCTTTGGAAGGGGATTTAGGGGCAGGGAAGACGACCTTTACTCAAGGATTGGCAAAGGGATTAGGGATCCGAGGCGTTGTGAATAGCCCTACCTTTACCTTAATAAAAGAATATCAAGGATGGATGCCTCTTTATCATATGGATGTTTATCGTATGGAAGATGAATTTGAAGAACTAGGCTTTGATGAATACTTCTATGGTGAAGGGGTAACTGTTGTAGAATGGGCGAGCCGAATTCAATCCATGCTGCCAACTGATTTATTGGATATATACATTAAAAGGTTGGATGGGGATCAAAGGGAAATTTGCTTAAATCCTAAAGGAGAACATTTTCGTCAGGTGTGTGAGGAGTTGGCAGGATGAAGATATTAGGAATTGATTCATCAAACTTGTGTATGAGCCTGGCTGTTGTGGAGAAGGACAAGGTAATCGGGGAATATATTACGAACCTAAGAAAAAACCATTCCATCAGACTGATGCCAGCCATATCCATGCTATTGGATGAATTGGATATGGAACCGCAGGAGTTGGAAGGCATCGCAGTAGCGCACGGTCCCGGATCCTATACAGGCGTTCGCATTGGCGTGACGACAGCAAAGACTATGGCCTGGTCGCTTGGCATTCCCTTGATGGGAGTCTCAAGTTTAGAAGCCGTAGCAAGTAATGGTGCATGTTTTGAGGGGAGGGTTTCTCCTTTATTTGATGCACGCCGTGGACAAGTTTATACTTCTTTATTCGAAAAAGGAGAGCGGATAGCAGAAGATCAGATCCAAATGATTGACGAATGGACGGATCAATTGCTCCGAGAACAAATCCCCATATTATTTTTAGGGGATGATGTATCCCTTCATCGTGAAACAATAGAAGGTAAGCTTGGTAGTCTGGCACGGTTTGGTCCAGCCGAATGGAATGTTCCTCGAGCCGCCTATGTGGCCAGAGAAGGAAGCCGGAAGCTAGAGGCAGGAGAAACTTCAATCGTCCACGAATTTACACCTCAATACCTACAGCTTGCTGAAGCAGAATCCAAATGGTTGGCTTCACAGAAAAAGTAGGAGTGGGAGAAGAAAGAATGGACCATGCAGTAATCCGTCGGATGACATTGTATGATGTGGATCAAGTTCATGACGTAGAGAAATTGACATTTAGTTTACCTTGGTCTCGAGATTCCTTCCAAAACGAGCTAACCCATAATCAATTTGCTCATTATCTTGTACTCGAGATGGAAGGGAAAGTAGCCGGGTATGGAGGAATGTGGCTTATCGGAGATGAGGCACATGTCACCAATATTGCGATTACTCCTGAATTTAGGGGAAAAAAATGGGGAGAGAAGCTGTTATTGGCTATGAAGCAGGATGCCATTAACCATGGGGCAGTGGCGATGACCTTGGAGGTACGCGCCTCAAACCATGTAGCTCAGTCTTTATATCGTAAAATGGGATTTGATAAAACAGGGATTCGCCCCAAGTACTATTCGGACAATGGCGAAGATGCCCTAATTATGTGGGTGAACTTTGAAGATGAAGCAGACAAGCAAATGGAAACAAAGAGCTCTTGAAAAATATAAGAAGGACCTAGAACTTAGTAAGCCCTGCTATATTCTAGGGATTGAAACCAGCTGTGATGAAACCTCTGTGGCTGTAATAAGGGATGGGAAAGAGATTTTATCTAATGTGATTTCTTCTCAGATCGAAATTCATAAGCGCTTTGGCGGGGTTGTTCCTGAAGTAGCTTCACGCCGTCATGTGGAAGGCATTACACTCATCTTGCAAGAGGCCTTGGAACAAGCCAAGATTTCTCTTGATGATATCTCGGCCATTGCTGTAACATACGGACCGGGATTGGTAGGAGCGTTATTAGTAGGGGTTTCGTCGGCAAAGTCGCTTGCTTTTGCAAAAGGAATTCCGCTAATAGGAGTTCACCATATAGCAGGACACATTTACGCCAATCGTTTTGTTAAAGAAATGAAATTTCCATTGATTTCCCTCCTCGTCTCAGGAGGCCACACCGAGCTCGTCTATATGAAAGAACACGGCTCTTTTGAAATTTTAGGGCAAACAAGAGATGATGCAGCGGGTGAAGCTTATGATAAAGTGGCAAGATCTCTTCAACTGCCTTATCCGGGAGGTCCGCATATTGACCGCTTGGCTCATGTTGGGCAAGCTAATATTCCCCTACCCCGGGCATGGCTAGAACCAGGTTCTTATGACTTTAGCTTTAGCGGATTAAAATCTGCCGTATTAAATACACTTCATAACGCGAACCAACGAGGCGAAGAGATAAAACCGGAGGACTTAGCCGCGAGCTTTCAAGCTTCTGTTGTAGAAGTGCTGGTGGAAAAAACCTTTCGAGCTGTAAAACAACATCGGGTTCAGCAGCTCTTGTTAGCAGGTGGTGTGGCTGCAAATAAGGGATTGCGGGAAGAACTGACCCGACGAGCTCAGGCAGAGGGAATTGACCTGGTAATTCCACCAATAAGTCTATGTACGGACAACGCCGCTATGATCGCGGCTGCAGGCTATATAAAATATCAAAAAGGTGAATTTGCCGAATTGCATTTAAATGCAATTCCTAGTTTACCTTTAGGATGATTAGGCAACTATGATAATAGTTGTCTTTTTTTTTACTTATCGGAAAGTATTATACGCATAAGGCAAAAAGCCAGTAGCTTTCTTATGTTTAAGTTCTGATGTTCGCTCATTTGTTCCCGTGGACAAGTTATCTATATGGATCTGTGGATAATGTGGGTAAGTTTGTGAATATGTATGATATAAGGGTTTTTTAAAATAAAGAGCACGTGAATAAAAACCGCAGCGAATTTTGTCGAAAATGTGGATAATTTGCAGGATGGCGAATAAAACAGGAGTTAACCTGTGTATAACTTTGTGGACACTGTGGAAAAGAGGTTGTTTTTGAATGATTCGGAAAATTTTATCCACAATTATCGCTCTTTTGTGCTTGTTCATGACATTTCCTATCGATGCCAAGGAACAAGATCCGCGAAAGCAAGTCATTGTCGTTCTAGTAAATCATCTTTCGCTTGAAGATGTACGCTTGATGGAGCAGCTCCCCGATGCGGAGTGGCTGGAAAAGGGAACGTTGGGGGCTATGAATCTTCGTACAGCGGCTAGCATCAGTGATGTGGATAATGTAGTTACTATGAGTAGCGGAAGCCGGGCAACAGGTTCAATGGAGGCTCTTCAAGCTTTTGCAGGCCACGAGATGATCGATGGGTCTCTTGCTGTGGATGTCTACAGACAGTTAACCGGTCGTCTGGGGATGGCTGAAAGTGTGTATGTACCAGGCTATCGCTATGTATGGAAAGCAAATGAAGACCAGCCCTATAAGGTGATTCCAGGGTTTCTAGGCAAGCGCCTGCATGAACATAGGATGACCACTGCCGTGTTAGGAAATTCAGATTTGGGAAAGCAAGCCTTTCGATTTGCCCCTTTATTCACTATGGACCAATACGGCATGGTGGACAAGGGGAATGTGTCCTCCCAAACTGTTGAAAAAAATCCAAATCGAGTGTATGGAGTAGTTACTGATTACGATTTTCTTCTTCAACAGACAAACTCATATGATCAAGAATCGTTAATTACAATCGAACTTGGAGATCTATATCGTTTGTCCTCTATGAAAAATGCGATTGAGGATGAGCTGTTCGTTAGCAGCAAAGAAAACATCTTAAGGGATATAAATCGGTTCATGAGCAGGCTTACAGCAAGCCAAAGGGAAGGTCAAATGATCCTTCTTTTATCTCCTATGGTAAGTCCTGAAGCTGAATCTGATAGATCCATGATGGCACCCTATTTCCAGATTACTGCGAATAAAGGGAAAGGGATATTGTATACCTCGACAACGAAGCAGCCTAATATGGTGGCAAATGTAGACGTAGCACCAACCATTTTGCAATGGTTAAGAATTCCTGCACCACGAGAAATGATGGGAAGACCGGTTACTATGGTTCAAGGAGAGCATGCCTTTTGGCAGGAATGGGAGCTAATTAAGCATATCTATTCCACTCGCACTGATGTGTTGTATGGCTATGTGACCTTTCAGGTAGCCATTCTTATCTTAGCAACAGCTTTTTGGTATTTTGCTAAATCTGAATACCCTTACTATCGTACCTTTAACCATATCATTCGTTTTTTATTGCTTATAATTACGCTTTCTCCGTTTATGTTTCTTGTACTACCGGTGCTGCCGATGATTAAGCATGTTGGGCTTACCATTGTATTTTTACTCATCTTTGGCACAGCATTATCTGCTGCGCTAATCCGCTTGCCGTTTGCTTGGGTTTTTTTTCTCATCAGTTTAGTGAATTGGGTTCCGATTCTGCTTGATGGAATTTGGCTGAACTCAGCGTTAATGAAGCGTTCTTACTTAGGCTATGACCCTATCATAGGTGCCAGGTATTATGGGATTGGCAATGAATATATGGGTGTCGTCATCGGAAGCTCTATTTTATGCTTAGCTATGCTCCTTGAGCTGACAAAACGAAATAGGAGGCTTATTCAGTTCCTTTTCATGAGTGTGTTTCTTCTTTATCTTGTGTTTTTTGCCTTGCCTGGTTGGGGAACGAATGCTGGAGGAGCCATAACGGCTGTGGCCGCTTATTGCACTTCGTTTGTTCGTTTATTCGATATCCAGATCAATCGGAAATACCTATTTTGGGGATGCTTAGCCGTATTTATGTCCTTAGGAAGTCTATTCTTTGTCAATATGCTTGGGGATGACCAAGCGCAATCCCATATTGGACGGGCGATGCAGAGTTTGGTGGGGGGGGATTGGAAAGAAATTTTCAACATCATCGAGAGGAAGTTGGCGATGAATTGGAAGCTCATCGGGGTTTCCTCCTGGAGTAAAGTGTTTATCACTTCGATCTTGATTCTGGGTTTCCTGTGCTATCGTCCATCAGGTGTCATCCGTATGTTATCCAAAAAATATCCTTACGCTATAAGAGGCTTTTTCGGGATTATTATTGGTGCTTTTACGGGGCTTCTGGTGAATGACTCGGGGATCGTAGCCGCTGCCACTACGATTGTTTACATGATTGTTCCTCTCTTATTTGTAGGTTTGAAAGAGAAAATGGGATGAGCTCAAGCTCATCCCATTATTCATCTACTTGAAGGCTTTCCCATTCATCCATGAGACCCTCTAGCAGTTGATTCTTTTGTTCCATCTGCTGGTTTAAGTCATGTGCCTTTAGGGGTTCCTCAAACACATCTGGATGGCATAAAGCTTCTTCAATGATGGCTATCTCTGTTTCCAGATCTTCGATTTTCTTTTCAATCTCCTCAATTTTACGCAAGCGCTGACGTTCTTTTTTTTGTTGTTCTTTATCCAACAAGAAGTTTTCTTTATCGGAAGCCTTTTTTTCCTTCTCTCCCAATGAATCCGATTGGTTTGTTACGGGAGATGAAGGAAGCTTGCCTAATTCCTCTAGCTCTTGCTTTTTATCAAGATAATAATCGTAATTTCCGAGATAGCTAGTTACCCGATAAGAGGAAAGCTCAGTGACTCTCGTAGCCATCTTATTTAGGAAATAACGATCATGGGAAACGAATAGAATGGTTCCAGGGTAGTCCTCAAGGGCATTTTCCAACACTTCTTTACTATAGATATCCAAATGGTTAGTAGGTTCGTCCAGGATGAGGAAATTTGAATTTTGCATCATGAGCTTAGCTAAACTCACACGTGCTTTTTCCCCTCCACTTAGTGAAACGATTTTTTTCAGTACATCGTCGCCGCTAAAGAGGAAATTGCCTAGAACGGTCCGAATATCTTTTTCCGGTATGAGTGGATAGTCGTCCCATAGTTCGTTGAGTACGGTCTTATCCGGATGAAGCTCCTTTTGTTCTTGATCGTAATAGCCAAGGGAAACATTGGTCCCAAGCTGGAACGAACCTGACAAGGGTTGAATATCACCTACAATTGTCTTTAATAATGTCGATTTCCCGATACCGTTTGGACCAAGAAGAGCAACACGTTCTCCGCGGTCTACTTGAAAGGTGAGACCTTGACTGAGCGTTTTATTCTTATATCCGACGGATAACTCTTTCACTTTTAGCACTTCATTTCCACTGACCCGGGCGATGTCAAATGAAAAGCTAACCTTTTTGTCTGATGTAATGGGGCGATGAACCCGCTCGATTTTGTCCAGCATCTTGCGTCGGCTCTGGGCCCGCTTCGTCGTAGAAGCACGTGCAATGTTGCGGGCAATGAAATCTTCTAATCGAGAGATTTCGGTCTGCTGTTTGTCGAACATGGATAGCTGGCGTTCGATATCCTCTGCTTTTTGATCAAGATATTTTGAGTAATTTCCTACATAACGTTTGCATTGGGTACGTTCGATCTCATAAATCCTGGTGACCAAGGCATCTAGAAAATAACGGTCATGGGACACAACGAGCACGGCACCGGAATAATTGTGTAAGTATCGTTCGAGCCAAGTTAATGTTTCAATATCTAAATAGTTGGTAGGTTCGTCTAAAACGAGAATCTCTGGCTCAGTCAGCAGTAATTTGCAGAGAGCCAATCGTGTTTTTTGCCCACCGCTTAAGGATGAGATCAAAATATTATAGCTTTCCTCATAAAAACGTAATCCGTGAAGAACACTTCGAATATTGGCTTCGTATTGATATCCGCCTTTTTCTTTGAACTCTTCGGAAAGAGTGGAGTACTGCTGAAGAAGCTGCTCATGGTCTTTATCTGACATGGGTTGGCCCATTCTGGATTCCAGGCTGCGAAGCTCCCGTTCTTTTTCCTGCAAGGCGGAAAAAACATAAATCATCTCATCCCAAATGGTTTTATCAGATTCCAGACCGCTATCTTGAGCTAAGTATCCTAGCTTTACTTCTTTTGCTTTTCGAATATCCCCTTTATCAGGGAGCATCTGTCCGGTTAAAATTTTTAAAAAGGTTGATTTTCCTGCTCCGTTGACGCCGACTAGCCCAATGCGTTCTCCGCTTTGAATTTGTACATTGATTCCAGAAAGAATCGGATCAGCTCCAAAGGATTTGGAAATATCAACTGCTTGTAATAAAATCATGGTTGTCACCTCTAATTTCACCTATAGATCAGGCATTATCCACTATGTTAATTAATGGTAGTGATCATACACCCATAAATCGGGTATTATCCACTATGTTAATTGATGGTAGTGATCTTACCCCCATAGACCGGGTATTATCCAATATAGTTTACCATAGTCTAGGCAGAAAGTTGACGAGGGAAGGGAGAGTGGTTCTTTTGTTGAAAAAGGAGTTAAGAAAGCAAATCCTACAATGCAGGAAAGAAATCCCTGTGGATATGAGAGCGGAGAAATCTAAGCGCATTGTAGATCATTTACTCCAGTCCTCTTTGTATCAGGAAGCCCGTTTTGTGTTTAGCTTTGTCCCCTTTGGAGATGAAGTCAATATCCGTCCTGTGCTGGAACAAGCCGTTCAAGTAGGGAAGAGGTTGGCCATTCCCAAGACGCTGTCTAGTCCTAGAGAACTTGTTCTCTATCCATTTGAAGGATGGGATCAATTGATTGCGGGTGTTTACGGCATTTTGGAACCGGATCCGGAAAAGGGTACAGTGGTTGATCCCGCAGACATTGACCTTATTTTGATGCCTGGTGTAGCTTTTGATCGGCAGGGCGGACGTTTAGGATATGGCGGAGGTTATTATGATCGATTCTTAGCCAGTCTTCCCCAGCTTCCGCCATTGTTAGCTCCCTGCTTTACCGAACAGATGGTGGAGCAGGTGCCTACAGAAGGGCATGATATTCAAGTGGATATGCTGATTACAGATGAGGAAATAATGGAATGTGCAAAATCGAGAAGCAATAAGTTGTGAAATATTGTACAATATAAATTGATTCTTGTTATTCTTTTGTTGGGAGGATTCCATGTCTATACATAAAATTGCTGTCGTGACTGCAAGCAACTCTATCTACCGTGGTGAAAGAAACAATGATAGTGTAGAAAAATTGGTTGAACTATTAAAGAGGGATTTGGATAGTGAAATTTACATTCATCGTGTTGTGCCAGACAATATTGAATTTCTGAAAGAAGCGATGATTGAACTCATTGATCGAGAAAAAGTGGAATTGCTGTTAACGGTCGGCGGGACGGGATTAAGTCCGGAGGATGTGACGCCTGAGGCTACAGAAATGATCATTGATCGCCATGTGCCAGGTCTTGCAGAGGAGATGAGAAGAGCCTCACTGGTCAATTCTCGGAGAGCTATGTTAACCCGAGCTATTGCCGGGACCCGAGGGAATACCTTAGTGATCAACTTCCCTGGTAATCCAAAGGGGGTTGAAGAATGCTTTACAGGCATCTCTGATCAGATACCGCATGCTCTAAATATCATTCAAGGAAATGTTGGCGAAGGCTCCATTACT
This sequence comes from Brevibacillus sp., assembly GCA_036676475.1. Classification (GTDB taxonomy): domain Bacteria; phylum Bacillota; class Bacilli; order Aneurinibacillales; family RAOX-1; genus LC029. Next base: position 8,983 of record JAKFCU010000088.1, read on the forward strand.
AGGGAGGAAACGTGGTGAAATCGTCCTATCTAAAAGAAGTTAGAGTGGAAGATGCTGTAGGAATGAAGCTTGGTCATGACTTGACCCGCATTATTCCAGGGGAGTTCAAAGGTCGAGCTTTTAGGGCGGGACATACGATTACAGAAGAGGATATTCCGCATCTTTTAGATATCGGAAAAAGGCATATTTACATAATGGATATACCTGAGGGATTCCTTCATGAGAACGAGGCTGCAGAGCGAATGGCGCTTGCCTTAGCGGGAGATCAGGTCTATATGACGGGACCTGTGGAAGGAAAAATGACCTTGAAATCATCGGTTCATGGTCTGCTTAAGATAAATCCGAATATTATATATCGGGCTAATCAAATCGATGGGATTTCGGTCTCTACACTTTTCGGCAATCGTGTAGTCAAGGCAGATCAGCCCTTAGCTGGGCTAAGACCGATTCCTCTGATCATTGAGGAAGAAAAGATCGCTTCCATTGAAAGGTTTGAAGGAATGCCCGCCATCTATGTCAAGCCTTTTGAAAAGAAAAGAGTAGGCATTGTCACGACAGGAAGTGAAGTCTACACGGGTCGAATTCAAGATAAGTTTGGCCCCATTTTGAGGGAAAAGCTACAAGAATACGGTTCGGATGTGATCGAGCAGCGTGTGGCTAATGACGAGACAGAGCTCATTCAACGAGAAATCCGCTATTTCTTAGAGCAAGAGGTTGATCTTATTCTTGTAACTGGCGGGATGTCGGTTGATCCTGATGATCGAACGCCGGGTGCCATTAAAGGAATCGGTGCCCAGGTCGTACGATATGGGACTCCTATGCTTCCGGGATCTATGCTTCTGATTGCATACTTTGGGGATACGGCGATTATGGGCTTACCAGGCTGTGTCATGCATGATCCCTATACATCTTTTGATGTCTTTTTACCGAGAATCCTCGCAGGCGAAAAGATTGAGGAACAGGATATCATCTCCATTGGTTACGGAGGCTTTCATACTTGTTAAATTAATCAGATAGAGATGCCCCCTATTGAGTATTTTTAAAAGGGGGCTTCCTCGTAGTGCACAAGCAAATAGAAAAAGCCCCTAGAGGGGATAACAAGAGCTTGTGAAAAAGGGTTGAATCAACGGAGTACACGACCAAATAGAACAAGAAGAGAGGGAGAGGAATGAATCAGGTCATTCCAAAAGTAACAGCGAAAAGATTGCCAATCTATTTTCGTTATCTGGATAAACTTTCTTCGTTGGGGATTCGGAGAGTTTCATCTGCGGAAATGAGTCGGTCTCTGAATATTGATCCGGCTACGATTCGCAGGGATCTATCCTATTTAGGAGCGTTGGGCAGAAAGGGATATGGGTATGATGTGGATTACCTTATTCAATTTTTGCGAGAGTTTTTAAAGCAGGATCATACAACATATGTTATTTTAGTCGGTGTGGGGAATATAGGTACAGCATTATTGCAATACGACTTTCTCAAAAATAATTCAATGATTGTTGCTGCATTTGATAGCGATCCGAATAAAATAGGGCAACATATTAATGACATACCTATTTATGATCTGGGTAAACTGGAGGAAATCATACGAAAAGAAGAGGCATTGGTCTCTATTTTGACCGTACCTGTACATGCAGCTCAAGAAGTGACGGATCAATTGGTTAAAGCAGGAATCAAGGGGATCTTAAATTTTACTCCGACACGACTGCAGGTTCCTGAAGAGATAAAGATCCATCATATTGATTTAAGTATTGAACTGCAAGCTCTCATTTACTTCTTGAAAAATACAGAACCGGTGGTTGAAAGTGTTGATGACTGAAAAAGAAATGTCTGTGTTTGAGCATTTGTCAGAGCTGAGAAGGAGACTTATTTGGGTCGTTACAAGCTTTGTGATTTCCATGGCTATGGGTTTTCTCGCGGCAGAGTCTGTGGTTGAACATATAAAAAAAGACCCGGTTGCGGCTCAGGTATCATGGCACGTATTTGGACTCTCTGATGCTTTACGGATTTATATGCAAGTTGCTTTTATTATTTCCCTTGTTTTAACACTACCCATTATTTTGTATCATATATGGAAGTTCATCTCTCCTGGATTAATGGAAGAGGAGAGAAAAGCCATCGTGATTTACATCCCCTTTGCTTTTTTTCTGTTAATCTTGGGCATATCTTTTGGATATTATTTTCTTTTCCCCATGATCATTGAATTTATGTCTGGATTCTCCAACATCTTAGGGGCAGAGGAGACCTATGGATTAACTCAATACTTTCAATTTTTGTTTAATTTAATAGTGCCTGTAAGTCTTTTATTCGAACTGCCGATTATCATTTTATTCCTGACTACCATTCGAGTGGTAAATCCACCGATATTGGTTCATTTACGCAAGTATGCCATCTTTTTGTCCATAGTGATTGCTGCTGTGATTACCCCGCCGGATTTCTTATCTAACATTTTGGTAGCAATTCCCATCATTATTCTTTATGAAATTAGTATTTGGCTATCCAAGATAATTTACCGGAAACAGCTGAAAAGGGATCAAGAAAGAGAAGAAGAGTTTGCCACGATCTATACGGATGAGTAACGGTGAAATGAGTTGTTTCACCGTTTTTTTTGTCCATTAATAAATTTGCTGTGCCGTTAAAGAAAAAACAATCGGATTCCACGTTCTTGTATGAAGATGTAGTAGATTGGATAGAATGGGGAAGGGAAAAAACCTAATTTTTACAAAAAAAATCTAATTTAGGGCTTGCAAAGTATGGGAAAAATGACTAATATAATAATTGTGTTAGCACTCATACAAACCGAGTGCTAATAAAAAACGCAATTGTCCTTAAGGAGGGTGTTCTACAGTGTTAAGACCATTAGGTGATCGTGTGGTTATCGAAGCTATCGCTAAAGAAGAAACGACTGCAAGCGGGATTCTTCTACCAGACACAGCAAAGGAAAAGCCTCAAGAGGGCCGCGTTGTAGCGGTTGGAACTGGCCGTATTGAAAATGGAGAACGTGTAGCTCTTGAAGTAAAAGAAGGCGATAAGGTTATTTTCTCTAAATACGCTGGAACTGAAGTGAAAATCGATGACAAAGAATTACTCATTATGCGCGAAAACGATATTCTAGCTATTATTCAATAAGCTACTAATCCCCGATAGGGAAATGAATCCTTTGAGAAGGATTCATTCTTGTTACGGATGAAATCAAATAGATTCGAACTACATAGATCAGAAGGAGGAAGTTTAAATGGCTAAAGATATTAGATTTAGTGAAGAAGCACGCCGTTCTATGCTTCGCGGTGTGGATACCCTAGCTAATGCCGTAAAAGTAACCCTTGGACCAAAAGGTCGTAACGTGGTATTAGAGAAGAAGTTCGGTTCTCCTCTTATTACAAACGATGGTGTAACCATTGCGAAAGAAATCGAACTAGAAGATGCATTTGAAAACATGGGTGCTCAATTAGTTAAAGAAGTTGCTACTAAGACCAACGATGTAGCTGGTGATGGTACAACTACGGCTACTGTATTGGCACAAGCTATGATTCGCGAAGGTTTGAAGAACGTAACTTCCGGAGCTAACCCTATGGTAATCCGTAAGGGTATCGAGAAGGCTGTTCGCGCAGCAGTAGAAGAAATCAAATCTATTTCTAAAACGGTTGAAACTAAAGAATCTATCGCACAAGTAGCTGCGATTTCTGCTGCTGATGATGAAATCGGTGCTTTAATTGCAGAGGCTATGGAAAAGGTTGGTAAAGAAGGCGTAATTACGGTTGAAGAATCTAAAGGATTCAACACCGAACTAGACGTGGTTGAAGGTATGCAATTTGATCGCGGATATGTGTCTCCTTATATGATTACAGACACTGACAAGATGGAAGCGGTTCTTGACAATCCTTACATCTTGATTACAGATAAGAAAATTTCTAGTATTCAAGAAATCCTTCCTGTTCTTGAGAAGGTTGTTCAACAAGGTAAGCCTTTGTTAATCATTGCTGAAGACCTTGAAGGTGAAGCTCTTGCAACTCTAGTTGTTAACAAGCTTCGCGGAACTTTCACAGCTGTTGCTGTTAAGGCTCCTGGCTTTGGTGATCGTCGTAAGGCAATGCTTGAAGACATTGCCGTTCTTACTGGTGGTCAAGTGATTACTGAAGATCTTGGATTAGATCTTAAAGCTGCTGGTATCCAACATCTTGGAACAGCTAGCCGTGTAGTTGTTTCTAAGGAAAACACTACGATCGTTGAAGGTGCTGGCGAAAAAGCTAACATCGATGCTCGTGTGAAGCAAATCCGTTCTCAAGTAGAAACAACTACTTCTGAGTTTGATAAAGAAAAGCTTCAAGAGCGCCTAGCTAAATTAGCTGGTGGCGTAGCAGTTATCAAAGTGGGTGCAGCTACTGAAACTGAATTAAAAGAGAAGAAGCTGCGCATCGAAGATGCTCTAAACGCAACTCGTGCAGCAGTTGAAGAAGGAATCGTATCCGGTGGTGGTACAGCTCTAATCAACGTTGTAAAAGCTGTTGAGTCTGTTCAAACTCAAGGCGATGAAGCCACAGGTGTAAGAATCGTTCTTCGCGCTCTTGAAGAGCCACTTCGCATCATTGCCAGCAACGCTGGTTTGGAAGGTTCTGTTATCGTTGAGCGCATCAAGAACGAACAAACTGGTGTTGGTTTCAACGCAGCTACTGGCGAATGGGTAAACATGATCGAAGCGGGTATTGTAGACCCTGCTAAAGTTACACGTTCTGCTCTTCAAAACGCAGCATCTGTTGCAGCTATGTTCTTGACTACTGAAGCAGTTATCGCTGATAAGCCTGAAGAAAAAGGCGCTGGAATGCCTGATATGGGCGGAATGGGTGGAATGGGCGGCATGATGTAAGAAACGCCCTAAACTCCTGAATTATTAAGGGTTTATACCTAGGTATTGCTTTAAAGGTAACAAATGGGTAACAAAAGAGGTTTTCCATTGAGTTCTTTGAACTTTTTGGGGGCCTCTTTTTTAATCAGCTGGTACAAGAATTAATGTAAAAAAGAATTTATGTAAAATATACTTCCAAATTTTTTTTTATTTATATATGATTACGTATAGATGAAAAAGATTGGAGGTGGTAGTATGACAACAGAGGCTACGAGCAAAGTAGTCAAGAGAAAAATAGGGTTTGACGACATGATTAAGCACTTAGAGGAGAAAAATGTAAAGTTTGGTTTAATCTCAAAAGAAGACGCTAAAAACATACTTCAAACCTCTAATTATTTTTATAAAATTACAGCATATAGAAAGAACTTTGAAAAAAATAATCGTGGCCAATATATTAAATTGGATTTCAAACTCTTGCAAGACTTGGCAACTTTAGATATGCGTCTGCGATATTTAGTGTTGCACATGAGTTTAGATATTGAACATTCAATTAAAACGAAGCTTCTTACTGATATAACAAACGATCCCAGCGAAGATGGTTATAGTGTTGTTACAGATTTTTTAGCTCATGATGGCAGTTCTATCGATGATTACATGCGTACGTTAAAAAAAGAGAGTCATTATAACTACGGCCTATATGTTAAACATCATGCCAACCCTCCAATTTGGGTGTTGTTTGAGGTAATGACATTTGGAAATTTTGTTAGTTTCGTTGAATTTTATTATGGAAGGAAACGTAAACCTGCACCATATAAAGAAATTCAACAAGTATTGAAGTATGTAAAAAATGTTAGGAATATAGCAGCACATAATAGTCCTATATTAATGGATATAACAAGTATAAATCAGATTGAAAAACATAAAATAGTAAAACCCATCACTGAATTCACAAAACAGATAGAGGGGTTATCACCTTCATCTAGGAAAAAGCGTTTATCAAATCGTAAAATCCATGACTTAACTGCGTTGATTTATGTCCATTATACATTTATCGGTAGCGAGGGTATCAAAAAGGCAAGATATAGTGATCTTAAACAATTGTTAGATAGAGCCAAAAAAGAAGCAAGTGCATATGATAAACAAGATGGATTAATAGCTGTTTATAAATACTTTGCTAAACTAGTTGACTTTATAGCTTAGTTAGCGTAGAATTCATTTTAAGGAAAAAATCGGTTCGCCCGGTTTGTAATGGCGGAGTCTACTTCGCATAAGTTTATCGTGTTAGCACCTGCCATTCATTAGGCAGGTGCTTTTAATTTTTTATACATCAGTTAACGAAAAAATTAGAGGCTCTCCATGAGTTGGGCAAACTTATGAGAGGCCTCTTTTTTCATGGTCTTTGTGATGTGAAGGTAAACGTGCTTGGTGGTTTCATCATCTTTGTGACCCAAACGTTCCATGATCTCCGGTAGGCTTACTCCAACTTCGGCAAGCAACGAAGTGTGTGTGTGCCGTAGGGAGTGAGGGGTAAGTTCTTCATTGAGTTTAGAGAGCTTTAGAAGGCGTCTCATGCGACCTTCAATGAATTTGATGTATTCCGGGTAACCGGGACTCCCATCGTCCATTTTCGCAAATACAAAGTCCTGGTCATGGTATCTATTCCGGTATCTCATCCGAACTTTGTTTTGTATTGTTCGATGCTTCTCCAGTTCTTCGACAACAATAGGAGCTATGTCTATGGTCCGCTTGCTCGTAGATGTTTTAGGCGGGAGCAATTGGTAGTTCTTAATAACATTTAATGGATTGTAATAGGTCTTAGATATGGACAATGTATGGTTATCGAAATCAATATCACGCCATTTTAAAGCACATAATTCACCAACTCTCATTCCCGTATGAGCTAAGGTGAGGAAGATGATATAGTCTTTCTCAAGGCCTTTTTCTTTAGCTGTTCGGAGGAAGATAGCCAGTTCTTCTTTTTCAAGGTATTTAATTTGTTCCTCTTCCTTTTCCAGTTCTTCAATGGTCTTTTTTGTTTTCGGAACGACAGCATACTCGGTTGGATCTTTCTTGATCAATTCCATCTCAATAGCTTTCTTGAATATCATTCGACCTGTACGGTGAGCTCCATCCAAGGTGTTGTCCGCAAAACCGCGCTTCTTGAGATCATTCAAGGCATTCTGATAATTCTTTCGAGTGATGTCTCTCAACTTTAGCTTTGCAAAGTAATCCATCAGACGAGATATTTCATGTTTCCTGACACGAATCGTGCTTACCTTCACCTTGCCAGTAGCTTCATACATGGCCAGCCATTCTTCTGAAAACTGCTCAAAGGTGATATTGGATTCCTCGACAAAGGTACCTTGCGACAATTCAGAAATTAAAAGAGCAGCTGCTTCTTGGGCATCTGTCTTGGTTCTAAACCCTCCCTTCTTTTTTTGTTTTCTTTTCCCTGTTTTCGGATCAATTCCTATATCTACAATATACGACCATGTTGCACCACAGGAACACTTTTTAGTTTTCTTTCCATCGCACTTGCAGTGAGGTCTGTAGAAATGCCCTTTCATGTTATCATTCCTTTCACAAATTTTTTGTCAATTTCCTTGCACCGTTCTATGGGTGCCCAGCACACAATAAGATAGGGATTTGCTAACTACAAAAAAAGTAAAAGGTATATTAGCCGGCTGAAACACATGTTCCAATTTAGGAAAGTTAGTTTTGTTTATTTTAAAAAAAGAAGAGCCTGATTAGGCGTTAATCTATTCATTCCTTTCATTCTTTTGCTTAGCCAAATGTTGAAGGAATTTAATGTGTTCAATGGCTTTCTGTTTATCCTCATCGCTAAGTTTTTCAAATTCAAGAAGGAATAAGCTTGATTGAGGTGTGTCGTTGAAGTCTTCTTTTTTAGGTATTGAGGAAATATAAAGGTGTTGTTTAAGGTAATCATATTGAATCTTTATGTTATCTAAGTTGGATACTTCATCAGATAAGTACATCTGGATTATTTCATAAAGGGATTTGGCTTGATCAGTTGAGCGAACGATAGTACCAAAATCAACAATGGTACCTTTTGGGACTACATAATCGAACATGCCAGTTAGATCAATTAAGTCCAAATAACCAGCAGCTGCTAATAGTTGTTCAACAGATATATTATTGTGGGCATTTAAGGCGAGTTTTTTAATTATATTGGCACTAGGTGCTTGATCTATAAGTCCACGCAAATAACGAGATATATACCCAGGGTCAACTTCTGAATCGTTGCCATATTTATTTATTGATCTTTTCCCCTTCGCTAATTCTAACCACTTGGCAAATTGTTTTTTATCAAATTTCATTTATTCCACTCCTTTCTATATACTATTTTACTCTAAAGGGTTGCCTGCAGACAATATCGTATAAAAAAATATTGTCTTCAAACAATAAAGGTGTTGATCATTGTCCGTGGACATGATACATTTGTATTGTCAGTAGACAATGGTTGGGGGTGGTAAAGGGATGCAGGTTAATGCAGATGCATTAATAAAGTTGGCTGAAAATCGAGGCTGGAGTATTCCTGAATTAGCTAATCAATTGAGCATAAACTACTCGTATTTATATCGAGTATTAAACGGTGAAAAAAGTGGTGGAGCCAAATTGTTCATCGGGATGCTCTTTCTATGCCGGCAAGAAAACCTGAATATTGATGATTATATTTTTTTAAACAGATCATTGTCTGCAAACAACAAGAGTTGAGATAAAGTAAGCTTACCCCTTATTTATCTCTATTTATCTTCAATTAATGAAGGAGGTGATTGTGTGGTATTTGACGATTTGCCAGACATTCTTACAGCTCAGGATATAGCATCATATTTACATATTTCCCGCCGTCGTGTATATGAATTGTTTCAAATGAGGGAATCCAATGGAGGAATCCGAAGTTTCAGCATTGGAAATTCAAAACGAGTGGACAAGCAAGACTTTATCCGATGGATAGAAAAAAGGAAAGAAGAAGCAGCTCAAGTGAAATGTTTTATATCATGAAGTATTCAATATAATCGCTTGAATTATCAAACTGATTGTTCTAAGAGATTTGATATAAAAGCAAAAAAAGATTTCCAAGCCACGAAGAATATTCAGAGTTTTTTACAACCGATCTTACGTGAGTGTGTAAAGAGCACAAGTAATTTATCTTCGAAAGGCAATAGAATCTCGATTAAAGCTTAATATTTGTAGCTAGTTGGGGATCCGATCTCCAACATATGCCCTAACATTATCCTTAATGCCCGCTATTCCAAATAAGATAGAGAAATCTCACGATTATGCAATTGGTGGAAATTACCCATTTTGTTGCAATAGTATCTATAGATTATAAGATCAGATGGAATAGAACTTAGAAAGACGGCGTTAAAAGGTAATAGAAAAATATTACTTGAAGGATTGATGAATGGGGGGTGCATAAAAGGAGAGGATTTTTTATGGTAAAAGTCGCCAACGAAAGAACCCCTTTGGTATCGATCACTAAACACCCTCGTCGTCGTATAACAGATAGCCAAATTGAATCTTTGAAATCAAGAGTAAATCTGGTAGAAGTTGCCGATATGCTAGGTTTGAACCTACAAAGAACCGGAAAGAGTCACTTTGCTCTATGCCCGTTCCACAGCGAAAGCACCCCTTCCTTTTCGATTTTTCACGGCAACCAAGGTTGGAAATTTAAGTGTCTGGGTTGCGGAGAACATGGAGATGTTATTAAACTGGTCCAGTTGATAAACAATATTAGCTTCGTTGAAGCCTTTGATTACTTGGAAGGACTAGCTGTATCCAGACCTGAAATATCCGTTGCTCCTCCTCCTGTTGTCAAAACGTTAACATTACCAATCGAACGGCAAAACGAGATCCGTTTTAAAGCAGCGCTCTATTACAACGAGAAATTATGGAGTGAAGAAGGAAAGAAAGCTCGGGATTATCTTGATAATCGTGGGCTACTGGATAAAGATCTCCTTACCAAACTTTTGATCGGGTATGCTCCCAAAAACAATCATAATGAAGATCTAATTAAAGCTACGGATGCAACGTTCGAAGAGTTGGGGGCTTGCAACCTAGCCAACATCAATGTAAAAGGCTGTCAACAGACACCAATGTACAATCGGATTGTGTTCCCCGTTTTCCAGGAGGGATCGATTATAGGATTCCAAGGACGGATCCCCGATAATACCACAAAAAAAGGTCGGTTTTACAACTCCTGTACCATGAGTCTATTTAATGCTGATGCAATCAAAATAAATGATAGCCAGGATATACATGTATTTGAGGGCATTCCTGACTGTTTAACGGGCCTTTTGAGTGGGCTTAATGCAACAGCTATCCTGGGTACAAATGGATTGACAGAGGACATTGTAACGCTGCTGAATCAGTCAGATAAAACGAAATATTACTGGTTTGACAATGATCAAACTGGACAAGCTGCCATACAAAAATACGGTGCAGATCTAACCAATGCCAAGTTTATACAGATGGACGTACAGGAAAAAGACCTAAACAAATACTTTGAGACTACCATTCAATCTGAGGGTCGGGAAAAATCTCTCACTCTGCTCACTGATAAAGTCCGCAAGTGGGTTGGGGAAGCGAAGAGTTTTCAGGATTTAGAATTTGGAAATAATGAACATGTATTGGTTGTTGCAAAGGCAATTGCCGAAGCAAAAGTACAAAATGATAAAAGCATTGTCAATAAACCCCATATTATCGAAGCAATGCTGGATTTATATACAAATGAGATAGCGTCATACGAGAGTCTTATTGGTCGTATGAAAAAGGATCTTAAGCTCGCTGTCACGGGTTACAGGAAAAAAATTGAGGAATTAGCCCGGAAACGCAAGAAAGAAGAAAAATTAAGGATTGAGGAAGAAGAAAAAGTCCGGAAAAAGGAAAAGATGCTGGAAGCAGAATCAACCGAAATTGCTCGTCGAATACTCGAAATTCAGATCAGCGATAATCCCAAGGCAGTTAAAGTCCAGCTTGGACAACAAGCTCTGATCCAACATCTTGCGGAAAACGGAGATTTTTTCAGAGCGAATACCGGGGATATGTATTATTTTTTGAATCGTGCTCTTCAATTAATGCACCTTGACGAAAAGGCCTTTGAGTATCATGTGGCAAATGAAACTAACACTCCAGAAACAGATTCTTTCACGGCAAACCTGATCGCCCGAGTCCGCTCATATGCTTACAAACATGGGACAAAGGTAAAGATCCGAAAACTATCCTATTACGACGAGTCAACTAATACCTTATACATTGATATGTTTGACGGACATATTGTAAAGATCACAAGTGATAGGGTACAAACTGTCCCAAACGGTACAGATGAGGTTTTGTTCCTTGCTAATTCAGATTGGATGCCATGGCAATTAAAAGATAACTACGAAAAAGGTTGTTTTCAAAAGTACTTATTAAGTGCCAATTTCCAAGAGGAAGATAATCCTTTAAATCGCCACGAATCGATTTTTACCATTCAAAGTTGGATATTATCCGGATTTTTCCGCGAAATCATGGTGACAAGACCTTTCCTCTTTTTTCTTGGCGAAACTCAAAGCGGGAAAAGTAGTTATTCACGACAATTTTTGCAATGGATGTTTGGGGACATGGCTGATGTCGTCGGCCTTTCGAACCATAATAGATCTGAAGAGGCTGTAGATACAGCGATTACAACTGAGTCGTTTGTGACGTTGGATAACTTAGATACCCCTATTCCTTGGTTGGTAGACAAATTATGTACGATTGCCACAGGTGGCATTATTCCTCGCCGGAAGCTGTTTACAACCAACGAAATGGCCAAATATCCAATTATCAGTTTTACCATGTTAACTGCTCGGACACCTCAGTTCAAGAGAGATGATATCTCCAATCGTCTCCTTGTAATAAAACTGGATAAAATTATAAACAAAAAGGGTGAATCGGCACGTATAAGAAAACTTTCAAGTCTTCGCAATGACCTTTGGTCCGAATTTGTATATATGTCCAAAGATATTATCAAGAGTATTTCTAGCTGGGGAATACCGGATAATGAGACAAGCTTCCGCATCGCAGATTTCGCAAACTTTATGACCGTTGTGGCAAGAACCAATTATTCTAAGGAAAAATTCTTCGCAGAAGAAGTTGAATCTGGTGGAATAAAAGGAGTAGATTCGATCATCCAAAACTTCCTGGTGCCTAAACTTGAAAAGCTCCAAGCCGAGTTCTTAGTAACAGACGATCCGTTAACCGAACTGTTGAAAATGTTCTTGGAGGACGGAAATCGTTATGGCAAGAAGTTGGAGCCATCAGAATTGCACAAGGCATTAAGTCTATTAGCTAGAGAAAGAGAAATAAAGTACTCCTTTAAATCACCAGCATCACTAAGTAAACAATTGAAGCAACTTAAAGATGCTTTAAAAAAACAAGATAAAATTGAATTACTACACGGATCATCAAATGGAAAAAGATACTTTGAGTTCAGGAAAATCTAAAAAGAGGGCCCCCCTCTTTTTTTAATTTGAATTTTTTTGGAATTCTTTTCGAACGTCGTTACTTTTAGTGACGGTTATTATTAAGAGTCGTCACTGAGTAAATCATTGATATTACTGTTATTTTGAAAATTAGTGACGACAGTGACGATGTTTTTATATTCTATTGCGTACGAAAAAAATAAAATAAAAAAATGAAAAATAGATTAAAATATTATTTTTTATTATTTATATAACTGTTGTAAAAAAAAGTCGTCATTGTCGTCACTGAATTCTATATCGCTTGGTATCATTGACTCTTTAAGATATTTATGTCGTCACTAAAAGTGACTACAGTGACATAGAGTCACGATGATTAATAAAAACATATGCCACCCCTACTTTTTTGGATTAAAATAGAAGAAAAAACGTTCAAATATGGAAGGAAGAATTAAAAAGGCTCTGTCTTGGCATTTGTCCTTGTCATATGGTGTAATTAGTTTTCTTAGATAGGATTGGAGGAACCTAAAACATGGAGTCTGTATTTAAGCCGAACAAAATGGAAACGTAGCTGTTAATAAGAAATTAAATGTATTTTGAACATAGTGTTATCCAATGCCGAGAATGTTTTCTATTTTTTTTTTGAGTTTATTACAATAATAGATCTATATAAATTTTTCAAGTTTTGTTTTATTTAAAGGAGTAGGAATAAAAAATGGAACCAATAATTTATAGACACCATAAATACCAGGATCTTTTTCTTGAAGAATACGAGGGTGGGTTGTTTTATTTAAAAACAGATAGTATGACACTTGGTTTAGCGGCCTATCGTATTTCAAATTCGAAAATTGCACATCTTATAGATATTCGTTTGAACAGAGTTGAAATAAGAAGAAAAGGAATCGGTAGTTGGATGTTGAATATTCTTTGTTCTTCCGCAATTAGGGAAGGAGCTACAAGTATAGAAGGAACATTGAAACCTGACAAATATATTACATGGGGAGATTTAAAATCCTTTTATTTGAAGAGTGGATTTGAAATACAGGAGTTAAGGATTAAAAAGGTGTTATAAAAGAAGTATTTAATAGAACAATTTAATATAACAAAATGCCAACACCACATATGGTGTTAATATTCCTTGGTTATTTGTTGGAATAAAGGTTGTCTATGAAAAAGTCTTAATTACTAGATATATCTACTTTAAACATAATGAATCCAATTGTGATAATATTATAGAAAATTGAAGGTACTTGGGTTCTTTACTCAGAGATATGATAAAAAGGGGGACTAAACTAAATGGTGACTATAGGGAATTATTACGAAGATCGTGTAGTAGCGTTTATTGATATTCTTGGTTTTAGAGAACATGTAAAGTTAACACAAGGTGATTCAAAGCATGCTAAAAATCTCCACCATGTACTAGAATTCATTTCTGATTTGAAACATGACAATGATAAAGGGATCTTATCACAGAAGGAATTGGGTAAGGAAGTATCAGTGTTCTCTGACTCAATTGTAATTTCTTATCCTTTAAGCTTGGCTTCAGCAAGTTTTTATTTGTTACTTGACATTATTCACCTTCAATTGGAAATGATGGGATTAGGTATTTTAATGCGAGGTGGTGTTACTTCTGGGGAACTATATCATAATGATAATATTGTATATGGTCCTGCTATGATTGAAGCTTATGAACTTGAAAGTAGGCGTGCAATCTACCCCCGTATTGTCGTGAATCCAAAAGTAATAGAGGAAGGAATCAAAAATGCCCTTCACGATCCACAAGATGAACTGGAACATCTTAGTGGGCTTTTAGAAAAAGATGAGGATCATCAACTTTTTATTGATTATATGTATCAATGGCAAGAAATAGATAACGAATATCATTATTTTGAAGCTTTAGATATGACAAGGACATTAATACTAGACCAGTTAAAGTTGCAACAAGATCCAGGAGTTTTACTAAAGTATAATTGGTTAAAGCGGTACTACAATAACACATTGAGAAAATTAGCGCCCGAGTATGCTGAAGGTAGATATATATAGTAATTTCATGTGAGACTATATTGTAATCTGATACTTGAAAAGTGATAATATTTTTCGATTTTAATATCCTCTTAGTTTGTTTTACTTATACTTCCAAATTAATGCAATAAAAGAGATTAAGCCGACTCTTCGTAAAAGAAAAATCGGCTTCTTGTTGTTAATAACGATAATTCCCTTTACGCACTGTAAAGGAACACAAGGTCATGTGCTTGGATACTATTAGTAAGATGTTTCCAATCGCCATAGTAGGCAGCACATTTTTTATTGATTAGCCTGTCTTGCTCACAAGAAGGATTATGAGATTAGTTTGTATTTATGATATGGACTCTTTCGCATAATTTCACCTCTTACATAGTTTTTAACACACAAAACTTTCAACACAATTTGTTAAAATCCTCTTTAAGTACAGTTTCAAAAATGAGTGTTTTTGAGACACTACAAAAATTGCCCATGTGAATGGTGAATACAGTCTCAAAAATGCGTATTCAATGAACGTATTAAAAAAGTTACTCTTATGAGATTCATCATACAATCATACATAATTTTTATTTTGTATCATTAAGAAAAATTCTGATTAACAGTCTACCAATGAAACACAATGTAATTGTGTTGCATTGGTAAAAATGGGCGAATCCGCGTCATTACTGGGTTTTCTCTCAATTTCGCCACAAGCGATAAAATTCATAGACCTTGAAAGCAACATATCGTAAAATTAGATATAGATATGTTTCATACATAAAGAGAGAGTCGACGGAAGGAGATTCACCTAAAATATGGAATTTGTCCAACCGATCCGCGATAAGAAAAAGATCGAAGCGATGAAAAGAGTTTTACGATCCAATTTAAGAGATCACTGTTTATTTATTTTAGGGATTAATTCTGGACTCCGAATATCGGATCTATTAGATCTCAAAATATCGGACGTGATTGATCCTCGAGGGAAGGTAAAAGATCGGATCGAGCTCCGTGAGGAAAAGACAGGAAAGGCGAAAAATTTTCCGATCGGGGATAATGCTAAGAAAGCGATTCGGGAATATTTGTTGACTCGGAATTATTCCATGGATCAGCCTCTCTTTATTTCTCGTAAAGGGGAGAATCAGCCAATCAATCGGGTTCAGGCTTATAAAATTTTGAATGCTGCAGCCGAAATGGTTGGTATTGAAGAAAAGATCGGGACCCATTCTATGAGGAAAACCTTTGGCTATCATGCCTATCAGGATGGAAGATCGATCGAATTGATCCAAAAAATATTGAATCATACCTCTCCCTCTGTAACCCTACGATATATCGGGATTACTCAAGATGAGATGGACGACGTTTATCTATCGATTAATCTATAAGTATATTAGGATGGGATACCATGGGAACCATTGTTCAAACAAGTTGTTCATGAGGTTTTTAGTTTTCTAAAATATACAAAGCGCTTAATTGTGATATTGGTGATATTATGGAGATGGTAAACGAAAACAAAGTGCAATAGTTTGAGGAATGGCAGAAAACAACATTTTGGTATTAAAATATATTAAAAAATATGCAAAGAGGATATAGAATTTATGAATAAGCAACAACTCGCCACGAAAATATGGGAATCTGCTAATAAAATGCGTTCAAAGATCGAGGCCAACGAATATAAAGATTACATTTTAGGCTTCATATTTTACAAGTACCTTTCGGACAAGGAGTTAAAGTTTCTGAAAGAAAACAGCTTTACCCAGGAAGACATCGAGGCTCTTGTTGAAGACGATGCCGAAACCGTAAATTATATTCGTGAAAATGTCGGATACTTTATTGCCTACAAGGACTTGTTCTCAACTTGGCTCAAAATGGGGAAAGATTTTGATGTGTCTAATGTCACGGATGCCTTGTCAGCATTTAACCGTCTGATTAATCCCTCTCATAAGAAGGTGTTTGAGGGTATATTTAATACCTTGCAGACCGGTTTAAGCAAACTCGGTGAGAGCTCCGCATCTCGAACAAAAGCTATCAGCGATCTGATTCACTTAATTAAAGATATCCCTATGGATGGCAAGCAGAACTACGATGTTATTGGCTTCATATATGAATATCTGATTAGCATGTTTGCAGCCAATGCCGGAAAAAAAGCAGGCGAGTTTTACACCCCGCATGAAGTATCTCTTCTTATGTCCGAAATTGTTGCAGACCATTTGAAGGACAGAACGGAAATCAAGATTTATGACCCGACGAGCGGTTCGGGCTCCCTCTTGATAAACATCGGGCGTTCTGTTGCGAAGCATATCGATGATGAAAACAATATCAAATACTATGCACAGGAGCTGAAGCAGAATACATACAACCTCACTCGTATGAATTTAGTTATGCGCGGTATCCTCCCGGATAATATCGTAACCCGCAATGCTGATACTTTGGAAGAGGATTGGCCGTACTTTGATGAAGCCAATCCGGTCGAAACGTACGATCCACTTTATGTGGATGCAGTTGTTTCCAATCCTCCGTACTCTCAGCATTGGGACCCGAGTAATAAGGAAACAGACCCTCGTTACGCACGTTTCGGCCTCGCTCCGGAATCGAAAGCTGATTATGCTTTCCTTCTTCATGACTTATTCCATATTAAGTCGGACGGCATCATGACGATAGTTTTCCCGCACGGTGTCTTATTCCGTGGCGGTGAAGAGGGCGAGATTCGCAGAAATCTGATTGAAGGCAATCACATTGATGCTATCATTGGGCTTCCTGCCAATATTTTTTTTGGCACGGACATTTCGACAATCATCATGATTTTGAAGCAAAAGCGTGAGAATACCGATGTTTTGATTGTTGATGCATCCAAAGGCTTTATTAAAGCTGGCAAGAACAATAAGCTCAGAGCGTCTGATATTAAAAAGATCGTTGATGCCGTAACTGCCAGAGCTGATATTGACAAATTCTCAAGGAAAGTCAGACGTGAAGACATCCGCCGAAATGAATACAAGTTGAATATTCCGAGATATGTTGATTCCTCTGAAGGCGCAGAAAAATGGGACATCTATGCTTCTATGTTCGGCGGTATTCCCATGAGCGAAATTGCTGAACTTGGCGAGTACTGGAGTGCTTTCCCGGAATTGAATGAGGCATTGTTTATAAAAGGTGAAGGTCCTTACGCTGAATTGGCATCCGGCAATATTGAACAGATTGTCAATGAGCATCCCGCCGTAAAAGCTTTTATTTCTAATTTCATGGATGCTTTCGGAGACTTCGACGGTTTCTTGAAAAGCGAGCTTATAACGAATATGTTGAGCCTCAATATTTCAAAAGAAGAGGTTGTTTTGAGTGCTGACATTTTTGCCCGCCTTGCTTCCATTCCGCTTATTAACAGATATGAAGCATATCAATTGCTTGATGACGAGTGGGCAAAAATATCTGTTGACCTGGAAGTAATTCAGACAGAGGGCTTCAACGCTGTTAAAAAAGTTGATCCCAACATAGTAATCAAGAAGAAGGACGGCAAAGATGAAGAGGTGCAGGACGGTTGGATCGGTCGTGTTATTCCGTTTGAACTTGTTCAGCGGACGTTACTTTCGGCTGAATATGAAGCACTTAAACAAAAAGAGGGCCGCCTTGCCGAAATCTCCTCTGAATATGATGAAATACTCGACTCATTTTCTGAAGAAGAAAGGAATTCAAGCGTGACAAACGATTCCAGCGATGCGTTTGTTGTAAAAGAAGTCGGTGATAAACTCAAAGAAATCTATGCCGAAGTGGACACCCAGGAAATTAAGGCTCTTAACGCTTATGCTGAACTTTCCAGGAAAGCCGACAAACTTGCCTTTATAAGCGCACACGACGATGTAGTATGGTCAAATATGGAAGTAAGCAATGATGGCACATATGGTAAAAAAGCAGTAAACGCTTATTTAACAGAGCTTCAATCCGCTTTTGAATTCCCAGAAGAATCCTTTGAAGCAAAAATTGTAAAAGTAAGCAGGCTAATGGCCGAAGAAAAGGAAGTAAAAGCACAGGTAAAAGCGGATGCCGCAGCATTGCATATGAAAACAAAGGAAACCATTGAATCGATTTCAGACGAACAGGCGCGTGAACTGCTTGAGCAAAAATGGATTCTTCCGCTTACAGAGAGTATTAGGCAGCTTCCCAATGCGGTAATTCATGTTATGGTAGACAAAATCAAAGCCCTTTCTGAAAAATACGCTGTCACATACTCTGCGATCGAATCGGAGATACAGGAAACGGAATCTACTCTCTCTGCACTCATTGATGAACTTGTCGGCAACGAGTATGATATGAAAGGTCTCAGCGAGTTCCAGGCGCTGTTAAAGGGTGAATCATATGGCAAGAAAAGATAAAAAACCAGAGATTCGCTTCGCTAGATTTACCGATGCTTGGGAACTGCGTAAGTTAAGTGATTATCTTGATACATCGAGCTTAAAAAATTCAAATGATGATTTCACCAAGAGTGATGTTCTATCTGTATCCGGTGATTTGGGAATTATAAATCAAATTGAATTTAAAGGGCGTTCATTCGCCGGAGCGTCTGTTTCAAATTACGGGATAGTTGATAATGGAGATGTTGTATATACTAAATCACCATTGAAGGCAAATCCCTATGGAATTATCAAGACAAACAAGGGAAAACCCGGAATCGTTTCAACATTGTACGCTATTTATAAGCCTAAAAATAACGTAAATTCAAATTTTATTCAGTGTTATTTTGACTACGATTATCGCATAAATCAATATCTTAAGCCGCTGGTAAATAAGGGTGCGAAAAACGATATGAAGGTCAGTGATGATAATGCATTGATTGGTTTGGTTACATTTCCAAAATACGAGGAACAAACTCGGATTGTTGAATTTTTTGAATGTCTTAACGCACTTATCACCCTTCACCAGCGTAAGTATGACAAATTGGTAATCGTAAAAAAATCCATGCTCTATAAAATGTTCCCGAAGAACGGAGCCAATGTTCCAGAAATTCGTTTTGCCGGATTTACGGATGCTTGGGAACAGCGTAAGGTTGGTGACTATTTAACAGAAAGTAGAATTTCAGGTTCGAATGGATCAGAAGCAAAAAAGCTTACTGTAAAATTGTGGAGCAAAGGGATTGTTCCGAAAGAAGAAATAAATCAAGGCAGTGAAGCGACAAAATACTTTATTCGGAAATCAGGACAATTTATGTATGGGAAATTGGATTTCTTAAATCAAGCGTTTGGAATTGTCCCGAGTGAACTAGATGGCTACGAATCAACGTTAGACTTACCTGCATTTGATATATCAAAAGAATTAAATGGAAAATTTTTTCTTGAGTATGTATCGCGAAAAGATTTCTATCAATATCAAGGGATGATCGCAAACGGTTCGAGGAAAGCAAAACGTATTCATGAGGATACATTTTTAGAGATGCCCCTTGTATTGCCAAATAAAGAAGAACAAAACAAAATCGATTCTTTTTTCACCGATCTTGACAACCTCATCACCCTTCATCAGCGTCAGTTAGAAAAGTTGAAAAATATCAAGAAAGCTATGCTCGAAAAAATGTTTGTGTAGGAGGTGTGAAACCGCAATGGTCTTTGATAAAGAATCTGATTTTGAAGAAGCCTTGATTGAGGCACTCACTAATAAAGGCTGGGAACCCAAGGTCCTGAAATATCCCTCTGAAGAAGATTTGCTAAAAAACTGGGCGGATATTCTCTTTGAAAATAACAGAGGTATCGACCGTTTGAATGATTACCCTCTGACAAGCGGCGAGATGCAACAGATTATGGAGCAGATCACCGCGCTGCGGACGCCTTTGAAACTAAACGGCTTTATCAACGGTAGAACTATATCCGTTTTTCGTGATAATCCCGATGACACTCTGCACTTCGGGAAAGAGGTCAGCCTCAAGATTTATGACCGCCGTGAAATCGCTGCCGGACAAAGCCGCTATCAAATCGCACAGCAGCCAAAATTTAAGAGCAAGTCCAAAATTTTAAATGACCGTCGCGGTGATTTGATGCTCTTGATCAACGGTATGCCACTTATTCACATCGAGCTGAAGCGCAGCGGCGTTTCGGTCAGCCAGGCATATAACCAGATAGAAAAATACTCCGGTGAAGGGATTTTCACCGGAATATTTGCGCTGATTCAGATTTTTGTTGCTATGGAACCAGCAGAAACAGTTTATTTCGCCAATCCCGGAATGGACGGAAAGTTCAATAAGGATTTCTATTTCCACTGGGCAGATTTTAATAACGAGCCTATCAATGGCTGGAAAGATATTGCGTCTTCACTGCTTTCCATTCCGATGGCACACCAGCTTATCGGCTTTTACACCGTCGCCGATGACACCGTTGGTGAGCTGAAAGTTATGCGCAGCTATCAATACTATGCAGCAAACGCCATTTCTGACCGTGTTTCCAAAACCAACTGGGATGGTCGCGACAGGCTTGGCGGATATATTTGGCATACCACAGGCTCCGGCAAGACTATGACAAGCTTCAAGTCGGCGCAGTTGATTGCAAACTCGAAAGATGCTGATAAGGTTATCTTCCTGATGGACAGAATTGAACTCGGAACGCAGTCCTTGAAAGAGTATCGCGGTTTTGCTGATGAAAATGAATCCGTTCAGGCAACTGAAGATACCATTACTTTAATTTCAAAACTAAAAAGCGACGACCCGGCAAATACGCTTATAGTCACCTCTATCCAGAAAATGAGCAATATCAAAGACGAAGAGGGCGGCGCAAATGCTCATGATATTGAGATGATGAGGTCCAAGAGAATCGTCTTTATTGTCGATGAAGCGCATCGCTCTACCTTCGGAGATATGCTCAGGGATATAAAGGACTCTTTCCCGTCTGCCGTTTTCTTTGGATTTACAGGAACGCCGATTCAGGATGAAAACCAAAAGAAAATGAACACCACATCTACCATCTTTGGTGACGAGCTGCACAGATACAGCATTGCCGATGGTATTCGTGATAAGAATGTCCTTGGATTTGATCCTTACAAAGTGTTGACCTACAGAGATAAGGATGTTCGGCAGGCTGTTGCTTTGGAGCAGGCAAAAGCGGATACCGTTGAAGAAGCCCTTGCAGATCCTAAAAAGAGCGAAGTCTTTTATAAATACATGAATTCTTCTCAAGTAAAAATGGCGGGCTATATCGGTAATGACGGAAAGTATGTCAAAGGTATAGAGGACTATTTGACGACATCCCAATATCAAACTGAAGAGCATAAGAACATGGTAGTTCAGGACATTGCTGACAACTGGGTAACATTAAGTCATAATAGCAAGTTCCATGCAATCTTTGCTACAAGCAGCATCCCGGAGGCGATCGGTTATTATCGGATGATAAAAAAAGCCATGCCCACATTAAAGGTTACCTGCCTGTTTGACCCAAGCCTCGACAATAACGGCGGAGTAGCTTTTAAAGAGGACGGTCTTGTTGAAATAATCGAGGATTACAACGCCAGATATGAACAGGAATTTAGTCTGAAGAGCTACGATAAGCTGAAAAAGGACATTGCTGCGCGGCTTGCTCACAAAAAGCCATATCAATTGATAGAAAGAAAACCGGAAAAGCAGCTCGATCTTCTGATTGTAGTCGACCAGATGCTTACAGGCTTCGATTCCAAGTGGATAAACACGCTTTATATGGATAAGGTGCTTGAGTATGAAAATATCATTCAGGCATTCTCCCGAACAAATCGTTTGTTTGGCACGGAAAAGCCTTTTGGAACCATACGATACTACAGGTATCCGCATAAGATGGAGCAAAACATCGAAAAAGCTGTGAAGCTCTATTCTGGTGATAAGCCTATTGGATTATTTGTAGAAAAGCTTGAGTACAATCTAAACAAGCTGAATGCAATTTTTTATGACATCAGCGAGCTGTTCACCCGTTCCGGGATTCCGAACTTTGAAAAGCTGCCGGATGACCGTTCTGAGCGTGGGAAATTTGCATCTCTCTTCAAATCATTCAACGACTATCTGGAAGCTGCAAAAATTCAAGGCTTTACATGGAATCAGTCAACGTACGAGTTCAGCCATGGCAGTGGCAAGCCAAAGACTAAAGTCGATATGAAACTAGATGAAAACACCTATTTGGTTTTGGCGATGCGTTATAAAGAGCTGTTCGGCGGCAGCGGCGGAGGTGGCGGCGACGATGTTCCTTTCGAGATTGATGGTTACCTAACGGAGATTGATACCGGGAAAATCGACTCGGACTATATGAACTCGCGCTTTGAAAAGTTTCTGAAAATCCTTAAACAAGATGATGTAGATGAAGATGAAATGCGGAAGACGCTTGATGATTTGCATAAGTCATTTGCCATGTTGACGCAGGAAGAACAAAAGTATGCAAACATCTTCCTTCACGACGTACAAAGCGGAAATGCCAGGATGGAAAGCGGTAAAACTTTCAGGGATTACATCACTGAATATCAATCCAAGGCAAAGAATGACCAGATCCACCGTATTTCACGATTCTTGGGGGTGGATGAAAGGAAACTCCGCAATCTCATGGCTGCAAATGTAACTGAGGCAAACATCAATGAGTTCGGTCGCTTCGATGATTTGAAGGCTTCCGTAGACAAAGCCAAGGCAAAGGAATACTTTGAAAAATTGGAAAACGAAAAAATACCACCATTTAAGATCAACATAAGAGTACACAAATTGCTTCAGGAGTTCATTCTTAATGGTGGGTTCGATATCGAAGAGCCGAAAGAATAAAGGGGCGGGATCGTGGCTGACACCTCTAGCGAAGGATCCATACCAATACCTATAAAAAAGAGACCGAAGGAAGGATCCCTCGGTCTTTTCATGGTTTCCATCCATACAAATCTGCAATATTTTAATCTTCATCTCTATGTTTTTCAAAAGATTGTTTTATGAGGAACATAGTGTATTCGATCTCATCAATGGTCGATATAGCAACCTCTACATCACCATTTCCCCATCTTCCTAAATTGGTTACATCTTTACAAATTCCTTTTGGATCTTGGATTTCATTAAAAGGCATATTCATACTTAATCTGAGTCTGCTCTTTTGTGGAACGATATCAACAAAGTTTGTTGTGGTTTTGTATGCAATATATAATTTCTTAAATTCTTCACGTACAGAACTATCTAAATTACAGATTCTCTTTCTCAGTTCTTCAAATAAGGTTAGGATATCCCCTTGCAAGTATTCTGAATAGTCATTGATGGAATATTCAACAGTCTCATGTTCAAGAGGTTTTTTCCTGTATTTTGTCAAAGTTTCATCTGGTAATTCAGGATACTCCCATACCTCTATTGCCAGATCTGCAAGCAGGCGAGCTCGTTTATTGATTTCTTCTTCATTCCATTTATCCAATCTTGCGAGGCTTTTATTCAAGCGCAACGGGCTGTCTGCAAACCCGCCATCCATGTCACGCTTTTCTATAAAAGGACGATCACTCAACTCTGAGTTATAGCGAGTCAAAGTCAAGTTGCCTAAAGTATGTAAATATGTTCTTTGAACTTCTTCCCAATTAGTTCCTAAATCAGTTCTCCATTCTGAAGATAAATTTTTATTCTGTGGCATGATATGCTCGATGGTGTAGGTTTCAATATCCACAATTTCTTTTCGATTGAAATTTTCTAACTTTCGTAATAAATAATTTCGATTCCTGAAATTGTATACATCCTTGATTATTAACTCTCTTATAAATTCATCGTTATTTGGTAACCTCTTATAGGAATCTTTAAGCAGAAAAACGGCACGAACGCTTTCTAAGTAATTGCTTTTAAGAACTTCTCTTCCTAGGGTTGAGAAGGTTTTATTTAGGGAGTTTGTTGGTATCCCACAAATAGCTCGACGAAAAACATAGGATTCGACTAATTTAAGTATTGAAATGAATTCAATTTTAGATATCCGTTGACTTTCATAATCATCGTAAAGTTCCAATAAGAATGGATAGGAAACGTCAACTTTCAATGTATTAATATCGATTAAAACCCTGTTAATTTCTTTATCTGATTCTTTTTGGAATGCAAGTTTTACAAAATACTTGGAGAATTGGTAGATATTCTTCACAATCTGATGTATGTTTATTTCTCTCTGGTTATAAACATATTCTTTAAAGCTCGAATAGACATGATTGATATTGGGAATACGCCCCGTTTTCATCGTTAAATAATCACGCATGAAACGATCGAATAAAGCAGAGTCATTTGAGTTACCAAAACTCTTTTCCATCGGAAACCAATAATCATTGTAAAGGGCTGTTTGTTCTTTTGGCTCAAGGCTCATGAGAACATAGTTACGAATTAAATCTGCCTGTGATAAATCTAATCCAGTTGAGTTCAGGCTTTCAAAGATCAATTGGGGATTGTCATGATCTCGATCTAGTGAGATATCTACAACGATTAATTTTGAAATCCCTTCATACAATTTATTTAGATCAACTCTGCTTTTACGAATTGATTCTAAAAAGAACTGATAATTTTCAACGACCCTTGGAGAATACTCTTCTGGCAATTCTTTTTCTGAGATTAAATTAATTAGGGTATCCTTATCACTTTGTGTCAAAATTAATTTATGATACAAGTCTCCATCTTCTTCACTGTTAGTTAAATAGTAATTCATTATTTTCTTTTTGGTAATGTTATGTTTTTCTTCACTTGCATCAATGACTTTTCCTAAAGCAAGTAAGAACAAAGTTAAAGTGGTCATTCTCTGTTGTCCATCTATTACAAGTAATTGAGGAACAGAAGAGATCTGATATAACCCTTTCTCAATATAAACAATTGAGCCAACGAAATGTCCCCTGATATCTTCATCTTCTGCTGCTCTCTCTATATCATTCCATAGTTGACGACATTGGTTAATCGTCCAACTGTATTTTCTTTGATAAATCGGGATTATAAATTGCTTCGTTCCTTGCAGAAATTTTAAAAAGTTGGTTTCGGATGCTTTCATTAGTCCTAAATCTCCTATGTATAGTAGAATGTTTTACTTTTATGAAATTATCTTAAGTTATTCCCTACGAACCTTACCATCTTCGGAAACCCAGAAAACCTGAAAAGGTGTAGTTTGCTTCAACCAGTTAATCCTCGGCAACAGGTTCAAGTATGTCACGAAACCGTCAGGAAGAGCTAGAGCGAGTTTAACGTTTGGACCTTCCCCTCGGTAGAGCACTAAGTCGAAAACAGCTTGAGAGAACCAATGTCGAGCTTGTACGTTTGGGCTTTTTTCAGGATATCCCTTCACGCTAATCCAAAGCTCATTGCCATCCGGTGTGATAGCCACAATGTCTTTTCCAGGTGCACGCGAGGCGGTGTCAGACACACTACGAATATCGTATCCGTTCTTAACAAGGTAGCCAACCACTTTTGCCTGTACGTTACCTTCCCAGAACCAATCTGTAGTTTGACTTGGTTCATTATTCACGTCCAGTGAAGACGATGCAACTTCCTTTTTAGAGGACTGATTGGACAAAAGTAGACTCACGAGTTTTGGTTTACGGCACAGATTACACTTTCCTTGATTACGTGTAATGACAGATTCTTGGGATAACGTACGGCAAATGGAGTAGACAGTTTGTCTTGGACGAACCCCCGATTGATCGGATAGACAATCGTCACAAATTTCTTGAGTTGTCATAACGGATAAGATGCGGTCCTTGTTGGTCACAATAATTCCTCCTGGGATGGAGATGGTTACCAATATTCTAACAAATGATTGGTAGACTATGACATAAAAATTTAAGTAAAAATAGTGCCCAGGTATTTGTCACAATGACATGATAGAGGATAGATGGAATTGAAGTTGAATTATAGATATACAGATAATTATCAAGGTGATTAGAGGTGTGTCCATGGTAAAAACGAGGGCTGGATTAAAGACTTCTGATAATGATTTAATCCATTATGTTGTGTTGGAGAATATCACTACCGGTGACTTGAGAGATCTGGGTACAACCCATGAATTTAAAACAAAGAAAAAAGGGAAATACAGCACGTTGCAATTTCATTTGATCATAGACAAAAAATTAATCACCGATAAAAAGAACCGACGTTTAAGTTTTTTTAGTCTTTCTCACCATGACGGATCCTTTTCGTTTGAGATCCAGCGGACTTTTTCTCATAAAAACATAAAATTTAAAGAGGATGGGACTTATCATATCTCCTACACTTGTGAGAATCCCAAAATTGAGATCCAACATACTATTCTATCTACTTATTTTAAGGAAAAGTATCTGCCTTTAATAGAAAAGTTAAAAAATAAACGGAAAGAAAGAAACCAAGAAAGCAAGGAAAAACAACCAAAAGCAACTGTAAAGAATTCAAAGCCCAAGAAAAAAAGTACAGTAAAATCTGAACCAGAGAAAAAAAGTATCTCCCCCTCTTTAAATAAACCCAAAATAAAAAACGCCTATCCTTCTTCATTTAGACGTTGCAGTAATTGTAGCCATTTTAACCAAAGAAAGGATACCTGTATTGTATTTTATATGAAAGTTAAACCTGATAACGTTTGTTCACGATTTTACGCCCCTTATTATAAGGTCTATTATGGTGGAGGGTTCTCTCCTAGATAATTTTTTAATCCAAGATCGTTAAATGGACGGTGAATTTATGGAAAAACGAAAGGCCGTGGATTGGATTGAACTTGAATTTTTAGCAGGTTACCCCTATGGCTATTATAGATTACGGTATAAACCTGATGGAATAATTGAATATACGGGTGATGGGGACCTTTCCAATCCTTTACATGGCTTACATGAATGGAGCGCCTCCCCCGTGTGTACAAAAACCTAGAACGGAACCTTCTGGAGCGCCGTTGGGAACATGAAATCGATCCGGCTGGGGAAGATTTTGT
Organism: Brevibacillus sp.; assembly: GCA_036676475.1. Lineage (GTDB taxonomy): Bacteria > Bacillota > Bacilli > Aneurinibacillales > RAOX-1 > LC029. The sequence continues at coordinate 36,129 of JAKFCU010000088.1, forward strand.
GGTTTGTGATGGATGGAGTGAAACAATACGCTGGTCTATTCAAGGAGAAACACAAGAGTTCACTGTCCAAGTTGGCATAGGACCTGAGAGTATTCTTAAAATCATTAATAGAATGAACAAATTGCTGAAGGAAAAGGAGAAAAAGAAATAAGGTGCTAACTTTAAATTAAAGATTAAAGATAGCAGCTATATAGGGATTACCCATAGACCTTCTGTGACATCATGGAAGGTTTTTAATGGAATCCCATCCATCGAGGGATACCATTACTCATCTTCTCGGTATGCTTTTCTCCCCTTTAAAAAGAGCCGATAAGGAATTTATAGGTACTAGGTACACCACAAGTCGGAAAGAAATATTCCAATGACCAAATTCCCTAAAAGATTAGAAAGTAACTTTCCGGATAGCCTAATAATCATATAAAATGCTTCATAAAAAGCATCCAATTTATCATTTCGTGTTTGGATGCTCTTATTTTTTCAGGCATTTGTATCTCGGTTAACACGACATATAATTAACATTATATACGTTCAAAATCTGTAAACCTATGTTATACTCAGCATATAAGATGAAAAAATGATAGTTCTAGACGTTGTTTTTGATTCTTTAAACTCGTCATATAAGTGAAGGGATGATGGTCGTATGATCACGGATTACCTAAACCATCTTCATCAGAAGGGAAAGTCGCAACACACGGTAGTATCTTATCTGAATGATCTACATAAATTTTTGGATGGTCTTAACATACAGCCCCATGATTATGTTACCGAGACAGATGTTCGAAAATGGATTAGCAAAATGATGCGCCCGGAAGAAGGAAAGCCGTTGGCTATATCGACCATAAATCGTCGGTTGAATTCTCTGCGCAGTTTTTATGACTGGGCCCATCGGAACAAAAAGGTCAAGCATAATCCTATGAGTGACATCGAGGATCTGAAAACAGCGGATGAAGATCATGAGAGTATCATGTGGTTGAGGGAAGCAGAGTTTGAGGATTTATTGCAGCGGATGAGAAAAACACCAGTAAAGAGTCGAGGTGTGGATCCAGAAGAAAAGTATCGCCGGGACCGAGCAATGGTGTATTTACTAACTTACGCAGGATTACGAGTTGAGGAGGTTTCAAATTTAAGAATATCTGACATCGATTTAGAGATGAAACGAATACGCGTATTGGGAAAAGGAAAAAAAGTAAGGACTGTCCCCATTTCGAACATATTGCTTAATGAGCTGCAAGATTGGCTAAAATATCGAATGATTAGAGCCAATGACAAGGAACATGTAGCGGAATCACCTTATGTGTTTTACAGCCAGCGATCTCCTCAATTTTCGATTCGAGGGATTCAAACCATGATCGAAAACTACAGTACTTCAAAAAGGAAACTAACTCCTCATATGTTTAGGCATACCTTTTGTAAGTGGATTTTAAAGGCAACCGAAAATGATATTGAGAAAGTACGTAGATTGGCTGGCCACAGCAATATAGCTACAACTTCTAGGTATTTAAAGGACTCTTATCAAGATTTAGTAGATGCGGTGGAGTCATTACCAAAGTTTTAAACGAGGTCAATAGGCGGAAACGATCCTGAGAGACATAATAAAAAGATGGAGAATAAGGTTGAAGAAGGCATGCTAAATTTCTTTAGTGAATGAATTGCGTAATAAATAGCTGTACAAAAAAGCTGTAACGGAGGTCTCTATGAAAAAGGGGAACTCCCCCAACCGATTAAGATGGGAAACGCCCATATATCCGGATAATAAATATCAATCCAGCATCTGTCTGAATAAATGAATCATGTATTATTAATGAAAATGATGCAAATTTTTTATTCAATCTTGCATCTATTTCCATGAAAAAAATTTAATAATGTTAAAAATTGTAAACAACTGGCCTTTGTGCAGATAGTGGGCGAAGCTTTACGCTTTTGTGTTTTTTCTGTTGGTAATATAAAATAAGGTATTATATGAAAAATCCGGGGAAATGGTTATGAAAAAATACCGTTATTCAGGTGATTTGAGTACGATTCATGATATTGATACGTTGTTCTCTGTTTTTCTACCAGTAATTGATGGGATATTTACAGACGAGGTTCCAGAATTATGTATTGATCTGTCTAATGTGAGATTTGTTTCTCCAATTGGAGCCATTTCACTTCTACAGCTATTAAAAAAGTTAGATAGTTCATTTATTTTAAAATTGGATCCCCCAATGAATAATGGGAATTTATTGTCCTATCTTTCCCGTATCGATTTTTTTAATCATTGCCCGGAAGGTGTACGAAACTCTTTCAACGATTTTTGCAATCTTGAGCAATTATCTTCTAGGAATAGAAATGACACCAGTAAAATATTGTTAGAGATAAAGAAGTTGCTAACCGAAGAAGATGTTGGGGAAGTGTTTGATGCAACCTTAAATATTTTAAGTTCACATGGAATGCAAAGCAAATTTGCAAATAGAATCGCTATTATCGTTTCGGAACTAACGGCTAATGTTATTGATCACAGCAAGGGAGAAGGTTTTGTATGTATCCAATACTATCCAAAAACAAACAAAGTAAACATTGGGATTGGCGATAACGGAATAGGTATTGTTAATTCACTAGGGCCTCATCTAAGGAAAGAATTAATGGGTTCACATAGTCACTTGGAAGTAATTAAATTAGCTTTTGAAGAAGGAATCACTTCAATAGCCGATGAAGAGCGCGGAGTAGGGTTAACGGATGTGAGGGAAAAATCCTTTCTCGGAACTAAAGGAACCTCTTTTTATTTGAGAACTCATCGAGGTATCTATTGATTTATAATGATGCCATTGTTCAATATCAGGATTCAAATTATTATCCAGGTACCTATATTTTTTTAGAGATAAAGTTTTGATTTTGTCTTGACAGCTTGAACAAGCTGTTTTAAACTTTAATTGAGTTCAAAATCATAATTGAAACCGAATGAGGGGGAGGGATCGAGATGCTGGTAAAGATTAATCAATCGGGACTAGACGATGAAAATCTCATAGTTAGAAAATATCTTATACCAATAAAAGAAAGAATAATTTCTCAGATCGCACAAAACCCAAAAGGAACAGTGTTTTATTATGATTTCTCAAAAGTAAAGGGGATTAATGCTTCCGGAGTAGATGAGATCATTGCCAAGGTAGTAAAGTATCTTATTGAAAACGAGGAAGATAAATTTCTTTTTTTAACAAATTTAATGGAAGACCTTTACGAGCATCGGTTTAATATTGACTATTCCCTTAATCGTCTCGAGGTGGGGATCGTTGAAAGAACTAAGACCGGTGAAACGCATTTCTTAGGAAAGATTTCAGACGCACATAGGGAGTTGCTAAACCATGTATATCTTCAAAAAGAAGTTACTGCTAGAGCAATTTCTGATCAGTTTGATAAAAAGATCACACTTGTCAGTACTCATCTAAATAAATTGTACTCACTGCGTCTTATAAGGCGTCGGGAAGAACAGTTAACGGATGGCGGAAGACAATTCATATATGAAAGTTTATTTTAAGGGCAGAAAAAGAGAGCCCTTTTAATAAAAATGGTTTTCAAAAATAAAATTGAAATCAGAAGGAGGGATAGAACTTGGAAAAAAAGAAAAACCGTAAGCCTTGTAGAGGGCCAACGGTTGTTTAGCGACCAATATGTGATAGCCGCCACTAGAATTGCATCGTAGGAAAATGATAATTTTAGTGTATCACTATGATGGCCTTCCTACAAGGGGTTTATACCTAAACAGGAAGGATGATATAACATGATAAAAATATGTAGAAGATATATTACTCGAAATGGCCAGAAAGTTTTTCCGCCACCTGGACAAAAAGCATTTTGTTTCGAAGTAACTGAGGAACAAAACAAAGCATATTGGGAACGTAAAAACAAACAGAAAGATGACGGAACCAATACCGAACAGGCAATGTAAGAAATAGACCCGTGCGGCTCGGGTTTTTTACAAAAAAACTTAGAGGGGTAAAAAGGAGGTAATTATGAAGGCTGGACTAGCTATTTGGGGTAAAGGATACCGCATAAACTTGGCAACTCTTTTTGTAACGATTTCGGTTGTCTTGCTTGGAGCGTTTATAATCGGGAGAAAATCCGTATGTTCTTAATATCATATGAACAAATCATCGATGCAATTTTAACCAGTTTTATTATGGTATTAAATATTTTGTTTTCAGCAATACCGAAATGGTTTTGGCTTATTCTTATATTGTCAGTATTAGTCAATAGATGGAAAATGGTAAAGAGAATTTTCTAACGGCACTGGAATTTGCAGCTGTAACGCAGGTGAAGAGGAGACTTATTAATTGTTAAAAAAACAAGGAGGTCATGTATATGTGGAACAGAAATAAGCATTCGGGCCCCGGTGGAGGATTATCAACGGAACCTGGCGGAGGAATGTCTACTGGTCCAGGAGGTGGAGCATCAACAGGTCCAGGTGGTGGGTTATCAACGGGACCTGGTGGAGGAATGTCTACTGGCCCAGGAGGTGGACTATCAACAGGCCCTGGTGGAGGATTATCAACAGGTTCTGGCGGAGGGCTATCAACAGGCCCAGGAGGCGGACTATCAACAGGCCCGGGAGGTGGATTATCGACAGGTCCAGGTGGCGGTTTGTCAATAGGTCAAAAACCTTATATGAGTAATGTCCCCCCATGGCCAATATTCATTGAAGAACTAGAAAAACGTGGTTTAAATCATTACGCCGATATAATTAGAAAACATCATTTGAGATAAGGCGTGAAATAAAAGAAAGTTAATAGTGAAAATCATATGTGTGACTACATTACCCTAATAGTACAAGGGTTTCATCAAGATTTGCCTTCGGTATTGATACTGAAGGCATTTTTTGTATATGAAGATCTTAATAATAAGCGATCTTTGATGACCATCCAACTGCTAATTAATTAGCAAAGTTTAAAAAGTGTAATTTCTGAGTCTTTATACTGAAGATAATTACTAGAAAAATACCACAACAATCATACATTAACCCTTTTTTGTACTCATTTATTGGGATGGTAGTTCTCGATAAGCGTTTATTATATAATTTTTATAAAACTTAATGTATAATCTAAGCTTCTACAATCTTAATTATGAGAGGGATTTATGCTAGAAAATATAGTTCGCCAGCTTTCGTCTTCTCCTATGTTTCATCTTTCATTATCTTCAAAGGAATTATTTCATAGTAATTTTTTATCCTGGTTATTTTCTCATTATAAGAACGAGTTGCTACCTTACTTGAGACAATTTATAGATGATTTAGATCAACGCTATTTTCTAGTAAGTATAAAAAGAGAAGAGAAGAATAAGGACTTGACGCTTTATTTTAAAGACGGTAGAGGTCACAGAAAGATCCTGTATATTGAGAATAAGGTCAAAAGCATTCCGGTTTTTGCACAATTGAGAGAATATTCTCAATGTAGTATGGCTCATGAATACTTTCTTTTGTTAAGTCTTTCAAGGCCTTTTTTCTTTCGTGATAGTCAATTAAATATCGGTAATGTAACTTGGCAGTATCTAAGTTATGGAGATTTGGCTGATTATTTACAGAATTTAAGTTTGATTATTCGTGAGAAAAATTTGTACCACGCTAGTATTTTAGAGGATTATATTTGTTTTATTGGGTGCCTCCAGCAAATTGCTGTCGATATTGATATTCAAAAGGACACATATGATTTATATACTAAAAACTCAATCCTTCCCAAACTTGAACAACTAAGACTACATGATTTTTATATTAAGCATAAACATGCGATGTTAGCTAATGAATTTTCCATTGCTATAGGAAATAGGGTACCCGGTATTAACCTTGTGACTCCAAAAAAACATTGGGAAGAGGGAAAATGTCATGAAGTATTTGTAGGGACTGGTTACACAAATGGAAGTGGTATAAGTGAGGTAAAATATGTAATTGAAATGGAAGATAATTATCCTGTAATTTTAGGGATTCAAGTGCAAGGAGATCAATTTCGGTTATTTTTAGAAGCAAAACAAAGAGCAGCTTTCTTGGCTAATAAACTTCTGGACAAAGGATTATGGTTTAATTTTGCAGAAGCAAAGAAATTTGATACTTTGGGTTCCTTAGAATATCCTACTAAGAAGGAGAAAAAATTTAACACGTATTCGGGAACCTTCATGTACAGAGCCATTAAAATAGGGAATTGTCGCTTTGACCATCTAGTTGATTTAATAGTTTGGTATATTAGATATATACATAATTACCGAGAGCAGCTAGCGGATTTGCTTATGACTAGACAGTAGAAAAAGACAATCTCGGCAATTTTTTCATAGATTTGGGGCAATGCTGTAATATATATAGACTTTAACTATCTTTGCCCTTAAAAAACCAAGCATTATAAGATGAAAAATATAAAAAGTAAATATTATTACGTGTTAGGGGCAAAAATATGAAGTTTTGTATTTATTTAAAGAAAACCGAACCAGATGTTTCTTTCTTATCCAAGGAATACATTTTCCCTGCTGGAATTGGTGGTATTCAAAAACTCCATTAGAATATGTAAGTCATGATTTAATAATGCTTTTTTAGCGGTGGAACTCTCATTTATGAGAAATTCTTTAATTGCACTTCCCTGTTAATTTTACGGTCCAGGTAAAAGAGGAAATTTAAACCCTAAGAATGCAACAAAATCCACAGTTAGTTTAATGTGTGGTGTTACTGATGAAATTAATCGCAACTCCGAAGAAACTATAAGTGCATAATAAATATCAACAAAACTAGTTGATAAACTAAACTAACATAAACCACATGTTAAACTATTGATTTTAAGGGAAGTTAATTTTATAATATCAGTACTTAGTTTTTTTATTGCTACCCTTTAGCGAGGTAAGCGGATATAATACGTTCAACAGCCCTTTGGGGCATGGAAATCCAATTCGGGATATCTATGTCTATCAAAGGGCTTTTTGCATTTTGACTTCTTTCATATCTAATAGATCGAGTTGGAATTATCGTTTAGAGAGGATTATCTTTTCTTTTCCAACGTAACAGAAAGATACCATGGAGAGTGTTTGCTCCCACTAGATCATGAACCTTCTGTACATGAGGTTGCCGAGGATCTCTTAGGGAATAAAAGGGTATACGATATTAGTGTTAGGGAGGAAACGACTAAGTTCTTGGGTTAAGCCAGTGGCAATCGGTAGTATCTAAAATTTACTACAGTCTTTTACCATAAGGTGAGCTATGACCTTTCCTAACATGTTATATAACATGTTATCCAGAGTACCCGATTCTTCGTTCCATGGACTAAGGGAAGGATAAAGTTCTGCTTTTCTACATTCACTCAGGCGGTTTTACAGCGGAATGGTGTTATGGAGTGTGTCCGTTCTGAAAAGGGGTGTGCGTACAGCTCTTTAGCTTGCTATTACTGAGTTTTAGATAGGGGTTAGTCCGCTTCGTAATTAGCCGGCAACCCCACTTACGTTCCGTACGGTTTGGGGCGGTCTGGACGCTACCGCGCTCCAGTCCCCCCAAACCAACGGACCGCACTTCAGCTTGATCTATCTGTCGATAGATCAAGCCTCGTGGTTCGACCCTCCACCCTGTCAGGATGGGGCGACAAGTCGCCTCGGGTTCGAACTAGCGTGGGGTTGCCGCCTGTTTGACCTTGTTTCCGTTTCTGTCTGCTCTCTCGCTATTCAGCGACCCGAGCCTCTCGTCCTTCAGACGAGCCATCCAGTTCAGCTTGCCTCACTGGATGGTTAGCTCAGACTTCAGCTGAGATGTTTTATTTCAGCATAGCCTCTTAAATAACATTCTTCTTTGAAAGGAGCTGCCATTATGGCGCGTATCGCCAGAACAACGATTACCCACCTAAAGGATGGAGTTGGGAGTGAACGAGATTTGCTTCGGTGTGTCACTAACACCGGTGCGATCTGCAAAGAAGATATTAAAACCTATTTCCCCAATGTGTCTGAACGTCGCCTTGATTTAATGGTTCGAAACAGTTTTCTCAAAAAAGTAGGGGATGTGTACCGACAGGGTGAGGCCGGACTGCAATATGCCAAATTAAAAATGGGGATGGAGTTTCACTACAAATCAAAAGGCACAACGATCACCCACGATCTTAGACTCTGCAGGACGTATCTCACCTTCAATAGGGATGAGTGGATGACATGGAAACCCGAAGGTCGGGTCAGTCGTGATATTTTCCGAGATCCTGAACTTAGACGGAGACATAACGATATGGTTAATGACAAGAAGTGGGCAAATGCTAGGAAACTCAATTTTACAGTGGATGCTGTTGTCACTGTTGGTGGTGTAGAGGTTTGCATTGAAGTAGTGACCGATAACTACTCCAAGCAAGATATCGCCCAAAAAACCGAATTCGCAAGAGAATTTTATGGGGGAAGGATGGTAATGATCCGATGAAAAGGGAGATTGAATTGCGAAAAGAGATTGAATTTCTTTCCTTGCAAGATCTTCATGAAAAGAAAGATGAAAAGGATGAGGAAGTAGAAATTAAAGGGTACATTGAAGGCATGAATCCCGCTTTTCGATTGGTTTTGATCTTCATGTTGACTTGCTTTCATTACCTTCTAAAAACGCAAGTGATTGCTTTGTTGGGTGTTGGAAAGACAAGAGGCTATGAAATTATCAATGAATGGGATAAGAAAGGTCTTATTGCAGTTGGTGACCATAGAAAGATAGATTATGTGTGTCCCGCGTACAAGTTGGTAGCGTGGTTCAAGGGAGATTGGGAAAATGCTAAGGGTGTAACGAAAGAGCCAGGCGAAGATATATTACTTGATCATTTTATACGTGCTGCTTATTTTATTCTTAAAAGAGATAATCGGCCAATCACCTTAGATAAAACCCCAATGGATGGTTTTTTGGTCAAAACCGATCAAAATATAAAAGAATTGGATGCCTTGCAAAAAGAGCTCGCCCAGCTGGAAGAGGAGGAACCTAAATGGTATCGGGATCACTATGATAACGCGATAAGGATGGCTGAAAGGCAATTTGTTACTGATTCTATGTTAAATGTTCCATTGCCAACAGGGAAACTTGAAAGACTCAACCCAACCTTATGGAACGGGGTTGTGGAGCAGTTTAAGGAATCTCTATTAAAGATCAAAGACGATTGTAACAAGACGTATCCACAACTCGTAGACAACATTAAGTATGGTGCTGGTAACTATGGTGCGTACAAATATGATCTTGCCAAGTGGGAACTTGCTGTTGGGCAAAAGAAGAAGAAGATTGAGAAGTTAAAACTTGAGATTAAGGTTCCAATACCTCCTTCAACTCCAATCAATAAAGATCGAGTAAACCAATTGAAAAAATTAAATGTGAATCGTAAAGCAGCCAACGGAAACCAAGGAAAAGGAGCTTTTGAACACATTCAAGCAAATACAGATACTATCGAAGGTCAAATGGAGTTCCTTCAAGAGGCTTTTCGGACAATGAGAAAAAGGCATTGCTATTATGGTGGGGCCTTTAACTTCAAAGAGAAGGAAGTTCATATAACCTATGCTGTAGTTGGGTTTGCGGAATCAAGTGACGAACGATATCTCAATATTTTGCGGTTGTTTGATGGCATCATGGATTGTTTTAACGCAGATCTCTTTTTAACTCTTGATGTTCTTTGTGAAAATGAAGAAGAGAAGGCAGTGATTGAAACAAGGTTTAACCATGGGCTTGATCGATTTTACAAACAATGTTCCCCGCAAATCAAAAAACAAAACCTCACAATCAATTTTTTTGATGTTGGTTTAAAGTGGAAGTATGGTCATGACGTGAAGAAGTACTATAAGCTCCCAGATCAATCAGTAATCGATAAAAAGGTTTCGAAAGCATTGGAGCCTATCAGTATCAAATAAGAAAAGCCGCTTAGGAGTCAAATCTGACCGTCTAAGGGGCTTTTTTATATAAACACCAAAATATGACAGTTTGAGACTGCTTTCTAGATCCATTGGATCTAGAATAGACAGTTTTTTGATGTTCTCGTATCCAGCATTTAAAAGAACTCGAATTTAAATCATGATGAGATATAAGAGGAAGAATATAAATCAAACAAATTAATTCTAGATTGACGAAGGTAGAACCCGAACTTTCCTAAATTCGAAATTAATCCAATACATACACAATAACGAAAGAATAAGTAATTGCAAACAGTTGAAAAATAAAAACAGGTTTGCATAAAGTGTTTGCCCGTTCTGTATATAACCTTCGAATTACTTATTTGAATAGTTTGTTACAAAGATAGACACTACATCTTCATCAGCTAAATCCCTTTTATCACTAATGTTATTCAAGTTTTGGGCATCAGATATGGTTTCACCGTTTTTTAGCTTGTCTTCATACTTTTTCTTCAAGGCGTTGTGATCTGTAATATAAACAGTTTCTCCGTTATCATATTCTTTTCTAACTTCTTCATCTAATTTATAATAATTTTCCCCGTCAACTGTACGAAATACTACACGTACTACCTCTTTTTTTATTAACCCAATAGGTCCGTTATGGTTTCCAGTCATATAATTTCCTCCTAAAACTATTATTAAATCTATTAGTTAATTTTACCAATAACTAAGATTACTGTCACGTTACTAGACGCCGATGTCATGTTTTACTAGCTTGATAGAATAATTGTGAGGAGTGGGGCTTAACGTAGCTTGTCTTGGCTATGTCGTACTGATAATTAAAAGCAAGCCGTTAAACGTATTAGGAGGTAATCATTAACGATAGTAAATAAAGCATGCAATTCAACCCATATGGTTAATGCACGCTTTCTTTATTATTGTTTTTCCTTATGCTACCCCATATCATCTGCATTTAACACTTTAATTCGCTTAGAAAGTACCTTATGAAATGCTTCAAGGTTTTCTTTAATCCATATGTGTTGATTTAGCCATTCAGTCTGATCCATAGGGTTAGCATCCAACCCGACTTCTAATCTACTCTCCTTTCTCTCTGGTAGTTCCAACCATTGCAACGGCATTTCTAGTTCCGTTTCGATCTCATCCTTTTCTTTTTGTAAAAGGTAATAAAAAGTTTTTGAATTCGGGAGTACACCACCACCACCTATGATCAAAGCTACTGAAATTCGTTTGTCTCTAGTATTAATAGATGCAGAGAGGGAGAAACCGTATCGACCTATTTTAAAAGGCATTGAGTTTTCTGGCCGAGGCTTTTGTGATTTCATTTTACTTTTTTGTTCAAGGAGATATTTACTAAAATCGTTCCAGTAAGTTAGTTGTAATTTTTGTGTATCTGTTAAGTTTTTGGATTGCATCCTGTTAGCTGCAATTGTCACCGTCTTAGCCCAACCATTTGGCTTACTTACTATATTGAATTTTGGAGCAACCGGGGAATTACCTATACGCCAAAGTTCAATTTCTAACCCAAAAAAATTAAACCGTTCATCTGTAATTTCATTTAACCAATCTAACGCTGCTCTGTGTTCTTCTGAAAAAATACGAGAAATCCATACTATGGTTACCGCGTTAAGCCCTGCCGCATATGTTAAAAGTTGGCCTAAATGTTTATGGTCAGTTACCTGAATTTGATTTTCTATTAAAATCCAATGCTCCTTATTTAAAATATCTTTACAGAGCAGATCAGCCCGAAAAGGTCCTATATTTTTCTCTTGGGCTTCCACATCTAATTGAAGATTAATAGCTTCTCCTAACAATTGAATGTTATCATCCTGGGCGAGCCATGTTGTAAACCCGCGTTCACTTTTCCATACTGTTTCTAGATCTATTTTTTCAAGTCGAGCCAACGAAAAAATCACTGTATCCACTCCTCTTTAGCGATAAGTGCACAACCGTGCATATATGAAAGATATGGAAAAATATTTTTACCACCCATTTTTAACAAATTTATACAAATATATTCCGAACTTTAGTGGAGTTTAGACAAGGGTATTGGCTGTAGAATTATTTTGTCAATTCCTGAAGAGAATAATATCAACCTTTTCTATTAATTGTGGTTTATACACAATACCCTTTTTGATATATTTGTCTCTTTAAAACTCAGGAAAAAAAGCCAACAACCATGATATCTATCAATAACTTATGAAGAAATAAGTTTGATTATTCTTTAGTTCTGACCCTGTTCCCTCATCATGAATAGAGGTTCAGGGTCATAGTCTGTAGACTGGTTTAAAATAATCCTAAAGATAACCGTAAATGCTACATTTCGTTTTTGCGGAAAATGCAAGGGTGGAGTGTGAGATACGAAGATGTTCCACGATACTTTTTACTTTTTCAATGTAGTAGAATTGAAAAAAAGAAGTACTGGCAGGATATGCAAAGATGAGGATCATCAAAAGGTTTTAGACTGCCAGGTTAATGATAGACAAATCTCTTAGAAAAAAATTTGTATGTTTTGCTTTGGAGTGGGAAGAAAAGATGGGGGTAGTCCTGCTATAAACTTCTTCTATTTCTGAATTTGATGCTTCTCAATTAATCAGATGTTCTTACAAGGAGTAATGTAGACAAACGCAGGGAGTAACTGCTGTTCAGCAAGGATATGATTTTATCGATTATGATGTTAGATATCAAGTGAAAGCATGTAGGCCAAGGGGTAGACCTGGATCAAAGTAAACGATATAAAGCACCCTTTTATAGGGTGCTTTATATTCACGTTAACAGGAACCCCATCACTGGGGTTACAACACTGGAACAGGAAGGTGATCAGTGTAAGTGTTAGTTCAAATCCTTTTAACTGGAAAGTAAAAATCTTTATTACTGCCTTTGTATACTTGTCATGGCTTTTTTCATAAGCATCATTCCAGGAGATAGACAGATATGCTCGGTTTATACCAAGTTTATAAGTAAGAAAATCCTGATTCATTTAGAGAACATAGGTAACAAAAAGGTAACGCAAGCACATTAAAAACAGTAAACAAATGTGAAAGATGTTACAAAGCAACTTCCCAAAAACCTTGATTTGCAGCGGTTTTATACACTATCATGAAAGATGTTACACCTAATAACTTCATGGGCGGCATGATGTAATAAGTGGCTGAAACCTTGATTATACTAAGGTTTCCACCCTTGTAACATCTAGTTTGACCAGATTCTGACCACGTTGATTCAAAAAAAATTAGAGGTTTCTCATGAGTTCTCGGAACTTGTGGGAAGCCTCTTTTTTCATGGTTTAGTAATGTGCAGGTATACGTGCTTGGTTGCATCATCATCTTTATGGCCTAGCATTTTGATCACTTTTCTGGAAGGCTTAATAAATTACGATCTATATAATTGTTTAACATATGGAGAGATCCAAGGTTCAGCTGGAAGATTAGGCACTGTAATAAAAAAAAATTTCTTGTTGGAAAGAGTTTGAACAAGGTCATCAAAATAAATTCTGACTGATGAAGTTTTAAAGGGTACAACATTAGGAAGTAAGTCTTTCATCGATTCAAGAGTATCTTCCACTTGGGATCCTATCTTCTCAAGGTCCTCAAGAAGTTGGTTGGAAATACATTTATGAAAATTTCTACGAGACAGTGTTTGATAAAGTCTTATCTTCTCAATTTGAAACTTTTGGATAGTGGACAAATAAAGTAGGATTCTGGGGATAGAGGTTGACATTGTGATTCCTCTGTATTGGGCGGCAAGTAAGTAATTTTTATATTGTTTAAGAAGACTTGCAGTAGCTAGATCAGTCTTTAAATCACTATCAATTAACTGTCGAAAAATTTCTATTGATGATAAAGGCTGATCCATATGCTTACTCCTCAAAATCAGTTTTTGTTCCTAATTGGGTGACAGTTTCAAGCTTTCTCAACAAAAATAATTCTTTAAACATGAGAGTCTCCATTAGACGCAAAACTGAAACATTAAATCTTAAGATGTCGCTGTTACTCGGGTTAGTAGGGAAATCTAAGTCCTTTCCTACAAAGGCCTGAAGGTTTTCGGCTTCAGCATTTATTAAATGCGAAAGAGCTATCTCCTCTAATGCAATAGACTCTAAAAGATCGATTATAGTCTCATCAATAGTAGGCCTATATTTACCTTTAGGTATTTCGGGCATGCTCACCGAGTTATTCCTCCGTTCGTTTTGAGACCACAGGTAATTTATTTTATGGTTTGGGGAATTGATCGGTTAACATTTATTTTTCAAGAATTTATTTAAGAATAACCCAATTCAACCTCCGACTAAGTTTATCCTGTCCTTTAGGACTTCTTTTTTTCTTCTCTAACCATTAAAATAAGAGTTAGATAATATGAGTGCGTAAAGGGGAGAGGCGAAAAAATGGATCAGGTAGCAGAATCAGATAATTTGTTAGATTTTTTGAAGATCGTCATTTTCCGTGTGAATGATGAGGACTATGGAATCGATGTCACCACCGTCAGTTCGATTGAGAGAATGGTAGACGTAACCCGAGTACCAAATGTGAGTGACTATATTATTGGGGTCATGAATTTGCGTGGATCAGTGGTTCCGCTTGTCGATTTGCGAAAGAGATTTGGTCTTGATTCTCTCGATTATAATGATGAGACTCGAACTATTGTCATAAAGCTAGCTGAAATCGAGGTAGGGATTGTTGTCGACAGCTGCAGTGACGTTACGGATATTAAAAAAAGTGATATCGAGCCTCCTCCTACTGTGATCGGGGATATTGAATCTGCCTATATTCAAGGCGTAACCAAATTGGATAAGCGCTTGGTTATTCTGTTAGATATGGAAAAGACATTAAAAGATGTTTAGTTAGTTGAGGATAAGGCTGATCTCCTGCACCAACAGGAGATCTTTTTTTTTTGTCTACGCCAGTAGCTTTCTTATCCGTCTCAAGACGGAGAGTAATTACGCCTGTTGTCTAATAGCTTCTACCATCATGAGGCTCTATACTTAATATAGCAAAATTCACGAAGGCATCATTTTCATTACGTAAAATATGGTATATAATACCATATTGTGTAACAAATGTATTATTCGTAACGGGAGGTACTTCGCTATGCAGTTTCTAACGAGATTTTCATTGAAAAACTCAGCTGCAGTCATTATTATTACCATTTTAATAGCACTAGGTGGAATTATTGCCGCAACTTCTTTAAAAGTTGAAAGTATGCCGGATGTTTCCTTCGGTGTGGTCGTCATAAACACGAATTATCCGAACGCTTCACCAGAGGATGTCCTAGAGGATGTAACCAAGCCTATTGAGAAGGCCATAACAGGTATGTCAGGAATGAAGAAGCTTGAGTCCTTCTCTAGTGATAACAATTCTACTGTGGTAGCTTGGCTTAACTCCGGGGTCGATAACGAGGAAGCCAGAGAGGAAATTGAAAAGAAGCTCGTCAATGTAATGCTTCCATCAGATGCTAGCCGTCCAAAGGCTTCTACCCAAGGCTTTGCTTCTGAACCCAGTATGTATTTATCCATTAGTAAAAAGGATGAATCCCGTTCAATGGATTCTTTCCATGTATTAGTAAAGGACACGATCAACGAGGATTTTGAAGGAATCGATGGTGTTGAAAAAGTAAGAACACTAGGAAATCAAGACCAGGAGCTGCGGATTTACCCTAAGGTTGATGTTTTAAACAATCATGGGATATCCACATCCCAGTTAAAACAATGGATTCAGGCTAATCACGTGGCTTTTCCAGTGGGAACGGTTACATTGGCAGGCGAGGATCAGTCTGTTCGTATTGTAGGAGAATATACCAACATTGAACAGATCAAAAGAACGAAGTTGTTTCTTCCATCTGGATCGAACGGTGGTGTATCCTATGTGCAGCTTGGGGATATTGCTGATATTGAACTGCTGACGGAAACCAATTCGATCAGCCGATTAAACGGCAAGCCAGGAATCCATGTTGATATTTATAAGACTAAGGAATCAAATGAAGTAGAGGTTGGGGAAAAGGTAAAGCAAAAGATTGAAGAATACAAGGTAAGATACCCAGATCTCCAGTTCGAAACGGTTTATGACAAATCAGTAGATACGAAGAATTCCATTAATGGAATGCTCAAGGAAGGAATTTTAGGAGCGGTGATGGCGTCGCTTATGATTCTTGTCTTCTTGCGTCACCTGAAGTCTACTTTCATTGTATTAATTTCTATTCCCTTGTCGATTGTCGTGAGTTTAATTTTCATGTCCTGGTTGAACATTTCGCTGAACATGATGACTTTATTTGGGATGGCAATTGCCATTGGGCGTGTGGTGGATGACAGTATTGTAGTCATTGAAAACATTTTCCGTCATTTGCAACTAAGTGAAAAACGAGAAGAAAATATAATTTTATACGCTGCAAAAGAAGTGATTCACGCGATTACCTCTTCTACGTTAACTACGGTTGCGGTTTTTGCCCCGATTACGTTGGTAAGTGGGATTATAGGCGAGATCTTTAGACCGTTTGCTATTACGGTCGTATGTGCCTTGATGGCGTCTCTTTTAGTTTCTGTAACGATTGTACCGTTATTTGCTAAGCTCATGATTTTACATTCGAATGTAAAAGAACATAAGCATGGAAAAATCACGTTTGCTTATAAAAGGCTTCTCGATTGGTCGCTTCATCATAAGATCATTACGACATTGGTGGCGATTTCCCTACTGATTGGAAGTCTAGGTCTTGTATCCATGCTGAAAATTAGTATGATGCCCGAAGCTGATATGAAGGTGCTGTTTGGTAATGTTACCATGCCAAGAGGTACAGAGCTGGCTGTTACAGATGAGATGGTGAAAAAGATTGAAGCAATCGTGCTCAAAGAACAAAAGGTGAAGTTTATCGAGTCTAATATCGGTTCTTACAGTGACTCGGATAGTAAAATCACTCACCGTGCCGATTTGTGGATCACCTTGGAATCCGATGCCGATCTTGAAGCTATATCATCCAGTTTTCGCAAGGATATAGAGCCGCTTATGCCAGTGGGTGCGGAAATTGCTATAAGTAAACCATCCAATGGACCGAATGACAAATACCAAGTTGTATTAAATGGAAATGATGATGCGAGTCTTAAACAGGCAGCTGAAATGATCAAGGAAAAACTAAAAGAAAATCCTGTTTTAGCAAATGTAAAAGACAATCTATCAGATACGAAGGATCAAGTTGTCGTTCGGGTGGACCGTGATAAAGCAGCCGAGTGGAATCTATCGCCCGTACAGGTGGCTGGAGAGATCAGCAATTTATTATCGAATGGTGAGATTGGGAAGATCACCATTGATGGAAATGAATATGATTTGACTCTTGGCTTGCATGAAGACGATGCCAATTCCCTGGATAAACTGCGTGGTCTCTATATTCAAACGCCGACTCAACAATTGGTTCGTTTAGAGGATTTGGCGACGGTTACGAAAGAAGGGGCACCTTCTCAAATTATGCGCCGTGACGAAAAGCAGTTTATTCAAGTGACAGCTGATATCAACAGCAGTGACAAAGGGCGGATTAGTCAGGCGGCAACTGCATCCTTGAGTGAATTGAAGCTACCAGAAGGAGTTTCTCTCTCTACTGATGGGGTGGAAGCAGATATGCAAAAGAGCTTTACAGAAATGTTCTATGCTCTGGGTGCAGCTGTGTTTATGGTGTATATTGTGATGGTGATTTCCTTCGGAAATGCGATGGCACCTCTGGCCATCTTACTTTCTTTACCATTAGCAGCAATCGGTGGTTTACTGGGTCTGTTTGTGACCAATTCCGTTCTTGATGTAACGACTTTAATTGGTTTCTTGATGCTGATCGGAATTGTTGTAACGAACGCCATTGTGTATGTGGACCGTGTTCAGCAGCAAAGAGAAGAGGGTCTATCTACCCGTGAGGCTTTATTGGAGGCAGGGGTTACACGCTTGCGTCCGATTATTATGACTGCTGTTGCTACGATGGTGGCCCTTTTACCCCTAGCAATGGGATTGTCCGAAGGAACGATGATGTCCAAAGGGCTCTCCATTGTTGTTATTGGCGGGTTGTTGACTTCCACGTTGCTGACTTTAGTTGTGGTGCCTGTAGGGTACGAGGTGTTGGATAAGATTCGAGCTCATTTCTTAAGAAGATGGGGAACGGACGCCCAGCGTAATGAGAATGAAGCCAAGCATAGTGCCTGAGGATTTGAATAGGAGGATTTTGCATATGAAAACAAAATGGTTATATATCGGATTGTCAGGTGTTCTAGCGGCCTCCCTTATGACGGGCTGCGGAAAATCTGAAGAAACCTCTTCAAAGGATGGTGATAGTGTAGCTACAGAAGAAGTGAACCCGCTGGCTGTTAGTATCGCTGAGATTAAAGAAAGTAGTTTGAGCAATACGGACAAAGTAATGGGTGAGATTTCAGCCAATACTAACATATCAATCCTCTCTAGGGTTTCTGGGACGCTAGTTTCGCTTTCTGTAAAAAAGGGGGATAAGGTTAAAAACGGTCAAGTGGTTGGAAAATTGGATCAAGCTGATTATCTTCTTGGTGTGAAGCAAGCCGAGGCCGTACTTGGAGTAGCTCAGGCGCAATTGAAACTGGCACAAACTGCAAATGGCACCAATGTTGCAGGGGCATCTTATGATTTAGCCAAAAGAGCCATGGAATTAGCTCAGGACAACTATAACCGTACCAAGGCTCTAGTCGATTCAGGTGCTGCCCCTATGACTTCGTTAGAACAAATGGAGGCGGCTCTGATTCAAACTAAAACTCAGCTCAACTCAGTGGCTAAGGGAGATGCTCAATCTAATGCTTCTGTTGATGTTAATCAGGCTGGAGTGAGACAGGCACAGGTTGGGGTTGAAAAAGCCAAATCTTCTTTAAAAGACACACTAATTAAAGCAACTGCCGATGGAATCATCACGGATGTGATGGTTGAAGTGGGAGATGCGGTAAATCCTCAAATGCCTGTAGCCAGCTTAATTAATTTTGATCCGGCTATTGTCAAAGTGAACATAACAGAAAATAATCTATCTAAATTTAAAAAAGATACGGAGCTTGAAATTTTTGTTCCTTCCCAATCGAAGAAAATGAAGGGGAAAGTAACTTATGTAGGGCTTGAGGCTTCTTCTCAATCGAAGATGTTTCCAGTGGAGATACAAGTCAGCAATGCGGATCTAAGCATCCTCCCTGGGATGAAGGTGGATGTGATGGTAAAGGAATTGGCAGGTAAAAAAGGACTGTTAGTCCCAACTGAAGCTATTTTAGAAGTAGACGGGAAGAAGATGGTCTATGTGGTGGAAGGGGACAAAGCAGCTAAACGAGAAGTTGTTCTTTCTGAAGGAAATTCCTCTTTTGTCGTGGCTGAATCAGGACTGAATGCCGGCGATAAGGTGGTAGTAAAAGGCCAGTCTCAGCTTAAGGATCAGTCAAAGGTACGAATTGTACCATAATGAAAAAGCCTTGCTTGGTGTAATCAAGCAAGGCTTTTTCAAAACTATAAAGTAGCAAAAACATGATTTCCGATTCGAATTTGATGATTCAGCTTGGACATCCAACTACTGCGGGATATTTTTGGGTTATAGAAGAAGAGGGAACCTTTCGATGGATCCTTCCCCTTCAGTGCTTGCGTTGCGGCTTCGATGGATTGTTGATCAGGCTTGTTCTGAATTTTACCGTTTGCAACCGGTTGGAATTGGTATTTGCCATTCTGGCGTTGATGAATAACGTTGAAAATGGTTTTTGGGAAATCATGGTGATCTACTCGGTTTAAAATGACGGCTCCCACGGCTACCTTGCCAGTGAATGGCTCACCCTTTGCTTCAGCATGAATAATCCGTGCAAGCCAAAGGAGATCTTGAGCGGTATAGCTCTTGGGTATCGGTGATTTTTCTTTAATAGATCGACTGGAGATCGGTGTTTTCTCAACAGCTTTAGGTTTTTCCGATATCTTTGTTTTTTTATCTAATGTTTTTGATTGTTTTTTTGCAGTCGTTAACTCTACCTTCACAAGATTAGAGCGCAACGGGCTATTTTTCATCTTCTTTGCATGACTATCTTCTGGGGTGATATTAGCTTTTGGCTGTTTATCTATGCCCACTGCATGTGCCATCCAGTTAGTATTAACACCAATAGATCCCACAAAGAAAAGAACAATAGTTAATGCAGTAATATTTTTTTTCATGTCTTATCCTCTCTTTTCTTCCCGCAAAAGAGCATTACATCCCAGATGGGATAAGCCGCTTGGAATTGAAGATTGGACAGGTACCTTTTCCTTTTCAGAACTCGTTCAATTTTAGCATAGAAATGAGGACAAACAAGCTATAAGATATTGGAAAGGTATATAAATTGATCCATCTTGTCCATAATATAGATGATAAAGGAAAAGAATGGGCCGTAGCCAAGCGGTAAGGCAACGGACTTTGACTCCGTCATGCCCTGGTTCGAATCCAGGCGGCCCAGCCATAAGTCAACCGTGTAAAACAGAGCTTGTACGTTGGGTCTCATCAACTGAATTTTTCTTGCAGACTGCGAATGAAGGGAACCTTTTGAGAGGTTCTCTTTTTTTTTGCCGAATGTAGTCATGGAATTTTTGAAGGATCATCGCGCTTCCGTGCTGGTAATGCTTATTGGTCAAGTACTATGGCATAAGACTTGTAGTTTTCTTATGTAACTCATATGAAACTTCACAGGTCTAAATTTTCATTATAGACTTTGGTAAGGGGGAAGCATGCATGCAACATATGAAAATAAAAGTGAATGGTATTGATCTTCATGTAGTGGATTATGGAGGCCAAGGGGAGGTCATTTTGTGTGTTCATGGATTGACGGCGAATAGCAGGTTTTGGGATTGCGTGGCAGAAAGGCTGGTTGACGAATACAGGGTGATCGCTTTCGATTTGCGCGGACGGGGCGACAGCGAAAAACCCCATTCTGGCTACAATCTCCGGCAACATACGGAAGATGCCAAAGAGGTCCTTGATGCTCTGGGAGTCAAAAAGGCAATATTTATGGGACATTCTCTAGGGGCCATGATAGGGTCCTGCTTTGCTGCGACTTATCCTGAGAGGTTATCGCATTTGATTCTGGTTGATGGAGGAGCTGATTTTGATCCGGCTGTAGTCGATTTACTCCATTCATCGATTGACCGGTTGGAGAAGGTTTTCCCTAACTTTGATACCTACTTAACCCAAATGAAGAGCTCACCATTTTTCAAGGAATGGAATCATTATGTCCAGCAATATTTTTATTTTGACGTTTTGCACCAAGTAGACGGGAGTGTTCGTTCCAAAGTCAGCAAGCATGCGATCCAACTGGAGTTACAGGCTTTGGAGGAGATATCGATTAATTCCTTCCATGAGCAAATACAAGCTCCTACGCTGGTGTTATGGGCTCCGCGATGTTTATTGCACCCCGATGCCTACCTGATTACGCGTGAAAAAGGGGAAGAGCTGGTTGCGAAAATTCCATTGAGCAGGTTTGTGGAGGTTGAGCACTCCAATCACTATTCCATTGTGTTTTCCAGTTATCCCTTTGTTGTTTTGGAAGTCAAAAGATTTCTGAATGGTCTGATTTCTGAGTTTTCTGTTACCTAAATGTAACCTTAATTTGGTATAAAAGTAATTATTATATAAAAGGGGGCTGTCATATGTTCAATGCTAAATTGCGAAACCGTTTTCTAACTGGTGTGCTTGCCATGTCCATGATGTTTACCGCTGCATGTGGCAGCAATTCTGCTAATACGAATGAATCCGCATCATCTAATTCCGGTTCCTCCCAACAGGAGGCTGCGGTTGGAGAAAAGAAAGAGCCAATAAAAATCGGAATTGTCACTTCTAAAACCGGGGTCCTTGAAGCATATGGGAATCAGATGCTAAACGGATTTGAACTGGGAATCGATTATGCCACCGAGGGCAAGAGGGAAATTGATGGCCGCCCGATTGAAATCATTGTAGAGGACAGTCAAACCAAGCCGGATATTGCTGTCCAGAAAGCGAACAAGCTCTTTGAAGAACATAACGTAGATATTCTCGTGGGAAGTGCCAGCTCTGCTGACACCCTAGCAATTCTTCCCCTTGTCGAAGAATTTAATAAGGTAATGATCGTGGAACCGGCTGTAGCAGATAGCATTACCGGGTCGGAGTGGAATAAGCATATCTTCCGTACTGCACGAAATTCTTCTCAGGATGCCGCTGCTGGTGCTGCAGCCATTGCCAAGCCGGGTGTAAAGATCGCTACCCTAGCTCCTGACTATGCATTTGGACTCGATGGAACAGCTGCTTTCGTTGAAGCTGCGAAAAAGCTGGGTGCAGAAATTGTACTGGAGGAGTATGCCGATCCCAAAGCAACCGATTTCACGGCCAATGTTCAAAAAATTATCGAAGCGAAACCAGACTATTTGTTTGTCATCTGGGCTGGAGCCAATGCTCCATGGAAAACCCTCTTAGACATGAAGCTGCCGGAGAAAGGGATTAAGATTTCCACGGGAGCCCCTGACATTGCCGGATTGAAGACAATGGGTGATTTGGCAGGAATGGAAGGCTTTACGGTTTACTATAACGAGCTTTCGAATAATGATATCAATAAGTGGCTGGTTAAAGAGCATAAGAAGCGCTTCAACAGCGTTCCGGACCTCTTTACGGCTGGCGGTATGTCTGCAGCCATGGCGGCCATAGAAGGGATAAAGAAGGCTGGATCTACGGAAACGGATAAGCTGATCGCAGCAATGGAAGGAATGGAATTTGACACACCGAAGGGCAAAATGAAATTCCGTGCGGAAGACCACCAAGCGATGCAAACCTTATATGCCATTAAGCTGGAGAAAAAGGAAGGATATGATCACCTTGTTCCAACTTTAATTCGAGAGATGTCACCAGAAGAAACGGAACCACCGGTTCGCAATAAATAAATAATAATGAGTTAATGTTTTGCAAATGTGAGTAGGTCCCTTTAAAGGGGCCTTTCTTGCGTATAGGTGAATATAAATTTTCAATCTACTTTTTGTAAAGAAATTGAAAATTTCTTAAAGTTGAAATTATTTTTATTTACAAATAAAATCGTATGCGATAGGATTAATCTCACATAACTTAATTTACAGAAATTACTATGATTTAATCATAAAGCTATACCAAACTTTTGGAGGTTATGTAATGAATTGGAGAAGTCCGGTATTAATGTCCAAGTTAACCCCGCCCTTCGTTAAGTCCAATATATTAAGAAGAGCGGCTTTGGAGAGAAAACTGCGACTCATTGGCGAGTATCCCTTGACTATCATCACTTCAGGGCCAGGTTACGGGAAGAGTACAGCCCTCAGCCTCTTTTCCTCGGAAACGAAGCTTCCAGTATGCTGGTATAGCGTGACTGAACACGATAATGATCTGTTTCCGTTCCTCATTCATCTGATCCATTCTCTCCGCTCCAAGTTTCCTCATTTTGGTGAAGTACTTCTAAACAATTTGCAACGCGGAGATTGGTATTTCAACAATGAGGAAATCCGTTATTTTTCCAATCTGATGCTTAATGAATTTTTCACTTTTTCATCGGAACCTTATGTCATGGTCATTGATGATTTCCACTATGTTTCTCATTGCCATTCCATTACCGAATGGATGTCGCAGTTTGTGCATAACCTGCCTCCTCAAATTCATCTCGTGCTGTCAAGCCGGATCAAACCGGATTGGGATTTTCTCTATACGCTGAAACTGAAAGGCCACCTCACGGAGATCAATCAGATGGATTTATCCTTTCAGCCAGATGAGATGAAAGTAATGTTTGAGGACCAATTTCAGCGTACCCTTAGACCGGAGGAACTTTTCGTTTTATTCCAGAAGACGGAAGGCTGGGCCATTTCTCTGAATATGATCTGTCAGGAACTGCGAGAAGGCTCAGACCTATCTCTCATTCTGAACAACCAAAACAAAATGGAAGATCTCTTTCATTTCATGGCCCTGGAAGTATTGAATAAACAAACGCAAGAAATTCAGAGTTTTCTGATACAGACTTCGATCCTGACTGACTTAAATGAGGAGGTTTGCCAATTGTTGTTGAATACCTCTCATGCCAGCAGAATTTTACAAGAGCTGGTTCAGCGAAATATTTTCATCAGTTGTTTGGGATCGGGGCAATATCGCTATCACTCACTGTTCCGCGAATTTCTGCAGCAGCAGTTAAGGAAAAAAAAGGAGCAACACGAATGGCTGAATCGTAAAGCGGCTCATTTCTTCCAACAAAGGGGAATGCATAACCAAGCTATTTATCATTACCGGATGATCGAGGCTTACACGGAAATCGCTGAAGTATTGAGTCATTATGGAGAGGACAAAATTCAAAACGGTGAATTTGAAAGTTTGGCAGAGCTCTTGAAAGCGATTCCTGAAGATGTGTTGGATCGCTACTATTCCCTATGGTTTTACCAAGGGGAAATGAATCGTTATCGATGCCATTATAAGGAAGCTATACAGTCCTATGAGCGTTCTTTTGAATGTGCAGGGAAAGCAGGTGATACGCCGGGAAAAGTGCACGGATTGGAGGGTCAGGTTCGCGTATACCTGGATACGATTCAACCGGGAAAGGCCGATCATCTCTTAAGGGAAGCCATCCACCTGTTAGGTGACAGCATGAGCGAGCAAAAAGTGAGACTGGTCCATCTGATGGCGGAAAATTTTATTAACAAGGGCCAGCCGGAGGAAGCGGAAGGCTTATTTAAAGAAGTGGTAAAATTGCAGCGAAATATGGAGAATGGCGAGCTTCAAGCCCGCTTTTACCTGAGAACAGGCCGATTACAAACCTGCAAAAGAATACTTGAACGGAAACTGAAAGAGGAGGAAGAGGGAAGTTATCGATTATCAAAATCTCATCGGGAAACGTCCCTTTTGCTTTCGATCGTTTCATGCTTTCTTGGCCATGAGGAAGAGGCAAAGCACTATGCGGAACAAGGTTTGCTTCAGGGAACTGCTGCCAAGTCCCCTTTTGTGGAAGCAGTAGGTTGGATGAGGCTAGGGCATGCCTCGATGATTCACTCATCTTCCTATTCCCTTGAAACGATTCAGCAATGCTATCATAATGCCTTAGATTTAGTGGAGGATGTCCAGCTTTCACGGGGAAAAGCGGAGCCCCTCATGGGCTTGTGCCTGTTGCATGGCCTGGAAGGAAACCTGCAATTGGCTGTCAAATATGGCGAAAATGCCTATGAGCAATGCCAATCTGTTCAGGATAACTGGTTCGCAACCGTTATTACCCTCTGTCTTGGTATCGCCTATGCTGTGTCAGGGGAGTATGCCAAAGGGAAGGAAATCCTGCAACAAACATACATACGTTTTGTGGAGGTCGGTGACTCGTTTGGATGCACGATTTGCCTGATTTGGTTAAGTCTGATTGATTACTCCACCTTAGATTGGAGCAGCTTTACCTTCCATATGGATCAATTTTTAGATCGGATGCAAAAAGGAGAGTATCATTTCCTCATTCAGAGAAGAACACTTTTTAGCCCAAAGGATATTCAAAATCTTGCCCCAATACTGTTGGAAGCCCAGAAAAGGAAAGTGCAGTCTACATACGTGTCGCACCTCTTAAATGAAATGGGGTATGAAAATATTGCTTCCCATCCGGGATACACACTAAGGGTGGAAACCTTAGGGCATTTCCGGGTTTGGCTGGGAAATGTAGAGTTGGATGAACGTTCATGGCAGCGGGGCAAGGCGAAACAGCTTTTTCAGCTGTTGATTACAAAAAGAAAGCATCTTCTGCCCAAGGAGGAAATTTGCTTCCTTTTATGGGGAGTTGAGGACGATGAGATTTCCTATCGGGATTTTAAGGTTGCTCTCAATGCCCTTAATAAGGCCCTGGAACCGAACCGTAAGGCAAGGGGAAATACTTTCTTCATTCAGAGGCATGGATCGTCCTACTGCTTTAATCTGGCATCAGGTTATAAATTGGATGCTGATAATTTTGAAAAGGGTATCCTGGAAGGCTTAGAGAAAAGCTGTCCTGATCTGGCTAAAATCCATCTGCAAAAGGCGATGAGCCTATATAAGGGGGATTATCTCCCCGAATGCCGGTATGAGGATTGGTCTATTGAAGAAAAAGAAAGGCTGAAGGTCCTCTATTTGCGGGGGGCTGAGCACTTATCCCGCCTCTTCATCGAGGATGAGCAATATGATGAGGCGATTGGATGTTGCGAAAGAATGCTCGTAATCGACTGTTACTCGGAGGAAGCCTACCGTATGATTATGTATTGCCATTGCATGAAAAATAACCGGGCTTTGGCACTTAAATACTACAAGAAATGCGAAGAAAAGCTAGCTCGCGAGTTGGGCATTGAACCATCCCTGATCATCCGGGAATTATACGAAAAAATTCTGAATGCTGATTTCATTACATTAGCCTGATTTAATCAGGCTTTTCCTTGTACTTTTGTCTTGTAACTTCAGTGTAACCTAGTATTTTTATCATTGCCATAACATATTCTCAGAAAGATAATCTTGCAAAGCAGGTGAGCCTATGAAACCTATCGTCCTGGAAACAAAGGATTTAACCATTTCCTTTGGAGGCCATACGGCTGTCAATCAAGTATCTCTTCAGGTACCGGCCAATGAGTTCAAGTCGATCATCGGACCGAATGGGGCCGGAAAAACAACATTTTTCAATCTATTGAGCGGTCAATTGAAACCAACGATGGGCCAGGTCTTTTTCAAAGGCCAAGATGTGACAAACCTGCCTCCTGCCGAGCGGGCGCGGCTTGGAATTGGACGTTCATTCCAGATCAGCAATATCTTTCCGCAATTGACTGTGTTGGAAAATGTCAGGCTAGCCGCCCAGGCACAGGCGGGGATCAAGTATAATTTCTTATCCCATTTCAGGAGATTTAAATCCTTTGAAGAAAAAGCCTATCAGCTTTTGAAAACGGTTTTATTAGATAAGAAGAGCGATCATATAGCCAAAACCTTGGCCCACGGAGAAAAGCGCAAACTGGAAATTGCCATGCTTCTTGCACTGGAATCCGAGATTCTCCTCTTTGACGAACCGACGGCAGGGATGTCACTGGAAGAAGTGCCAGCTATTCTGGAAGTGATCCACCGAATTAAGGAAAAGAAAGACCGGACGATCATTTTGATCGAACACAAGATGGATATGGTATTGAATCTATCGGATACACTTACCGTGCTGTTCAATGGACAACTGCTGGCTGACGGTACTCCGGAAGAGATCATGAACAATGATCTTGTTCAATCTGCTTACTTGGGAGGGTTGTATGATGACGCTTCTTAAAGTGGATCAAATTGAAACGCATATCGGACAGTATCATATTCTTCAGGGAGTTTCCTTTGAAGTGGCTCAAGGAGGGGTAACCGTCCTATTGGGGAGAAATGGGGCAGGCAAAACGACCACGCTGAGATCGATTATGGGCTTGAATCCGATCGCCAAGGGGAGGATCACCTTCAAAGGACAGGAAATCCACTCTTTTCCTACCTATACGATTGCTAAACAAGGAGTTGGATATGTGCCGGAGGATCAATCGATTTTTGGAGATTTGACCGTGGAAGAAAACATGAAAGTAGCCATGCAAAAGGAAGACGATAGGACAATGGCCAGTCTGGAATATATCCTGGAACTATTCCCGGATCTGAAAACATACTGGAAAAAGAAGGGGGGGTATCTCAGCGGTGGACAAAAGCAAATGCTCGCCATCTCCATGGCTTATGTAAATAACAATGAATTGCTGTTGATTGATGAGCCAAGCAAAGGGCTAGCCCCTATCATGGTGGAAAAAGTGATGGAATCCATCAATCAAATTAAGGAAAAGACAACGGTGGTGTTAGTGGAGCAAAATTTCATTATGGCCAGCGGGGTTGGGGATAGCTACTATATTATCGATGACGGGCGTACCGCACATTCTGGGAGCATGTCTGAACTCAAGCAAGATGATAAGTTGAAGAAACAGTACTTGGGAATCGCGTAGAGAGAGGTGGGGAGATGGACTTGATTTTAACGCTTGGAGTTAATGGGCTCGCCACAGGAATGCTCATTTTCTTACTAGCCGCCGGACTGACTCTTATTTTCGGTTTGATGGATGTACTGAATTTTGCACATGGAGCATTTTTTGTGTGGGGAGCTTACGCAGGAGCTTGGATTTATATGGTAACAGGCAATTTTTTGGTTGGAATCCTGGCAGGCATTCTAATAGGGCTTGCACTCGGCCTTGGCATGGAACGGTTCATCGTTCGTCCTGTCTATGGAAATCACATTCAACAGATTCTAATTACGATGGGTGCCATGCTAGTGTTGACCGAGTTGATCAAAGTTTTCTGGGGTCCAAATCAGCAGATAATGCCCGTCCCCTCTTACTTAGATGGAAGCTGGCAGGTGGGGGAGCTGATTATTATTAAGTATCGAGTGTTTATCATCGTTATTGGGCTGCTCGTTTTAATTGGACTGGAGTATGTCATGAACAAAACCAAAACCGGTCTTATTGTCAGGGCGGGAGTCATCAACAAGGAAATGGTTCAGGCTTTGGGCATCAATATCAAAAAGGTATTTGCTCTTGTTTTCATGTTTGGTGCGGGGCTCGCTTCTCTGGGTGGGGTTCTGCTAGGACCTTATTCCGGAGCGATCAATCCTTCGATCGGGATGGAGAAAATGCTTCTAGCCTTCATTGTTGTAGTCATCGGTGGGATGGGAAGCATTAAAGGGTCAGCTTTGGCGGGGATTCTAGTGGGATTGTCGGGAGCATTTATGGCCTACTATTTTCCGGAAGGCACACTTGCGGTTAATGTTCTATTGATGGCCATTGTTCTTTTGGTAAAACCCTCCGGATTATTCGGAGTAAAGGGGTGAAAGGCATGATGAGAACAGAGGTTAAACCGTTGCAGTCAACCATTGGGAAAACGGTGCTTGCAAATCGAGCGGTGGGCATCCAATTGATCGCTTTAGTGCTAATGCTCCTTTTGCCTTTGCTATTCGATTCAAGAAGCACGCTCATTTTGTTGTCGCAGGTCTATATTTTTGGCGTTTTCG
This sequence comes from Brevibacillus sp., assembly GCA_036676475.1. Lineage (GTDB taxonomy): Bacteria > Bacillota > Bacilli > Aneurinibacillales > RAOX-1 > LC029. The sequence goes on from JAKFCU010000088.1 coordinate 64,951, forward strand.
CGATGTCCTACGACATTCTTCTCGGGTATACGGGAATCATTTCATTCGGGCATGCCATGTTTTTTGGAATCGGAGCGTATACCACGGGAATCATGATGAAGCAAACGGACAATACGTTGTTGATTTTGTTCGCTGCCATATGCATCGCCGCTTTTCTCGCTTTTTTGGTCAGCTTCCTGATCGGTATTTTGTCGCTGCGTCTCAAAGCTACCTTTTATGCCATGATCACTTTGGCTTTTGCCGAATTGTTTTTCATCCTTGCTGAGAAATGGCGCAGGCTTACCTTTGGGAATGATGGATTTACGTTCTCCATCCCTAAGGGTTTGAGCGATCGGCTTACGTTTTACTATGTAGCTTGTATTTTTTTGGCTCTGATGTTTCTGTTTTTGAAAAGATTCATTGATTCACCGGTGGGGAAGGTATTGGTAGCCGTACGGGAAAATGAACAGCGTACGGAATCGCTGGGCTTTAAGGTGCTTCACTACAAAGTTATCGCCAATATTGTGGCGGGGGTAGCGGCTTCCCTGGCTGGGGTGATGTATGCCTTATCTATTAAATTCGTCAATACGTCCGTGTTCACGGTAGATAAAACGGTTGATGCACTTCTGATGACGATTGTGGGTGGAGTAGGGACACTATTCGGGCCGCTGCTTGGTTCGGTAATCATTCAATACGCTCATGAATCCTTGACTGAGTTGGCTAAAACACACTGGATCTTTGAACGCTGGCTGATTCTATTCGGTATCATTTATATCTTGATTGTCATGTTCTTTCCAAAGGGGATTGTCGGGACAATCCGAGAGAAATGGATCGTATGGATAGATAAATAGTATGGGAACCACCCATGAATGGAGGTTCAACTAGTGAATCAATTAAATGTAAACAATTTCTTAATGGCCTATGAGAAATTAGGCAATAGACCTGAGAACGTGGTGCTTATTCATGGTAATTTGGCCAGTAAGCGCTGGTGGAATTTGGTGAAAGGGAAATTGGCAGAGCGATTTACGGTGTACATGATCGATTTAAGGGGATGTGGGGAATCTGAGCAGCCGACAGGAGGCTATTCCGTTCCGCAATATGGAGATGATGTGGCAGCCTTCATTCAGCGGTTAGGTCTTAACAAGGTTTCCTTAGTTGGCCATTCGATGGGAGGAGCCATTGCTATGGATGTGGCCTCTAAGCTTCCGGAGTTCATTGATAGAGTTGTTCTTTTAAATCCCGCACCCGTATCCGGTTACTCTGTAACGGAAGAGAAGTTGGAGTTAATCAAAAAATATTCGGAAGATCGCGAACTACTTAAGCTAGCTTTGGCTGCCACCGTTCCGTCATATTCTCATCTACCCTTCTTTTTGCAGCTTTTTGAAGATGCCTTGCGTACTGCATTCACCGCGGTGCACAATGTTTGTTCTCTATCAGAGGTCGATTATACGTTATGGGCGAAACAGTTTTCCCGTCCGGTCCTGCTTCTCTATGGAGAACAGGATAATCTAATTCCATTAGATGCAATGGAAAAGACCCGTAACATTTTTCCAAAGTGTACGTTGATTACGCATTCGGGTGTGGGACATTCTCCGCAGGTGGAAGATCCCGAGTGGTTCATTAAACAAATGGTTTGCTTTTTTGAATAAACAAACATCTTAAGAAATTTCTATACAAGAAAATCAAGGGAGAGATGGAAATGTATCAAGGAAAAATGGTTCAGAATATCAACGATGCTATCCAAGACATACAGGACGGGGCGACTTTAATCGTTGGAGGCTTCGGTTTGTGCGGCATTCCTGAAAACGCGATCCTCGCTTTGAGGGATAAAGAAGTCAAGAATTTAACGGTGGTGAGTAACAACTGTGGAGTAGATGATTGGGGACTCGGTCTTCTTTTGGCCAATAGGCAAATCAAAAAAATGGTTTCTTCCTATGTGGGAGAAAACAAAATTTTTGAGCAGCAATTTCTAAGCGGAGAATTAGAGGTGGAATTAGTACCACAAGGAACGCTAGCGGAGCGGATGCGTGCCGGCGGGGCTGGAATACCTGGTTTTTATACGGTGACAGGGGTAGGAACACCTATTGCCGAAGGAAAGGAACAAAGAGAATTCAACGGACGAACCTTTATTCTCGAACATGGTATCGTGGGGGATTTTGCTCTTGTGAAAGCATGGAAAGCGGATCCTCTTGGGAATTTAGTATTCAGAAAGACGGCCCGAAACTTTAATCCACTAGCTGCTATGGCTGGAAAGATTACGATAGTTGAGGTAGAGGAAATCGTGGAAGTCGGCGAATTAGACCCGGATGAAATCCATACACCAGGTATCTATGTACAACGTGTTGTACTAGGAGCGAACTATGAAAAACGTATCGAAAGACGTACTCTTCATCAAGCCCTATAAGGAGGTATATATACCAATGGATAGCCGTTTAATCATTGTCAAGCGTGCCGTGATGGAAATTCAAGATGGAATGAATGTTAATCTAGGGATTGGGATGCCTACGCTTATTGCCAACGAAATCCCGCAGGACTACAATGTATTGCTTCAATCTGAAAACGGGTTATTGGGGATTGGGCCTTTTCCTCTGAAAGGAAACGAAGATCCAGATTTGATCAATGCAGGAAAAGAAACGGTATCCGCTGTGCCGGGTGCTTCTTATTTTGACAGTGCGGAATCATTTGCGATGATCCGTGGAGGACATATTGACCTGGCCATCCTAGGTGGGATGGAAGTTTCTGAAAACGGGGATTTGGCCAACTGGATGATCCCCGGGAAAATGGTGAAAGGCATGGGCGGAGCCATGGACTTGGTCAACGGAGCCAAACGAGTGGTTATAATAATGGAACATGTGAATAAGCACGGCGAATCAAAAGTGAAAAAGGAATGTACCCTTCCTTTAACCGGAAAGCAAGTGGTACAGCGTTTAATAACCGATTTGGCTGTATTCGATTTTAAGCCGGAAGGCATGGTATTGATTGAAACGCAAGAGGGGGTAACGGTGAAAGAGGTACACGAGAAGACAGAAGCTTCCTTTACGCTTAGCAAAGAATTGTTAAATAGAGAATTAAAAATATAAAAGAAATATTCTGTAAAAATCAATATAGTATTTCCTTTCTTGACATTTTTCAAGACTTTGGTAGAATAAACTCGTCAAAAGTCGAACGTTATTCTAAATTTGTTTGAAGAATGTCAAGGAACAGCTTGTGATGCCGATTTTCCTTTCCATATTCAAGAAAAGGAAAATCGGCTTTATGTTTTATCTCTAAAAGAGAATACTAATACATAGTGAACTTTCGCAAAAAATAGGAGGACATGACATGGATAGACCGAATGAAATCGTAGTTGTACTGGATTTTGGTGGGCAATACAACCAGTTGATTGCAAGGCGTGTTAGAGATCTAGGAGTCTACAGCGAGTTGTTACCCTACAATACCTCCGTTGAAAAAATCCAAGAGTTAAATCCAAAGGGAATTATTTTTTCCGGAGGCCCGGCAAGCGTGTATGAAGAGAAATCCCCTATGGCGGATGAAAAAATTTATGATCTTGGAATTCCAGTCCTTGGGATTTGCTATGGAATGCAGCTTATGACTCATCATCTACAAGGAAGAGTGGAAAGAGCCAACAAAAGAGAATATGGAAAAGCAATCATCAATGTAACAAATGAAAGTCCGTTTTTTGGAGAACTGGATAAGAACCAAAATGTTTGGATGAGCCATGGCGATTTAGTGGTAGAAACGCCAGTAGGATTCCGCATTGATGCTAGCAGTGAACATTGCCCGATTGCAGCGATGAGCCATCCTGAAAAGAATCTTTATGCTGTACAGTTCCATCCGGAAGTTCGTCATTCCGAGTATGGAAACGAAATGATTAAGAATTTCCTTTTTAACGTTTGTAAGTGTGAAGGCAATTGGTCTATGGAGGATTTTATTGAACAGCAAATCCAAGAGATCAAGGAAATGGTTGGCGACAAAAAGGTTCTTTGTGCCCTGAGTGGTGGAGTGGATTCATCGGTAGTAGCTGTTTTGATTCATAAAGCGATTGGCGATCAGCTCACTTGTATGTTTATTGATCATGGCTTGCTTCGAAAAGGGGAAGCGGAAAGCGTGATGGAAACCTTCAGTGAAGGCTTTCATATGAATGTGATCAAGATTGATGCCCAAGAACGCTTCTTGGGTAAGCTTAAAGGCGTTTCCGATCCGGAACAAAAACGGAAGATTATTGGAAATGAGTTTATTTATGTGTTTGAAGAAGAGTCAAGCAAATTAGAAGGAATGGATTTCCTTGCCCAGGGAACTCTTTATACCGATATTGTCGAAAGCGGAACAGCAACAGCACAAACCATTAAATCTCATCATAATGTCGGCGGACTGCCAGAGGATATGAGACTGAAATTGATTGAACCGCTTAAAACTTTGTTTAAGGATGAAGTGCGTAAGGTTGGAGAAGAACTCGGCCTTCCCCGCGAAATTGTATGGCGTCAGCCATTCCCTGGGCCTGGACTTGGCATTCGGGTGATTGGAGCAATTACCGAAGATAAATTAGAGATTGTTCGTGAATCGGATGCTATTCTTCGGGAAGAAATCAAAAATGCTGGCTTAGATCGTGAAATCTGGCAGTACTTCACGGCGCTTCCGGATATGAAGAGTGTAGGCGTCATGGGGGATTCCCGTACCTATTCTTATACCGTGGGGATTCGTGCGGTTACCTCGATTGATGGGATGACGGCAGACTGGGCAAGAATCCCTTTTGATATATTAGAGAAAATCTCCGTTCGTATTGTGAACGAAGTGGAAAATGTCAATCGAGTGGTGTATGATATCACATCTAAGCCACCAGCAACAATTGAGTGGGAATAGCAGCTTAACGTTCGCGTTCTGTGTTGATTTATTTTTTTGATCCACTGTCACTGTATGTTTAAATTGCTGAAAACACGATCGATACCGACAGGCATAGTACCCATATAGCTTTCTTAAAACTTAATATTCAGCATTTCGTATAATCTCAAGGATATGGCTTGAAAGTTTCTACCGGGCTGCCGTAAATAGCCTGACTACGAAATGGTTTGTGGTGTGTGGTTAAAACCTGCATTATTTAAACTATTTTTGTAGATATTAAAGCCTAAGTAGAGTTTCTATGACTACTTAGGCTTTTGTTATTTACAGCACGTGAAGGAGAATCGATTCATGGTAAATCAACAAACGTCAGCAAGAACGGAGATTATTGCTGGTATCACAACCTTTGTCACGATGGCCTATATCTTGTTCGTCAATCCATCGATTTTATCAAGCACTGGCATGGATGCAAATGCTATATTTCTAGCCACTGCCATTGGAGCGGGGATCGTGTCCATTCTCATGGGATTGATCGTAAAAGCGCCTATTGCTTTAGCTCTGGGGATGGGATTGAATGCTTACTTTGCCATCGTTGTAGCACCGAACGGTATGATGACCTGGCAAACCGCACTAGCTGCCGTATTTATCTCAGGTATAATATTTCTTATTTTAACGATGACAGGTTTTCGTCAAGCCTTAGTTGATGCAGTTCCAGAAGGGTTGAAGCATGGAATAACAGCTGGAATTGGTCTATTTATTACTCTTTTAGGATTGAAACTATCGCAATTGATTCAATTGCAGGCTGCTCCGATTCCACCTACGTTGGAAGCGATGCAGAAAGGTGCACCTGTTGATCTGTTGCACTTTGAATGGAATTTACATAATATTCGTCATGTCATAGGGCATCGCAAGATGTCTTTTTCTTAAATATTTCGAGGATGATTACGGTGACTAAAACACGAACATTAAACAGTTCGGTTGTTGTTAAAATACGTATTTCTGGTTGTTTTTGTCTGGGGTTTATGTTTTACTAGAAGTGGATTAAACGTGCGTAGGAGGATTTACAATGACTATACGAGTCGGAGTCATCATGGGAAGTACTTCGGATTGGGAAACTATGAAAGAAGCATGCAGTATCCTGGATGAGATGGAAATCCCGTATGAAAAAAAAGTGGTATCGGCTCATCGAACCCCGGATTACATGTTTGAATATGCGGAGACTGCAAAACAGCGAGGGATCGAGGTCATTATTGCTGGTGCAGGTGGTGCGGCTCATCTGCCTGGCATGGTCGCTGCGAAGACCGAATTGCCGGTGATCGGAGTTCCGGTAAAGTCATCTAATTTAAATGGATTGGATTCATTGCTATCGATCGTTCAAATGCCTGGGGGAGTTCCGGTTGCTACCGTAGCGATAGGGAAGGCTGGGGCAGTCAATGCTGGACTGTTGGCAGCTCAGATCTTAGGAATCAAGTATCCGGATATCCAGGGTCGATTCGTTTTGCGAAGAGCAATAGCTAGGGAGCGCGTATTAGAGGGAGAGGGAGGCCAGCTGCCGTGAAGGTAATCAAACCAGGCTCAACTATAGGAATCCTTGGAGGGGGCCAACTAGGAAGAATGTTGGTACTTGCTGGGCGAAATATGGGCTATCGTTTTATTACATTAGATCCTACATCTGACTCTCCTTGTGGACAGGTAGCGGACAGACAAATCGTTGCCGCCTTTTCTGATCTGCAAGCAGCTGAGGAACTAGCTAAAGCTAGTAAAGTTGTTACTTACGAATTTGAAAATGTCGATGCGGAAGTGGCTGCAAAGCTCGAAGAAACTTCCTTTGTTCCGCAAGGAAGCGAATTGCTGCGGATTACCCAGAACCGCATTCGCGAGAAATCAACCCTTCAGTCTTTTGAGATACCGATTGCCCCTTTTGAAGTTATCCAATCGGAAGATGAATTGAGAAATGCCGTTCAAAAATTGAAGCTTCCCTGTGTGATGAAAACAGCCACCGGTGGTTACGATGGAAAAGGACAATGGGTGTTACGCTCAGAAGAACAGATCCAACAGGCATATCAAGAGGCGGAAGAGACAGGGGCAGAGTTGATTGTTGAACAATATGTCTCCTTCACCAAAGAATTATCCGTAATTGCTGCACGCAACCTTCATGGGGAAATAAAGACCTTCCCTGTTGGAGAAAATATACATATTAACAATATCCTGCATCAAACCATCGTCCCTGCCCGAATCGGGGAAGAAATAGCGGAAAAAGCGGAGTCCATTGCCAATCGCATAGCGAAAGTATTGGATGTCGTAGGGCTTATTGCGATCGAAATGTTTCTGACCGAGGGAGGTCAGATTATCGTAAATGAATTAGCGCCAAGACCCCACAATTCTGGGCACTATACAATGGAAGCTTGCGTTACCTCTCAATTTGAACAGCATATCCGTGCGATTTGCGGTTTGCCGTTAGGCGATGTCACCATGCTTTCGCCGGTTGTGATGGTCAATCTATTGGGAGAGCATGTGGATCCAGTTCTGGAGAAGCTAGAACAGCTGCCGCTAACTGCCAAGCTTCATTTGTATGGCAAAGCAGAGAGTAAGCCAAAAAGAAAAATGGGTCATATTAATTTCTTGACCTCAACAGTGGATGAAGCATTAACTCAAATTAATCAGCTTGAAATATGGTCATAAACGGAGGGAAAACAAATGATTGAACGCTACAGCCGACCTGAAATGACAGCGATCTGGACGGAAGAAAATAAATTTAAAGCCTGGTTAGAAGTGGAAATCTTAGCTTGTGAGGCATGGTCTGAATTAGGTCATATTCCAAAAGCTGATGTGGCAGTGCTTCGCCAAAATGCAGGATTTGATATCAATCGGATCTATAAAATTGAAGAAGAGACCCGTCATGATGTCGTTGCCTTTACCCGCGCGGTATCGGAAACACTAGGAGAGGAAAAGAAATGGGTTCATTATGGGCTTACTTCTACAGATGTGGTGGATACGGCCTTATCTTATTTGCTGATACAGGCGAATACCATTCTAAAGAAAGACCTGGAAAACTTCATTTCCATCTTGACCGATAAAGCGAAGGAACATAAGCATACGGTTATGATGGGGCGGACCCACGGGGTACATGCGGAACCTACGACTTTTGGCTTGAAATTAGCTTTATGGCGTGAAGAAATGAAAAGAAATCTGGAGCGTTTTGATAATGCAACGAAGCGAGTTGCTTTCGGTAAAATATCCGGTGCCGTTGGAACCTATGCTAACATCGAACCGTTTGTGGAAGAATATGTATGCGGAAAGTTAGGACTTGAAGCGGCACCTATTTCGACTCAAACCCTGCAACGTGACCGTCATGCAGAGTATATGGGAACCCTGGCGTTAATTGCTACCTCGATCGAAAAATTTGCAACCGAGATCCGCGGATTACAAAAGAGTGAAACGAGAGAAGTGGAAGAAGCTTTCGGAAAAGGCCAAAAAGGTTCGTCAGCTATGCCGCATAAGCGCAATCCGATCGGTAGCGAGAATATGTCTGGATTGGCACGGGTGATTCGAGGCTACATGGTATCCTCTTATGAAAATGTATCACTTTGGCATGAACGTGACATTTCGCATTCCTCAGTTGAACGAGTCATTTTGCCAGATGCCACGATTCTGCTGAACTATATGCTGAACCGATTTGGTAACATCGTGAAAAATCTTACGGTATTCCCGGAAAACATGAAGCGCAACATGGATCGTACTTTTGGTTTGATTTATTCCCAACGCGTCCTGCTCAAGTTGATCGATAAGGGACTAAGCAGAGAAGAAGCATATGACACCGTTCAGCAGAAAGCGATGCAGTCGTGGGAAGAACAGCGTTCCTTCCGTCAAATCCTGGAAGAAGATTCTAAAGTAACGGAACTACTAACTCAGGAAGAAATGGATGATTGCTTCAATTACAACTGGCATTTAAAACATGTGAATACGATTTTTGAACGTCTTGGGCTATCCTAAAATCTAAAGAAGAGAGGGAAACCGGCAAATGGAGAAATTAGACATGCTCTATGAGGGCAAAGCGAAGAAGGTTTATCGGACGTCTGAACCCGATTTGTATTGGATTGAGTATAAGGATGATGCAACAGCCTTTAATGGATTGAAAAAAGCACAGATTACCGGCAAAGGTGTTTTAAATAATGAAATCAGTACCGTCTTCCTTAGTCTGTTAAAAGAAAAGGGAATTGAAAACCACTTTGTAAAAAAGATCTCTTCCACTGAACAAATCGTTCGGAAGGTCAAGATTATTCCTATTGAAGTCGTCGTTCGCAACCTCGCAGCCGGTTCCCTTGCCAAAAGATTAGGCCTAGAGGAAGGAACTCCTCTGTCTCATCCTATTGTTGAATTTTATTACAAGGATGATGAATTGGGCGACCCGTTTATCAATGATGATCACGTTGCTGTTTTACAGTTAGCTACGGTTGAGGATACATCCTATATGAAACAAATGGGGCTTCAAGTCAATGCGATATTAAAAGAATATATGGCCCAAAGAGGGATCATTTTAGTAGACTTTAAGCTTGAATTTGGAAGAACAGACGATGGCAAAGTGATTTTAGCGGATGAAATCTCGCCGGATACTTGTCGTTTTTGGGATGCAGATACGATGGAGAAGCTAGACAAAGACCGGTTCCGCCGCGATTTGGGGAATGTGGAGGAAGCTTATCAAGAAATCTTGCGACGCTTAGGAGGAGAAGCTCATGTTTAAAGCTACAGTATATGTCACGTTAAGAGAAAGTGTACTGGACCCACAAGGAAATGCGGTTCGCGAATCGCTTCATACCTTGGGATATGACGAAGTGGGGGATGTTCGAATCGGGAAGTACATGGAGTTAGAAGTTCGTTTGAATGATCGGGCGGCAGCGGAAGAACGAGTGAAAGAAATGTGTGAAAAGCTGTTAGCGAACACGGTCATTGAGGACTACCGCTACGAACTTCAGGAGGTTTAATCACATGAATTTCGCTGTTCTAGTGTTTCCAGGTTCCAACTGTGATATTGATATGTATAAGGCTGTTGAGGACTGTCTGGGTGAGCCTGTAGACTACGTGTGGTATACAGAAACGGACATATCCAAGTATGATGCTATTCTTTTGCCTGGAGGATTCTCCTATGGAGATTACCTTCGCCCTGGTGCTATGGCTAGCTTTGCTCCCGTGATGGAACAGGTGAAAAAAGCAGCGGCAGAAGGAAAATTGGTTCTTGGGGTTTGCAATGGGTTTCAAGTGTTGACAGAGGCGGGACTTCTTCCTGGTGCTTTAAGAAGAAATCAAAGCCTTAAATTCAATTGTAAAATGCTCGATTTGAAGGTGGAGAACAACGAAACGCCTTTCACATCGGAATATGAAAAGGGAGAGATCGTTCAAATACCGATCGCCCACGGTGATGGAAATTACTTTTGTGATGATGAAACCCTGAAGCAGTTGGAAGAAAGCAATCGCATCATCTTCCGCTATGAAGGACTTAATCCGAATGGTTCTGTTGCTGAAATTGCCGGAATCATCAATGAAGAAGGAAACGTTTTAGGCATGATGCCCCATCCAGAAAGAGCCGTTCATGATTGGTTGGGTTCCGTAGATGGCAAGCGGATATTTGCCTCAATTCTTAAGTATTGGAGGGATAAGAACCGTGCAGCATAGAGAGCCTACCCCAGACCAAATTGCAGACCAAGGCATTTATCGCGAGATGGGTCTAACTCCTGAAGAATATCAAAAAGTGATAGGAATTTTAGGGCGTAAGCCTAATTATACGGAAATCGGAATTTTTAGCGTTATGTGGTCGGAACACTGCAGCTATAAGAATTCGAAGCCGGTTCTTCGCAAATTCCCAACGAGTGGACCAAGGGTTCTTCAAGGTCCAGGGGAAGGAGCCGGAATCGTAGACATCGGGGATAATCAAGCGGTAGTCTTTAAGATGGAGAGTCATAATCATCCGTCTGCCATTGAACCTTACCAGGGAGCAGCAACAGGAGTAGGCGGTATTATCCGCGATGTATTCTCCATGGGGGCAAGACCGATTGCGCTTCTCAATTCCCTCCGTTTTGGAGAATTGGATACGTCTCGTACTAAATATTTGTTTGAAAATGTCGTAGCCGGAATCGCAGGATACGGAAACTGTATGGGAATTCCTACGGTTGGCGGAGAGGCCGTTTTTGATCCAAGCTATGAAGGAAACCCTTTGGTTAATGCCATGTGTGTGGGGCTGATTAACCATGATGAGATTCAAAAAGGCGTGGCGAAAGGAATCGGCAACCCGGTTATTTATGTAGGAGCATCTACAGGAAGAGACGGGATCCATGGAGCTACTTTTGCCTCTGAAGAATTAAGTGAAGAATCTGAAGCAAAGCGCCCAGCTGTTCAAGTCGGAGATCCTTTTATGGAAAAGCTGCTGCTTGAGGCAACACTTGAATTAATTGCTTCTGGCTACGTGGTGGGTATTCAGGATATGGGAGCAGCGGGTTTAACCAGTTCAAGTTCGGAAATGGCGAGTAAAGCCGGAAATGGAATTGAATTGAATCTGGATTTAGTTCCTCAGCGGGAAAAAGATATGACTGCCTATGAAATGATGCTTTCTGAATCCCAGGAAAGAATGCTCGTTGTGGTCAAGCAAGGTACAGAAGAAGAGGTATATAAAATATTTGAAAAATGGGGACTCCATGCTGTGGTGATTGGTCAAGTGACCGATGACAATATGCTCCGCGTACTGCACAAGGGAGACGTGATGGCGGAAATTCCAGCGGATAAGTTGGCTGAAGATGCACCGGTTTACTATAAGCCTTCCAAGGTTCCGGCTTATTATGAAGAGTTTGCCACCATGAACCCTGCCCAAATCGAAGAAACACAGGATTACAATGAAACGCTCTTACACCTATTAGCTGCTCCGACCGTTGCCAGCAAGGAGTGGATTTATAACCAGTACGATTATATGGTGCGAACCAATACGGCAGTTTATCCCGGTTCAGATGCTGCTGTTGTGGCTATTCGCGGAACCCGCAAAGCTCTAGCTATGTCGACGGACTGTAATGGGCGATATGTCTACCTTGATCCTTATCAAGGAGGAGCGATAGCGGTGGCGGAAGCGGCCCGGAATGTGGTTTGCTCGGGTGGATCTCCTCTGGCGATTACTGACAATTTGAATTTCGGCAATCCAGAGAAGCCTGAAATTTTCTGGCAGATCGAACAGGCAGCCGAAGGAATCAGTGAGGCTTGCCGTCAATTAAATACGCCTGTTATCGGCGGGAATGTCAGTCTTTATAATGAAACAAATGGAGTAGCCATCTATCCGACACCAACCATTGGAATGGTTGGTTTGATTGATGATATGTCCCACATTACCACCCAAGATTTTAAAAATGAGGGAGATTCCATTATTCTCTTAGGAGAAACTAAAGCGGAAATCGGCGGATCAGAATATCAGAAACTGCTGCTTGGACGGATTGAAGGAAGACCGCCTCAAATTGATTTGACTGTTGAAAATAAAGTCCAAAGCATGACCCTAGAAGCCATTCGTGCAGGACACGTTCAATCGGCGCATGACTTATCCGAAGGCGGGTTGGCTGTTGCTTTGGCTGAGTGTTGTATGGGTAGAAATTTGGGAGCTAATATTAATGTAGAAACAGGGCTTCGACCTGATCTCGCGCTATTTAGTGAATCCCAATCCCGTATTCTTATTTCTGTATCTCCGCAAAATGTAGAAAAGGTAAAACAATTAGCGGAGCAGCAAGGAGTACCGTTTACAGAGCTCGGTAAGGTTGGATCTGAACAGCTAATGATTCATGTCAATGGAACGGTTATTGTTGATCAGCCGCTTGAAAAAATAAAATCAGCTTGGAAGGATGCGATTCCATGTTTGATGACGTAATTTGGGATAAGTTAAATGAGGAATGTGGAGTATTTGGGGTGTTTGGACATCACGATGCTCCCCAGTTAACCTATTACGGGATCCATGCTCTACAGCATCGTGGGCAAGAATCTGCAGGTATCTGTGCTTCAAATGGAGAAAAATTTAACTACCATCGCGGAATGGGGTTAGTAACTGAGGCTTTTGGAAACGAAGAGCTCAAGGAGATTCACGGTCATTTAGCGATTGGACATGTCCGTTATACGACAGCAGGAGAAAGCAAGATTGAAAATGCTCAACCGCTCATTTTCAAATATAGCCAAGGAAATTTGGCTTTAGCTCATAACGGGAATCTTGTAAATGCAAAGCAAGTCAAGCACCAGCTTGAGCGTCAAGGTTCCATTTTTCAAACCACGAGTGATACCGAAGTAATTGCGCACTTGATTGCCCGTTCGGGTTATGAAAGAATCGAAGATGCTGTAAGGGAATCGTTGCGCATGATCAAAGGAGCCTATGCGCTGTTGATCATGACGCAAAATAAGTTGATTGTTACGTTAGACCCCAATGGTCTCAGACCCCTATCCTTAGGGAAAATTGGGCAGGGATATGTGGTATCTTCGGAAACCTGTGCCTTTGATGTAATCGGAGCCACCTATCTTCGGGAAGTTGAACCGGGAGAGATGGTCATTATCGATCAGGAGGGAATTCGCTCCGAACGAGTTTCCGGTACCACGCAACGATCCATCTGTTCTTTTGAATATATCTATTTCGCCAGACCGGATAGTGACATTGACGGTATTAATGTTCACCAAGCGCGGAAACAGCTTGGAAGACAATTGGCCAAGGAATCCCCAGTGGTTGCCGATGTCGTAACCGGGGTTCCAGATTCAAGCATGTCAGCTGCTATTGGGTATGCAGAAGCGACGGGAATTCCCTATGAATTAGGGTTAATTAAAAATCGCTATGTGGGGCGGACCTTTATTCAGCCGAGCCAGGAGCTGCGTGCTCAAGGGGTAAGGATGAAGCTTAGTGCGGTTCGCAAGGTCGTAGAGGGAAAACGAGTCGTGATGATCGATGATTCTATCGTGCGCGGAACGACAAGCGGCCGGATTGTCAGCATGCTTCGGGAAGCGGGTGCAAAAGAGGTTCATGTGCGGATTAGTTCTCCCCCTATTATGAACCCATGTTTCTATGGAATTGACACTTCTTCGAGAGAAGAATTAATTGCAGCGAAGAAATCCATCGAAGAAATGCGGGAATTTATCGGAGCTGACAGTCTAGAGTTCCTGACTGTGGAAGGTCTAATGGAAGGTATCGGACGTGGGGATGATCATCCCAATCGCGGACACTGCTTAGCATGCTTTACGGGGCAATATCCTACCGAAATCTATGAAGAAACAACACCGGGGAACTGTGAAAGTCTGGTTAAATGAATCCATTCGATTAGTGGGGAACGATCTGGAGATCCAAGCGCAATAAGGGAGGAAGTTCGAATGAGTGAAGCCTATCGCAAGGCTGGCGTAGATATTGATGCGGGTAATGAAGCCGTAGAGCGAATGAAAAAGCATGTGAAGAAAACATTCCGTCCTGAAGTACTAACAGGATTGGGTGGATTTGGTGCTCTCTTTCAATTAAATACAAAAAATATAGAAGAGCCTGTTCTTGTTTCTGGAACCGATGGCGTAGGGACCAAGCTAAAGTTGGCATTTGCGATGGATAAGCATGATACCATTGGTGTAGATGCCGTAGCCATGTGTGTAAATGATGTCATTGTGCAAGGTGCTGAACCTCTCTTTTTCCTAGATTATCTTGCTTGTGGGAAGGTTGTCCCGGAAAAGATTGAAGCGATTGTCAAAGGTATTGCTGATGGCTGCGAGATGGCAGGCTGTGCATTGATTGGCGGGGAAACAGCAGAAATGCCTGGGATGTATTCGGAAGGTGAATATGATATTGCCGGATTTACGGTTGGGATCGTGGATCGAAAAAAGGTCATTGATGGAACCGCCATTGCGCCGGGAGATGTGCTGATTGGGTTAGCATCGAGTGGGGTTCACAGCAATGGATTCTCCCTCGTTCGCAAGGTATTGCTGGAAGACGCAGGGCTTTCTTTGCATGAAGAAGCGGATGGCTTGCCATCGAAGCTAGGTGAAGTACTTCTCACGCCAACACGGATTTATGTCAAACCGATTTTGAACCTGCTAAAGGATTATTCCATCAAAGGAATGGTTCATGTGACGGGTGGCGGATTCTATGACAATATTCCAAGGGTGCTTCCAGCAGGTGTCCAGGCAGAAATTGAACGTGGAGCATGGCCTGTGCTGCCTATATTTAATCTGATTCAAGAAAAGGGCCAGATTTCTATTTACGATATGTATCGCACATTTAATATGGGAATTGGGATGATTCTTGTTGTTCAAGCGGAAGATAGCGAGGCGATTCTAGATAAGTTATCCTCCCTTGGTGAAGAAGCCTACCGTATTGGCATTATCGCAGAAGGGACGGCCGGAGTGGTATTGAATGGAGGCCAGCAAGAATGAGAATTGCGGTATTCGCTTCTGGATCGGGGTCTAATTTTTCAGCCATCATCCAAGCTATCAAAGATCAAAGGCTAACGGGTGTCGAAATGGCTCTTTTGGTTTGTGACCGGCAAGGGGCGTATGTCATGCAAAGAGCTGAACAGGAATCTATTCCTGTTTTTTCTTTTCAGCCTAAGGAGTTCGTTGACAAAGCTGCCTATGAAGAGGCTATTCTTCAGGAATTAGAGAAGGAGCAAATTGATTTAGTTGTTTTGGCAGGCTATATGAGATTGGTTGGCCCTACTCTTCTCACTGCTTTCGAAGGGAAAATCATCAATCTTCACCCTTCTTTGTTACCGTCGTTTACAGGGAAAGATGCTATAGGGCAAGCGATAGAGTATGGGGTAAAGCTAACGGGAGTTACGGTACATTTTGTTGATGCGGGAATGGATACGGGACCTATTATCGCTCAAAGAGTAGTTGTGATTGAGCCAGAGGACACCAGAGAAAGTCTGACAACGAAAATACAAGCTCAGGA
Source organism: Brevibacillus sp. (assembly GCA_036676475.1). Classification (GTDB taxonomy): domain Bacteria; phylum Bacillota; class Bacilli; order Aneurinibacillales; family RAOX-1; genus LC029. Next base: position 80,690 of record JAKFCU010000088.1, read on the forward strand.
ACATCAGCTTTTACCGGAAGTGATGGGTTGGATTGCAGCTGGGAAGGTAGTACTAAAAGAAAGGAAGGTACGAATCGGATGAAAAGAGCGCTGATTAGTGTATCGGATAAGACAGGAATCGTGGAATTTGCCAAGCAATTGGAGAGCATGGGTGTTGAAATTGTTTCAACCGGCGGTACATCTAAGTTATTAAAAGAAAAAGGAATCAAAGTTACAGGGATCTCGGAGGTAACTGGTTTTCCGGAAATTCTAGATGGGCGTGTAAAAACTCTTCACCCGAATATACATAGCGGTCTCTTAGCTATTCGAGATAAAGTGGAACATCAAAAGCAACTTGAAGAGTTAAACATCCAGCCTATTGATTTGGTTGTTGTAAACCTCTATCCGTTTAAGGAAACCATCAGTAAAGCGGACGTTACTTATGAGGATGCGATTGAAAATATTGATATTGGCGGACCGACCATGCTTCGCTCAGCTGCCAAAAACCATGCTTTCGTTACAGTTGTGGTGGATGCGAATGATTATTCGATCGTGCTAGAGGAGATGGAAAAGGGAGAAGTTAGTTTATCCACCCGTCGTCGCCTTGCGGCGAAAGTATTCCGTCATACAGCTGCTTATGATTCGTTAATTTCCAATTATTTGACTGAGCAGGTAGGAGAGGAATGGCCAGATCAATTCACGGTTACCTTTGAGAAGGTCCAGGACCTTCGATATGGAGAGAATCCTCATCAAAAAGCAGGGTTCTACAGACTTCCTTTGGCTGAAGCAGGAACACTGGCTACGGCTGAGCAGCTTCATGGAAAGGAGCTTTCCTACAATAACATTAATGATGCGGATGCCGCTCTGCAATTGGTGAAGGAGTTTACCGAGCCCGCGGTTGTTGCTGTTAAGCATACCAATCCTTGTGGAGTTGGTACCGGAAAAACTATTTTAGAAGCATACCAGAAAGCCTATGATTCTGATCCGGTATCCATTTTCGGAGGAATTGTGGTAGCTAATCGCACCATTGATCGGGAAACAGCCCTTCTTATGAAAGAGTTGTTCCTTGAGATTATTATGGCTCCTGATTTTGCCGAGGATGCCTTAGCGGTTTTGCAAGAGAAAAAGAATCTTCGCTTGCTAAAAATAGGAAGTACGAAGGTGGATCAAAAGCCTGCACTCCGACTTTCTTCTGTACAAGGTGGTCTGCTTGTTCAGGAAGAGGATATGAAACAAGTAACAGAAGTGGAACTCACGGTTAAAACGGATCGAAAGCCAACAGCGGAAGAAATGGAGCAGCTTTTATTTGGTTGGAAGATCGTTAAACATGTTAAATCGAATGCGATTGTTTTAGCTCGAGATTTTCAAACAGTTGGAGTTGGAGCCGGGCAAATGAACCGTGTCGGCTCGGCACGTATAGCGATTGAACAGGCAAATGATAAAGCGAAAGGCGCTATTCTTGCTTCAGATGCCTTTTTCCCTATGCCAGACACGCTTGAAGAAGCGGCTAAAGCAGGAGTCACCGCTATTATTCAGCCAGGTGGTTCTGTCCGTGATCAAGATTCCATTGATGCAGCCAATAAATATGGAATAGCTATGGTGTTTACAGGAGTTCGTCACTTTAAGCATTAATTAAACATATGGGAGGGTCTCTCCATGAAGGTATTAGTGGTTGGCGGAGGCGGTCGAGAGCATGCCATTGTATGGAAGCTTTCACAAAGTCCAAAAATTGATAAGATTTATTGTGCACCTGGTAATGCGGGAATCGAGGGTTTGGCCGAATGTATTGCAATTGGAGTCAATGAAATAGAAAAACTAGCTGATTTTGCTAAAGAAAACCGTATTGATTTGACCTTTGTGGGTCCGGAGGATCCCCTGCTTGCAGGGATTGTAGATTGTTTTGAGGAAAAAGGCTTAGCGATATTCGGACCAAACAAACAGGCCGCTCTCATTGAAGGAAGTAAAACCTTTGCTAAGGAATTGATGGAAAAATACCAGATCCCAACGGCCCAATATGCTTCATTTACCCAATACGAGGATGCATTAGCCTATGTTCGCCGGGTTGGGGCTCCGATTGTCATTAAGGCAGACGGTTTAGCGGCTGGTAAAGGCGTTGTAGTTGCGATGACCTTATCCGAAGCTGAAGATGCTTTGGCTAGTATGATGAAGGATGAAGTATTTGGATCTGCAGGAGCAAAAGTGGTCGTAGAAGAGTTTTTAGAGGGGGAAGAGTTAACGTTACTCTCCTTCGTGGATGGGGAGACGGTTAGGCCAATGGTTCCGTCCCAAGACCATAAGCCCGTTTATAACGGAGATCAAGGACCGAATACGGGAGGAATGGGGACCTATTCGCCTGTTCCGCAGATGCCACCTTCGTTGGTAGACCAAGTGGTTCAAGAGATTGTGATTCCTACCGCACAAGCGATGATTAAAGAAGGAAGTCCTTTTAGAGGGATTTTATATACAGGATTAATGATCACAGCCAATGGTCCTAAAGTCATCGAGTATAACGCTCGCTTCGGGGATCCAGAAACCCAGGTGGTTGTTCCCCGCTTAGAATCCGACTTGCTGGATATTTTAATTGCGGGTGTAACGGGGGAATTAGGAAATATCGATATCCAGTGGAAAGAAGAAGTAGCCGTTTGTGTGATCATGGCATCGGGTGGCTATCCTGGCCCCTATCGAAAAGGAGATGAAATAAAAGGACTTGACCAAATTAATGATCAAGCCCTCGTATTTCACGCTGGAACGACTCAAGAGGACGGGAAGGTCGTCACCAATGGCGGTCGTGTATTAGGAGTAACCTCCATAGGGAAAAACGTAGAAGAAGCCCGAAATCGGGCTTATCAAGCAGTAGAACAAATCCGTTTTGAAGGTGCGCATTACCGCACGGATATAGCACAGAAGGCATTGAGATAGTTAACGGCCGCGTTCTTTTTTATTGAATTTTGCCCAAAGATATAGGATAACGGCTACAGAACCAAGAACAGCAATCCAGACGAAGGCGTTGTCTCCGATCCATTCCAGAAAAGCAGCGCTATTCAAAGAGGGCCCCCCTTTCTTCCTCAGTAAGTGAAGAATGCGGGGGTTTTTCTATTTTTTCTCGAGCATAGCTCGTTGTTGCATAGGGAGCTTTTCTTTCTGTATCCTCTCCATTTAGCGTATTGATGCCAAGAAGAGCAAGACCAGGGCAAAAGCGAGTGACCCCTTCCGCTACTTTTAATGCAGATTGAAAAGCGATAAACACGGGTATCTTGCGTCGAGGACGCTTGACCATCTGGGAAATTGACCAGGCTAAGCCGAATAACCCCAGAGTGATTCGAATCATGGAGTCGAGTGTACCCACATTTTTCTTCATGCTTTACCTCCTTTAATTTATTTTCTAGTAGTGTTCGCTATTTCTAAAATAATATATAAAATAATTTATATGAAAAGTTATACAGCCATCCGATTGATTATGTAAAAAATATTGTTTACTTGGAAGCAAAGCATTGGAAACGATTGCAGCACATTAATTCATGATTTAGATAATAGCAAAAATTATTTATTGAAATTTATTTTTATCTCTTGCAAAAATTCAAATAACTTATAAAATAAACATATGAATGAATAAATTCAGATAAAATATTGAGGGGGTTTCGAAATAATGAAAAAGGCAACACTTTTAGCTGCATCTTTTGTTCTATCTATTGGAATGCTGGTTAGCGGATGTGGCGGCACCCAGCAAAGTGGAGGCGGCATTGATGCAAAACCAGCTGAGCAAGCTGGCGACAGTGCTGGAGGATCCAATGTAATCAAAGTTGCAACGCAAAGCCCACTTTCTGGAGAAAACGCAGAGATGGGTGAGGATATCAAGTTAGGTGCTGAATTGGCACTAAAGGACAATGCAGAGAAGTTTAAAGGAATGGGTTTCGAACTTCAATTGTTGCCAAAGGATGACAAGGCTGATCCTGCAACAGGGACAACCAATGCCAAGTCTCTTGTTACGGATGAAGATGTACTTGCTTTAGTGGGTCACTTAAACTCCGGGGTAATGGCTGCAGCAGGTACAACTTATGAAGGAGCTGGGCTTCCGGTTGTATCACCATCCAATACCAATCCGCAATTAAGCCAAAATGGCTGGAAAACGTTCCACCGCATTTGTGCTCGTGACGATAACCAAGGTCCAGCGGCATCTCAATTCTTTATGGACAAGGGTAAGAAATCCGTTTACATCGTAGATGACAGCACCGATTATGGTAAAGGTCTTGCTATCGAAATGAAGAAGAAAGCTGAAGAGATCGGATTGAAAGTGATCGCTCATGAATCTGTCAGTGCTCAAGAAATGGAGTTCAATACGCTTGTTACGAAGATCAAGGCTTCTAATGCAGAGGGAGTATTCTTTGGAGGTATGTACGCTCAAGGCGGTCAGTTCCTTAAGCAATTAAAGGATAAACAATGGGATGGCTTGTACATGGGTGGAGACGGTTTGGATAACGGCGGATTCGTAACCGCTGCTGGTGCCGACGCTGTGAAAAATGCTCAAATCACGTCTGTTGCTGGGGATATCTCTAAGAATCCAGAAGGCGCTGCATGGGTTGATAGATATAAGCAAGCATTCGGTAAAGATCCGGGCGCATTCGCTGGTTATGGCTATGACGCGGCACTTGTGGTATTGAATGGTCTGGAGAAGGTAGTCAAGGATAATGGCGGTAAGAAGCCTACTCGCGAACAATTAAATGCTGCTATCTCTGCAACCAAGGATTTCAAAGGAATGATTTCCACTACCACTTTTGATGAGAAGGGCGATAATGTAAACGCTTCCGTATTTATTAAGAGCTTTGAAAAGGGAGCCTATCCTCCAGAGCAAGTAGCAGAAATCAAGTAAGAAAGCTACTGGCCTAGCCTTATGCGTATAATACTTGACCGATAAGTGTAAAGAAAACTTGGCTAGACTAGTTGCACTTATGCAGAGAAAGAATGCTATCTGCTAAAAAAAAGCTCCAAAAGGGGCGACGCTATGTCGTCCCTTTTGTTTTGAAAAATAAGTTCATCAATTGCAGGTTCTCCTCTCAAGAACCCTGAACATTTTAGCGGAAAAGAGGGACACACATGGGTTTGGATTTTTACTTGGCGATATTACCACAGGTTTTAATAGATGGACTTACCTTAGGGTTCTTATACGCGGTGGTAGCTCTTGGTTATACGATGGTATATGGGATTCTGGAATTAATCAACTTTGCCCACGGTGAGATCTTTATGGTAGGGGCGTTTGTCGGGACAGAGGTGTTACTGCTGCTTCAAGCCAGTGGTCTACTGGAGGGAATGAATCCCATTGTGTCCTTACTAGGTGCATTGCTTGTTGCAACGTTATTTACTGGAGGATTAGGTGTAGGAATTGAAAGGGTGGCCTATCGTCCTCTTCGTAAATCACCCCGCCTTGTCGTTCTTATCTCAGCCATTGGAGTTTCGTTTTTACTTCAGGACTTAGTACGCTTAGTAGAGGGTGTAACAAGGAATGCATTCTTTTTAAATAGTCCACAGTTGTTTACCAATAGCATTGAGTTGACTGAAACAGCCGTGCTTCCGACTAAATCGATCGTGATTATGGTGTCTGCCATCGTCATGATGATTGGTCTACAATTCTTTGTTGCTAAAACCAAATGGGGTAAGGCGATGCGTGCCGTTGCCCAAGACCAGATGACCGCTTCTCTGATGCAAATCAATGTAAACAAAGTCATTGCCATTACCTTCTTTATTGGATCCGGACTAGGTGGTGCGACAGGTGTTCTTTATGCCCAATATTTTGCAACGGTAAACCCGTTTATTGGTTTCTTATTAGGCTTGAAGGCGTTTACAGCAGCGGTGTTAGGGGGAATCGGAAATATACAAGGGGCCATGTTCGGCGGTGTCTTGCTAGGATTATTTGAGTCCTTCGGATCTGCTTATTTGGAACCATTAACAGGCGGTGCCCTTGGAGCTCAATATAAAGATGTTTTGGCCTTCTCACTCTTGATCCTTGTCCTATTATTTAAGCCTGAAGGATTATTAGGTGAAGCCGTAAAAGAGAAAGTGTAGGTGAGCAGATATGGAAAAGATGAAAGCCTTATTTTCAACACAGAAAGCACAGTATGCTTCTCTTAGTGTGTATCTGTTGATAGCATCCTTGTGGCTTCATTTCGCACAAAAATCGATTATTGCCTTCTTAATGCTTTTATTCTCATTCTTGGTTTTATATTATGCTGACAAGATTTCAAGCAAGGTTCGTATTGGTATAGGTGCTCTTTGCTTCTTGCTGCTGCTGCCTGTTGCCACGGGAGCCAACCCTTATTATATGGAAGTGGCATCTAATGTAGGGATCTATGTAGCGATGGCACTTGGTCTGAATATCGTAGTAGGCTTTGCAGGTTTATTGGATTTAGGGTATGTTGCCTTTTTTGCAGCGGGTGCTTATGCCTATGCTATTTTTGCAACGGCTCAGGCCAATCAATTTATTCCGGTTGAATGGATGCAGTTCCCTGTATCCGGCGGATTTTTCTGGCCTTTCCTGATTGTAGGTCTGCTTGTAGCCGCTGTTTTCGGTATTTTGCTAGGTCTTCCGGTGTTAAAGGTTAAAGGTGATTATTTAGCCATTGTGACATTAGGGTTTGGCGAGATTGTTCGTCTTGTATTTAATAATTTGGATCATCCCGTTAATATCACCAATGGACCACGTGGTATACCCGCTATTTCCCAACCTGAAATCTTCGGGTTTGTGCTGAATCAGCCGATTCATTACTATTATTTGGTTTTGCTTGTCATTGTGTTCATTATTATTGTGAATAAACGTTTGGAAAGCTCGCGATTAGGTCGTGCTTGGATCGCCATCCGTGAAGATGAATTAGCTGCGCAAGCGATGGGGATTTCGTTGGTGAAAACCAAGCTTCTTGCTTTCGCAACAGGAGCTTCCTTTGCTGGAATTGTCGGAGTGATCTTCGCTGCCAAGCAAACCTTTATTGATCCAACCAGCTTTATCTTAATGCAATCGATCAGTATTCTGGTTATGGTTATTCTCGGGGGGAATGGAAGTGTTCCAGGGGTTATCACGGGTGCAGCGATCGTTACGGTATTAAACGTGTCTGTTCTTCAGGAAATCTCGCAATGGATGAACCAATTGAGCATGTCAGGAATTGTAAACATCCCTACTGAATTAGATCCATCCAAATTCCAACGATTGATCTTTGGGGTCATCTTAATTGCCATTGCGATCTTTAGGCCAGCGGGTATTATTCCAGCAAAACGTCCGGAAATTGATTTGGAAAAAGTAAAAGAGTTGGATCAAACCATGCCCCAAACCGGAATCTTAAGACAAGTCCAGATAGGGAAAAGGAGGAAGACTTCATGAGTCATGTACTAGAAATCAAAGGGATTACTAAGCGATTCGGTGGTCTTACCGCTGTTTCGGATGTAAGTGTGGCCATACAGAAGGGCACCATTACAGCGGTCATCGGACCAAATGGGGCAGGAAAAACCACCTTTTTCAACATGGTAACCGGCTTTTATATCCCCGATGAAGGAGAGATTTTATTAGACGGAAAGAGCATTAAAGGACTCCGCCCTGACATCATCGCATCCAAAGGGATTTCCCGTACCTTTCAAAATATCCGTTTATTTAAAGAAATGACGGCTTTAGAAAACGTGATGGTTGGGATGGATAGTAAGCTAAGGTCTGGATTAATGGGCATCATAGCGAATGGAAAAAAGGTCAAGGAAGAGGAAAAGCGAATTAAAGTGGAAGCCTATCGCATTCTTAAATACGTAGGCATCGACCACATTGCGAATCATCAAGCACATAGTCTGCCTTATGGTGTGCAGCGTCGCTTGGAGATTGCAAGAGCATTAGCTTCCCAGCCTAAAATTATTCTGCTAGATGAGCCGGCGGCGGGGATGAACCCGCGTGAAACGGTAGAACTAACGGATTTCATTTTCCGTCTACGCGATGAATTGAATTTAACCATTGTTTTGATCGAGCACGATATGAAGCTAGTTATGAAATTAAGTGAAAATATTCATGTATTAGACTACGGACAGAAGATTGCCGAGGGTAATCCAGAGGAGATTCGCAACAACAAGCGCGTTATCGAAGCATACCTCGGTAAGAGCAGTGAAGAAGCATCATAAGAGGGGAGTGGTCATATGGCGCTATTAAAACTAAATCAAATACACACCTTCTATGGTGGAATTCATGCTTTGAAAGGAATTACCCTAGAGGTTAAACAAGGAGAAGTTGTCACGCTGATCGGATCAAACGGTGCCGGGAAGTCGACTACACTGAAAGCGATTTGCGGACAGGTGAACATTAAAGAAGGCTCCATCGAATATGATGGTAAAGTAATTACCAATGTTCCCCCCCATATTACAGCGGGTTATGGGATTGCCCATGTTCCGGAGGGGCGAAGAATATTTCCTAAGATGACTGTAAAGGAAAATCTGGAAATGGGGGCCTTTAGCATTTTAGACAAAAAAATTATTGAAGAGGGGATCGAGAAGGCTTTTCACTTCTTCCCTCGATTGAAGGAAAGAATGAATCAGAAGGGTGGAACGATGAGTGGTGGGGAGCAGCAAATGCTCGCAATCGCCCGTGGTCTCATGTCTCGTCCGAAGATGTTAATGTTAGATGAACCATCCATGGGTTTAGCACCCATTATTGTAGAACAGATTTTCTCGATTATTCAGGAATTGAACAAAGAGGGAATGACGATTCTTCTTGTAGAGCAGAATGCAAACCAGGCTTTGCAGGTTGCCCACCGGGGATATGTCATTCAAACAGGAGAAATTATCCTGGAAGATGATGCCGGTAAACTGCTGACGAACAAGCAAGTGAAGGAAGCTTATTTGGCTTAAAGGTCAGGCTGTCGGGATATTCTCGGCAGCCATTATTTTTTTAGAGAATAGATCTTATATTTTCTTTTTCCGGTACAAGACAAGTCCATATTTTCTAGTAATCGTGTGCATACATTTGTAGAGGAAAGGTGAAGGAATTGCCGAGCCTGTTGGTTGGTGATAGTCCCGTGAATATGGAGATAGTCGGTGATCGCTTGACAATGAGCGTTATGGGAAAAGTGTTGGCATCGATGGCAATACCATTTGTTTTTGATACGATCCATAGGAAGTCTGTTGCAGGATGGACATTGAACACCACTAAGGATGTCTGATGGGGAAATCTCACATTTTTCGAGGATATTAATGGATGGCGGGGTGTGAGATTCAAGAAGGAGATTACAGAATTTTTGCAGAAGGTAGGGAGAAAGGATTCTTTTATTGTATGATTGATTCAATTGTTGAATCTTATCAGGGATTTGTTCAGCAAAGAGGAGTTTTTGAAAGATGTGATTCGATCCGTTTGTTTTCAGCAAGGTGGTTGATGAGCCTATGGATACCAAATACTCGATCGGGCAGGATTTTAATTTTTGTTCATCCATCCAATGCTGTAATACAATCTGCTGTCGCTTGGCCTGCATGACTGGGTCGGGGAAGGATTCCTCTTGATTTTGATAGATCCTGATCAAACGTTTTGTATTTTGATCATAGGTCACCTGACCTGAGAGATTTTTGGATTCAATAATAAAGATAGCAAACGGTGTCAGTAAAAGGACATCGAGTTGACAGGACATTCCGTCTGTGACAAGGCGTACATCATGAAAGATGAAATACTCCTTTTCAGGCAGAAAGCTGAGATGGTAGCTTAAATTTTGTTCTCCCCGATACCCGGACCAACCCTTTTTCAAATTACTGAGAATTTCCGCCCTCTTTTGGTGATTCAATAGCAATCTCCGAAGCAAAACCTCCTCTGTTAAAGTTAATAAGGGAACCGAACAAGGTTTAATTATCATTCTTTGCCTCCTTTCGCTAGATACATTCTATAAATTGGGGGGAAATCCTTTTTTCCTTAGACTAATACACGGGAAATAGGGTTCATTTCACGGGAAATGGCGTTTATTTCACGTAGAACCAGATTCATTTCACATTGGAGTAATCGTTACAAATAATTCCCAACCACTGTCCTTTGAAAGGGTTTTCCTAGATACATGTCGAAATAATAAGAACAGTTATTATGAAAAGAGGCGATAAGACATGAAGAAGATCTTCATCCTTTCCTTATTCCTCCTTGGACTCTCACTTAGTGGGTGTGGAACAAAGGAGACAGCAACGCAGTCTGAACCGTCGGTCCCTCAAGCAGAAACTCCAGCGCCTCAGCAACCAGAGGAACCAGTCATACCAACCTTTAAGTACACGGCTCCCCTGACAGGTCTTGGCACGAATGAGGAATTACCCAAGAGAGTCGTCATGGTCATGATCAATAATGCTCCTCAAGCTAGACCTCAATCCGGATTGGATAAGGCTGACATCTTATATGAAATCTTGGCGGAAGGAGCCGTTACAAGATTTGTAGGAATTTACCATAGTCAAATGCCAGAGATAATCGGACCCGTTCGAAGCATTCGCCCTTATTATATTGATATTGGCAGCGGATTTGATGCGATTATGGTACATGCAGGTGGAAGCCCAGATGCATTGCATACCTTAAACAGCAAAGGCATGGCACATATGGATGAGATCTATAATGCAGGTTCATCCTTCTGGAGAGAAAGCTTTCGAAAAGCGCCTCACAATTTATACACGGATATCGATAAGATTTGGAAAGGGGCAGCATCCCTTGGATTTAGAATGGAAGCGGAAATCCCTCAGTTAACCTTTGCCGGTAAATCGCAAGAGGCAGGTGGAACCCCAGCGAAAAAAATTAATGTCCGCTATACAAGCCAGTATGAAATTTCCTATGAATACGATGAAGATTTAAAACGTTATAAGCGGTTAACCTTGGGAAAACCGCATATGGATTTGACAACTGGGCAACAGCTCTCGACGGTTAATCTACTTGTCCTAGCATCTTCTCATAAAATACTAGACAAAGAAGGGCGTAGAGATGTAGATGTCTTCGGTCCGGGAAAAGGTTACTTATTTCAACGAGGAAAAGCTCAAGAGATTACATGGGAACGAAAAGGGGGGCTCATCCGCGCATACATGGATGGCAAGGAAATTCCGATGTATCCTGGTAATACCTGGGTAAACCTGATTCCCAATGTACCTTCACTGAATCAAAGTGTAAAGTTTGAATAACGGATCCTATAGGGTCTGTTTTTTCTTGCCTTGATGTCAAGGCAGGGAATTTTTCTTTACATTTATCGGAAAGTATTATACGCATACAGCTGCACCAGTAGCTTTCTTACAAGTAATGAAAGCGATTTCTTGTTGCAAATTTATAGAAGATGAAATAATATAGTAGAAGATAGTCCTTTAATACTTAAAAATTTTAACGCATTACATTAAAACAGTTACAGCCTCGCAGATTCCGTAATCTGTGCAGTTTTTTAATAGAAGAGGTGATAACATGCAATTAGATAAGCTCAAGGGAAAAGAACTAGAACAATTATTTAATGCTGTACTTTCTTTGCAATCAGTAGAGGAATGCTACATCTTCTTTGATGATTTGTGCACGGTGAACGAGATGAAATCAATGGCGCAAAGATTAGAAGTTGCTAGAATGCTCCGCGAAGGATCTACTTATAATCAAATTGAGGAAGAAACCGGAGCTAGCACGGCAACCATTTCTAGAGTAAAGCGATGCCTAAACTATGGAAATGATGGATATCAGTTAGCGCTAGATCGGGTACAAACATCAGAATAAACAGGATAATAAAGAAAACTTGGCTGGTGCTAAGCCTTTGGCGCAGAAATCTCATTGACATGATCTATGGTAATGAGATTGAGCGATAGCCCTAGTTGCACTTATGAAGAGAAAAGAATTCCAGTGAAATTAATGAATTCTTATTCGCGGAAGGAATGGCCTCTTGTCTTTCAGAAGATAAGAGGCTTTTTTCCTTTTTCATCCCTGCCCGCTTTTGTTCCCCTTATGAAATTCGGTATAATAGACGAAGTTTATGTAGGAGGCTTATGATGGAATATAAGGAATGGCGACATGTGTTTAAACTCGATCCGGATAAAGAAATCGCTGATGATCGGTTAGAAAGGATATGTGAGTCGGGAACAGATGCAGTCATCGTTGGAGGAACTCAAGGTGTTACCTTTGATAATACGATTGATCTTATGGCGAGAATTCGCCGCTATCCCGTTCCATGCATATTAGAAGTTTCCAGTGTAGAAGCAGTAGTCCCGGGTTTTGATTATTACTTGGTTCCGCTTGTGCTTAATGCAGGCACAGCAGAATGGGTCTTCCAGAATCATATACAGGGGCTAAAGGAATATGGACCTATGATAAAATGGTCAGAAGTTGCTATGGAAGGCTACATCATCTTAAACCCGGATGCTGAAGCAGCTAAGTTAACGGGAGCCATCACAAAGCTTGAGATCGAGGATCTCAAGGCATATGGCCGCTTAGCTGATCAAATGTTGAAGCTTCCTATCGTTTATATTGAATATAGCGGTGCCTATGGAAACCCCAACATCGTAAAAGAAGTAAAGTCGGTGCTTCAGCAAGCCCATCTGTTTTATGGAGGGGGTATCAAAAACCGGGAACAGGCCGCCCAAATGGCGTTATGGGCTGATACGGTTGTAGTAGGAAATATCATCTATGAAGACTTGGAACAGGCGCTGCAAACTGTTTTTAGTGTGAAAGATGTGATAAAATAGAAACGAATGTTCTTGTGTGGAAAGGATGTCAAGCATGAGTTTTTTTGTTGGAGAGCAAGATGTATTAAAGGGATTAAATCCTCAGCAAAGAGAAGCGGTTGCGGCAACGGAAGGCCCATTGCTCATTATGGCGGGGGCAGGAAGCGGCAAGACAAGAGTGTTGACTCAGCGAATCGGATATTTATTGCGAAATAAAAGAGTAGCACCTTGGAGTATTTTGGCGATTACCTTTACCAATAAAGCTTCGCGAGAAATGCGGGATCGAATTTCATCCATTGCGGGTCCTGCTGCAGAAGATATTTGGATCTCAACCTTCCATTCGATGTGTGTGCGTATATTAAGAAGAGACATTGACCGGTTAGGCTATAATCGAAACTTCACCATTTTGGATACGAGCGACCAGCTGTCTGTAATTAAGCAGTGCCAAAAGGATTTAAACATAGATACTAAGAAATTTGATCCGAGGGCGATTCTAGCTGCGATCAGTTCGGCAAAGAATGAGCTGAAAGATCCAAAGCAATTTGGAAATCTGATTGGGGACCCCTTTCAATCTGTGGCTCACCAAGTTTATGAGCTTTACCAAAAGAAACTGAAGAGTAATAGCGCGTTGGATTTTGATGATTTGATCATGATTACGATCCGCTTGTTTCAAGAAATCCCAGAGGTTCTTTCATTCTATCAAAAGAAGTTTCAATATATTCATGTCGATGAGTATCAGGACAGTGCGACACGTTTTCTAACTGAAAAGGTTAGACACTAGCCATGTATGGCTAGGAGAACTAAGAATCCGAAGAATCAAATGAAGGGGTAACGCCCTGAAGGGTTCTCCCTGATCCTCCGAATAGCGTCTGTTTAGGTAAGTAAACAGGGGTTATAAGCTCGGTGAAGTCGGCAGAACATCACCCTAACGTAGAGTCGAGGAAAGCTCTCTGGAGGCAGAGGATGTGATGGATATGCCGGGGGTCTATAAAATGCTCAAGGTGAGTATGTTAGCTAATAAAAACAGCTAACTGACAAAGTTCTGAATGAAAGGCTCTAGAGGTATAGGCATTAGAAATGATGCTGCCGCCATTGCGGCGTTAGTGGGGTAAAGTAAAAATTGTCTTTATGAAATACCCTATAGTGTTACAGGCGCTATCCAGCTAACAGGGCTAGAGGAACCACCTAAAAGCATATGTACAGATAGGATTCTTGGAACGTGGTAAACCGACAACGTGGAGGACTTACATCCATAGAAGCGGTGATAAGGAAAGGCTTAAGCTATAACTTATCTTCATGTCGGTGAAGGTGGTGGCATAGTACCGAAGAAGTCATGGAAATATGATGGAGGGATAGCCACTAGTCAGTTAAAAGCAGACGAATTACAAAACATAGCTAGTTCAGGTTCGAGTATGACTAAGAGAAACGTAAGCTGAAAGATGAATCCGAAAGGGGAATCTTGAAGTGATAAGTTGACTGGTGCCAGAGGAATACACGGAGCTTAACAAGAAGCAAAAGCTGAGACACAACGAATATTACGCGACACATGTGAACAAGGACTTCAGCTCAATTGCTTTCTCAGTCAAACGAATCCTGTACAACAAAACAAGGAAGTGCAGAAGTAAAGGTGGAAGAGTAACCCCACTTTACGAACAACGATATTCTCAGTACAACTACAAGAAGACTTATGTATCAGGAATGGTGTTATTCCCTATAGACGGCATAAAGCACTTATACCCTGTGAACTTCAACCAAGAAATAAGCAACTTCACAATAGAGGGAAGAATGCACATTCATGACAATTTTTTCAAAGTTGATATGGGATATGTACATTACCTAATGAATAACCCCGTACCGAACCAAAGTGCAGAATACAACGATAACCGAATTTCGTTGTATATTGCGCAAGGTGGCTTATGTGGAGTTACTAAAAGGCACTTGGCTATAGATAACATGGAGGTTCACCACAAAATTCCAAAAGGAAAAGGTGGAACCGACCAATATCAAAACTTAATCTATGTGCTTAGAGATGTACACAAACTTATCCATTCAACAAAGGAAGAAACGATACAAAAATATCTTGTAGAACTGCAATTGACAGAAAAAGAACTGGGAAAAGTTAATGCACTCCGTAAAAAAGCTGGAAACTATGTGCTGTAATTAACGAGCTTTTAACTGATGGGGCGCCGTATGACGGGAAACTGTCACGTACGGTGCTAAGCGGGGGAAAAACCGGAGATCATGTCAAAGGTTTACCTATCGCAACCGAACAGAGCTCAATACCTACTGGTCAGAATGCTGGCCGATCAACACCACAATATCTGTGTTGTAGGAGATTCAGATCAATCTATATATGGCTGGCGCGGAGCGGATATTTCCAACATCCTAAATTTTGAAAAAGACTATCCGAACACAACAGTGGTTAAGCTGGAACAAAATTATCGGTCTACGAAGCGGATTTTACAAGCAGCCAATAGCGTCATTCAAAATAATATGGGGCGTAAACCTAAAAATTTATGGACCGAAAACGATGAAGGACAAAAAATCTTTACCTTTAAGGCTGATGCGGAACACTCGGAGGCTTATTTTATCGTTGATCGCATTCAAAAGGGAACCCGGGATGGTAAGCAATATCGGGATTTTGCCGTCTTATATCGAACAAACGCCCAATCGCGTGTGATGGAAGAAGTTTTCTTGAAGTCTAATATTCCCTATGGGATTGTAGGAGGAACTAAGTTCTATGATCGTAAAGAAGTAAAGGATATTTTAGCGTATCTGCGATTGATTTCAAATCCGGATGATGATATTAGCTTACAAAGAATCATTAATGTTCCAAAACGCGGAATTGGACAGACGACAGTTGATAAAATTGCTGCCCATGCTGGTCAGCATGGGATTTCCATGTATCGGGCTATTTTTGAGATTGATCAAATTGGGGTGGCTGGCAAAACAGCTAAAACTGTGCTTGAATTTGCCCAAATGATCGAAGCTCTCGAGCAAATGAATGAGTACTTAAGCGTGACCGAGCTCACCGAGGAAGTACTGAAACGGACTGAATATCGGGAGATGTATAAAGCGGAAGGGACACTGGAAGCTAAAGCACGTCTTGAGAATATCGATGAATTCTTGTCTGTTACCCTGGATTTTGAAAACAAGAATGAAGATAAATCCCTTATTTCATTTCTCACAGAATTAGCCCTTGTTGCTGATATTGATACGGTGGATGAAGAAGATAATGATAATAAAGTGACTTTTATGACTTTGCATAGTGCGAAAGGACTGGAGTTCCCGGTTGTCTTCTTAATTGGCATGGAAGAAGGGGTATTTCCTCATTCGCGAGCTTTATTTGAGGATGAAGAAATGGAAGAAGAGCGCAGACTAGCCTACGTGGGTATTACCCGTGCGGAGAAAGAACTGTATCTGACCCGTGCTCAAATGCGAACCTTGTATGGAAGAACGACCATGAATCCTCCCTCCCGCTTCTTAGATGAAATTCCGAGCGAGTTAATTGAAGGAGAAGAACCTGTGGCCAAAGCTGCTACTCGTTCCTTTCAGCGGCCAACAACCACAACCAGAGCACCGATCCAACAAGGAGCAGATGTCCAAGCGGATTGGAAGGTTGGCGACAAAGTGGAACATGGAAAGTGGGGGCAAGGAACGGTCGTTAGCTTGAAGGGGCAAGGAGACGGGATCGAGCTGGATATCGCTTTTTCGTCTCCAGTGGGGATTAAGAAGCTACTGGCCAAATTTGCTCCAATCAAGAAGATATAGGGCTAAAGGAGAAAAAAGGTATGGATCAGAACCATGCACAGAACCGAATCAAAGAATTGCGCAATATCATTAATCAGCATAACTATTTCTATCATGTGAAGGACGATCCTCAAGTCACAGATCAGGAATATGATCAATTTATCAAGGAACTCATCCAGTTAGAAAATAGGTATCCTGAATGGATTACGCCTGATTCCCCAAGCCAGCGGGTGGGAGGCCAACCTCTTCCCTTTTTCGAAAAGGTAGAGCATCGGATACCGATGTTAAGCTTAGGAAACAGCTTTTCTCCGGATGATCTACGTGATTTTGAACGCAGAGTAAAACAAAATGTCTCATCAGGACAACCTGTGCGATACGTTTGTGAATTGAAAATTGATGGGTTGGCTGTATCGTTGCGATATGAAGACGGCCTCTTTGTCCAGGGAGCCACAAGAGGAGATGGAACGGTAGGGGAAGACATTACCCAGAATCTAAAAACGATTCGTTCCATGCCTCTCCGGCTAAAGGAGCCGATCACAATGGAAGTTCGTGGTGAAGCTTATTTGCCGAGAAAAGCTTTTGACAAGCTAAATAAAGCAAAAGAGGAGAGAGGGGAACCGCTTTTTGCCAATCCACGAAATGTCGCTGCCGGTTCACTTCGCCAATTAGATCCTAAGCTAACGGCTGAGCGGGAACTGGACCTATTTCTTTATGGCATTGGACTCATGGAAGGTGCGCAGCCTGAATCCCACAGTGAAGGATTAATTAAGTTGGAGGAGTTAGGCTTCAAGGTTAACCAAGAGCGTAAAGTATTCGATTCCATTGAAGAGGTCATTCAATTTGTGGAAGGCTGGACAGATAAAAGAAATCAGCTTCCGTATGATATTGATGGAATGGTCATCAAGGTGGATCTTTATGCTCATCAGCAAGAGCTTGGTTTTACTGCCAAGAGCCCACGTTGGGCAACCGCCTATAAGTTTCCGGCAGAAGAGGTCGTCACGATCCTTGAAGACATTGAAGTTAGTGTCGGACGAACGGGTGCAGTAACCCCTACAGCTATCCTTAAGCCTGTCAGTCTTGCAGGAACAACCGTCAAGCGTGCATCCTTGCACAATGAAGATATCATTCGGGAAAAGGGAATCATGCTTGGCGACCATGTGATGATCAAAAAGGCTGGGGATATCATTCCAGAGGTCGTGGGAGTATTAACGGAGCGGAGAACCGGAACTGAAAAGCCATTTTCTATGCCTACTCAATGCCCCGAATGTGAAAGTGAACTAGTTCGATTGGAAGATGAAGTAGCACTTCGCTGCATTAACCCGTCATGTCCGGCTCATATTCGAGAAGGCTTGATCCATTTTGTATCGAGAAATGCGATGAATATTGATGGACTTGGGGAGAAAGTAGTTACCCTATTGTTCAATCAAGAATTAATCAAAGATGTATCCGATTTGTATTTCTTAGAAAAGGGCGAGTTGTTAAAGCTGGAACGGATGGGAGAAAAGTCGGTCGATAATCTACTGCAAGGCATTGATGAAAGCAAGCAAAACTCTTTGGAAAAGCTTCTATTTGGATTAGGAATTCGATTAGTGGGATCAAAGGCAGCAAAGACCTTAAGCCAAACCTTGCTCACTCTTGACCGGGTAATGGCAGCACCTGAAGAAGAATTGGTAGCGATTGATGAAATTGGACCGAAAATGGCTCACAGTATCATCGCTTATTTCCAGAATACCCGAGTACGGGAAACCATTGAACGACTTAGAGAAGCAAACGTCAATTTTGATTATAAAGGACCTCGGCTTGAAGATATAGCTGGGGATTCCCCTTTTGCTGGTAAAACAATCGTTTTAACCGGAACTCTCGAACAGATGGGTCGCAAGGATGCACAGGCGGCTATTGAAGAACGGGGCGGAAAAGTATCAGGAAGCGTGAGCGCAAAGACCGATTTAGTGGTTGCCGGTGTGAGTGCCGGTTCCAAGCTGAAGAAAGCCCAGGAGTTAAATGTAAAGGTCATTTCGGAAGAAGAGTTTTTGGCCCTACTATAAGTCTTATTTATGATGGCTTGCCTATTGATATTGGGGTAAGCCATTTTTTTATTCCACTGTTCTTTTGTGTTGAGGATTCTGAATAAAATGATGATGAATTATGAATGTCATATTTTGGGCAATCTATAAGGAAGTGTCAGTTGACTTATAAGGAGGAATGGATTTGCTTACGGAATATCGTCCAGAACCTTTTACTAATTTTAGTGATGAGAAAAATCGTAGGGACTACGACCAGGCCCTTCAGAAAGTAAAGCAAGAGTTAGGAAAGGATTACGATCTTATAATTGGTGGGGAACGAATCAAAACTGAAAAAAAGATCACGTCAATCAATCCCGCTCAAAAATCACAAGTAATCGGTTATGTTTCCAAAGCAGATCAGCCATTAGCGGAAAAAGCGATTCAAGCTGCAGCAAAAACGTTTGAGAGCTGGAAAGCAGTGCCGGCCGATCATCGAGCGCGCTATTTGTTTAAAGCTGCTGCTATTTTAAGAAGAAGAAAGCATGAATTTTCTTCTTGGTTAACGATGGAAGCAGGAAAAAGCTGGGCTGAGGCCGATGGGGATACCGCAGAAGCAATAGATTTTATGGAATACTATGGTAGGCAGATGATCAAACTCGGGGAGCGTCATCCCTTGACCCGGCTTACCGGAGAAGACAACGAGCTGTATTACATGCCATTAGGCGTTGGGGTGGTTATACCTCCCTGGAATTTTCCGTTGGCGATCATGGTCGGCATGACGACAGCTTCCCTTGTTGCAGGAAATACAGTTGTGCTGAAGCCGGCAAGCACCACCCCTGTCATTGCTGCAAAATTTATTGAAATCTTGGAGGATGCCGGGGTACCAGCTGGTGTGGTTAATTATGTTCCAGGGAGTGGAGCAGAGGTTGGAGATTATCTGGTTGATCATCCACTAACCCGCTTTATTAGCTTCACCGGATCTCGTGAGGTGGGACTCCGAATCAATGAAAGGGCAGCGAAAGTCGGGCCAGGACAAAAGTGGATCAAACGCCTTGTTGCAGAAATGGGTGGAAAGGATTCGATTGTTGTCGAAAAGGATGCTGATTTAGAACTGGCCGCCCAGGGCATTACCTATTCTGCTTTTGGTTTCTCAGGGCAGAAGTGTTCTGCGTGTTCCCGGGCAATCATTCATCAAGATGTCTATGATCAAGTATTGGCAAGAGTCGTGGAATTAACCAATCAGCTCAGCATGGGTGATCCTTCGGATCCTGCGACTTATATGGGTCCTGTCATTGATGAGAGCGCATATAACAAAATCTTGGAATATATAGAAATTGGAAAAAAAGAAGGGAAATTAATGACAGGCGGTGAAAAAGGGGATGAGGCCGGCTTTTTCATCAAACCAACAGTGTTTGCAGATGTTCAACCAGAAGCTCAAATTATGTTAGAAGAAATTTTTGGACCTGTTGTTGCCTTTACCAAGGCACGAGATTTCAATCATGCTTTAGAAATTGCTAACAATACGGAATATGGACTAACAGGATCCTTATATACACGAAACCGCAGTCACCTTGAAAAGGCAAGAACAGAATTCCATGTAGGGAACCTATATTTTAATCGGAAATGTACAGGTGCCATCGTGGGTGTTCACCCCTTTGGCGGGTTTAACATGTCAGGAACTGACTCAAAAGCGGGAGGACCTGATTACCTGCTTTTATTTACCCAAGCAAAGCTGACTTCAGAACTTTTATAAGAAAGTTACTCGCGAAGCCATATGCGTATAATACGGAACACGCCCTGTCTCCAATTTGAGGCAGGGCGATTCTTTTTGTATAGATTGGCTAAACTATAAGATGAACACCACCAATTTAAAAGGGCGGTATTTATGGTTTTTTATCTCGTGGTTTGCCTTTTTGCTTTTTTTGTAGTTTATCTTTTAACCCCTGTCACAAAGCGTTGGGCTATGCGAATAGGTATGGTCGATCAACCGAATGCCCGAAAAATTCATCGAGCTCCCATCCCCTTATCAGGTGGATTGGCCATTTATTTAGGGACTGTTCTAACTTTATTTTTGTTTTTTGAGTTGACACCGCTTCATTTTGTATTAGCATGGGGTGGTTTAATATTATTGCTTTTGGGGCTAGTTGATGATTGGTATAAGTCAAAAGGTAAGGATTTTCCCGCTTGGCCCAAACTGATCGGACAAGTAGGAAGCGCGGTTTTAGCCTATCTATTGGGTATCCGTTTTTTTGGTCTAGGGGCATTTTGGACAGGCGATGAGTTTTTTGTTTTTCCTCAGTGGATTGCCTTCATAGCCACCATCGTCTGGATTGTGGCTTTTGTTAATATGATTAATTTTTTGGATGGAATGGACGGACTGGCCGGTGGAATTACCGTCATATCCTCTGTCACCTTATTCACGATTGCGATACTTCGCCAGCAGCTCGATGTCGCTATTGTAGCTGTGATACTCATTGGGGCTAGTCTCGCATTCCTCAAACACAATTTTCACCCCGCTTCCATCTTTCTTGGTGATGCAGGATCTATGTTTTTAGGTTATGCCATTGGTATAACATCTTTATATGGGACCATGAAAAGCGCAACCATTGTGACCGTGATCATTACCATCCTTGCTTTAGGTGTCCCCATCTTCGATACCATTCAGGTCATATTTACCCGATTGAAAGCGGGTACCCCGATTTATAAGGCTGATCGGCGACATGTTCACCATCGTTTATTAAAAACAGGTCTCACCCAACGCCAAACCGTCCTAGTGATCTATGCGATGGGGATTGGATTTTCTATTTTATCTCTGCTTTTATTGATTCTATCCGGATGATTTGAAACTTTATGTTCTGCCAATCGTATGAATATCATCACATATAGGGGGAGGAATTTGGCATGCTGATGACCACAACGAACACGATTCAAGGGAAAGATATTGAGTCCTATATTTCCATCGTTTCAAGTGAAGTGATATTGGGGGCGAATGTCGTTCGGGACTTTCTAGCAGGGATTACCGATATTATCGGCGGACGAAGCGGTGCTTATGAAAACAAGTTATCCGAAGGAAGAGAAATGGCATTGAAAGAGTTGGAACAACGGGCTTCCCGGTTGGGGGCTGATGCTGTGATTGGCATTGACTTGGATTTCGAAACGCTTCGTGAAGGCATGATGATGGTGATTGCCACCGGTACAGCAGTGAAATTTAAAAGATAATTCAATAATAGGGCTTCGCAAGTCTCATTGCGGGGCCCTTTACGATTTGGTATGATTAAAATTATGGTTATATTTACATGGAGGTGGATTGGGATGAGTGAGATTTCTAGAGAGCAAGTAGAACATGTAGCCAAACTTGCACGCTTGAATTTAACGGAAGAAGAAACCGTAAAATATACTTCCCAAATGAATGCTATCCTACATTTTTTTGAAAAATTAAATGATCTGGATACAGAAGGAATTGAACCTACGAGTCATGTCATGGAAGTTTACAATGTGATGAGAGAGGATGAAAATCGTCCTTCCATTGACAGGGAAGATGCATTAAGAAACGCTCCGGATCAAGAAGAGGGACATTTCAAGGTCCCTGCGGTAATGGAATAGGGGGGATGAGAACATGTCTATCTTTGATAAGAAAATCATGGAGATACATAACGAATTAAGCAATAAACAATTGTCGGTTTCGGAGTTAGTGGACGCCTCTTTTGCCCGAATTAAAGAAACGGATGAAAAAGTACAGGCTTTTTTATCTTTAAATGAAGAGGGAGCCCAGAATAAAGCGAAGCAATTGGATGAGCAAATCAGTCGAAATGAAGAAATGGGCCTATTGTTCGGGTTAACAGCGGCTATCAAAGATAATATTGTAACAGAAGGGGTAAGAACAACGGCTGGAAGCAAATTGCTGACCAACTATGACCCCATTTATAACGCAACGGCCATGGATCGCTTAGCCGCAGCGGAAGCGGTAATGATTGGGAAAACCAATTTGGATGAGTTTGGGATGGGGAGCTCTACGGAGAATTCCGGGTTTCAAAAAACCTATAATCCTTGGAATCTAGAGTATGTTCCAGGGGGCTCAAGCGGTGGGTCTGCTGCGGCAGTAGCTACTGGACAAGCTTATTTTGCTTTAGGAACGGATACAGGCGGTTCTATTCGTCAACCGGCAGCCTTTTGCGGAGTGGTAGGATTGAAGCCTACCTATGGACTTGTTTCCCGTTTTGGTTTAGTCGCCTATGCTTCTTCTTTTGATACGATCGGTCCGATTACCAAGAATGTGGAAGATGCTGCATATGTATTGTCAGCTATTGCCGCACATGATCCCTATGATTCTACCTCTGCGGAAGTGGACATTCCTGATTACATTTCTGCCCTAACAGGTGAGGTTAAAGGGTTAAAGGTAGGGATTCCTAAAGAGTTTTTAGGAGAAGGAATCGATCAAGAGGTCAAAGACAAGGTATTAGAAGCACTTAAGGTTTTGGAAGGAATGGGGGCCATTATTGAGGAAGTTTCGCTTCCCCATACGGAATATGCCGTCCCCACCTATTATATCCTTACTCCATCAGAAGCGTCTTCTAACCTGGCCCGTTATGACGGAGTCCGTTATGGGGTCAGAAGCGATAATGGAAGCAACTTGATTGACATGTACAAAGAAAGCAGGAGCCATGGATTTGGTGCAGAAGTAAAGCGTCGCATCATGTTGGGTACCTATGCTTTAAGCTCCGGTTATTATGATGCCTATTATAAAAAGGCGCAGCAAGTAAGAACCTTGATCAAGCAGGATTTTGATCAGCTTTTTACTCAATATGATGTCATTATCGGACCGACCACCCCAACTACAGCGTATAAGATTGGTGAGAAAACATCGGATCCGCTGACTATGTATCTGAATGATATTTGTACCGTTCCGGTTAACCTTGCGGGAATTCCGGCGATTAGTGTACCGTGCGGCTTGACTAGTCTTGGATTGCCCGTAGGATTACAAATTATGGGTAAGCATTTTGATGAATCGACCATTTTGCGTGTAGCTCATGCTTTTGAACAAAATACAGAACATCACAAAGCTCGTCCACAGCTGTAAAAGGCCCTTACGGGTACAACAAATAGCTGGTGAAGGAAGGCTGCTCGACGTAGCGCACCAGTAATAAGATGATGGGGGGAACAAGGATGAAATACGAAACCGTCATAGGATTGGAAGTCCATGCCGAATTAGCCACCAAGTCCAAGATTTTTTGCGGCTGCCCAACGGAGTTTGGAGCGCCTGCCAATACCCATACTTGCCCTATTTGTTTAGGACATCCAGGGGTTTTGCCCGTCTTAAATCAGAAGGCGGTAGAATATGCGATTAAAGCTTCCCTTGCGTTAAACTGTGAAATTGGGGAAGTGTCCAAATTTGATCGAAAAAATTATTTCTATCCTGATCTGCCGAAGGCCTATCAGATTTCGCAATATGATCAACCGATCGGCTTAAACGGCTGGATTGATATTGAGGTCAATGGTGAAACGAAACGGATCGGAATTACTCGTCTCCACTTAGAAGAGGATGCTGGGAAACTGATTCATTCTGAGTTGGGAGACTCCACGCTTGCTGACTATAACAGAGTGGGTGTTCCATTGGTGGAAATTGTATCAGAACCCGATATTCGCACCCCCGAAGAAGCGCGGGCATACTTGGAAAAATTAAAATCCATTTTGCAATATTGTGAAGTATCCGATGTGAAAATGGAGCAGGGTTCCCTTCGCTGTGATGCCAATATTAGTTTACGTCCATTCGGGCAACAAGAGTTCGGAACGAGGGCGGAGTTGAAAAATATGAACTCCTTCCGCAATGTCCAGCGTGGATTGGAATATGAACAACAGCGTCAGGCGGAAATCCTGGATAATGGGGGAACCATTGTTCAAGAAACGCGTCGTTGGGACGATGCCAATGCCCGTACGCTTTCCATGCGGGGAAAAGAAGAAGCGCATGATTACCGGTACTTCCCAGACCCGGATTTGATTAAGCTGAAAATTAGCAGAGAATGGGTATCCGAGATTCGCTCGACGATCCCGGAACTTCCCGACGCAAGACAAGCTCGATATATTCAAGAATATGGCCTGCCTTCCTATGATGCAGGTGTCCTCACGGCTTCGAAAGAAATCTCTGATTTCTTCCAACAAGCGGTTGCTGCAGGGGCTGATGCTAAACTTGTCTCAAATTGGATGATGAGTGATGTCATGGGATACTTGAATGCAGAGCAAATCGAGTTAAAAGATGTGAAAATGACAGCTGTTGGTCTCGGTGAAATGGTTAAGCTTATTGAAAAAGGGACGATTAGCACGAAAATTGCGAAGACCGTTTTCAAAGAAATGCTAGAAACCGGAAAAGAACCATCAAAGATTGTGGAAGAAAAAGGTCTTGTCCAGATCAGCGATGAAGGAGCCATTCTCAAGATCGTGCAAGAAGCGATTGCGAATAACCCTCAATCTGTAGAAGATTATAGAGCAGGGAAGACCCAAGCTGTCGGATTCCTCGTCGGACAAGTCATGAAGGCTTCGAAAGGGAAAGCAAACCCTGGCATGGTCAATCAGATGTTAAAAGAAGAATTAGATAAGTAAGAAAGCGGGAAAATCCCTTCTTTGCCTTGGTAAAGAAGGGATTTGTATATGTAGATAAAAACATCCAAAAACTTTTTTATGCACCTGAAATAAGATATCATGGATAAAGATGGAACGTTAAAGGTGATGATAAAAATGAAACGAGCCCGTTTAATATATAATCCTTCTTCGGGACGTGAAGAATTTCAAAAAAAGCTTCCTGACATACTGGATTTCTTTGAACAAGCTGGATATGAAATCTCTTGCCATGCAACCAAAGGGGCGGGGGATGCAACCCAAGCTGCTGCACTTGCCATTGAGCGTAAGTTTGATTTAATTTTGGCTGCAGGAGGGGACGGTACACTTTATGAGGTCATTAATGGGATGGCAGAGAAAGAAGGAAGACCCCCTTTGGGCATCATCCCAGCGGGAACGACTAATGATTTTGCCCGTGCGATCGGACTGCCCGTGCGAAATATTATGAAAGCTTGTGAGCATATAGTAAATGGGAAGGCCGTGCCTATCGATATCGGAAAAATAAATGATAAATATTTTATCAATATCGCAGGTGGTGGAGCGCTGACCGATCTTACTTATGAAGTGCCTAGCCGATTGAAAACCATTATTGGACAGCTAGCCTACTATATTAAAGGAATTGAAAAGCTACCCTTTATTCGCCCTAGCCATGTTCGGATTGAAACGGATTCGTTAATTATTGATGAAGAAATCATGTTGTTTCTCATTGCTAACAGTAACTCGGTTGGCGGGTTGGAGAAATTGGCCCCTTATGCAAGCCTAACCGATGGGAAGTTTGATTGTATCATCCTGCGTAAGATTACACTACCAGAGTTTTTACGTATTGCTTCCCACGTAATAAAAGGGGATCATATCAACGATCCGGATGTCATCTACTTTCAAACCAAGCACTTAAAAGTAACCTCTACTGCTAAAGTGATGTTGAATTTGGATGGGGAGTTGGGTGGCGAGCTTCCAATGAAATTTACTGCTCTATCCAAACACATTAAAGTCATTATGCCAGAGAAATAGGTGGAAATATGAGTAAAAAAGCGTTAGCCCCTGTAGCCAAAAATCAAGAGGTTGAATTGGAGATCACCGGTTTAACCCATGAAGGCAATGGGGTAGGAAAAGTAGATGGATTTACCCTTTTTATTCCACATACCCTACCAGGTGAACGTATTAAGGCCAAAGTGGTTAATGTCAAAAAAAGCTTTGGTTATGCCAAATTGTTAGAGCTGCTTGAACAAAGTCCGCATCGTCAGGAACCTCTCTGTCCCATTTACTATCGATGTGGCGGATGCTCCCTTCAGCATATAAGCTATGAGGAACAGCTTCGCCAAAAGACAATCATGGTCGAAGATAATCTTCGTCGACTAGGCAAGATCGACCATGTGATTGTTCATCCTACTATCGGGATGGACGATCCTTGGCGTTATCGAAATAAAGCGCAAGTTCCGATTGGAGAAGAACAAAGTGGTTTGATTGGCGGATTCTATGCTGAACGTTCCCACCAAATCATCGACATGGAGGCCTGTCTCATTCAGCATGAGAAAAATGATGAATGGGTCGGTAGAGTGAAAAAAATAGCTTCCTCCTTGGGGATTCGAGCTTACCAGGAGGAAACGGGGCAGGGGCTATTGCGCCATGTGGTGGTCAAAGTAGGATTTAAAACGGGTGAGGTCATGGTCGTTCTCGTGATTAATGGGGATGAACTACCTCTACAAGAAGAGTTAGTTAATCAACTAACGAAAGAAGTGGAAGGTGTTAAAAGCATCGTCCTGAACAAGAATAAAAAGCAGACGAATGTGATATTCGGTAACGAAACACAGGTTATTTGGGGAGAACCGTACATCTACGATTACATAGGCGATATTAAATTTGCTATTTCCGCCCGTTCCTTCTATCAGGTTAATCCGATTCAAACGGAGGTGCTTTACCGGAAAGCCTTAGATTATGCGGACTTGTCAGGTAAGGAAACCGTGATCGATGCCTATTGTGGAATCGGAACCATTTCCTTGTTCTTAGCTCAAAATGCTCGCAAGGTCTATGGGGTGGAAATCGTCCCGGAAGCCATAGCCGACGCCAAGCGTAATGCTCGCCTCAATGCGATGGAAAACGTAGAGTTTGCCGTTGGCGAAGCCGAAAAAATCATACCATGGTGGTATGCCCAAGGAATACGGGCTGACGTGGTCGTAGTCGACCCGCCTCGCAAAGGCTGTGAACAAACCCTGTTGGATACCCTCATTCAAATGAAGCCGAAAAGGATCGTGTATGTATCCTGTAATCCGAGCACGCTTGCCCGTGATTTACGTATACTTGAGGACGGGGGATATGTCACCAAGGAAGTGCAACCGGTGGACATGTTCCCGCATACGAGTCATGTGGAGTGTTCAGTGTTACTTAAATTGAAAGGGGCTAATGACTAAGCCCCTTGTAGTAATTCGCCCATTACTTGAGGTTGGACGATATTGTAATGAATCTTGATAGAGCCATCTTGATGGACTTCTATCTTGTCAATTACTTGATGAAGCAACTGTTTTAGAACTTGCTCATCATCAATATCAAGTTTCGCAAATAACGCAATTTGCTTCTGAAAGGCACGGAATTGCTCTTCCGTGTCTTTTTGCGTTTCGAGAATGGATTCCAACTCAACTTTTCGTTTTATAACTCCTTGCTGTTCAGATTGAATACGTTGATTTTGGACGGTAAAAGCATCAAGAGTTAATGCCTGATTTGAGAAGAGGGTAATAAGTCCTTGGACGTTCTTCTCTAATTGTTCTTGTTGCTTATTCAGCTTATTTAACTCTTTGGTTAGAGCAGATTGTTTTAGACCAACATTCCCTTTTACAGCATCAAATAACGTATCCAATCTGACGTTACTGCCAATCAGTTCACTTAGGTCACTCTTCACCGCCGCGAGTAAAGTGTCATACCCAATAATGTGGGAAGAACAAAATGCCTTCCCACGTTTTACGTACCCACAGCAGACGTAAGCACCATTCTGCTTTTTTAACCTGTCCTTGCGGAATGTCATCCCGTGACCACAATCAGGGCAAATCATAAGATGAGCAAATAGGCTTTCCTGACCGTTGCTATGGCTCTTTCCCTTGGATTTCATTAGGTCTTGCACGGCTTGGTAATCTTCCTTGGAAATCAAAGCAGGGTGGGCATTCTCGAAGATAATTTGCTTATCTTCGGGAACTTCAACTCGTTCTTTTGACATGTGGCTTACTACTTCTTCACGATGTTGGCATAGAGTTCCCGTGTATGTCACGTTAGTCAAAATACACTTTATGCTTGACTGATGCCATACAGTTCCTTGATTTCCTGCGTTAGATACTGTTCTAGGAGTCGGGTATCTATGCTCGGTTAAGTAGTTACTGATTTTCTGCATCCCCCACCCGTCATGTAAATACCAGTGGAATATGCATTGTAGAGTCGGGGCGGTCTCTTCATCAATAACTAAATTTCCACCCTCATCTCTTTTGTAACCATATGCAGGTAGTGAAGCCTGATACTTTCCCCGTTTTGCGCTTCCTTGTCTTCCAAGTTTAATTCTACGTGAGAATGTAGCACTGTCTTCTTCCGCCAATAAAGCCCGAATATTGAAGGTGAACTTGCTTTCGCTTTTTTCCGAATCGTAACCATCCTCAGGTAGAATTAATCGGACTTTTGAACTGACGATGATTTCAGCAGTTTGTAGATTTTCTACTAAATTCCGTCCAAGTCGAGAAACTGATTTAGCAATAACTGCATCAAACTTCTTTTTCTTTGCATCGGCAAGTAAACGTTGCATTTGGGCACGATTCTTTACTTTCAGCCCACTAATGCCATTGTCGATATAAGTACCTGCTAGAGTCCATCCGCTACGTGTAATTAAATCCATGGCATTGGCAATTTGATTATCAATGCTATCCTTCTGAGCGTCCCTAGTGGTACTGACACGTGCATAAATTGCTACTTTCAAACTCATATTAACTCGCCATCCCTTCAGTGTCCGTTGAAGGAATGGTGTTTGCTCTATTCTCATCGTATTCAGGCTTGTTCAACTTGTCAATGTGAGCCTTAATAATCGAAAGCAGAATCTCCTCTAAGTTATTGCTTCCGCTGAATGCTCGTTCTACCTTCATGATTATCAACCCCCTCACAAGTAATCGTCGTTCTATGTCCGCGATTCGTTGTGATGGGATTAAATTTATACCCCAACTCCTATTTTGTGATTTTGCTAGGGAATTTCATTTCGTTTAGATAGTATCTCGCTATTATCAGAGGTAATTTGTAAAAATATCTACGTTAATACACCGATTTTCTTTGAAATAGGTTACCTTCGTTCTCTCTCTGTCTCTCCAAACAAAATCAGTCGTTCTTATCGAATTTTTAATGATTTTTCTATATTTCTACGCACCTTTGTTATTCCTACCGTCCGTTTC
The DNA here is from genome assembly GCA_036676475.1 of Brevibacillus sp. GTDB lineage: Bacteria > Bacillota > Bacilli > Aneurinibacillales > RAOX-1 > LC029. Next base: position 110,088 of record JAKFCU010000088.1, read on the forward strand.
CTTATATTGTGTATGTATCACAAACACAACCGAAAGGGAGGGTCATCATGGAACGCTTATTCACTATTAAAGAGACGATGGATATTCTACAGCTTTCTTACACAACGGTTTACGCTATGTGTAATAACGGCACTCTGCCAAGCTGTAAAGTCGGTGGCTCAATTAGGATTCCTCAAGAGTCGCTACGTAACTTCATTCTCAATAACACTACAGGAGGTCAACAGTAATGGAAGATATGCAAACATATCTAGGACGCTTGTACAGCGCAGACGAGGTAGCCAAGCTATTGAACATTGAAATGGTCACCTCTACAAATGGCTTAATGACGGGAGGATTAAAGCAATGAAGTTAGGCGGCTCTTTATGGCGTATACGTGAAGCTGATTTAAGAACCTTCATTGAGGAATCAATTAAAGAAGGGAGACGTTAATCATGGAGAAGTATTACACCGTTGCTACAATCGCTCAAAGGCTGTCTATTAACAGCCGCCGCATGGTCAGTGATGATGGGCGGTCTACGGTTGGATTAGACAAGGTAAGCTACAGGTCGAACGTATCTCAGGCAACATTCGGGGCGTTGGCAAGTATCCCTACTACATTGAGAGGGCGAATCTAAAGGCGTTTCTACAGGAAATGAACTATGACTTTGACAGAATCTTTCCTGAGAACGAGTAGCCGCCCCGACTGGATGCAAGAAAGCCCCTGCTTGAGTCATGGCAGGGGCGGAGAATAAGGACGTGTCTTTATTATAGGCATTTTCCTTCGCAACTAAACGCCCTCATGCAACGATTACTTACTGTGTGAGGGCATTTTTTTAGTCTTTACTGTCACTAGCTTATACCACTCCAAGGGGGAACAAAACATGAAAGAAATATTGAGTCGCAAAGAAGCCGCAAAAGCAGTAGGAGTCAGCCCTAGAACGATACTAAGAGCCATACAAGCCCGTCAGCTAGAAGCTGTGAAGATTGGTGAGGGTAAGACCTGCTCTTACATGATAAGCCGCTCAGCCATTGCAGAATACATTCACAGAAGGGGGCGGAAATAATGAGGAAGTTTATCGAAAATATCGTGAACGATGGTGCAAGGATGGTAAAGACAGAGTTCAAAGAGCGTGGAGACAGTCACACTGTCATTACTCGAAGTAGCATTGTGCCAAATCTCGGAAAGTATCTTACTTTGCCCGAAAACGTCAAGCGGTGTTACTATCTTGATGCAAACGAGAAGCTAGTTCTTTTTGAACTCTACTCGTGGGCTAAAGAAGACGGAAAATGCCAAATAGCAATGGACTTGGTATCATTGAAACTCGGTATCTCTGAGAGAACGGTTAGAACGTGCGTGAAGGAACTCGCAGTAAAGAAGTTCATTCAGGTAAGCAAACAAGGCAGGTCGAATATCTATAGATTCGACAACTTAATGGACAACCCCTACCTCGTTCTCTCTGAGTTCATCCACGAATTTATATCGGATTTCTACTACAAGGGGGGACTACGCCAAGACGAGGAATGGGTTAAAGCTGTAGGAGATGAGGGGTTTCGTCTTTGGAGAGAAGCAGTTGTAGACACCTTGGCTAAGGAAGCCAAGAAAAAGACGTTCTACGAGCCTTATCTGCAAAGATTGACTGAGACCCCCGGAGACTATGAGAATATCCACACTAGCTTTATCGATGAACTATTGCAATGCATTAATGAAGCCGCCATCAAGAAGGCGACTAAGCTAGGGCTTATGTCAGAAGCTGTATAGGGGAAAACTATTCCCCTTTTTTAGGGGAATAGATTGCCTATCTTAGCGGTAAACCTTTCCACTGACGTTTTTCAATAGAGGAAAACAATTCCCCAATACCGTAACCTCAGGGGAAAAATATACCTCACTATTACTTACACTTAGTAAAGACATTACTGACACTTAGAGAAATATATTAGAGACACCCACAAACACGCCGCCTATCGGCGACGAGGGTTTCGCTTCGCGAAGTTCTTCCTTAAAAAATGGCGGCGAACTAGGAGTGATTAACTTTACAGTCCTTCTCTCTTTTACCTTTACCAACCTCCTCTAATTCCGATTGTATCTAGTGTGGTACAGCCGCCCTTATCGTTGGTCTGTTGGGCGGTACGAAAACGATTGTTTATGAAACGATTCTTAAAGCAAGTATTTTGGTGTGAATATTGTAGTGATAATAGTACGAAACTTGTTTCAAAAACAAATTTACGTAAAGGTACGTTTATGATACTATTGATAATAGAAAAGAAGAAAGGGGCGGCACAGTGAGAATTGCATACGCAAGGGTATCGACCTCTGACCAGTCACTTGATTTACAAATGGACGCATTAGGGAAGTTCGGGTTTGACCGAATTTATACAGAAAAAGCAAGTGGCGGTAAAGATGACCGTCCCGAACTTGCTAAGGCACTGGAAATGTTACGCGAAGGGGATACCTTCATTGTCTACAAACTTGACCGCTTGGCACGTTCTACATTAAAGCTAATTGAAACACTTGACTTACTTAAAAAGAAAGGTATTGAGTTCGTAAGTCTCTCCGATAACATCGATACTTCTACTGCGGCAGGGAAGGCTATGTTTGGAATGATGGCGGTGTTCGCAGAGTTTGAACGGTCAATTATTCGGGAACGGACTGTAGCAGGGCTAGAAGCGGCTAGAGCACGTGGGCGTAAGGGTGGTCGTCCTATGACGGATATGAAGAAGCTAGATAAGGCGATAAAGCTACACGAGAGCGGAGAATTTACAGTAGCACAAATTGAAGAAATGACTGGAGTAAGTAAGGGTTCACTGTACCGAGAGATAAACAGACGGAAAAAGAAATGATGAACTTCTTAACTATCTTTTCTGTAAAGTTGTTGAGATGATATAATTTAAATATTGGTAATAATTTCAAGGGGGTGGTCAGGTGTTCAATTTGTATGAGGTATTGGACGAAGTAAAAGTGCCGATACCCCTGTTTTGTGAAAAGATAGGGATAACTGAGGATGAAGTGGCCCGACTTGTGGCATCTGAAAATAGTCAAGATCAAATGGATGTATACCTCAGATTTATTTCCGCGATGAATGATGAAGAACTTATACCGAGACTTGTTCGTTTTTATGAATCCTTTACTGATAACTTGGAGGAACTAAAAACACTAATTCAAGACATTATGATATACAGAAAAAGCAATGTGCCCAGAATAATGCTTAATACTGTTGAGAGGTTAATAACTTTGGCTGACGATACTGAGATAATCAGACCGGGAAAGCACAATTTAAAGTTATTTTTCTTCGTTGTATGCATTGAATCCCTATACACATTAGCAAATATTGATATGAACAAGACAATGATGGTCATTGATTTTTTTGATAAGTACCTCACAGATAGTGATAAAAAATTCGTGGAAGATTCGTTTCAGCGAAGTTTAGCTGATGAAAAATTTCAAATGTATCATAAACCCGACGAGACGGAGGAGCAATACAAATTAAGAATGAGAACAGTAGTAGATCGTACGTTTAATACTAAAGTAAGCATAGAAGTGTTTGCTAGGGTAATCAATGAATTAAGGAATAACTTTGCTCACGAGGGGGATTACTGGGGATTTCATTTTTCACACGGAGCATATGGGACTTTGAATAATGTAATAGTGGCGGAGAATCATGATGAATCTAAACTGAAAATCAAAGGTATTACTGAAGGACTTGAGAGAATTTATACAGTGGAAATGACGTATGAACAATTTAAGTCAATCTGTATGAGAGGCTTTATTCAGTTTGTGCAGAATCAGTTTGAAACAATACGTGCCGCCGCGGCTTAATAATGTACCCCAGTATCGAATGAATTGGGTTTTTCTTACCTACAAAAGTTTACTTACGTAAGACCTGCATAATTTTTTTTCAAATCTTACTGTACGTACAAGGAATGCTACACAACTTATGCATGGCTCGTCTTCATATTTCAGCGTTTTAGATAAATAGGTGTCACAATTACCACTGTCTGGAGGGAGATAAGAATGAGCCAACTCGACGTTATGTTTGAAGAAATCGAAAGTATGGGGTATGACGCTTATTTCGGAAACTATACAAGGAAGTTAGCCGAAATTAGAGACGGCGCAAAAGAACTAGAGAAAGATGCATTGGCTAAACACGCACAGTTGGAATTAGAAATTCTTTCACTTCACCCAGAGCCTCCAATTATAAATGATAATTATGAAACAAGATTTATTCCCATGTGGGAATGGAATAACGGTCACAAATGGCCTGATGTGAGTACTTATACTGCTGAGGATTTTCTTTATATTAAGAATCGGTTAGAGACCACAACAAATGTTTTTTTACGCTACCGCTATGCAGATTTTCTATTAGAGTATGGTAACAAATTTTGCATTAAGGCTTTTCCTGTTGCAAGAATTTTTATACAAACACTTGATGCGGTAGTAGATTCATTTGATGAAAACGAAGATGATCTTGGTCTAATCCATTTACTTGCAAGAGGTGTTCAAGTTTCTCTAAAAATGAAAAATGAAGAAATGCTTCGATTAGTCACCAATAAAGGCTTAAATTATATTGATAAGTTTATTAAAGACAAAGAATATAGATGGATTCTTGAGCTAGCAGAAATGATGAGGGAAGTCGCAGAAAGTCAACTCGCTTCATCTTTATCTAAAACGCAATATGAACATTGTTTTAATGCTTTATTTGCCGGGAAGCAACATTATTGGGATGCTCAAGAACACCATCTTCATAGAAGTTTTTGTAAGGAAGTTATTAACTGGAGTAGATTTGTGGGGCTAGCGTCTGAAGATGTTAAAGGCCTTCAAGTTGAAATTGGTGCATCATTTGAAGAAGAGGCGATCCATCAACAGGGCAGAAGTGAAAAAAGTGTTCTAGTTCAGGCTCATTTCTATGAAAAAGCAATGGATCATTATTCCAATGTTGGCGTTACCGAAAAGATTGAAGAAATGAAAGTGAAAATACGGAAGTCTTATGAACAAGCAGAAGAAGAAATAAAGCCAGTTAGCACTTCAGTTAAGATACCAACAGAAAAAATCGAGAGTATTATTAAGCCTTTTCTAGTAGTTAGTAGTATGCAAGCATTAGATTTACTTTCCGTAACACAGTCCTTTGTTCCCGATATAAAAGCAATTGAAGAACAAACAAAAAAACAGGAAAAGAACTCACCACTTCAATTTCTTATGAATAGGTCTATTCTTGATGATGGTAAAAAAGTTGTTCAAGCGGTTGACGATGGTGATAGTTTCAAAATGGCTTATGATAGTAACTATATGTTGCACCTTAACATGAACAATGCAATATTGCTCACGCCAATTATCGAAAGATTAATTGAGGATAAGGGTTTAACAGTTGATGATTTCCTAAACAAGATTTTATCATGGCCACTGATGTTACCTGAAAATGCTTCCTTAGTTGAGATTGGTATCCGTAAGTTCTACGAAGTTGATTATATTAGTTCTTTACATATTCTCGTACCTCAGTTTGAGTCATGTCTCAGAAGGATGTTTTCCCAAGCAGGATTCGCCACAACTTCTATTAAACGTGGCATGGCTCAACACGAAGAAACCTTTAATGAATTCCTTAACCGTGACGACATTAAGGGAGTTCTTGGAGAATCCCTTCATAAATATATTCAAATGATTATGGTTGAACAAACAGGGCTGAACTTGCGAAACAAAATCGCGCACGGATTAATCAGCATTGAAGACTGCAACAAACGTATTAATATTTTAGTCCTTTATCTGTACTTAATGATAACAGGTTTTGTTCTCAATGAGCATAATCAGGACAACTGAGTCGATTATATTAGAGCAAAAAAAACTAATCTTTCGGACGCATATTTTTGTTGTGTCACAAGATGGAAAGATAAAGCTATGCATTTTTGATACTAATTCAAAGTTGAGAAGATTAGTAACTTACAAGAATCAAATCAAAGGAAAGTTTAGGTTAAAAGAATTTCGGTTTAAATAAATGTTATTTTATTGCAGATGAAATGAGGTAGCAAAAGTGACCTTTAACAAATCGGATATGGGTGCTCAGGCTTCATGGAAAGGGTACTCTTCACAAACATTATATATAGCTTCACGTATAATCGAGGAGCAAGATACCTTTGAGTATTATCCCGAACAGCTTGAAGACTTGATGATTAAAGAAAATGGAAGTGTCACTGAGGTAGTTCAAGTCAAAGATCTTAGTTCGTTACTAAGCATGTCCGATCTTGCCTCTACTGATGCCTCACAAAGAAATGAAGGTTTTTTTCGAAGGGTATTAAGTTTAAGAGGTGCGGATGATCATAGGATAGTTGCAAAAGTTGTTCATTTTGGATTATTAGGTGAGGAACTCAATGGATTATCGGAAAATGATGTGAAATGCAAGGCCAAAGTGAAGAGAAAACTTGTAAGTAATCATGGTTTTTCTGATCAAGATGCAGAGTGGGTAATAAATCAAATAGTATTTGAAAAGGTGGAAATAGAGAATCTTCGATCGCAGATAAATAAACAAATTAATAGTTATATTCCTACTATGATTGCTCCAAATCTTGCTCAGGATTTATTAATACAATACGTTTCGGATTTATCAAAGAGCAAAGGCTTTACTTCCAAATCTATTTGGCAAAATAAACTACACCTAATAGGTAAGGATATGGCTTCATTAGATGGATATTTTAGAGAGTATGGCGGATCTTTAATACAGTTAGTAGATTTGGTTAGTAGTAAAAGTAATGATGATTTAAAAGGAGAATTCTTGCAGGGAGTCTCAGTTCAGCCATCCCATATAAGGCTTAATTTAGATTTCGAGCGTGAAACTTGGCTACAAAGAATAGAGAATGCATTTAAGCAAAACGACGTAGTAGTGATTAATGGAGTGTCTGGTCAAGGGAAGAATGCTTTATGCTACAGATATTTAATGAAAAATTTTTACGAAGAATCTGTTTTCTGCGTAAGACAAATAAACTCTGCTGAGCAAGCAGAGAACCTAGCCAAAGCTATAATCGGATTATCAAAACACTCCCCAAAGTTTGCACTCTACATTGATGTTAATCCGGGAGAAAAACATTGGGCATGGTTGCTTCGAGAACTTCAAGTTCGAAGCGTTAAACTACCTATTCTTGTCTCAATACGAGAAGAGGACTTAAAACAAGCCAATATTGATAAAAGTGAAGTTTCCTTTCAATTGCTTACATTATCTTTATCCAAAGAAGAAGCAAGTAAAATATTTGACACACTGACATTACAAAGACCTCATAAAATTTTTCGCAGTTTCGAAGAAGCATGGCAACACTTTGGAGAAGTTGGCCCTTTTTTAGAATTTATATATATGCTTAACAATAATGAAACTCTGGGTCAACGATTGAATTCACAAATAGGACGTTTAATTGATCAATGTCCTGATGATTCTTGGTTAGATTTATTAAAGTTAGTTTCCTATGCAGGAAAAATTGGTTGTGCTGTTTCTCTACTAGAAGCAGGACAAGAAGTGCATTGCAAAAGTATTACTGCTGCTTTAAAGCGCATGAGTGATGAATATTTAATCCGTAGTTCAGAAGATGGAAGATTTATTGAGGCATTGCATCCACTCAGAGCACAGATAATTTATTCAGTACTTCAAACTAATATGGTATTCAACGAAGAGGATTTATTATTACAAGGTTTGCGTTGCGTTGAGAGTATTCATTTAAGAATGTTGCTGCTACACTATTTTACAAATAATGATGTAAATCAAGTGCCAATTGAAAAAATTGCTAATGTGAATTTTAAAGATTGGGTGGCGTATGCATCTGTTCTACATATGATGCTATGGTTAGATGTGAAGCTATACCTAGAAACAAATAAATTAGTTTACGAGCGTCTTATAAATGAGAGGGGTCTGGGATGGATATCGTTTGCTCCTTTAGATATCACTGGTGTATTAAAACCGGGGACTTTTATCGCTGAAAGTTTAATAGATATTAATCCGCAAATTAAGCCGTACTTGGATGAGATCAAAACTGCCTTCAAAGGCTTTTCTATATCATATTCATCTACAAATGAATGGTTGTCATTAGCGACAGCACCAGAGCACTTACCTTTAGATGATCTTGAATGGTCCAGTTTTGGTTATGCATTATTTTGGCTCGCAATAAGAGGCGTTAGTATAGCGTTACCATTTTCAGATGATAAAGTTATAGCGGCGATGAATATTGGACAGATAGATTCCAAAATAAATGCACTTCAAGGAATTTTTAAACAAGGTTACATAGATATTTATAATAGGTGTGAAGTTATATTAAAAGAAAGACTGATTAAGGAAAATAATGTAGTATGGATGGAGTTATCTGAATCAACAGTGGATTGTGGATTCATTCCTCCTTTATTAAGAGAAGGTACTGATGTTGAAAAACATTCTAGTATTAATAACTTTTGGACTATGTCAATGGTTAAACTTTTAAGTCGCTTATATCCATCCAAAGAAACAATAAAGGTAAGACTTGTTGGAATAGACTTATGGAAAAATTTAGGAATTAACTCGTACGATTATGAGAAGAGCATCAGTAGAGAGAATAATTTTGATCAAAGGATTACAGAACTCAATTCATGGATAACAAAACATGCTGAGTTTATACACCGTCCAAATGATTGGGATGAGTATTTGAAACTTGTACTAAATGAGCGAAAGATGGTCGTTGAAACTATAAATGATTTAATCTACTTAGTTGAACGTCTTTATAAGAAGCGTCAAATTGATAGGGATAAAGCAAAAAAAACTGAAGGAAAAATTCAGTTTTTATTTTCACAGCTAAGTAAAAATATCCTTTTACCTAAAGTGGTTGTTGATCCATATGGATTGATTAGCGAAGGATCTAAAAATGACTCTCAGCTATTACCGCAAACTAGTATTGCATCGGTACAACCATATGAACAATTGGTAAATGCTATTAGAAATACAAGGTCATCTTTTCAAGAATTTTTGAAGTATTATTTTGATATATTAATTGCCCGTTTGAATGGACAGAACCCACAAGAATCAAACAAGGTGGATTTGTCATTAATAAATCTTTATGACGCATCTACAAACTTGAGGGTATTACAAAAAGAGTACTCAAAATTATTTTCAGCATATACGGATGAAGACTATTTAATTTTTGTAAATACAGAGATTGAAGCAATGCTAACATTATTAAATATTTGGAATGAGGTTGTAAATTGCAAACCTAATGGTATGTCTATTGCCTACGAAGCAAAACAAAGGTATAGAAAATCTGAAAGTTCAATAAAGGTCGGTTTTCAAAAGGTACTGGATCGATTAGAAAATGAAGTAAGGGTATTTGATGGTCACGATGATGAGAATAACGAAGTGAAATATTTAATAAGTGAATATGAATCTTTAGATAATACTTGGATCAAAGCAGAATATAAACATATTTGTCTAGCTTTACGTACATCTTGGTCGATAGCACACTCGAATAATAGTCAGCGATGGTATTTAGAATCTTATTGGCCTAGAATGATCTACGTACCTGTCTACAAGGGGTTACCTATTCTGGGAGGACTTGAACTACCTATGTATCGAGTTCTTGATAGCAAAGAGGAAGAAATTAATTCGTTCATGATTCCGGTAGCTATTCCAGATGATTTATTTAGAACGTTGAAAGTAGATAGTTTTTCTTTAGGTAATTGGCAAAAAATAATCTCTCATCTTAGTAGACTCCAACTTTATGTGCTCCAATATAATCAAGTCTATCAGGAGCATATACAACATCAAACAATAACAGTTGGGTTAAATACATATCTAAGTACACTTTTATCTGAAGTAAGCGAATGTATTGAAGCATTGAATTACGATCAGCTTAGGGAGTTACAAAAGGAAGATTATGAGGTTGAGATTCGAGAAATGAGTAAATTCGTACTTGAATGCTTCAAAAAAGCAAAAAAATATGTGGAAATAATAGATTTATTTCAGCAACTGGAAGAGGCCGAAGATGAAATACAACTAGCATTAAACGGCATGATTTTACTAGCGCCCTATTTAATTTCGATTGATAGGTAATAATTTAGTGGGGAGTCATTTGTTGATGAGAGATAAGTAATGGTAAAGTTGTTCAGAGCAAACACCATTCCTAATAATATTTGTTTTCACTGTCTACTCATCACATGTGGAGTGTGTAATATTGATGGTTCGTAAAGAATAGATGAGATGTGACAGTAAAGCTCGTGAATCTTGAAATGAATTAGTGAAAGAGGCTAGGTGTTCGACTCCCCTCGCCTACACCATGAAAAGCCCGACCTCATGCGGTCTAGGCTGGGCTTTTCTAATGTTCGAAAATGTAGACGGCACGTAGACAAGAGACTTTGGCGCTGAAATTTTCGTAACTCTTGTAGACGAATTGTCTTCAAAAGATCATAACAAGTTTCCATACATGTTGAAAATGTCGTTTTTTTGAGGAAGAAATAAGAACAATTTATAAAGAGCCATTGCCTAAATTATATCAGGAGAAGTTGTAATGACAGCAGTGTTGAATTTTACAGTGACGGGTAACAACTTGTTTGTGGTGAAAAGAAGATTTAATCAACAAAGTATCTAAACTTGATAAAACTAAAAAATAAATTTAGGATGGAATTTAACGTGTTAAGAATAAGTAATATTAAGCTTCGTGCTGATTTTGACCCAAGTAAGGAAAATGAACTTTTAGCTCAGAAAATCCAAAAAATATTAAGGGTCAAACAGAACAAAATATTGTCTTTTAGTATCTCTAAGAAGTCGATCGACGCAAGGGAAAAGAATAATGTCCTACTTGTTTATTCAGTTGATGTTGAAATTGAAAACGAGAAGTCATATTTAGGAATAAAGGATGTTTCTTTCTATGAACCATTAGAATATGTGATCAAGAAGGCTCAAAGAACCACTCGTCCTATAGTAGTAGGTAGTGGACCTGCCGGTCTTTTCTGTGCGTTGCTATTGGCAGAGCATGGTTTAAACCCAATTGTAGTAGAGCAAGGAATGGACGTCGATCGGAGAAAATTAGCTGTTGAAAAATTTTGGAAATACGGCGTGCTTGATACCAATACCAATGTCCAATTTGGTGAAGGTGGAGCAGGAACGTTTTCAGATGGTAAATTAACAACTGGCATAAAAAATACCCGAATTCCGAAAGTGTTAAAGGAATTAGTAGAGGCTGGAGCTCCTAGGGAGATATCTTATTTATCAAAACCGCATATAGGAACTGACATTTTGATAACGGTTGTTAGAAATATTCGTAAAAAAATAGAACGACTTGGTGGGGAAGTGCGTTTCGAAACGAAAATGAAGGAACTTATCATCGAAAATGGTGAAGTTAGAGGCGTGTTGCTAGAAGGACAAGGAAAAACAGAGACAATTGAAACTGATGCTGTAGTATTGGCGATTGGGCATAGTGCTCGAGATACTTTTTATATGCTAAAGGATCTAGGTGTTGACATGACACCGAAAGCATTTGCTGTAGGTGTGCGTATTGAACATCATCAAAAAGACATCGATTTACAGCAATTCGGTAGTTGTACAATTAATCCACTCCTTGGTGCAGCTGAATATAAGTTGAATGCGCATCTTCCAAACGGTCGAGGTGTTTACTCTTTTTGTATGTGCCCTGGAGGTCATGTCGTTGCTGCCGCATCGGAAAAAAATTCGGTAGTTTCAAATGGTATGAGCTATAGCGCAAGGAGTGGTGAAAATGCTAATAGTGCCATACTTGTCTCTACAACTCCAAATGATTTTAATGGGGATGTATTGGCGGCTGTAGAGTTTCAAAGAAAACTTGAGCGAAAAGCATTTGAACTAGGTGGAAGAAATTATTTTGCACCAGTACAATTGGTTGGCGATTTCTTAGCGGATAAGGGTAGTAAACAACTTGGCGATATTGTACCAACTTATAGCCCAGGTGTTACACCAACGGACTTAAGAGAATGTCTTGATGATTTTATCGTTGATAGTTTAAAAGACGGGTTGCGATCAATGGATAAAAAACTAGCTGGCTTTATCAAACATGATGCAGTTTTAACAGCTGTAGAAAGCCGAAGTTCATCACCAGTTACAATTAAGCGAAATCCGCTGACCTTTGAGTCGAACATAAAAGGGCTATACCCTTGTGGAGAAGGTGCGGGTTATGCTGGCGGTATCACGTCTAGTGCTGTTGACGGCATAAAATGTGCAGAAGCATTAATGGAGATTGAAGTTTAGTTTTGATACACACATCGAAAATGATAGGTTGTTCGTTTTGTGTATTGTGACTGTGAAACCAATACAACACATGTGGAGTGCGTGGTAGGGTTATATTTGAAGGAAGGGAAACGAGGATAAACCCAATGTTTTCTTGATGTATTGAGCGTGGTATAATATACTGAAAATAAGATCATCATAAAAAATAGCCGCAGGTGCTACTAACACCTAACGGCTTGTACAATGCATCACTGCAAGAGCAGAACGGCTCTATTCAAAGATATGGGCCAAAAAAATAGACCGAATCCTTTGGCGAGGGCGGTCTATTTCTTTTTGTATAGTGTCAATATCGCGATAATTACGCTGACCAGTGCTAGCGTAAACATGCCAAAGTTCAATGCTGAATTTGCTGCATCGTATGACACCATGTTCTCACCCCCTTTCAACCGGGGATGAGCCGACCGGTTCCGCGAACCGTATGGAATTGTACAAGGAAAATTATATCATATAAATTCCAATGGGGGCTGCTCACCGTTGAAAAACTTATTTGAACTTGATGAAATGGATCTAGAATTTATTATGGGTGTTCAAAATTGCTTGGAGGAATTTTATCATGATCGTGAAGCTGAAATATTATTGAAATCAAGTTTTCTCAGGCGTTTAAAGGAAGATACGGAGTATGTTTATCATTACGATGAACAGTATTGGGCACAAGTGATCAAAAATTAATTTAATTCACGTCAGACAGTGCGTTCGTAATATATAGAGTGATGAAGGCATCTATAAATGTATGTAGGTGCTTTTTGTGGTATAATCCATCCATAATCGTAGATGGTATGACTGTATTTCTTTAATTCGGGTGAATAGTATGACTCAAGGCATTTTTCTATGGAATGATGTGTTAGATTTATTAAAGGATCGGATGAGTAGACCTTCTTTTGACACTTGGCTCAAATCAACGAAAGCTAGGATAGATGGAGATAAGTGGCTGATCTTTGCTCCTAATGAATTTTCAAGAGACTGGCTGGAATCAAGTTACTTGTCTGCAATTGAAGAAGCAATCTATACGATTACAAAAGAAGTACCTAAGAAAATGGGGTAGTTTTAAAAAAAACTTTATGTCCAAAGAAGTACACATTCTAGTAAGAATTATAACTTATGGGTATGTAAATTTTTTTGAATTTTTGTATTAAAAATATGCTCTAATAGATGTATCATTGTATATAACCAATTAAGTAGGCATTCCATGAGTACTGCTTATCATAGCCAATATTATGCATATGAACTCACAAAATACAATTTTTCTTATTCAATTGGTTGGTTGGTTAAGTCAATTTTTACTCAATGCTACAGTTAATTTAATCCCCATCAGGTAGAAGCTACGCTTTTTGCAAACGGGAAAGTTAAAGCGCTTTCCTGCTTTAACTGTAAGGGACTGACCCTATCATCTGGGGAAACTTAAATGATGGGAAAGCAGCCATTTCTTTACTGAAAGGAATGGAGAAGCTGCCTCTTACCATTCATTATGCCGTAATGGTTGCTGGGTACGATTATATTGCCATCTATTAATAGATTCCTTGGATAGAAGTTCTTCATCAAAGAGCAGACTAGGTTTCTATAAAAGCATTTATGAAATTGATTCAGTTAATAAGCCATTTTATAGAACGATCAGTATTGTAAATGCTCTGTATTGAGCAACTTTATAAAAAGTTATTTAGGTAGGTTACGATGAGAAAACAACGGAAGATTATTCGAAATAAAATCAGTTCCATTAAGAGGAATATAAGTGAAGAATTAGTGAATGAAGATCAATTACGGACATTTATGAATGCAATTCCAGACTTCGTATGTTTTAAGAATGCGGAAGGACGAATACTTGAAGCTAATACCTTTGCTATTCAATTTCTCGGGTTGGAAAATATAGCATATAAGGGAAAAAACGGGGATGAATTAGCGGAAGTTTGTCCTTATTTTAGTCAATTATTTATAGAATGTAATGATTTGGGTCAGCAGGGTTGGATAAAAGGAGAAATCATTCGTACTGAGAAAGTAGTAACAAAACCAGACGGTGAATTGTTAGTATTAGATGTCATTCAAGTTCCTGTGTTTCATCCAGATGGAACACGAAAGGGACTGGTGGTTATAGGTAGAGATGTAACTGAGCGTTATAAAGCACAGAAAGAACTATATCGTTTGAATCAACAAAACCAACATATTCTAAATGCAGCAGGTGAAGGGATTTTGGGATTTGATCAACATGGAAATTGTATATTTATTAATCCTGCTGCAAGCAAGATGTTAGGGGTTGAACAGCATGATTTAATGAAGAACCAACTACAAACATTTTTTCATCAAGCCATATCCGGTAGAGACACATACCATGTTGAGGATTGTACGCCACCTTATAATGGAGTGATGCACCGTGTGTTAGAGGATTATTTTTGTACAAAAGATGGTAGCTATTTTCCTGTAGAATATATAATTTCCCCTATTCTAGAAAAAGAAAGAATAGTAGGTTCTGTTATTACATTTAAGGATATGAGTGACCGTATAAAAAACGAGGAGATGCTAAGAAGGTCTGATCGACTATCAGTTTTAGGACAAATGGCCGCTGGTATTTCCCACGAATTAAAGAATCCGCTTACAGTTATCCGGGGATTTTTGCAAATGATGCAGTCTAAATATGTAGAAGAAAAAAAATATTTTGATCTCATGTTATCAGAAGTTGACCGAATGACTCAGATTACAAGTGAATTAATGCTTCTTGCTAAACCAGAAGTGGTTCACATTCAGCCTGCAAGTATTCCAGAAATAGTAGAGGACATTATAACGTTTGTTCGTCCTCAGAGTAATTTAAAGGGGATCGAAATTACATTTCAATCAGAAGTTAATCTTTCATTGGTGAATTGTGAAAAAAACCAAATTAAACAGGTGATTCTTAATATACTAAAAAATGCAATTGAGGCACAAGAGAAGGGGATTATCCAGGTACAGGTAAGAGAGTTGAATGATGGGGAAATTCTCATTCGATGTATTGATCAGGGAAGTGGTATTGAAAAAGAAAAACTATCTTCTCTAGGAGAACCCTTTTACACAACAAAGAAAAATGGAACAGGACTTGGATTTATGATTTGCCTTAAAATCATTGAAAATCATAGTGGAAGAATTGAAGTATCAAGTGAAAAGAATGTAGGGACGACTGTGGATGTTATTCTCCCTGTTAAAAACAATAAAAACATAGCGTACCAAAACGGCTAATAAATATTAAATGTTCAATTAATAGCTATATTCCAGCAGTTTTACCTTTCTGGGTATTTCAAGCAATTCTTTGAATTGTTCGTAGATGATGATTCTGAATAAAAGCAGAGATCAAATAAGTTTTCGAAGATTGTCGTTCCACACAAAAAAATAAATGGTTTATTGTCGTTATAATAAAATAATCATCTACACAGCATTGAATCCAGTAAGGAGTTGAGAAGACTATGGTAATAGGTGATCCGAAAAACACTCCTTTTATCATTGATACTGTAGATTGGAATGAATTGGCTGATTATATTAGTGAGCGGGTATTCAATCCGATTACGATTGAAGATTTCAATCATCGGTTAATTGCATATAGTACACACGGAGATTGGACAGACAAAGCACGGATGGAAACTATTATGGGGCGGCAAGTACCGGAGACTGTATTAAATAGACTTTGGCATGATGGCGTGATTCAACAGCTAATGGGATGCGATGATCCGATTCGTATCCAAGCGAAAAATGAGGTTGGGTTAGGTGACCGTGTTGCTATTTCTGTCCGGAAAGATCAAAGAGTATTGGGATATATTTGGGTACAGGAGAATAATCAGCCCTTGGGTGAACAGGAAATGGAATTCTTTCGACAGGTAGCCTGTGTTGTTATGCCAAAGTTTTATCGCCGCCAAACCAAACGGAGAATTCAGGAAGAAAAAAGCAAAGAATTTTTCTGGGAATTGTTGCTGGGTAATATTCCTTCTCATCATAGAATACAGAGCAAGGCCGAAGATATCGGGATCCGCTTGCCAAACCCATTCTCTATTTTTCTATTTGAGATTGATCATCCTAATTATGAATCTGTTCAGAAGGAATTGACCTACTTGCTAACAAACTTAAAAGATTCCTTTTCCTTATCGGAATTCCCTCTCTGGGTGAAAAATCAAAAACATTTGATTGTCATGGGGGGAGGAGGGCCGGAGAAGATTGATTTCCTTGAACGTGCAAATGCCTTTGTCATAGATGTAATAGAACGTATTCAAGCTCGCTTTAAAGATTTTCCGATTACTGGTACGTTTGGTTTGCCCTATGAATCTTTTCAGTTCATTGAACAAAGTTATGATCAAGCAAAATCTGTTTTAAGGATGAAAAAAATCCTTCCGAAAGAAACCAATACGATTTATGGTTATTTCAATCTAGGGATTTATCGTTTTTTTCCTAGTTTCTCTGAAAAGAATGAAGTGGAGGGTTACTCCAATTATTACTTAAATAAATTAGTTCAGTACGATCAAGAAAATCAATCTAATCTTATGCATACACTCGAAGTGTTTTTAGATTGTTCTGGCCGGATTAACCAAGTCACGCAAAAGCTGCATATTCATCCCAATACATTAGCTTATCGGCTTAAACGGATCAGTGAGGTCGGGCGGATTAATCTGGATGATCCTAATCAAAGAATCTCTTTATTTATCGATATTAAA
The DNA here is from genome assembly GCA_036676475.1 of Brevibacillus sp. GTDB lineage: Bacteria > Bacillota > Bacilli > Aneurinibacillales > RAOX-1 > LC029. Next base: position 126,967 of record JAKFCU010000088.1, read on the forward strand.
TTAAAGAAACTATCTCATTTGTAGAAGAAAGGCTTTGTTGAATTGACTCATAAAGTCGTTGCTCAAGCTAAAGTGTACATCTAATTACAGTCAAACAGCGTGAAGTGGTTTAACTGTTTCTGTTTAACCAAAAGTGTCCCGATTATTTGTGAGGCCACTGAAAAAGTAGTCCTTTTCGAAAAATGAGCTTTTTTAGGGGGGACAAAAATGTCTCCCTGTACGACAAACGAGCCTTAGAAGCGATTCTAGAGGCTCATTTTTCTTTAATCATTT
>JAKFCU010000089.1:0-126586 GCA_036676475.1 Brevibacillus sp.
CAAAAAAAGCTGCGTTATTCTGTAACTACCTTAAACTTATTACTCATTCTTGGAAGGAGGAACTCTTCCTAAACCTGATTTTCATGACTGGGTTGCGGCTGAAAGGCCATGGATGTTTTATTTTGAATATAAAAATATAAATCTCGTATAAACCGCCGATACTAGGAATAAAATGGAATTAATCTTGTCCCTAGATGGTAATGAAGATGGCGGTGAAGGTTGAATGTATATATCATTCCAACGGATATTTGAAGGTATGCGGCTTATTTTTATTTTTGTTGTAATGACCTTTATTTTCTTTAGTGTGATCTCTTTTTTCTCAGAAGCGATCAAGCCTAGTAATCCATATCGCAAGCCTGAAGGCCGAGCGATTAAGGTGATGAAGATCGACGAACATTTGTATGCTTCACAACAAGCGGATTTTTTTGATAGGTTGAAATTTTTCTACTGGTTTGGCGAATAAGAATTTGCCATTAAAGGAGGAAAAATGTAAGGAGGAGTGGAATAAGAAGAGAGTACGCTAAGAAAGCTACTGGCGAAGCCTTATGCGTATAACACTTGACTTATAGGTGTAAAGAAACTTGGCTGGCGTAAGCCGTAGTTGCCCTTATGCGTGGGCGGAAAGTGAAAAAACGTATACTTTCCTATACGCCAACAAAGGAGAAACTGGAAATGGAAACGTGGCTACAACAATTTATGAAGTATCTGGAGTTAGAGAAGGGACTTGCCAAGAATTCCATCGATTCCTATCGTCGGGACCTACATACATACGAAAGTTTTTTGAGAGCGAAGCATGTTTTAGATTGGAAAAAGGTAAAGGAAGATCACCTTACTCAATTCCTTTTCGATCTGAAAGAAAAGGGACGTGCCCCTTCTACTATCTCTCGGCATCTCGCATCTATCCGTGCCTTTTATTCCTATCTGTTAAAAGAGCGTCTGGTGCAAAAAGATCCTACGATTCATATGGCATCGCCAAAGGTTGAGAAGAAACTTCCTCGAGTTTTGACCATATCGGAGATAGAGCTTTTGCTAAACTCACCGGATCTGATGGAGCCAGCTGGCCTGCGGGACAGGGCTATGCTAGAGCTTTTATATGCTTCCGGGGCAAAGGTTTCAGAAATGCTGTCGATCGACGTGGATGAGGTTAATCTTGTCCTAGGGTTTGTAAAATGCACGAACAAAAGCAAGGAACGAATTATTCCGTTAGGAAAGTATGCGATTGATACAATAGGGAATTATCTGAAAACGGGGAGGCCTGTTTTCACTAAACAGGATGAACAAAAGGCCTTATTCCTCAATCATCATGGTAATCGATTGTCCAGGCAGGGTTTTTGGAAGCTGATCAAGAAATATGCCGAAAAGGCAACCATCAGTACCGATATCACTCCCCATACGTTAAGGCATTCCTTTGCAACCCATCTATTGGAAAATGGAGCAGACCTTCGCTCGGTACAGGAAATGCTGGGTCATGCAGATATTTCAACAACTCAAATTTATACTCAACTCACTCGCTCAAAATTGCGAGAGGTTTACACCAAAGCTCATCCCAGGGCTTAAGAACCGCTCTCAGGCATCTACTGTTGTGTAGTGTCAAAAAGAGCGTTTTTTGCGTCAACTTCCTTCCACGCATAAGTGTAACTAGGCTGGAGCCAGCCAAGTTTTCTTCCACTAGTCAGAAAGTATTATACGCAAAGGCTACGCTAGCAGCTATCTTACGTTGCCTTGGGTATTAAATACTTAAATGGAGAAAATAAACTTAAATAGTTTTATTCATTTTAGGGGGTAATTATGACGTTCAATCGAATTTTTTTAGTTGTATTAGATAGTGTGGGAATAGGTGAATTGCCTGATGCTCCTGAGTTTAATGATGAGGGGGCCCATACGCTGGGCCATATTGCGGAAAAAATGAACGGGCTAGAAGTTCCGCATCTGGAAGAGCTAGGGTTGGGTCATATTGAGCCGATCCAGGGAATTTCTTCGCAAAATAAACCCACAGCCCATTATGGGAAAATGGCAGAGATGTCAGTAGGGAAGGATACAAGCACAGGGCACTGGGAAATTATGGGTCTTAAAGTTTCCACTCCTTTTAATACATACCCGGAGGGTTTTCCAAAAGAATTGATCGATGAGTTTTCCCGACAGATTGGCCGCGGAGTCTTGGGGAATAAGCCAGCTTCCGGAACGGAAATTTTGGATGAACTGGGCGAAGAACATATGAAGAGTGGAAATGTCATTATTTATACTTCCGCTGATTCAGTTTTTCAAATTGCCGCTCATGAAGAAATTGTCCCATTAGATGAATTGTATCAAATTTGTGAAGTGGCCCGGAAATTAACCATGGAGGATAGTGAATATCCCGTGTTGAGGGTCATTGCCCGTCCGTTTATAGGAAAACCTGGTCAATTCGAACGAACAAGCAATCGCCATGATTACTCTTTAAAGCCACCGGGAAAGACGGTCATGAACCACTTGGTCGAACAAGGGCTCGAATCCATTGCCATAGGGAAAATATCTGATATCTATGCAGGGGAAGGGGTTACCCAATCGATTAAGACGAAAGATAATATGGATGGAGTAAACAAGCTCCTGGAGGTAATGGATCGATCCTTCACTGGACTAAGCTTTCTTAATTTAGTAGATTTTGATGCAAAGTTTGGCCATCGTCGTAATCCGTTGGGCTATGGATCTGCCCTTCAAGAATTTGATCAGCGACTTCCGGAGATTTTAAACAAACTTACCGTAAATGATTTGTTGATCCTTACGGCCGACCATGGTAATGATCCTATTCATCACGGAACGGATCACACAAGAGAGTACGTCCCCTTGCTCGTTTTTCATAAGGGGATAAAGGAAGGAAGCAGTTTGGGTGTCCGCCAGACGTTTGCCGATATCGGGGTTACCGTGGCTGAAAACTTTGGTGTGGAATCTCCCCAAATTGGGGTAAGCTTTCTGAAGGATATAGAGGCCCCTGCCGGGCCGGGCACAACAATCGATGGTGGAATGTAAGCAATTCAACGTAGCACCAGCAGACAGATGAAGGGGGAAACGAAATGAGTATGCAAGAGTTTATTCAGCAAAGTAAAGAGTACATATTAAACAGGATTTTAGATCAACCGCAGATCGGTTTAATTCTTGGTTCTGGTTTAGGGGTGTTAGCGGAGGAGATCGAATCGCCTATCGTCATTCCCTTTCATGAAATTCCCCATTTTCCTACTTCAACTGTGGAGGGGCATAAGGGACAGCTAGTTATTGGGAAATTGGAAGGAAAAGCAGTTGTTGCTATGCAGGGTAGATTTCATTTCTATGAGGGATATTCCTTGGCCGCTGTTACTTTTCCTGTTCGAGTAATGGCATCCATTGGTGTAAAAACGCTATTGGTTACGAACGCAGCCGGTGGAGTAAATACGGACTTTGAACCTGGCGATTTAATGATCATCAAGGATCACTTGAATCTGACATCGCAAAATCCGCTTATCGGACCTAATGATGCTCAGTTAGGTGCTCGCTTTCCCGATATGTCAGAAGCCTATTCTAAAGACTTGATTCAAGTTGTTCAAACTGTTGCGGCAAAACAGGCGATTGCACTTCGGGAAGGTATCTATGCAGGATTAACGGGTCCAAGCTATGAGACTCCAGCGGAAATTCGTATGCTCCGCATTCTTGGAGCGGATGCGGTTGGAATGTCCACCGTACCTGAGGTGATTGTAGCTCGACATAATGGACTCCAAGTTCTCGGTATTTCTTGTATCAGCAATATGGCAGCAGGAATTCTTCCTCAGCCTTTGACTCATGATGAGGTAATGGAAACGGCAGAAAAGGTGAAGGACAAGTTTCTTCAACTCATGAGGGGGATTATTGCAAAGTTGTAATATTTACACTAGACCATTCCTGTTTTACAGTTATATGAAATATTAAATACTATCTTGTATACATACTAAGGTATATGGTGCTGAGTCTACTGTACTCACCATATACCTTGTGTGTTATATAGGGGAAGTTTGAAAAGAAAAGTCGAATCTTATGCAATGAAAGAATTTTAATAAGGAGGTGTAGTGGGTGGTTGGCTATTTAATAAGACGCATAGCGTTTGCTGTTGTTACACTTTTATTGATTATAAGTGTAACGTTCTTTCTTATGAAAGCCATTCCAGGGGATCCTTTTACATCAGAAAAACAGGTCCCCAAGGAAATACTTGAATCTATGCAAGAGCATTATGGATTGAATGATCCGCTTCATATTCAGTATATCAAGTATTTAGGCTCCATCGTACAGTGGGATCTGGGTCCATCCTTCAAGTATAAGGCGAGAACGGTAAATGATATTATTAATGATGGATTCCCTGTATCTTTTACTTTAGGGTTATCTGCTTTGTTTATTGCCGTTGGTTTTGGTTTGGTTCTCGGGGTCATTGCGGCGCTTAACCATAACAAATGGCAGGATTATACAGCGATGATCATTGCGGTTCTCGGCATTTCTGTACCTAGCTTTATTCTAGCTACATTGTTCCAATATATCTTTGCTATGAAATTAAATATGTTCCCGGTTGCTAGATGGGGATCACTAGAGCATATTGTACTGCCGGCTTTCGCTTTGTCAGCGCTTCCAATGGCGTTTATTGCTCGATTAACCCGATCGAATATGCTGGAGGTATTACATCAGGATTATATTAAAACGGCGAAAGCTAAAGGATTGACTAACTTCGTCATTACTTATCGACATGCCCTTCGTAATGCATTGATGCCGGTTATTACTTATCTTGGACCATTATCCGCAGGGATTTTAACGGGTACATTTGTTATTGAACGCATTTTTGGGATTCCGGGATTAGGAAGCCATTTCGTTACCAGTATATCAAACCGCGACTACACCGTGATTATGGGAACTACCGTATTCTATAGTATCGTCTTGTTGACGATGATCCTATTGGTAGACTTGGCATATGGATTCGTAGACCCTAGGATTAAACTATCCGAAAAAGGGAAGTGAAATATGGGACAACAAGTGAAACTTACAAAAGACTTATTTCAACCGATTGAAAAGGATTTAATTAAGGCTGAGGAAATTTTGCGACCTAGTTTATCTTTCCGGAAAGATGCCTGGAGACGTTTAAAACAAAATAAATTGGCCATGGTTGGGCTATGGGTATTACTGCTCCTTACTATGATGGCTATTATTGGTCCATCTTTGAATGGAAATACCTACTATGATACGAATCTTAAATTAAAAAATCTAGCGCCAAGTGGTGACTATTGGTTTGGCACGGACGATCTTGGACGCGATATGTTCACGCGTGTATGGTATGGTGCCCGGATCTCACTGTTTATTGGACTTTCTGCTGCTATCATCGACTTTATTGTGGGAATTGTCTGGGGTGGATTCGCTGCCTATTACGGTGGTAGGGTAGATGAGATTTTAATGCGTATTGCTGATATTCTATACGGACTTCCGTACTTGCTCGTTGTCATCATGTTGATGGTCATCATGGACCAAGGGTTATTCACGATTATCCTCGCTATGACGATGACAGGCTGGATTGGAATGGCACGTATTGTCCGTGGTCAAATTCTTCAGTTGAAAGAACAGGAATATGTTTTGGCTGCCCGTTCTATAGGAGCCAATACCGCTCGTATTTTATTCAAGCATTTAATACCAAATGCAATGGGACCTATTATTGTAACCATGACTTTGACCGTTCCTTCGGCGATTTTTACTGAGGCATTTTTAAGTTTCTTGGGACTGGGTGTTCAGGCTCCGGTTGCAAGCTGGGGTACCATGGCGAGCGATGGGTTGGGGGCATTGCGCTATTATCCATGGCGATTATTCTTTCCGGCGATCTTTATCAGCGTAACGATGCTATCCTTTAACGTATTTGGTGATGGCTTGCGCGACGCACTAGATCCTCGCATGCGCAAATAATGGGTAAAAAACCGGAGGTGATCAGAATGAAAAAGATCTTAGAAGTCAAAGACCTGCATGTTTCCTTCCATACCTATGCAGGGGAAGTGAAGGCCGTGCGCGGCGTGAACTTCCATCTAAACAAAGGGGAATCCGTAGCTATCGTAGGAGAGTCCGGATGCGGTAAGTCTGTAACCTCTCAAACGATCATGAAGCTGATCCCTATGCCGCCTGGTCAGATTAAGCAAGGAAAAATCTTATTCCAGGGTGCAGATATAGTAAAAAAATCAAATAAAGAGATGGAAAAGATTCGGGGTAAAGAAATCAGTATGATTTTCCAGGATCCAATGACTTCTTTGAATCCTACCATGATGATTGGTCTTCAAATTATGGAAGGTTTAAGGAAACACCGGGGTCTGTCTAAAAAAGAGGCAAAAGAGAGAGCCATTGAAATGCTTCGTTTAGTAGGGATTCCAATGCCTGAAAAACGTGTAGAACAATATCCGCATGAGTTTAGCGGAGGAATGCGTCAACGTGCGATGATCGCGATTGCCTTGGCTTGTGAACCCAAGCTGCTGATTGCAGATGAGCCGACAACCGCACTGGATGTAACCATCCAAGCGCAAATTATGGATTTGATAAGAGACCTGCAAAAGAAGACAGGTACCTCGATTATTTTGATTACTCATGACCTGGGCGTGGTAGCAAAAACCTGTGATCGCGTAGTCGTTATGTATGCAGGTGAAGTCATTGAGACGGGAACCGTCGATGAAATTTTCTATTATCCGCAACACCCGTACACGAAAGGGTTGCTCAAGTCTGTTCCACGTTTGGATCTAAAGAAAGATGAGCCTTTAATTCCTATTCTGGGGACACCACCCGATCTATTAAACCCGCCTAAGGGATGTGCTTTCGCCCCAAGATGTGATTACGCCATGAAGGTATGCATAGAACATTCTCCTGAAATGGATACCATAGCTAAGACTCATGCAAGTGCTTGTTGGTTAAATCATCCCATGGCAAAAGAAGCAGCTTTTTAGGAAATATCCGTAGCTTCAAGTAAATAGAGGGAAAATCAATGCTATGAAGCATCACATTGAGCATGCTGCCACTGGCTTAAAGGAGAGGAAGGAAGAATGACTTTACCATTTCAGGACAGCAAACAGGCTGCGCGGAAAAAAGACCAAGTCCTTGTGGAAGTAAAAGGTCTGAAAAAATACTTTCATGCCGGTGATGTGGTTGTAAAAGCGGTAAATGACTTAAATTTTGTCATTTATTATGGTGAAACTTTAGGTTTCGTAGGGGAATCCGGGTGTGGGAAATCCACGGCTGGTCGCACCATGCTTCGTTTATATGATGCAACGGAAGGGGAAGTACTATTCGAAGGCAGAGACATTCAGAAGCTTTCTACGAAAGAATTAAAGGAACTGCGTAAGGAAATCCAAATGATTTTCCAGGACCCCTATGCATCCCTCAATCCTCGTATGACGGTTGGAGATATCATAGGTGAACCGCTTGACATTCATGGCCTAGCCAAAGGGGAAAAACGCAAGGAACGAATTCAAGAGTTGCTGAAGCTAGTAGGTCTGAACCCAGAGCATATGAATCGCTTTCCGCATGAATTTAGCGGCGGACAGCGTCAGCGTATTGGGATCGCTAGAGCACTGGCTGTAGAACCAAAGTTTATTATTTGCGATGAACCGATTTCTGCTCTTGATGTATCCATACAGGCTCAAGTTGTAAATTTATTAAAAGAGCTGCAAGCTAAAATGGGATTAACCTATCTGTTTATTGCCCACGACTTATCTATGGTTAAGCATATCAGTGATCGCGTTGCCGTTATGTACCTTGGAAAAATGGTAGAGCTGGCAAAAAGTGAAGAGATGTATGCAGATCCGCTGCATCCTTATACTAGGGCCCTTCTCTCCGCTATCCCGATTCCAGATCCTGAAGTGGAGCGTAAACGTGAGCGAATTGTGCTAGAGGGAGAAGTACCGAGCCCGATGAATCCTCCTTCCGGATGTCACTTCCGCACACGTTGTCCAAAAACAATGGATATTTGCTTTAAGATGGAACCAGAATGGAATGAAGTAAAACCAGGCCATTATACAGCGTGTCACCTTTATAATAAATAAAAGGAAGTTCTGTATCATGAAGGGCTTTCTTTTTTTTATCTATATTTGTTATATTTATCCATTCGAATGGCCAGACTAGAAATTGATTCTATGTTTGGAGGGAGATTATGCAAAAAATAATAGCTCTATTCATTGCTCTGATGCTTTGCTTACTACCTATAACCAGCTATGCTCAGGAATCGTCTGTTAATCTGGCATCTAATGCGAAATCAGCGGTCTTGCTGGAAGTAGATACGGGGACGGTCATTTATGGGAAAAATCCCCATGAAAAATTACCGCCAGCCAGTATAACCAAGGTCATGACCATGCTTCTTATTATGGAAGCCTTAGATCGCGGGGAAATTAAACTCATGGATAAGGTCAGAACGAGTGAATATGCGGCCTCTATGGGCGGTTCGCAAATTTTCTTGGAGCCGGGCGAAATGATGTCAGTTGAAGAGATGTTGAAGGGAATTGCGATTGCCTCTGGAAATGATGCATCCGTAGCCATGGCAGAGCACTTAGCGGGAACAGAGGAAGCCTTTATAGCCAAAATGAATCAGCGTGCTAAGGAATTGGGGTTACAAAACACTCAGTTCTCGAATACGAATGGGCTTCCTGCACAAAATCATTATTCTACAGCCTATGATATCGCGATGATGTCGAGAGAACTATTGAAGCATGAAGAAATTACGAAGTTTACAAGCCTTTACCAAGATTACTTGAGAAAAGATTCCAGTAAGCCATTTTGGCTAGTCAATACGAATAAATTAGTTCGCTTCTATCCAGGTGCCGATGGTTTAAAAACGGGATATACTTCTGAGGCAAAATATTGCTTAACCGCAACAGCTAAACGCGATAATATGCGTATAGTAGCTGTCGTCATGGGTGAGCCAGATTCAAAAACAAGAAATAAGGAAATTACCTCGATGTTTGACTTTGCCTTTTCCCAATATCAATCCCATCTATTAGTGAAGAGAGGGGAAATGATTACAAAAGTAAACATCGATAAAGGATCTTTTACCGAACTGGGTCTCATTGCACCGCAAAACTTTGGAATCCTTACGAAAAAAGGAGAAAAAGTGGATGATCTTGAAAAGGAAATCAAAGTCAATCCAAACTTAGCAGCACCCATTGCTCAAGGGGATGTCCTAGGAGAGATGATAGTAAAGAAGCAAGGAAAAGAAATGGCAAAGTTAAATTTAATAGCAGAAACCTCAGTAGATCGAGCTAGCTGGTGGGAAATCATGAAGAGAGCTACAAAGCAGATGATTATCAACTTTGAATAAACATCAATACGAGATGCTAGCTTTATTCGACATGGCATCTCGTTTTTTTTCTAGTTTTGTCGACTGGCAGGAATTTCCTTTCGCCTTGTAGAAAAGGTATGTGAAGACGGAAACTACAAGGAGTGAGTGAATTGAGTCTGCATATCGATCTAGAAGTCGTCTCTCAGGTATTAATCGTCCGATTAAGCGGCGAACTTGATCACCATACGGCAGAAAAATTGAAGCAACAAATGGAAGATAAAATCTTGAAAGGCCACGTACAAAATATTGTTCTCAGTCTAGAGAATCTTCACTTTATGGATAGTTCCGGTCTTGGTGTTATTTTGGGGCGATATAAGCAGATCACAAGCCGTGGAGGAGAAATGGTGGTATGTTCCATCAATCCTTTGATTTATCGCTTGTTTGAGCTGTCAGGCTTATTCAAAATCATAAAGATCAGAGAAAATGAAGGGGAAGCTCTTCTACAGTTGGGGGTGGCCTAATATGGAAAAAAAGAATTATATGAGGATTGAATTCTCAGCCCGCAGTGAGAATGAAGCCTTTGCCCGAGTGGCTGTTGCCTCCTTCGTTTCTAAGCTAAATCTAACCTTAGACGAACTGGAAGAAATCAAAACAGCTGTATCGGAGGCCGTAACCAATGCCATCATCCATGGCTATGAAGAAAATCAGGAACAGCTGGTTACCATTATGAGCAGCTATGATGAAGAATCCATTGAGATTATGATTGAAGATCAAGGTATCGGTATTGACAATATTGATGAAGCGAGACAGCCTTTATTTACGACAAAGCCGGAGCTGGAGCGCTCTGGAATGGGTTTTACCATAATGGAAAATTTCATGGATTCCATTGAGATCCTAACAGGGAAAAATGTAGGGACGAGAATCATCTTAAGGAAAAATCTTGTGAATAACAAAGCAATCTGCAACTAGTAGGGAGATATGCCTATGGAGACAGATGTACGAAACGCGAATCATCCCTATTTGAGTGATGAAGAGGTCAAACGGCTAATTCGAAATAGTCAAAGCGGGGACGGGGAAGCACGTGAAAGACTAGTCAATTGCAATATTCGCCTGGTGTGGTCTGTCGTTCAGCGTTTCTTGAATCGTGGATATGAAGCGGATGATCTGTTCCAAATTGGTTGCATTGGATTGTTAAAGGCTGTAGACAAGTTTGACTTGTCCTATGATGTCAAATTTTCAACCTATGCGGTCCCGATGATTATTGGGGAGATCCAACGCTTTTTGCGGGATGATGGAACATTGAAGGTGAGCCGATCCCTAAAGGAAATGGCTAATAAAGTGAGAAGGGCTAAAGATGATCTTTCCAAAAAAAATGGGAGAATCCCAACCGTTGTGGAAATAGCGGACGAATTAGGGGTAACACCGGAAGAAGTGGTTTTTGCTCAAGAAGCAAACCGTGCTCCGTCCTCTATACATGAGACCGTTTTTGAAAACGATGGAGATCCTATCACTTTAATGGATCAGATTTCAGACAATGATGAAGGAAAATGGTTTGAGAAAATCGCACTTAAGGAAGCGATTAATAAGCTGACGGAACGAGAAAGACTCATCGTTTTTCTGCGTTATTTCCGGGATCAGACACAATCTGAGGTAGCCGACCGACTAGGTATCTCCCAGGTGCAGGTCTCACGTTTAGAAAAGAAGATTCTTAAAACCATAAAGGATCAAATCGAACTTTAGTTCGTTTTGATCCTTTTTTCACTTATCGGAAAGTATTATACTAGTAGCTTTCTTACGTTTTGCTCTAACAAGGAAGTGACGATGTAACTTCCTACAATTTGCTTGGATAGGGCATATTTTACGCTTATTATTCATTCGTGGATGTGGAACGATATCTGGTACCATAACTTAAAACATTAGTGAGGTTTATAACATGGCTGGAAACCAAGTGAAACAGCGTACAAAACTGAATTTAACCAAAGAGATCTACGCCAAGAGGGCGGAACAGTATAAGCCCAAGAAAAATGTTTGGTTCAACAGTTTAAAGGCTTTTTTGGTTGGAGGATTCATCTGTGCTTTGGGACAAGGGATCTCTAATTTTTATATTTATTTCTTTGATTTTACCGAACAGAATGCAGGAAATCCAACCGTAGCCACTTTGATCTTTATTGCCGTAGTTTTAACGGGATTCGGTGTCTATGATAATATCGGTCAATTTGCTGGGGCAGGGTCCGCTGTTCCTGTAACCGGATTTGCCAATTCGGTGGCATCAGCAGCGATTGAACATCGGAGTGAAGGATATGTGCTTGGAGTTGGAGGGAATATGTTTAAGCTTGCTGGTTCGGTCATTGTATATGGAGTAGTAGCTTCCTTTGTTGTGGCATTAATTAAAAAACTGCTGTTTGTGTAAAGGGGAGGCCCTCATTGAAAAAGAAGAGGGCACAACAATCGCATTCCAGCAAGAAGAGTAATCGACGCAGCAGGAATGCCAAGAGAGGATGATCTTGTGAATCTGAGCGCCCGTGTGAGTCGACAAACTTGGCAATTTGAACAGGATATTAGGATATGGGGCTCTGGTGTTTCGGTAGGTCCGATGGAGGGTATTGGCCCCTTAGCAGAAGAGTTTGATACCGTTCATACAGATTCCTATGCCGGTGAAGATACCTGGGAGAAGGCTGAACGAAAAATGATGGGGCAAGCCGTCCAAACCGCTATCCAAAAAAGCGAAATATCAGCAGATCAGATCGATGTGATGTTAGCGGGAGATTTGTTAAATCAAATCATTACAGCCAATTTTACCGCAAGGGACCATCAGTTTCCTTTGCTAGGATTGTTCGGTGCCTGTTCCACCTCAATGGAGGGGTTAGCTTTAGCGGCTGCTTTAATAGATGGCGGTTTTGCCAAAATTGCTGTTACCGGATGCAGCAGCCACAACTCTACAGCTGAAAGACAATTTCGTTATCCGACAGAGTATGGCGGACAAAAGCCACCCTATGCCCAATGGACCGTAACAGGTGCGGGAGCTGGTGTAGTTGGGATCGGGAAGACAGGTCCAAGAATAACGCATGCAACGATTGGGAAAGTGACAGATCTCGGAATAAAAGATCCATTTGATATGGGAAGTGCGATGGCTCCAGCAGCTGCTGATACGATGGCTACCCATTTTGAGGATTTGCAGAGAACTCCTAAGGATTATGATCTGATTGTAACAGGAGATTTGGGAAAAGTGGGTTATGCCATTCTAAAGGATTTAATGAAGGATATGGGATATGAATTATCCCCTGTTTATAAAGATTGTGGCATGATGATTTTTAGTCCCGAACAAGAAGTGTTCTCTGGTGGAAGCGGTTGTGCTTCCAGTGCAGTCGTTACCTACAGTCATATCTTGAACGGATTAAATCAAGGCAAATATCGACGTGTACTCGTTGTAGCCACAGGTGCATTATTTAGTCCAGTCAGTTTTCAGCAAGGTGAATCGATTCCCTGTATTGCCCATGGAGTCGCAATGGAAAGGGGGGATGGGACATGAGCCAATACATCATTGCTTTTGTAGTGGGAGGGCTGATTTGTGTCAGTGGTCAGCTTATGATGGACTTGACGAAGATGACTCCAGCTCATGTCATGAGTACCTTGGTAGTTGCCGGTGTGGTGTTAGATGGGATGGGTTTATATGACCCATTAATTGATTTTGCCGGTGCAGGGGCCACCGTTCCCATAACCAGCTTTGGACACGCCCTTTATCATGGAGCATGGGCAGAAGCGGAACAGCATGGCTTAATTGGCATAATAACAGGCATTTTCGAGGTTCCAAGTGCTGGGATATCCGCAGCCATTGTATTTGGATTCTTAGGATCCCTTGTATTTAAACCGAAAGGGTGATGCAGAATGGAAGAGAAAAGAGATGTCATTCTCATAACGGACGGAGACGAAGTGGCAAAGAAAGCCATTCAGGAAGTAGCCAAAAACGTGGGGGGACGTTGCATCTCCCGTTCTGGCGGAAATCCAACCCCCTTAACGGGAGAAGAAATTGTGGAGCAAATCAAAATGGCGAAATATGATCCCGTACTTGTGATGTTCGATGATAACGGAAACGGAAGTGAAGGGGACGGTGAAAGAGCTCTTGAAGTGGTTGCAAATCACCCAGATGTCAACGTGCTGGGGATTGTGGCTGTCGCTTCCAATACCCCTATGGTAGACGGGGTTGATGTTGATTATTGCGTGAACACAAAGGGAGAAATAACGGAGTTTGCTGTGGACAAAGATGGAGTGGAAATATCTAATCGGCAGGCCCATATCAATGGGGATACAGTCGATGTCCTTCAACGAATTGATGCTCCCATCGTCATTGGAGTTGGCGACATAGGCAAAATGCAGGGGCATGATCATTATATACATGGGGCACCCATTACCACCAAAGCTGTTCAAATGATTTTGGAAAGGAGTGGGTACAGTGTCGATTAAAGCTCCTGAAAAAGTGGAGAAACTAGGGAAACAGCAAGAAGAGCAAAAGAAGGGACTTAAATTTTTCAAAAAAATAGAGGTGAACAAAAGGCTTCTCAATGAACGCTTGGCGGCAACGGTCAGTTATGACATTAAGGCCCGGGAAATGAATTTTGCTGAAAAGGATGTCGCTTTTTTCTATGTAAATGGTTTAATTGACACCAATTTAATGACCATTATTATGAACTTGATGGCCAATATGAAACGGAAAGATATCGTACCTAATACACTTAAGCATTTTTTAGAGCAATATGTAACCCATCTGTCGGTTGAATCGGTTAAGACCTTCGATGAAGCCGTGGATAACATGCTGGCCGGTGTCGTTCTCCTTCTCATAGAGGATGAAGAAATGGGATTGTTGATTGATGCCCGCAGTTATCCTGGAAGAAGCCCAGCCGAACCAGATACCGAACGGGTTGTGCGCGGATCTAGAGACGGGTTTGTTGAAAATATCGTCATTAATACGGCCTTAACGCGAAGAAGGATTCGAGATGAACGTTTGCGCATGGAAATGGTTCAAGTGGGAACAAGGTCAAAAACGGACGTATGTATTGCTTACTTAAATGATGTAGCCGATCAAGGCTTAATAGACCAGCTGAAAAACATGCTGGACAAAATTGAAATAGATGGCATTCCCATGGCGGAAAAAACGATTGAAGAGTTTCTAGTTGGGCGAAACTGGAATCCCTATCCACTTGTTCGCTATACCGAGAGACCTGATGTAGCAGCTTCTCATTTATTGGAAGGACATGTCCTCTTATTTGTGGATACATCTCCTAGTGTCATGATTACGCCTACCACCTTTTTTCATCATGTACAGCATGCAGAAGAATATAGGCAAAAGCCATTAACAGGAGCCTATCTAAGGTGGGTGAGATTTCTGGGGATTATCTCTTCCTTATTTTTACTTCCTATCTGGCTTTTTTATGCATTGAATAAAGGTTATTTACCTTCGGTTTTAGCCTTCATAGGTCCAAAGGAAACAGGAGAAATCCCTATCTTTTGGCAATTTGTTTTTGCTGAAATCGGGATTGACCTGATGCGTTTGGCCGCTGTGCATACTCCATCGCCGCTAGCTACGGCGATGGGCTTGATTGCCGCTGTCCTGATTGGGGATGTTGCCATTAAGGTTGGTCTCTTTATGCCGGAAACAATTCTCTACTTGGCGGTGGCAGCCATCGGGATGTTTGCTACACCAAGTTATGAATTAAGTTTGGCGAATCGTCTCGTGCGATTGTTTTTAATCACAGGAGTGTATGTCTTCGGGATTCCAGGTTTAATGGCAGGGATTACGCTGTTTGTCATCATGCTTGCCACAACTACTTCCTTAAATACACCTTATTTCTGGCCATTCATCCCTTTCAATGGGCCTGCCTTGATGAGTGTTCTGATTCGGATTGCCATGCCTTCCATGAAAAAACGCCCAAGTATTGTTCATCCGCAGAATAATACTAAACAAACGTAGGATTGAGTAAAGTTAGGCAGACGGGTTGTCACCTCTGATGGGGAGTGGTATATTTTATAGATATAGTAGTTGAAAAATTGTGGCGGTCATTCCCTGTCTGGATATCAAGGTGTAACCTGTGTCTAGGCAGGGAATCGTTACGCCTTTTTTTACACTTATCGGAAAGTATTATACGCATATGGCTACACTAGTAGCTTTCTTATATGGTTTAGGTAATGAGGAGAGGAAGGGGAAGAAGGATGTACCTTCATGGAAATAGCAAAATTAATGCAAAGGGCCACTTGGAAATTGGTGGCTGTGATTCAGTTGAGCTAGTAGAGCAATTTGGCTCTCCTTTATTCGTGTATGATGAAAAATGGGTTCGGGAAAAATGCCGGTCATATGTGTTGGCCTTCCAAGAAACCAATTTCTCTTTTCAAGTCGCATATGCCAGCAAAGCATTTATGTCTATGGCCATGTGTCGTCTAATCGCAGAAGAAGGGTTATCGTTGGATGTTGTTTCTGGAGGAGAATTGTATACTGCTTTGCAGGCCGAGTTTCCCCCGGAACGAATTCACTTTCATGGCAACAACAAAACTCTGCAAGAATTAGAAATGGCTTTGGATGCCAGCATCGGCTGTTTTGTGGTTGATAATTTTTATGAGCTAGACCTCCTTCATGCCCTTGCTAAGGAGCGTGGGGAGCAAGTCAATATTCTCCTCCGTCTAACTCCCGGTGTTTCGGCTCATACGCATGAATATATTTCAACGGGTCAGGATGACTCTAAATTTGGCTTTGGCGTGACTACGGGGCAAGCTCTGGAAGGAATGAAAAAAGCGCTAGAGATGGACCATTTTAATCTTTTGGGGATCCATTCTCATATCGGCTCTCAAATCTTTGAAACGGTCGGATTTGTAGCTGCTGTGAGCAAGTTGTCCGATTTCCTTTTCAATCTAAGAGATGAGACCGGTTATGAAGTCAAGGTGCTTAACCTAGGCGGTGGTTTTGGCATTCGCTATACGGAAGAGGATACTCCGCTTCAGTCAGGCGAATATATTAAATCCATTACCGATGAAGTGAGAAACCAGTTTACGGCAGTCCAATATGCTCTTCCTGAAATATGGATTGAGCCAGGCCGAAGTATTGTCGGGGATGCAGGAACTACCCTGTATACGATTGGTTCCATTAAAACAATCCCAGGCATACGCAAATATGTTTCGGTAGATGGGGGAATGACGGATAATATACGCCCTGCTCTATATCAATCTCGTTATGAAGCGATGCTCGCTAATCGGGCAACAGAAAAACCTGAAGATTTGGTGTCTATAGCAGGGAAATGCTGTGAATCCGGTGATATGCTGATATGGGATATCGAGCTTCCGAAAGTATGTTCTGGAGATATATTAGCGGTCTCTTGTACAGGAGCTTATGGTTATGCTATGGCTAACAACTATAACCGAATTGTACGACCAGCAGTTGTGTTCGTTAAAGACGGGCAAGCGGAAATTATCGTTGAACGCGAAACTTATGATGATTTAGTCAAAAATGATCGCATTCCGACCAGTATGATGGTGTCGAAATAATGTAGAACTGCCGCAGGATGAATGCGGCAGTTTTCTTTTTCAATGGATTTAGCGTATAATCAAGGGGTACAAACTTACATAAGCGTTTGAAAGGAGTTCATACATATGAGCAAATATGCTGTTATTGATTTAGAAAAAGGTGGTCAAGTAAAAGTTGAGTTATTTCCAAACGAAGCACCTGGTACAGTTGAGAACTTCGAAAAGCTAATTAAAGAAGGATTCTACAACGGACTAAACTTCCACCGTGTAATTCCTGGATTCGTGGCGCAGGGCGGTTGTCCCGAAGGCCGCGGCACGGGTGGCCCTGGTTACAGCATCAAATGCGAAACTCAGGGAAATCCTCATAAGCATGAGCGTGGTTCACTTTCTATGGCTCACGCAGGTAAAGATACAGGAGGAAGCCAATTCTTTATCGTTTACGAACCACAACCACATTTAAATGGAGTTCATACTGTTTTTGGAAAAGTGGTTGAAGGAATGGAATTGGTTGATAGCATTAAGCAAGGCGACAAGATGAAGGAAGTTAAGGTTGTTGAAGAGTAATTAAATTATGCTACTAAAAGCTCATGGAGATGATTCATGGGCTTTTTTATATCATAATAGTTTAGAATAGCCGGTTAGACCAGATGTTTCTAGGGGATCTTTTGGCTAAGGGAATATTCAATCACCTTAAAATGTCTTTGAAGATACCCTATTGGTCAAAGCGGAAAAATGAGACTTTTTAGAGACCCTCTCGGGATAACGGCAATTTTTCTCGTTATTATTAAAATTCAGTCTTTTGATGGTGAAATAAGGGGAAAAATTCCCATTATTTCTTTATGTAAGCCCTTACATCGTTCTGAGAAGGGTTAGAACGGGAGTTTTTTCCTCTATTTCCCCTTTTTAAGTATGATTTTCAAGAATAATGGGAGTTTTTCCCGTTATCAAAGTAGAGTGGCTCAGTATGTCTATCAGCAGTGGACAAAAATATCAAAATGTACTTGGAAATACCCCGTATGGGGTATCTCTTGATTTCACTGCCCTACTTCTTATCTTGCTCAAGTTTTTCTTTTTTCTCTTTCCAGTGATCTACATCATCCGCCTCATCAAATTCAATCGATACATCCGCAACCCCTTCATGAGATAAAATTTTCGCTTCTAAACGATCTTTAATATCGTCGGCCATCGCGACCGTGAGGTTTGGATCCACTTCAATTTCTAATTCCACATGCAAGTCTTCCCCTTCACGCAGAACAACGATTTGTTGGATATCGACCACATCTGGATCTTGCATCACGAGCTCTCCGATGCGTGCTTCCATATCGGGAGCGGATTCACCGATGGCACCTGTGACATTATCCATAAATACGCGACTTACAACATAAAACATGGATATACCAATAATTACAGATACTATCCCTTCTGCTTGTTTAATGGGAGTAAAGTGGCCGATTAGAACGGCAATAATCGCCAAAATACCACCACTTGAAGCAACCAGGTCTTCCATAAAAACAAGCCTTGTAGCAGGAGATGCCTTTTTCAAGTGTGTAAAACTTAAGAATACGACCTTGAGGCCGTTTGCTTCGAGGCCCACTTCTTTCAGAACGTATTTCATTGCTTTGAAGAGAACGAATAACTCCAGAACAACACCGATGGAAAATACGGTCAGCAGAAGAGCAAGTCCTCCGCTTTCCGTGGGATGAAGAATGTGGTGAAAGCCTTCTTTCACCGTCTCATAAGACATGATAGCAACAATTAGCACGGCAGCGAGACAGACTAGATGGACAACCCGGCCAAACCCGTTGGGAAAGCGATCGGTAGGACTTTTTTTTGAAAGAGCCGTTCCGATATAGACGAACCCTTGATTGGCAGCGTCTGCCAAGGCATGCATAAATTCAGCGAACATAGCCGTATTGCCGGTCAAAACCCAAGCGCCGCCCCGAATTCCGGCAATCAATAAATTAACAAGAGATGCGATTAATGAGGATTTGTTTCCTTTTTTTAATAGTTCGAACATAGCAAGACCTCCTACAGATAATAGTTTTTCCAAGAGTTTGGTTAAATACAAAATAGGATATCAGGTAATTCTATCCAATAATACCTAATTATCATGAAATCTGTCTATTATCTATCTAAAATGATAGATTGACAATATTTGAGTCTTTAGTCAAAGGTCGCACGTTGTAAGCGATAAAAACATTATGGTCTCTCTGGGATGACTTTTTTTTCCTTAACTTGATCTTTTCTCTCCACTTTCAGTGATAATAGGTTCCGTGTATAATAATCAATAGCGCAAAATAGCTAGGCGGGGATAAACGATGGCATATGAGGTGAAATTAAATTCGTTTGAGGGTCCATTAGACCTTCTTCTTCACTTAATCGATAAGGCGGAAGTAGACGTTTACGATATACCCATTACCATTCTCACCGAACAATATATGCAATACCTTTATGTCATGCAGGAATTCCAAATCGATATTGCCAGTGAATTTTTGGTGATGGCCGCCACCCTTTTGGAAATAAAAAGTAAAATGCTCCTGCCCAGAAAGGAAGAACCGTTTTTCCAACCGATGTTCGACTTAGAGGAGGAATATGACCCTCGCAGAGAATTGGTTGAGCGGTTACTTGAATATAAAAAGTTCAAAACATTGGCTGGCGAGCTTCGAGAACGGGAGATCAATCAGAGTAAGGTCTTTACTCGGGCAGCACAGGATTTAACCCCGTATGCCTCATTGGCGGAAGAAAATCCGGTAGCGGAAGTGACTCTCTACGATCTGGTGGAAGCATTGACCAAGGTATTTAGCAAAACAGGGACTGAGGAAAAATCAGTTTCAAAGATTCATCGTGATGAGGTTTCAGTAAAAGACAAAATGAAAGAAATTCGGCAACTTCTATCCTTTTCAGGAAACATTCGATTCACACAGTTGTTTCCTGAGCTCCCTTCCCGGGGAGAAATCGTGACTTCTTTCATGGCGATTCTCGAAATGATGCGAAAGCATCAAATCATTTGCTCACAGTCTACTTTATTTGAAGATATCGTTATTACGTTGGGCAAGGGAGGTGGAGAGAATGAATCCTCATGAACATCATAAAAGTGTAATTGAAGGGCTGCTCTTTGTTTCTGGAGACGAGGGATTGGATGCCAAGACGTTGGCTGAAGTGCTTGATTTGGAAATGGAAGCTATACTCCTGTTGCTTCATGAGATGCAACAGGAGTTTAGACATTCTAACCGCGGCTTGCAGATCATTGAAATTGCTGGTGCATATCAAATGACTACCAGAATGGACCATGCACCGTATTTTGAAAAATTAGCGTATTCTCCTGCTAATGCTACTTTATCCCAGGCAGCTTTAGAAACATTGGCCATTATTGCTTATAAGCAGCCAACAACGCGAGCGGAGATAGAAGATGTTCGCGGAGTGAAATGTGAGAAAGCTATTAATACGTTAATGAGCAAGAAGCTGATTGAAGAGATGGGTCGGGCAGAGACCACTGGTCGTCCTATTTTATATGGAACGACAAAGGAATTTTTGGAATATTTTGGATTAAAACATATGGAAGACCTTCCTCCACTTCCTATGTTATCATTAGATGAAGAAGTGGAACAGGAAGCGGATTTACTTTTTCAGAAATTAAAGGATCATGGCTAGCTTTCCTTTTGCATATATTCTGTTATAATAATATATTAGTATCAACCAGAGGAGTGTCTTAGATGATCGATAACCTATATGAAAAAATGCTAGAGTACCTAAAGATGGAAGATGAAATTACATTCAAGGAATTTGACGAGTATTACAAGCAAATTTTGTCCGAGCTTGAACAAAATTATGAGAGTTATGATCAAGAGAAGGGATTTCACGCATTATTCATTATGGATAATATCAAAACGAACAGTGATTCCCGAGTACAACGTAAATTTTCAGAAGCAAAGAAGTATAAAAAGATCTCCCAGCGTGCCCAAATTTGGGTAGAGGCCCTTTTCATTCATCTCGTGAAAACCGGGTTGACGGATAAAGAGATTCACGCTCGTATTGAAGAAATGTATGAGACGGCTTAAGGACAAGCTGTCCGGCATGGTTCACTGAACCCATGTCGGACAGCTTTTTTTTATTTACATAACCTATTTGTATAAGCATATACTTGTACAAATTGTCTTTTAGGCCCCACGGGAGGCACAACAATCGCATTCCAGCACGGAAGATAAATCGACGTAGTGGGAATGCCAAGAGAAGAAGGAGGAACACATGAATCGGAGGAATAGAAGGACAGCTATTCTTGTGTTGATGGCTTACTTGCTTTCCCTTTTTTCGGCTTCTGCAGGAAGTGCAGCACCTGCGGTTTCCGCCCAAGGGGCGGCTGTCATCGATGTGGAGTCGGGGCGAATTTTGTATCAAAAGCAAGGAAATGAAAAGATGAGGGTTGCTAGCTTGACCAAGATTATGACGGCGATTGTGGCTATCGAAGAAGGGAAGCTAGAAGAGCTTGTTACAGCACCTGATTATGCGATAGGAACAGAGGGATCTTCCATTTACTTGCGTCATGGAGAGAAACTAGCTCTTGAGCATCTGTTGTATGGATTAATGCTTCGTTCCGGAAATGATGCAGCTGTATCGATAGCCGATCATATTGGGGGCTCAATTGAAGGTTTTGCTCGGCTAATGAATGAAAAGGCAGAATACTTAGGATTATCAAATACCCATTTTACCAATCCCCATGGCCTTGATGACAGCAATGATCATTACTCTTCTGCCAGTGATTTGGCAAAGCTCTCGGCTTATGCCCTACATAATAAAGATTTTCAACGAATTGTCGGTACGAAGATGATACGAATTCCACAAGAAGGAGAAACGTGGGATCGCAAGCTGATAAATAAAAACAAGATGCTACGACTTTATGAAGGAGCGGACGGAGTTAAGACGGGTTATACGAAGTTAGCCAGGCGTTGCCTCGTATCTTCGGCTACCCGTGAGGGCAGACAAGTTGCTGTCGTAACCCTCAATGCTCCCAACGATTGGGATGATCATACGCGTTTGCTTGATTTTAGCTTTCAGCATTTTAACCGTACAGAGCTAGTCGGAGAGAAAGAAAAAGTGGACCAAGAACGGAATTTATATACAATTAATTCTTTTTCCTATCCTCTTACTTCACAAGAAGTAGATCAGGTTCGTAAAGAAGTAGTCTTGGAAACGACGCTAAGAGATATGCTTCCTGGCGGTGTATCCGGATATTTATACATTTACCTCGGGGATCAGCTGATCGGAAAGATTGGATTGGTTCGTGGAGTAGAAACAGCTCAGAATACAATGAGTGTGCTTGGAGAAATGGATCCTTGGAAATGGGTTTTCTCACTCTTTAAGGCATTGATTTGGGGAGTGATGTAAATGGTTAATTTGATATGGCTAGGACTTATTTTAATAGGGATCGTTGTGGCTGGAATCAATGGAAGGATTGAGGTTATTAGCGAAGCGGCCTTTGAGGGGGCAAAGACGGGTGTAACGGTCTGCTTTGGTTTGATAAGCATCTTAGCCTTTTGGTTAGGGATGATGAAGATAGCGGAGCAATCAGGACTTCTCTCTAAGCTGCAATGGTTGCTTGGACCTATTGTTCGCTTTCTTTTTCCGGATGTACCCAAGGATCATCCAGCGATGGGTTATATTTTATCAAACATGAGTGCGAATTTGCTAGGATTGGGTAATGCGGCAACCCCTATGGGATTAAAGGCGATGGAGGAGCTGCAGAAACTAAATCCTGACCCGAAAACCGCGTCTTCGGCCATGTGTACCTTACTCGCGTTGAATACGTCGAGTATTACGCTGATTCCCACTACAATCATAGCGATTCGCATGAATTATAATTCGGCGAACCCTGTTGAAATAGTTGGAACTACCATTATGGCTGGAATGTTTGCTACGGTGATCGCTATTCTGTTAGATAGATATTATCGTTATCGAACCCATTCGCAAAGGAAAGGGTGATTTCCATGTATGAGATCGTATCTTATGCTTCAATCTGGGCTATTCCCCTTATTCTTGCCCTGATCCTGGTTTATGGGATGTATAAGAAGATTCCAGTCTATGAGGTGTTTGTAGAGGGAGCAAAAGGAGGATTTGGAACGGCGATTAAAATTATCCCCCATTTGGTTGGAATGCTAGTAGCCGTTTCCATTTTCCGCCAATCAGGAGCTCTCGAAATGCTTACGAGTTTATTCCAACCTGTTTTGGAGTTTCTTCGAATACCTGGGGAGATTATCCCATTGGCTTTACTCCGGCCGATTACGGGATCAGGGGCATTAGCGGTCACAACTGATATCATTGCCACGTATGGTCCTGATTCTTATATTGGCCGACTAGCTTCTACCATGCAAGGCTCAACAGATACCACACTTTATGTATTAACTGTTTATTTTGGAGCGGTAGGGATTCGTAATAGCCTCTATGCGCTCAAGGTTGGATTGTTGGCCGATTTAGCAGGTATCGCTGCTTCTATTTTTATCGTCAATCTGATTTTCGGTTCTTAATTCCAGCTTAAAGCTCGTTAGCTACAGCCCCATTATCCATGTTCATAACATTATGCATTATGGATGCACCGTTCCTCAATATGGTCCGTTTGCAGACGTTGTAAACTTTCTTCTAAAAGCCGCCAAGAACCATCGCGTGTCCGATCATTGGTTTTGGTGGCTATTAAACCTTCTTTCACAAATATCATTCCTATTCTTCAGCCTTATTTATATATCGAACAATATAACTTTTCTGGAGGGTACTTAGATGTTTTATTTAAGCTTACTTTTTGCTACAGTAGTGTGGGGGCTTAACGTGGTGATTGATAAACAAGCACTGAAAACGGGTCATCCGATTGAAGTGAATTTTATTACAACCATAACCATGACCATCGTTGTCTCTGTTTATTATGCATTAGCCAGAAAAAACGGTGTCGCTTTTTCCTATACTCTCCAAACGGTAACCTTAAGTATGTTAAATGGATTGCTCGTTCCGACTTCATTTGTCGCTTATTTATATGCGCTGTCCAAGGGGGATGTCAGTCAAGTAGTGATGGTGACTGCTACATCTCCCATCATAGCAATTCTATTTGCCGTTTTTGCATTTAATGAGACGATCAGTATGGCTCAATGGATGGGCGTAATGTGTACGATTTTTGGTATTTTTTTAGTTATGCGCTAGAATGGATACATATATTGTTTGATAAGGAAGGGACATACACATGGAAGAAAGACTACAAAAAATTTTGGCTGCCCACGGGATCGCATCGAGGAGGAAGTGCGAAGAATTGATCCTTGCCGGACACGTACAGGTGAATGGCCAGACCGTGAAAGAGCTGGGCTTTAAGGCCGATCAACAGAAGGACCGAATTGAAGTTGACGGTAAAAGAATCGAAGCCGTATCTTTGAAATATGTGTTGTTTCATAAGCCAACAGGGGTAATCACAAGTATGAAAGACCCTCAGGGAAGAAAAGTGGTCACCGATTTTATATCAAGCTTGAAAGAAAGAGTGTATCCTGTAGGACGTTTAGACTATGATACCTCTGGCCTTTTGCTGATGACGAATGATGGGGAGTTGGCTAATCAAATTGCCCATCCTCGATTTGAAATGGATAAGGTGTATGTGGCAACAGTTAAGGGGATTCCAGGGAACAGGGCGTTAGAGACTTTGAGAAAAGGAGTCCGATTAGAAGACGGATTGACCTCTCCGGCTCAAGTAAAGGTAGAATCCATTGACGAAGAAAAAGGACAAGCTGTCATTCAGATAATCATCCATGAAGGCCGAAACCGGCAAGTGCGGAGAATGTGTGAAGCGG
The DNA here is from genome assembly GCA_036676475.1 of Brevibacillus sp. Classification (GTDB taxonomy): domain Bacteria; phylum Bacillota; class Bacilli; order Aneurinibacillales; family RAOX-1; genus LC029. Next base: position 24,580 of record JAKFCU010000089.1, read on the forward strand.
TGGGACACCGGGTGGTGAAATTGATGAGGATTCAGCTTGGATTTTTAACTCTAGGTCAGCTTCGACCTGGACAATATAGACATTTAACGGATGAAGAAGTCGCAAAGCTAAAATCTCTCTTTTCATCCTAATCAAAAAGGCTTTTTTAAAGCCTTTTTCTCATGTAATGGGATATAAAGTGTGAGATGCGCTACAATGTCATACAAAGTTCATAAATCGCTTTTTCATGATCAAAATGTTAAAGTTATAATTAAATTAGTTTTAGCCAGATCAGATAAATAGGTCGAGAATGGAGTGGAGGGATTGCGGTGAATAGATCGAGAACGATCATGAGAATGGCGATTCTAGGGGTTATTTTCCTGGGGATTGCTGTAGCCATATATAACGGTTTTGTTAAAGATAAAACCGTCGTGCAGACGGGGAGTGAAGCTCCTGATTTTATTCTTCCCATCTTGGGAGGAGATAAACTGCAATTAAGTAGCTTAAGAGGAAAAGGAATTGTGTTGAACTTCTGGGGAACCTGGTGCCAGCCTTGCAAAGATGAAATGCCTGATCTCGAGAAAGCTTATCAATCTATGAAGGATCAAGGTGTCGTGGTTCTTGGCTTAAATATTGGGGAAACGGATGTGGCGGTAAAATCATTTAAGGATCGGTACCAGTTAACATTCCCGATTGTGATGGATCAGAATAAAGAAATTACTCAGCTGTATGCCATTGGCCCTATTCCAACAACCTATTTTATCGATAAAAACGGAATCGTCAATAAGATTGTGATCGGCGGTCCGATGTCTGAGCAAACCATTATAGACAACATGAAGCAAATCATGCCAGAATAGGAGTGGAAGGATGGAAGACATTAAATGCGAATGTGGGCATGCCAATCCGGTAGGTACCTATTTATGTGAGGCATGTGGCAATCCAATTGGGCAGGAAATTAAGGATCAGAACGCAACATTGGATATGCGCTATGAAGGAGTAGCCCGAAGATCTCAGACCTATGACAAGACAATCATAGATAAGATTTGGAACTTCTTCTCTTCAGTCAAGATTGCGGTTTATATGATTGTGATTGTTTTACTAGCTTCTATACTAGGAACGGTCTTTCCTCAAGAAATGTATATTCCCGTTCCCAAACCAGCCAGCATCTATTATGAAGAAGCTTATGGGATTTTCGGGAAAATGTTTTTTCTGTTGGGTTTTCACAATATGTATACATCTTGGTGGTACGTTACGATATTACTCATGATCGGAATAGCTTTAATTGTATGTAGTATTGATCGATTGGTTCCTTTATATAAGGCATTAAAGAGACAAAAAGTGAAGCATAACCCCAATTTCCTTGTTCGACAACGCTTAACCGGGGAAATGGAAGATGTTGAAAACTGGGATGAGAAACTCCAGAAAGTGGAAGACCAGCTTAAAAAGCGTCATTATCACATTCGTCGGGAAGGAGATTCTTTATTGGCTGAAAAAGCTCGCTTTAGCCGTTGGGGTCCCTATGTCAATCATGTAGGGCTTATTATTTTCCTCATTGCTGTGCTCTTTCGGTTAATTCCCGGCTGGTATCTAGATCAGTACGTTTGGGTGAAGGACGGGGAAACGAAAAAAGTACCGGAGACGAATTATTATGTCAAGAGTGAAGGCTTTACAATTGAATATTACGATAAAGATGAGTTTGTTGAGGATATTGGCTTGAAGGAAGGCCAAAAAGTGGTTAAAACTTATAAGACAAAGGCTGTATTATACCACAATTTAAACGCAGGCCTTCCAGGTGCTGAGCCTAAGCTAGAAAAAGTAGAAGAACATGATATCTTGGTCAACCATCCCCTGAAGTATGAAGATATTCTGTTATATCAATCCGGTCAGAAACCGAATACGCTAGCAGCCCTTAATCTTATGCTGGTAAAGGATAAAACGGGGGAGGAGGTAGGCCAATTTAAGATTGACCTATTCGAACCCCAAGATGTTTACCAATTGAACGACCAGACGAAAATAGAGATCATAGAATATTACCCTGATTTTGAGCTGAACCAGAATAAACAGCCTTCTACGAAATCATCTAATCCGGATAATCCAGCATTTATCTTGAATGTGATTTCACCCGAAACGCCTGAAGGAGAGAAAACGTGGGTTTTCCTAGGCTCCTATCTGCCGGCTCCGGGAACGGAAAATGTGTATGGATATAAATTTGCGATGCCAGACCTTACGAATATTACCGGATTGATGGTGAGAAAAGATCTAAGCTTGCCATATATTTATTTTGGTTGCTTTATTACAATGCTAGGGCTGGTAATGGGCTTTTACTGGCAGCATCGGCGCATTTGGATCCAGACAGAAGGCTCCGTTATTTATGTGGCGGGACATACAAATAAAAATTGGTTTGGTTTGAAAAAGGAAATCCAGGATATTATGGCGAAGTTGGAAATCCCTCTACAGCTTGAGGATAGAGGGAGAGGAGGAAAATCATCGTGATTGCAGTCAGCAGTAATTTATTATTAGCAGCTTTCTTTAGTTATTTCCTGTCAACGATTGCCTTTGTCGTTTCGGTAACAGGAAAGCGTTGGAGTGACCGAAGCCCAGAACAACATGTTCAGCGGTGGGGGTGGATCGGATTTATCGTTGCGGTCATCGGTTTTTTAGCCCAGACTGGATTTATCGTTTTGCGGTGGATCGTTGGAGGACATTTTCCGGTTAGCAATATGTTTGAATTTCTGGCGTTTTTAGCCTATTCAATTATCTTAGCTTTTATTGTAATCTTCCTTGTTTATCGAGTTTCTGTATTGGGAGCATTTGCTATGCCCATTGGAATTATCATGCTGGCCTATGCTTCGGTATTCCCTAAAGAGGTCGCTCCGCTTATTCCGGCGCTGCAAAGCTATTGGCTGCAACTACATGTTACGACCGCAGCTATAGGGGAAGGAGCGTTTGCCGTAGGCTTTGCTGCAGGATTGATGTATTTAGTGCGAACGGTCGATCTAAAGAAAAGTAATCGAAGTACAAAATGGCTAGAGGCAACTCTATGTCTCGTACTCATGCTGGTTGGCTTTATTCTTGTTGAGGGGATCTTCGGTTCCATGGGATATGTTGCACAGTTTGAAATGAAGGTCAGGGAAGTAACTAATCAAGTTACGTATAGTTTGCCCGCGATTGTTGGCCCACAAGAAGGGACACTGTTGACTGAAGGTGTTCTGAAGCCGTTTTTTGAGGCTCCAGCATGGATGGAAGGAGCAAATGCAGCGAGAAAATTGAATACCATTATTTGGTCTATCCTAGTTGGGCTGTTGTTCTATGGTTTGATTCGACTAGTTACCCGACGACGTTTAGCACAGCTAGTCTACCCGATGGTTCAGGATTTAGACCCGGATACAATTGATGAAATTAGCTATCGCGCGATTGCTATCGGATTCCCTATTTTCACCTTGGGAGCTCTTGTTTTTGCCATGATTTGGGCAGCTGAGGCTTGGGGACGTTTCTGGGGATGGGATCCAAAGGAAGTATGGGCTTTGATTACCTGGTTGTTTTACTCCACTTATCTGCATCTTCGTTTGTCTAAAGGCTGGCAAGGGGAAAAATCGGCTTGGATGGCTGTACTGGGATTTATCGTGGTTATGGTTACGCTAGTGGTAGTAAACCTTGTGATCGCTGGCTTACATTCTTATGCATAAATCGGAATAATAGGGGGATTAGGGGATGGGAAATGATTTGAAACAAAGGATTCTTGTTGTTGATGATGAAGAACGTATTCGTCGCTTGCTTCGCATGTATTTGGAGAGAGAAGATTATGAAATTGATGAGGCAGAGGATGGGGAGCAAGCCGTCGAGCTGGCTATGAATCAAGAGTATGATTTGATCCTGTTAGATCTTATGATGCCAGGTATGGATGGAATCGAAGCTTGTCAAAAGATAAGAGAGCAGAAAACGACTCCTGTCATTATGCTTACTGCAAAAGGGGAGGAGGCCAATCGCATTCAAGGATTTGAAGCGGGTACTGATGATTATGTGGTTAAGCCATTTAGTCCAAGAGAAGTGGTGTTCCGGGTTAAGGCACTATTACGCAGGTCATCCTCAGCGGCTTTTCTCACTAAGGATAGCAGCCCGCATAATGTTCTGGTGTTTCCCTTCTTAACCATCGATAATGATGCACATAAAGTGTTGGCACAAGGAACAGAAGTCAACCTGACGCCGAAGGAATATGAACTTCTTCTTTATTTGGCGCAAAATCCGGATAAAGTATTCTCACGTGAAGATTTGCTGAAAGATGTGTGGCATTATGAATTTTTTGGCGACTTGCGTACTGTTGACACCCATATTAAACGTTTGAGGGAAAAACTGAATAGAGTCTCCCCTGATGCAGCCAATATGATTTCAACCGTTTGGGGAATCGGATATAAACTCGAGGTGCCAAAATAGTGGTTTGGAATAGCGTAGTCGGGAAGCTGTGGATAACCATCATAGGCTTAGTAGCGGTCGTTCTTGCGCTACTGAGCCTTTTGCTAGTTCAATTCTTAGACCGTTACTATTTTCAGGAGCGTTCAGATAATCTGAAGCAACTTGCTGTTCAGTTGGCCACGATTATTGAAGAGAATCCGGACACCGAACATGTGGAAACCGCTCGAGAAATGGTCAAGGCTTATCGAACGAATCTGATTGTACTGGGAGTGGAACAAGTCGTACCGGCCGTAGAAGCAGAGGGGGTTCCGAATATCACTCCCTCGGTACTCATGGAAAACAAAAATCTTCAAGTGGCTATGAGTGGGGAAGTAGGGGTTGTTAGAGATCAATTCCTCGTCAAGGTGCCACCCTCCAATAAAGAGGAAATGATGGACATTTTAGCTGTTTCTGTGCCTCTCCATATTGAGAACGAAAAGTCGGGAGCCATCATACTGTATCAAACCTTGGAAGAACTAACGGCTACTACAAAAGAAACAACGAAAAATATTTTATATGCGGCTGTCATTGCCATTTTCTTAACAACGATCTTTGCCTTTTTTTTATCAACACGAATTACCAATCCATTGCGCCAGATGAAAAAAGCGGCAGATTCTTTTTCGCGAGGAGATTTTTCCTCGGAAATTCCGATTCGCAGCAATGATGAAATTGGAGACTTGGCCGATACATTCAATCATATGGCAAGACAGCTAGATGACGTGATTCATGCCTTATCCAGAGAAAAAGAACAGCTATTTAGTGTTCTTCGCAGTATGGTGGATGGCGTAATTACAGTCGATCATTCAGGATTCATAAATATCGCCAATCCTCCAGCTGAAGAAATGCTGAAGGCTCTTAAATTTGAGCATTCCGGATTAGAGTGGAGTGGGGCAGAGTCTGTGATTGGACTTGAGCTGCCTGAGCCATTTGTCAGCTTTAGCCGGGTTGTAATGGAGCAGGAGCATGAATCGGTAACGGATATTACGTCACAGGGAAGAACTTGGTCGGTTGTCATGGCCCCTCTCTATGATCGTAATCAAGTACGGGGTGCGGTGGCGGTACTGCGGGACATGACCAAGGAAAGACAACTGGACAAGCTTCGTAAAGATTTTGTATCCAATGTTTCTCATGAACTGCGGACTCCTCTTGTCATGCTTCAAGGATATAGTGAGGCGATTATTGATGATATTGCTGCAGACCCAGCTGAAACAAAGGAAATGGCACAAATTATTTATGATGAGTCCGTGCGCATGAGCCGATTGGTGAATGATCTGCTTGATTTGGGGAGAATGGAATCAGGATTCATTGAGTTGAATAAAGAATCGGTTCGATTAATTCCTCTTGTTGATAAAATGGTTAGGAAATTCTCGGTGAGAGGCAAGGAAAGAAATGTTTCTATCGTTTCTGAAACAGAACTAGTCACGGATGGCATCTTTCATTTAGATATGGATCGGATCGAGCAGGTATTTACCAACCTAATTGATAATGCCCTTCGACATACAGAACAAGGGGGAAAGGTCACCCTTTACGTCGCTCTGCGTGATCAGGTGCTGTATATAGAAATTCGGGATACAGGAAGCGGTATTCCTGAAGAAGATTTACCTTTTGTTTTCGAACGTTTTTATAAGGCGGATAAGGCCCGTACCCGTGGCCGGGCAGGTACTGGTCTTGGACTTGCCATTGTTAAGCAGATTGTACAGGCACATGGAGGACAAATCTCTGTTCATAGTAAGCTAGGAGAAGGAACGACATTCTCTATTCATATTCCAAGAGATGATAAGAATTTAATGGTAATATAAAGTGGAGGCGACAATATGTTTAAAATGATCTTGTTTGATGTGGATGGAGTTCTTTTAAGTGAAGAGCGATATTTTGATGCTTCTGCTCTTACGGTTTGGGAAATGCTTTTCAGTCCGAAATATCTTGGATTATCGGGAGGAGAATTTGAATCGGCACCAGGAGAAGAAACGATTCGCCGAATTCGAAGTGAAGTATTTGTTAACGACAAAGTTCTTGATTTCATGAAAAGTCGTGGAATCAATGCAAACTGGGATATGGTTTATCTCTCGGTTAGTCATCAACTTCTTTGTTTGATGGAACAGCTGATTCCTCAACATAAAGAGGAAGTAGAGCGAATACTAGGGGCTCAAATTTCACGCAAATCCCTAGCTCGCTTAGCCAAACTACTAGAGGGGCAATCCTGTACGGTCAACTATGGTTCTTTTATAGAAGATTTTGCTCCGGGTTCAGCGGAAAAACAAGCTCTTCTCCTCTATCTAAATGATCTTGCCAAACAAAAGCTAGGGATGGAGACGACGATTTTTTCCCGTTCAAGTGAGCTTTGGGAGCTATGTCAAGAGACCTTTCAGGAATGGTACCTAGGTGATCAATTAATTGAACAAAGTATTGAACGCCCGTCCTATCAACTAGGAAAGAAAGGCTTCTTGAGTGATGAGATTCCGATTGTGGACCCAAAAGAGATGGCTGCTCAGCTTTCTGCTTTAAAGCAAAAAGGTATAATTCTTGGGATTGGAACCGGACGACCTTCGATCGAAACACAGATCCCACTAAGAGAAATGGGACTAATCGATTTCTTTGATCCGAACCGTGTGGTCACGGCCTCCCATGTATTGGATGCCGAAAATGAACATCCTGAACGGTCACCTTTAGCTAAGCCTCAACCGTTTTGCTATATCAAAGGATGGCTTGGATTAGACTCAGCTAATCAGGAGTGTTTTGATCTTCAAGTGCCTTTGAAGGAGGGAGAGCAACTGCTGATTGTGGGAGATTCTGTGGCAGATTTTATGGCTGCCAAAAGCATGGGCTGTAAATTTGCTGCTACCCTAACCGGATTAACGGGACAAGAGGCACGAGCAAAGTTTGAAGAGCTAGGTGCGGACTACATCTTAAACGATATGCGTCAAATAGTAGACATTATAGAGGAAAAATAGCACGTAAATTAAATTCCTTTCATATAATGTAACAATATGAAGGGATGGGTGTCAGATGAAAAAGGCCATATTAAAAATCGTACGAACGGTACGAACTCCATTCTACCAGGCGATGGTGGATGCCCATGAGGAGCAGTTTCTAGATGAAGAATACCAAATCGTATGGAATGAGGCGCAGGAAGCTGGGTTGAATTTTACTCCGGATGACAGGGTAGAACTTCTGAAAGTCCTTAGCTGCATTACCCATCTTCATGTAGATGGGGTAGATTATTTCTACTGCGATAATGCGGACGTTTATTGGGAAGAGTTAAGCATTATGTTGGATAAAAAGGAAAATGAATGAAAAAACGGCCATTCTCAATAAGAATGGCCGTTTTGTTAAATAAGAAAGCATGGTACCTAGCTTTCTTAAATTAATTCGATTTCTGTTACACTTACAATCTCATTCAGTTCACCAAGGGTGTCTAATACTTCAGGAGATACCAGACGGTCTACAGTAAGAAGCATAATAGCGTTTCCGCCTACATCTCGACGTCCTACTTGCATCGTTGCGATATTAACGTCATTGTTTCCTAAGATTGTACCTACACGACCGATCGCACCCGGACGGTCGTTGTGATTAATCAATAGTAAGTGTCCTTGAGGTTGAATGTCAATAGGATATTGATCAATCTTGACAATTCGAGCGCCATAACCATTGAGAAGGGTACCGGCTACTTTCCTTTCTTCTTGGTTTGTCTTTAGCATAACGGTAATTAAATTGGTGAAACCCTTGTTAGCTGTAGATTTTTGCTCTGTAAATGCAATTTCACGGCTTTTTGCCAAATGAGGAGCATTTACATAGTTCACACCTTCACCAAGATGGTAAGACAGAACTCCTTTTAAAACAGTCCGGGAAAGAGATGCTGTCTCCACTTCGGTAAGCTCTCCCGAGTAGGTGATAGTGATTTCTTGAAGTCCACCTACCGCCGTTTGGGCAACAAAATGGCCTAGTTTTTCACCTAATTGGAAGTATGGCTCCAGTCTTTCCATTACTTCAGCAGGGACAGAAGGCAGATTGACGGCATTCTTAAATGATTCATTGCGAAGTACATGAAGGATTTCTTCTGATACATCAATAGCTACATTTTCTTGAGCTTCGATTGTTGATGCACCCAAGTGAGGTGTCACGATGACTTGCGGAAGCTTCGTTAATGGATTATCAACAGGTGGTTCTACCTCAAATACGTCAAGAGCAGCACCGGCTACCTTACCCGTTTGTAGGGCTTGTAATAGTGCCTTTTCTTCGATGATTCCGCCGCGGGCACAATTGACGATGCGCACGCCATCCTTCATTTTCGCAAATTCCTTGCTGCCGATAATGTATTTGGTTTCCTTTGTTAATGGAGTATGAACAGTTATAAAATCAGCTTGTCTTACAAGCTCATCAATTGTTGCGGGAGTCACACCCATCTTCTTTGCACGGTCTTCGGTTAAAAATGGATCATAGGCCACGACTTTCATGTTGAATGCCTTAGCTCGTTTAGCCACTTCTGCACCAATTCGTCCCAATCCGACAATTCCGAGAACCTTTTGGTTTAACTCAACCCCTACAAAGGTTTTACGGTCCCATTCTCCATTCATCATCGAATAGTAGGCATGCGGAATTCGGCGGGCAAGCGACATGATCATGGCAAAGCTATGCTCTGCTGTAGAGATGGTATTTCCGTCTGGAGCATTAATTACCACAATTCCTTTATTGGTTGCAGCTGGAATATTAATATTATCTACACCCACTCCAGCACGGCCAATCGCTTTTAGACGAGTGGCAGCCTCAATGATAGCAGGTGTCACTTTGGTTTGACTTCTAACGAGTAAGGCATCATATTCAGGTATGATTTGAATTAATTCTTGCTCCGATAGTCCTGGCTTACGATCAACTTGAACATCATCTGCCTCCAGAAGCTTTTGTAAACCTAACTCACTTAATGGATCACTCACTAATACCTTAAACATGATTCTCTCCTCCTTTATTATACGTTAATAGTTTATCACTGTACTGCAGAAAAATGAAATCGCATAGCCTCTCTAAGATTGAATGTAAACTAAGGTTGTTTTCTAAAGGTAGGAATATGCTAAAATAAATTAAAATTTCAATAAAGAAGGAGAACCAAATGGACAAGCATTTTATTAGTGCGGTTGAGTTTGTTGAACTTTATGAAAAAGGTGCCTTAGATCAAGCGCAAATTATTGATGTGCGTGAGTTCTATGAGTGGCAGATGTATCATTTAGATGAAGCGGTGCACATTCCTATGAACATAATTCCTGAAAAACAGCAAGAAATCTCGAAAGAAAAGCCTGTGTATCTTGTATGTGCCCATGGGGTAAGAAGTGGGCATGTCATGAATTATTTAATTCAACAGGGACTGAGCAATGTTATCAATGTGGAAGGCGGCATGGCTGAAATTTCTTATCTAATAGAAAATAAATAAGGAGCTTGGGTACTGTGATTATTCAACAATTATTCATGGGTGTATTATTTAGCGGGATCATATCCGGTTTGGCCTATTGGAAGCGCTCCTTATCACTTCATGGTGCAGCTGCGGCCGTAATGGTTGGGACAATCATCTATGCTTTGGGATCATTATTCTGGTTTGGTCTGCTGCTTGCTTTCTTCCTAAGTTCTAGCTTCTTGTCTCACTTTAAAAAAAGGAAGAAGCGTGCAGTAGATGAATTGTTCGCTAAAACGGGCTGCCGAGATGCTATGCAAGTAATGGCAAATGGTGGCTTGGGTATGGTTTTCGTCATCTTAGCTTTTTGGGCGGCTAATCCTTCTCCTTATATGGCTGTTTTTCTGGGAATGATGTCATCGGTAAATGCGGATACGTGGGGAACGGAGATTGGGATCCTTTCAAGGGGGAAGCCGCGGCATATCCTTACGTGGAAGTTGGTCCAAAGGGGAACCTCTGGGGGGATTAGTGCCTTAGGGACTGCAGGTACCGTATTAGGAGCAGGCTTTATCGGATGCTGTGCGGCAGGATTTCTTTGGCTAGAGGGTTATCCATTTCAGCTACATTGGATTATGATTGCGCTAGTGTCAGGGACTTTCGGGGCCTTTTTAGATAGTGTAATGGGTGCAACAGTCCAACAGATGTTTTTTTGTAGCGTATGCCGGCAAGAGACGGAAAAACGAGTCCATTGTCATCAGGTGACTAAAGTGGTTCGAGGATATTCGTTATTTTCGAATGATATGGTGAATGCCATAAGCTCCCTTTTTGCAGGGGGACTAGCATGGTTTTTATGGATGTATGGATAAGGAATTGCGCGAACAGCTCCGCAAGCAGCAAGATTAAAGGGATGTGTCCATTTGCATGGAACATCCCTAATACTTTGATTACTTATTGAAAGGCTCGTCAGCAATCTTGATCGAATCAGTTGGGCAACCTTCTGCAGCATCGTTCATGTCATCCCAAAGAATATCAGGAATCTCAGCGATACCATGGTTGTCATCAAGCGTAACGAAAGCTATACCTTCATCATCGTAGTCATAAATGTCAGGAGCAGTTGCACCACACGCTCCACAAGCAATACAGGTTTCTTTGTCTACATAAGAATACTTAGCCATTTTTAAATAACCTCCTCAGATTATGTTCAGTGATTAAGAGATAATTATAGAAGTTCTATTCTGATCTCTTTCACTATAAAGCTGAATTTTTGTCAGTTTTCACTTTACATTTTAGCCATATCTAAGAGAAATATCAAGATAGGTAATGAAAATTATTTTGTGACAATAATATGTCTAATATTCATTTGAAATCAGAATAATCAGTTTAGATTTAGGGTATATGGAATGGGAAAGGCTAACCACAAGAAATAATAGAAATATGTTACAATAATGGATATCGATTGTTCAATGCAACCCAACCTTAAGAATAGGATGAATACTATGGACGGTGGTCAGGTAGAATGGAATTAAAAAGACGGATTATACATAACAATGGCCAACATCAGAAAGAACGAATGGAGGAAATGGACGGGGATTCTCTTGCATTGTCTTGTAAGCAAGACAATGAGCCTGGGATTCCTTCTCGCAAATCCATTCACAGCAAACCACAAAAGAAAGCCAATAAACTTGCTTTCGGCTATGCTTCTTCACTATTGGCTATTCTTCTTGTATTTGGAGGAAGTGGTTGGTGGATGAAATCTCAAATCGCTCATAATGCAACCGCTGTTTCAACACCTCAAGTGAAAAAGATGGAACCGAACAAAGAAGTACAGAACAAAGAAGTAGAGAACAAAGAAGTACCATCAAAGCAAGCTGAGATCTCAAATACTGCTCCAAAGGAGCTAAGCATGGCCAAGGTTGAACAACCACTAAATCAAAAGATGACTACTCAACCACCAACCAAAACACCACAACATTCAGAATCCGCAACCAACACTAAACCTGCAAATGGAAAAAAAATAGTTGTCAAGCCAGTCTATAAAAAAATAATTAGGCACAAAGTAGGGGTGGGGGAAACCTTATACCGTATTTCATTGAAATACTATCACACGGGTAGGTATGCCACATTTTTAGGAAAGCATAACCATATACAAGATCCGTCCAACTTAATTTCGGGAACATTTATTAAGATTCCTTTTCCACCAGGAAAATAGCAGCTAAGCTTAAGAAAGCTACTGGCGTAGCCATATGCGTATAATACTTTCTGATAAGTGTAAAAGAGTCTTGCTGAAGTAGCAAGGCTCTCAATCTTTCTCCCCTTGTGTGTCTGATGCATGCGGGAACTCCATATCTATAGCCATTTCGTGGAAACGCTCCTCCTTAGGAGCTTCCTTGTTTGCTTTTAATATTTTTGAAATGATGGTTTGATCCTGGCTCATCGTTTGAGACCCCCTTTCTGGGTATGCTATCCTTAAATGAGAAAATCATTCATGGAAAGAAGGATTACCGACTCATGGAGTTCAAATTGGAAAATCCGTTAATTGTACAGAGTGATCGAACGCTTTTATTAGAAGTGCAGAATCCATTATTTGAGGAAGCTCGAAATGCTATAGCCCCATTTGCCGAATTAGTGAAAAGCCCTGAATATATACATACCTACCGCATTACGCTCCTCAGCCTTTGGAACGCAGCTGCGGCTGGAATCATGTCAGATCAAATCTGCACAGCTCTGAAGCAGTATGCCAAATATGGTATTCCAGAAGGATTGTTAAGAGAAATAAAAGAGTATACCGGACGATATGGATTGCTTAAATTAGAGAAAGAAAAAGATGCATTGTATTTAACCTCTTTAGACCCTATGGTATTGACGGAGATCTTGCAATACAAAGACATCCGAAAACTAATGGGGGAGAATCGCCAAGAACATCGCGCAGAAGTGGCTTCTTATGCACGTGGCACGTTGAAACAGGAGCTGTTACGGTTAGGTTTCCCTGTACAAGACATAGCAGGTTATTCAGAGGGTACGGCTCTAACGGTTTCCTTCCAAGCTGACTTGCGAGATTATCAACATCAAGCGATAGATGCCTATTACTCCGGAGGCACGATCTATGGTGGAAACGGGGTACTTGTTCTTCCTTGTGGCGCGGGAAAAACGGTGATTGGGATCGCGGCCATGACCAAGGTAAAGATGGAAACACTGATTGTGACAACCAATGTGACTTCAGTTCGCCAATGGATTCGGGAAATTTTAGACAAAACGGATCTGGGTCCCGAACAGGTAGGGGAATATTCCGGTGATACAAAAGACGTGAGGCCAGTAACTGTCACCACTTACCAAATGCTGACTTATCGCGCTGAGAGGGAAGGCGATTTTTCAAACATGGAGCTTTTTAATCAACGGAATTGGGGATTGATCATTTATGATGAAGTCCATTTATTACCTGCTCCTATCTTTCGGATGACGGCAGATATACAGGCGAAACGGCGATTAGGATTGACTGCTACTCTTGTACGCGAAGATGGTCGGGAAGAGGATGTATTTACTTTGGTCGGTCCTAAAAAGTATGATATGCCATGGAAGGAGCTAGAGCAAAAAGGGTGGATAGCAGAAGCAGCCTGTTCGGAAATTCGCATTAAGATGCCTTTTTCTTTAAGAGAAGAATATGTTTATGCCCCTTCCCGCCAAAAATTTCGTGTGGCAGCTGAAAATCCTGAGAAGAAGAAGGTAGTAAAGCGGTTGATTGATCATCATCAAGAAGATCAAATATTGATCATTGGACAATTTGTGGAACAGCTAGAAGAGCTATCTAGTGATTTGAACATTCCTGTGATTACGGGGAGGACTCCCCAATCGGAGAGAGACCGCTTATATGCTGATTTTCGAAAGAGTGAAATTAAACAGCTGATCGTCTCCAAGGTAGCTAATTTTGCCGTTGATTTGCCTGATGCAAATGTGGCTATCCAAATCTCGGGAACCTTTGGTTCCCGTCAAGAGGAAGCGCAACGGTTGGGACGTGTTCTTAGGCCAAAAATGTCAGAGAATAAAGCCTATTTCTATACGTTAGTTTCCAAAGGTACTAATGAGGAAGAATGGGCTCAAAAGCGTCAGCTATTTTTGATTGAACAAGGGTATCATTATCGAATCATGGATTCGGAAGTCCTGCAAGACCACATAGATTAGTGGATATTAATTCGACAGTCGAATCTCGTATCACCCCAATATAAGACATCTGAACCTGATATTATATCAGGTTCTTTTCTATGTGCAGAGGTAGCTCCATCTTTAGGTGTTGCGCTATTTATAAGTTTTTCACTCTTTCATCTGTATCTGTAATACAATAACTAAGTAATCTGTTACATATCAGTTTTGCAGGCGAGCTTTATATTTAATACCTGTTTACATAAGCTTTGAACCGCTTACACAGAATTTTCAAGAACGCAAAAAACTTTTTCGAATAAACTGTTGCTATGAAATAATAACTCTGTTATAATTCGAAATATGAAAAGCCTGAATAATCCAAACGATATTAATCATAACACTATGATTATATTGTAAATGGGTTATCGATTTCGGGGGAGGGAAATTCATGTTACCTAAGAAAAATGAACTTGGTTTTTTTGAAATTCGGTTAGAATCCATTGGGGGACTCGGGGCTAACCTGGCAGGTAAAATGCTCGCTGAAGCCGGTGTAATGGGATTGGGGCTCAATGGCTCTAACTTTTCTTCATACGGTTCGGAGAAGAAGGGTTCGCCTGTCAAAGCTTTTGTGCGTTTTTGTGAGCCTGAAGTAGAGGTTCGCGCACACAGTCCAATTGAACAACCACATGTGGTTGGCGTTTTCCATGAAGCATTATATAAAACAATAGATGTTTGCAGCGGAATTTATCCGGATAGTATTGTACTCGTTAATTCTACGAGAGATTTTGACGAGGTTCGTAAAGATCTTAAATTGGAATTTGGAACGCTAGCTGTTGTAGACGCGCTTTCCATTGCGGTTGAAGAGAAAACAAAGGTGAACACGGCTATGTTGGGAGCTTTGTTCCGTGTTTGTGAGTTCCTCGATCCAGAAGTGATGAAAAACGTAATTCGCAGGACCTTTGAAAAGAAATATCCACACATGGTAGAACCGAATATTCGTACCTTTGAACGCGGGTATAACGAAGTTCAATTTAAGACCTATGAAGCAAGTGAAGATGCTGTATCACGTGCCTTTACTCGCCCTGAACCAGCTCTTGGTTACGAAACCCAGCCTCTTGGCGGGGTAGTGATTAACCCAGGGAACAGCATTTTGAAGGACCTTAGCGGATCTCGTCAAGGTTTCTTGCCAGATTGGTATGAAGATAAATGTATTCACTGTGCAGCCTGTGATACCGTTTGTCCGGATCTCTGTTTTGTTTGGGAAGAAAAGGAAGACAAGAAGGGACGTCCGCAAATGTTCCTGCAGGGGATTGATTATCAGTACTGTAAAGGCTGTCAAAAGTGTGTAGAGGTTTGTCCAACGGATGCCCTTGCCACTTTGCGTGAGGAGACCGGTTTTGCTGATGAGCATCGCATGCCGCACAAGTTTCCTTTGGCGCTATAACTTCGAATGGGGGGAATAAACGATGGCAATTGATTATGAAAAAGAAAAACAACAACTTGAAAATAAAAGGCCTGTCCAAAAGCTAGTTTTTGAATCCGGTAATGAAATGGCAGCGATGGCTGCGGCGCAAATCAATTATCATATTATGGGATATTTCCCGATCACACCTTCAACGGAAGTTGCTCAGTTTTTAGATACGATGAAAGCAAAAGGACAACATGATATCGTGTTGATTCCAACCGATGGAGAACACGGATCTGCGGGATCCTGTTATGGTGCCGCTGCGGCGGGAGCGCGCGTGTTCAATGCTACCTCTGCAAACGGTTTTATGTATATGCTGGAGCAGCTTCCGGTACAATCGGGAACTCGCTTCCCCATGGTCATGAACTTGGTTACTCGGGCGATTAGCGGTCCGCTTGACATTCGTGGAGATCACTCCGACCTTTACTACGGATTGAATATCGGATGGCCGATCCTGTTGGCTAGAACACCGCAAGCGGTTTACGATATGAACATTATGGCATTGAAATTGGCTGAACATAAAGACGTTCGTTTGCCGGTTCTGGTTGCTTATGATGGTTTCTTCACCTCTCACCAAAAGCGCCGTGTTCAATATTTTGAAGACCGTAAGGTTGTACAAGGATTTGTTGGACCACAACCAAGAAACTATAACTTTGTCTTGGATCCAGCTAATCCGGTAACGGTTGGACCATACATGAATGATCCGGATTTGATTAACAACAACTATCAGCAATCGGAAGCGATGTACCGTGCATATGAGGTATTTCAAGAAATTGCAAAAGAATACTATGAATTATCCGGCAGAGAGTATCCGATTCTTGACCTATATAAGATGGAAGATGCAGAAGTCGCTGTGTTCTTATTGAACTCTGCTTCTGAAACAGCAAAGGATACGGTTGATAAGCTTCGTGCACAAGGAATTAAGGCGGGTGTGATCAGCCCGAACATGATTCGTCCGTTCCCGACAAAAGAAATTCAAGCCGCATTGAAAAATGTGAAGGCTGTTGTCGTCGGTGAACGCGCCGATTCTTATGGTGGGCACGGGGCCAACATGACCCATGAAGTGAAAGCTGCCCTACAGAGTATTCGTAGTGAGTGTATGGTAATCAGCCGCGTATTCGGGGTTGGCGGTAAGGATTTCTTCTCCGATGATGCCGAAAAGTTCTTCCAATTCGCCTTGGATGCGGTTGAAATAGGGTCTGTTGAAAAGGAATTTGATTACTATGGCCAAACTCCGGGCAAAGGGGAACTTACGCCTAAGCGTGTTCTTGAGCCACAGTATGGCAACGCGTTTAAGTCTGGGTTAATTAAAGTAACACCAAACGAAGAAACGGGCAAACTGGATGTCAAGATTCCTCCATTACGTGCCTTAACAGGTAAGCCGAAGCGTATTGCCTCCGGACACGGGGCATGCCCAGGCTGTGGGATTTTCCCTGGATTAGAATTGTTCTTTAAAGGGATTGAGGGAGATATTGTCGCCCTATATCAAACGGGTTGTGCGTATGTTACAACTACTGGATATCCTTACAGCGCCCATAAGCAATCCTTTATTCACAACCTTTTCCAAAATGGGGGAGCGACCCTTTCTGGAGCGGTGGAAGCTTTTTTTGAACTGAAACGTCGTGGGGAAGTTGAAGTAGCCGATGACTTTACCTTTGTTATGATTACGGGTGACGGTGGTATGGATATCGGTATGGGTGCTGCGCTTGGGGCCGCTCTTCGAAACCATAAAATGATCATTCTTGAGTATGATAATGAAGGATATATGAATACAGGAAGCCAGCTTTCTTATTCTACTCCTTTGGGACATATGACAACGACTTCTAGTGTGGGTAAGTTCCAAGGAGGGAAAGCCTTCCATCATAAAGACACTGCTCAGATTATGGCTGCTACCAACATTCCTTATGTCTTTACCGGAACAGAAGCATTCCCGCAGGATTTGGTAAAGAAAGCGGCGAAAGCTCAATGGTATGCACAGAATGTAGGAATGGTATATGGTAAGATCTTGATCGCTTGTCCGTTAAACTGGAAATCTCCAGATGAAAAAGGAGAAGAGATTGTAGGAACTGCAGTTAATACCTGTTTCTTCCCGCTTTATGAAGTAGAAAACGGAATTACCACCCTTACGTACAACCCTGAAGAAAAAGGGAAGCGTCTCGATGTATATGAGTGGGTAAACTCCATGGGAAAAACGAAACACTTAACTAAGCCCGAATATGCAGAAACATTGGATTCGTTCCGTCAGGAAGTAGAAAGACGCTGGAGTAGATTGAAGGCTAAGCACGAAGATCCATTCCTATAAAAATAATGAAGAGGCTGTCTCATGATGACAGCCTCTTTTCCATATATTAATCCTTTTTTACAACATGAAAGTTATCGGAAATAAGTAGCCAGTTTTGTGGAAAGGGAAGACCTAGCTTCCAGTAACTAATTCCTCTTAGGCCAAGCTGTTTGATTAAATTAAACTTTGCTTGGATGGAGCGAGCATCTTCAAACCATACCTTATGCTGTTTTCCTTGTATATCATAATAGTCGAAATGGGGGGCTTGAGCTGTATAATCATACTGAATGGCTGCATTCTCCACTCTGGCTAAGTTTATGGCAGCTTGTGGACTAATGGCTTTAGCAAATGGTCCCCCTTGAACATAGGGTAACGTCCAATCATAGCCATATAGATTTTGGCCCATCATGATTTTGTTGGCGGGCATTTCAGTGAGGGCATACCGTATTACTCTTTCTACTTGATCGATGGGGGAGACGGGCATGGGGGGACCACCTGACCAGCCCCATTCATAAGTCATGATAACGGAAAAATCAACAATTTGGCCATGTGCCCGATAATCATGAGCCGTGTACCATTCACCGGTTTGAGCTGCACTGATTTTAGGAGCAAGGGCTGTAGATATTAACCATCCTTCATTGTGTATACGACTAGCAGCCTTTCGCAAAAATTGATTATAGGCTTCTCGATCTCCAGGAAGCAGATGTTCCATGTCAAAATGGATATCTCTAAATCCTAAGCGTTTAGCGGTAGAGATGATATTGTTTAATAGAGTATCTTGAATCTGTTGATTGGATAAAACGAGGTGACCCAGCTCGGCACTAAATTGATCATTTTCTAAATTGGTGACGACCATCATCATGGTTACATTGTTGCGGTCTGCGATTGCTTTTAGATTCGTCAGAGCTGGAGCCTTTAGTGAACCATCTCTTAGGATCTCAAAACTAAAGGGAGCTAAATAGGTTAGATGTGGAGCGGCCTCCTCTGCACTTCTTTGTAACTCCGCGGAAATGGTATCATCCCGTGGTTCGATATAGGCGTTTATTTCCGCGTTGTATTTCGGTTTTGGAGGAATATAGAGCCGAAAGCCTACCGATAGAGGTGCGTTAAGGGGGATTTGGTTAATTCGAGCTAAGGAACTAGGACTTATCCTGAATTTTCTTGCGATGGAGTATAAAGAATCACCAGGTTGAACCCAATAATACATTCCCTGGATAGGAATGACAAGTACTTGCCCTACAACCAGTGATTGATTTGGATCAATCTCATTAACCTGCGCGATGCTTTGATAGGGAACTTCATAAGCCTGGGAAATCCCAAAGAGGGATTGTCCCGATTGTACGACATGAATTTGCATCCGAATCCATCCTTTTCTTCAATCTTTTATCAATATATGTTATAGAGTGGGCGAATGACATAAAAATAGAATTTTTTCATAACCTGAAACCAAAAGACACTATCTCCATTGGGGGGATGTTCCTTGTTTCTTTTCGATTTACTGTTTCTGGCATGTGCATGGGGATTGTTTCAAGCTTCTGAATCCATCATTCCAACGTTACATTCCTCCTTATCCCTATCCGCTGATTGGGCCACCTTTCTATTATTTAAACCCGTTCACTTAATGTTCTCCTTTCTTTGTTTTGTCACTGCTATTCTTATTATTCGTACCATTTCGATGAAGTACTTGAAAAGAGTGTTTGGAAAGGGAAGCTTTCTTAAAGGAAATCGCGTAGAAAGCATTGTCCTCATATTGCTTAGTATGTGGATCGCGATGATCGTACTTCTTAAGCATTTTCTGCCTGCCATCATTTTGATGGGATTGATATTCATGTATGATTTATTTCAAATGGTTGGTTTCATGAGAAGGAAGAGAAGATTAAAAACCGCGCTTCGTCAGTTTCAATCATAGGATGCAAAAAGCCAGGCATCATGCATGATGCCTGGCTTTCTTTTACTCTGTTTGAACTTCAGTCGGGAGAACAAAGGTATATCCCATATCCGTTAACTTTTTCAGGATCGGATCCAAGGCTTCAGCTGTCACTGGGAAGTCATGCATGAGTATATTGCCACCGTTATGAACGGTGGACACTACTTGATCGACAACCTTTTGCGGCTCCTTATTCTCCCAATCTAGTGAACCTACGGACCAGTTCATCCATTGCATATTCTCATCCTTCATCACCTGCTTTTGGATATCAGTATAGGCGCCGAAGGGTGGACGGAAATAGTTCACTTTTTCTCCTGTTATGTTCGTCAAAAGCTCATTCATAGATAATATTTCTTTTCTTTGTTTGTCCGCGGGAAGCTTCCTCAAGTTTTCGTGTTCCCAAGTATGATTGGCGATAATATGGCCCCGATCATGGATCTCTTTGACTAGAGTCTTAAAGGTTTCGGCTTTTTCGGGACTTGCTTTGTAATCCCAGCCATAATTAAAACCATTGATAAACCAGATCGATTTGGCTTGGTATTTGTCCAAAATATCGAGAATCTGCAGGGTTACTTTACCTTTTGGGCCATCATCAAAAGTAAGCAGCACAATTTTTTCCTTGGAATCCTTTTCCTTGGGGTGAATATTAAAGTTTTTCAAATCAACATAGTATCCCTTTGGCTCTGAAGAGGGGACCGTTTCAACATTGGCAGGATCTTGGGACTGAATGGGAGCAGGTACTGGAGTGACTGTTGGCGGTTGTACAGGTTCCTCTGATTTGACAGGTGTTGAGGTATTCGTTTCATTCGTAGCAGAAGGACGATGATTAGGTTCCCCACTCGAACAGGCAGTTAGGAATAAAAAGAGGAGAATAGGGAGGGAAAGAAATCTCATCTTGATCTCTCCTTTCATTATTTTATTATTTTATTTTATCATAATATACAAGCTAGCAAATTAGAACAGCTGAAATGTTGGTTCAGTAGTTCATTATTTTTGCATATAGTATTAGTACTTTTACCATGAAATACAGGAATCCCAGAACATTTCTGGTTGTTTCAAGAACCCTGCACATGGTATCATTAAACAACAAATTAATAGATAGCAATCCAGAACATACAAAAGCTTACTATCATAACCTATAGTACTAACGGATTGGCAGGGGAGGGTCGTAAAATGCGTGTTGAACGCCTAAGTCAGGACAAAGTAAGGATTTTCTTAACGTTCGATGATTTATACGAAAGAGGAATAGAAAAAGAGGACATCTGGCGTGACATCCCAAAGGTCCATGATTTGTTCAATGACATGATGGAGCAAGCCTACCAGGAATTAGGCTTCGAAATCATGGGGCCTGTTGCCGTGGAAGTATTTGCTTTGCCTGCACAAGGCATGGTAGTAATCGTTACAAGAGGAAAAAGCCAAACGTCCGCTGAGGATGATACCGAATATGATGATGACGATATATATGAGATGGAAGTTACATTAGAAGAAAGTGATGACATCATTTATTACTTCCACGATTTTGAGCACCTGATAGAAGCTTGTCAACGAGCCATATCTGTTCTTCAGGAAGGCGGCAAGGTTTATCGGTATAACGATAGATATTACCTAGTATTAGATGAAATAGAGGTAGAAAACCAACAGCTCTATCACACGATCATCGCGTTGTTATCTGAATATGGTGAGGCTTCTACTGTAACAAAGTATGTATTAGACGAATACGGCAAGCCAATTGTGAAGCAGGATGCCATTAAAGTACTCTGTCAACATTTCAAGTAATCTTGAGGCGCAGTGGTAACCGAATATATGACTTGTGAAACAAAAGGCGCGTAGATAAGATACGCGCCTTTTGTTTCACTTATCCAAAAGTATTATACGAATAAGGCTACGCCAGTAGCTTTCTTACACTTATCGGAAAGTATCATACGCATAGGGCTACGCTAGTAGCTTTCTTACATTTAAGGGAGAGGATTATATGGAAAATCAAAATGAGGAATATGCAACAATACTTCCTCGACGGATATCTAACGAGGATTTAGCAAAGCTGCATGCTCATTACAAAAAAAATTTGTCTCAAGAAGCTGTTGAATACCTGAAACGTAGAGGAATTACCTTAGAGACAGCCGAGCGATTTGAATTAGGATATGAATCCTTTCAAATTGGATTTCAAACCCCGAGAGGGAAAATGGGTGGATATTTTACGAACTGTATCGTCTTTCCTGTTCGAGATGCTGATGGAAGCATAGTGGACCTAATTGGCCGCTCCATCTTTGATGAGAAGCCAAAGTATAAAGCCCTTGTGGGAAAAGGGGAAGTTTTCTTTAATGAAGAGATCATCGAGAATTCAGATGACATTTTGCTATGTAAGAATGTATTTGATGTTTTATCCTTAGAACAGGCTCAAATGCCGGCCATTTGCAGTTCTGATTTCTCTTCATTCAAAGAAAGTCATGCCCATAAGCTAAAGGGAAAACGGATCTTTATCTGCTACCCGAACGATGAAACTGGAAGAAGAGAAAGCAATCGGATTTCTTCTCTTCTCCATGAACTTGCAAAGGAGATCTATAACGTCTATCTTCCGGAAGGGTTTCGTGATATTAACAACTTTTTTGTTCAGGTAAAAAACCCTGCAGAAACCTTTCAGCGTTTGCTAAACGAAACGGTAGAAGAAACCTTGAAGGTTCCTGTATCCCCTGATGTACGGAATCTAGTTGTTTTTGTTGAAGAGTATATGAAGCGCCACAGTGGGGATGTTCAGGGAACACCGACCGGTTTTCCTGATCTGGACGAAAAACTAGTCGGGGGGTTGAGAACGGGGTTTTATCTTATTACGGGGATGGTTTCGAGTGGTAAATCGATGCTATTAAGACAGCTAGCAGATCACATCTCATTCACCGGAGTACCCGTTGTCTATGTATCTTGGGATATGACCGCATTTGAATTATGGGCACGAAGTATTGCACGAATATTACAGGTTTCCCCCCAGCAAGTGATAACGGCTCAAGTTCCAATTGAGGGGATTAACCAAGCAAACCAAGAATATTCGGCTATGGCTAAACACATGTGGACACTTGAAGGAACTATGGATACATCCCTGGATGAAGTGGAAGACTATATTGAAAGAATTATCCAATCCATCGGGCGGGTACCGATTGTTTTTATAGACCATTTGCTGAGGATTCCATTACGAGATAAAGAAGGGCGTCTAATTCAGCAAAATTATTCTTTAGTTTCGTATATCCTTCATCAATGGTCAAGGCAGTGGGATACGTCCATCGTGGCCGTTGCTCCACAGCAGATTCATGAACATCCGATGAGCGGGGCGGTGGAAGCAGCAGTTGATGTTATCCTTACTATGCAGAAAGAAGAGCATGAGCAGGATGAAAAAGAGAAAGAAAAAATGGGCTTGTATCTGAAAAAGAATAGAAACGGGACCTTAGGTAAGATTTCCTTGGTTTTTGATAAGGAAAAGGCGATCTTTCTTCCTTCTCATTCTTTGTGTTAAGTTGTATACTTAACGGCGGATGTTAATATCTAGCATATAATGTTTCTCTAGAGGTGGTAATTATGGCGGATAAAGAAGTGGTAGAAAAGCAAGTGACAGAGCAGCAAAAGGAGAATCTGAATGTCCTTGTTTCCACTCAAAAAGTCATTAAAGAGGCGCTTTCTAAGCTAGGGTATCATGAAACGGTATATGAATTATTAAAAGAGCCGATGCGTATTTTGACAGTTCGCATACCTGTCCGAATGGATGATGGTTCGGTCAAGGTGTTCACAGGATATCGGGCACAGCATAATGATGCGGTAGGTCCGACCAAGGGGGGAGTTCGCTTCCATCCGGAGGTGACAGAAGACGAAGTAAAAGCGCTTTCCATTTGGATGAGCTTAAAATGCGGGATAGTCGATCTTCCTTATGGTGGAGGTAAAGGAGGCATCATTTGCGACCCTCGGGATATGTCGTTCAGAGAATTAGAACGTCTAAGCCGAGGCTATGTACGTGCCATCAGCCAAATTGTTGGTCCATCAAAAGATATACCGGCACCGGATGTGTTCACCAATTCACAAATTATGGCTTGGATGATGGATGAATACAGCCGTATCCGTGAATTTGATTCTCCTGGCTTTATCACAGGGAAGCCATTAGTGTTAGGCGGTTCTCATGGAAGAGAAACAGCAACAGCTAAAGGGGTTACGATATGCATTGAAGAATCCGCAAAAAGACGCGGGATTAACCTAAAGGGAGCTCGTGTGGTTGTCCAGGGCTTCGGTAACGCAGGAAGTTTTCTGTCTAAATTCATGCATGATGCAGGAGCTAAAATTGTAGGGATCTCAGATGCCTATGGTGGATTATACGATGAAGATGGTCTGGATATCGATTATTTATTAGACCGTCGGGATTCCTTCGGAACCGTAACCAAGCTGTACAAAGATACGATAACGAATAAGCAGCTATTAGAATTGGATTGTGACATTCTGGTTCCGGCTGCCATCGAAAATCAAATAACGGCAGAAAATGCCCATAATATTAAAGCGAAAATTGTAGTAGAAGCAGCAAATGGACCGACTACGTTAGAAGGTACCCGTATCTTAACGGAGCGTGGCATTCTATTAGTTCCTGATGTTTTGGCAAGTTCAGGAGGAGTAACCGTATCTTATTTCGAATGGGTACAAAACAACCAAGGGTATTATTGGACGGAAGAAGAAGTAGAGACGAAGCTTAGAGAAGTGATGGTTCGTTCCTTTGAAAATGTCTATAATACTTCTCAATCGCGCCGTGTTGATATGAGACTTTCTGCTTATATGGTTGGTTGCCGGAAAATGGCCGAAGCATCCCGTTTCCGTGGGTGGGTGTAAGAAGGCTACTCGTTGTAGTCCTATGCGTATAATACTTTCCAATAAGTATAAAGTGAAAAAGTCTTGCCGGATGTTGGCAAGACTTTTTCACTTTCTTGATCGACAGCCATGGCGATAGTACCGCCTGTATTTATAATCACGATCTTCCTCATGATTTCCCTCCAATAGTTGGTATTTTCTATTTTCCTGAACCATGTTACGATGGTAGCAGGGCAAATAAGGCCCTAATGGATAGTATAATAAAAAAGTTCCCCGAGAAAAAGAGGGGGTTGAATAATGATAGCGACTATTGCGGCTTCCATTGCACCTGGAATTGCCCTATTAAGTTACTTTTATCTAAGAGATCGGTATGAAATAGAACCCTTGCATATGGTTGCCAAAACCTTCTTGTTTGGGATCCTTCTCGTTTTTCCTGTAATGGTGCTTCAGTTCGGGATCCAGGAGGAATTTGATTTAGGCGTTTTTGCAAAATCCTTCTTCATTGCTGGGTTTATTGAAGAATTCTTTAAATGGTTTATTGTCTATTTCACGGTCTATAAGCATGTTGAATTTGATGAGCTCTATGACGGAATTGTTTATGCTGTAGCGGTTTCTCTCGGCTTTGCCACATTAGAGAACTTTATTTATTTATATTCGTATGGCTTGGAAGAAGCGCTGATGAGAGCATTGCTTCCTGTATCGAGCCATGCCTTGTTCGGTGTCATCATGGGGTACAATTTAGGTAAGGGAAAATTCGAATCTAAGCCAACAAATCAGCGCATATATATGTTCTATTCAGTGTTCTTACCTTTTTTACTGCATGGATGCTATAATTTTATTCTCTATTCATCTACCCATCATTATTTGTGGGTGATAATGCCATTTATGGCCATCCTCTGGTTTATTTCAATGCGGCGCGTAAGAAAAGCACAGATGAAGTCTAAAGCAGCCTCTTTCTGATCACACTAGAGATAGTGAAAAAGAGAAGAAGGCCCTGAGGGATAAGCAGTTGCATTCCAACAATGAAGTAGAATCGATGTCGTAGGAATGCCTAGTGAAGAAGGAGGACATAAAAATGATTCGCAAGGAACGGCATAAGGTGACGATCCGTTGCAACAATTGTGGAGAAAAGTTCACATTGGTTGGGAAAAAGGGAAAATCCGGACAGGTGGATACCGGATTTAAGCAGTGTCTATGCAGTAATGATCGTGATTTTGATATATCAGGAATGGATTTTTAGGAGGGTGGCTAAATACGAAGATACGGACCGGTCCAGCCTTCTAAACCACTCATCTCCAGTTAATGAATGTTATTTAATCTTTTAACAAATAAACGAAAAAACTCTGCTAATCCTTGTCGATTTCAGCTTTTGAACCGACATGACCACTGATAAGCGGAGTTTTTTCGTTATTTTTGCTTTCTATTTTTGAAATAAGCCGAGAAGTAGATAGAGGATCATAAGAATAGAGGTGATTTTCTTCCCTTATTTTAAAATTTTGGCCTACTAAAGGCTTGTTAAGGGATCAAATGTCCGCAATTCCTTTTTGTATGCGTTTTCAATTTAGTTAAGTGGGAGGATAAGGGCATTTTTACCCCTATTCATCCAGGTATCTTCCCATTTTTGAAAATAGGAGAAATTTGTTCCTTTATGACACCCTAGTCATTACGTCATCAGGGCTCGTATCGAGTCTGGCGATATATTCCACATGACATGCTTTTACTCCCCCTTCTTGTAGCAACCTTAGGATATACCAATTTTTTTGCATAATCTCTCTGGTATAAACTCACAATAAAACCAATAACAACAAAAGACGGCAGCAGGAGGATCGACAATGAAGGTGAACTTCAGGAAAACAATCATCATCACTTTCACCATGGCATTGATGGTTGGTCTTTTTTTTGCGTATGTTACTGTATCCAGCGACAAAGAAATATTCAGTGGGAGAATATTGGAGCGCGGGGCTTCGGGTGATGATGTCATCGAATTGCAAGATCGTTTGAAATACATCGGGTACCTAAAAGGTGAAACCGATGGTAAATTTGGGGATAACACCTATTGGGCACTTCGTAAATTCCAAAAGGATTTTGGAATTGAGGTAGATGGAAAAGCGGGAAGTGAAACACAGAAGATCTTAGTTGCCAAGACCAAATATGAATCTAAGAAAAAGGCACCGGCTACAGCTAGAGTAGAATCTAAACAGGCAAATAACGGATATAAGGCTCATGGGTTATCCGCAAATGATTTAAAAATAATGGCGAATGCGGTATATGGTGAGTCGCGTGGGGAGCCTTATGTTGGTCAGGTTGCGGTTGCAGCCGTCATTTTAAACCGGGTAGATAGCTCGTCTTTTCCTAATACGCCATCCGGAGTTGTTTTTGAACCTCGAGCATTTACCGCTGTAGCTGATGGGCAAATCTGGCTAACACCTAATGAATCTGCGGAAAAAGCGGTAAAGGATGCGTTGAATGGAATGGACCCAACCGGTGGATGTACCTACTATTTTAATCCTGAGACAGCAACATCAGCATGGATTTGGGGGCGTCCGCAGGTGAAAAGAATAGGGAAGCACATTTTCTGTAGATAACGCTAAGTATGCTATATACATTGCAATTTCTTAAGGCACCGAGGGGCAAAAAAATGCATTCCAGCAAGATGTTAATTCGACATAGTTGGAATGCCAAGAGATGAAGGCCCTCACGAAGACCCAAGAGGGCACAACAAATGCATTCTAGCAAGATGTTGATTCGACGTAGTTAGAATGCCAAGAGATGAAGGAGTGAAACACATGTACGGAAAAATAGCTGGTGTCTTAACACCCGTTTTGGCTGTTGCAGTTATCGGTTTTGGGATGTGGGGTTATCAAGAGAATCAAGAAAAGAATACAATTCTTATTAAGGCTGAAAATCAATACCAACGTGCCTTTCATGATTTAACCTTCCATATGGACGAGCTTCAAGACGAACTAGGGAAAACGCTAGCGATCAATTCAAGGCGGCAAATTGATGGAACGCTCAGTAATGTCTGGCGTATTAGTTCACTAGCGCGCTCCGATGTGGGGCAGCTTCCATTAGCTTTGCTTCCTTTTAGTAAAACAGAGGAGTTCCTTGCCAATGTAGGTGATTTTTCATATAAAGCAGCGGTTCGGGATTTGGACAAAGAACCGCTTAGTGAAAAAGAGTATCAAAATCTTAAAACGTTGCATAAGCGGGCACAGGAAATTCAATCTGAATTGCGACATGTACAAGATAAGGTGCTTGATCAACAGCTCCGTTGGATGGATGTTGAGCTAGCCCTTGCCTCTGAGGAACAAAACTTAGACAATACCATCATCGATGGATTTCGAACGATTGACAAGAGTGTGGATGAATATGAGGAAATCGATATGGGCCCTGGTATTCAATCCCTTGAAAATAAGCAGCGAATGAAGGATGAAAATTTAAAAGGGAAATTGATAAGTAAAGAAGAGGCCAAACAAATTGCTATCAAATTTGTGGGCCATGGAGAGAAAAATGCAGAAATTAATGTAAAAAAATCAGGTAAAGGCTATGAATACCAGGCTTATAGTGTTTCCATTAAAAGACCTAACCAACGCGAACACTCTATCGACCTCGATATCACGACAAAAGGTGGACAGGTTGTCTGGCTTCTCGATAATCGGAATGTCGGAGAAGCAAAGTTGAGCTTAGACCAAGCAAAACAAAAAGCGGACCAGTTCCTGAAGACCCACGGCTATAATCAAATGGAAGCTATGGTCATAGATCACTATAATAATCTCGCTGTTTTGACTTATGTGTATACCGAAAACAATGTTCGTATATACCCGGATTTGCTGACAGTCAAAGTAGCTTTAGATACTGGAAATGTGATTGGCTTCCAATCAGAGGAATATATCTTCAATCATAAAGCGGATCGCAAGTTGGCAAAACCAAAAATTTCGATAGAACAAGCAAGAAAAGAAGTAAATCCAAACTTTAAAGTAAAGGAAAATCGTCTAGCGGTTATTCTAAACGATCTAAATAAAGAAACTCTATGCTATGAGTTCATGGGACAAGTGGGAAATGAAGTGTACCGTGTTTTTATTAACGCTGAAAATGGGGATGAAGAAGCGATTGAAAAGCTAGATGGACCAGGACAGGATCGCTAATCGAGTGAAGGTACCTTGACGAATGTCAAGGTACCTCCACATAAATACTAACCCTTCTGGGCATAATGGATATTGGAGGTGGGTGCATGAGAAGATCAAAGTTTCCTAGTTATAATGAACGATTTCAGCGATTTTCCCAATCGGTTGAGAAGTGGCTCATATTTGGCGTTTTTCTCCTGCTATTATCTCTACTGATCACCCAAATTCTGCTTCACATGGACTTCTTCCGACATTGGATGGTGGAAGTGGAAAGGCTGGAAGGCATTGCATCTTGAGGAACACTATGGTACTATCAAACATGTTAAGACCATAATTGAATAGTGAATGTTGTGGTCGTTCTTCGGTCTCAAGGCTCTTATCATCATTCATAATCGGCTTAATCGAATAATTATGAGCATATAAGCAGGCAGAGAAACCCTGCTTTTTTCTATGGCTAGAAAGGGATGACGTATGAACATTGCTATTGACGGACCAGCTGGAGCCGGTAAAAGTACGGTTGCTCAGCTTGTAGCGAAACAACTTGGGTTTACTTATATTGATACCGGTGCGATGTATCGTGCATTGACCTGGATGGCAATGGAAAGAAATGTTGATGTAGAACTAGAAGAATCCCTGTTAGCGCTTCTTCACTCCATCACCATTACATTAAAACAGGAACTGGATGGGCAAAAGGTTTTCGTAGATGATCGGGAGGTTACCTCCGAGATTCGCCATCCGCAAGTGACACGGCAAGTCTCTCTTGTTGCGAAGCATCCGAAGGTTCGTGCGTTAATGGTTCAATTGCAACAAGATATGGCTGAAAAAGAAAATGTCGTTATGGATGGACGAGATATTGGCACTCATGTATTACCGCATGCAGATGTTAAGATCTTTCTAACGGCTTCTATTGAAGAAAGAGCCATGCGACGGTACAAGGAATTAATAGAAAAGGGGCATCAACCAGACTTAGATGAACTAAAACAGGAGATTGCCACCCGGGATAAACTAGATAGCGAACGAGAAACAGCTCCGCTAAAATGTGCAGAGGACGCTTTGATCCTAGATTCCACAGGCTCATCCATCCCACAGGTGGTCGAGCGAATTGTGCAGGTTTATAGTCGACAAAATCAGACCTAGGCTGCTCATACATATGGGAGATACAGCAACTTTTGGATGTGCACATAAATTGATTTTAACGGTTGAATCAAATATGTTAAAATGTTCTATACTAAGATTACCTTAAATTAGCAATCATTTCTTTAATTTATATTAAGTAATGATAAATTTTATTTTATTTACTGTGACGACAAATAAGGAGGAATGGTCAATGGCTGATGAAATGCAAAATGCAGAAGTAAATGCTATTCAAGTGGGAGAATTAGTTCAAGGTAAGGTAACTAAAATTGATGCAAAGCAAGCTTTGGTGGATATTGGATATAAGACGGAAGCAATCCTTCCCATTAGCGAGGTGTCTAGCCTGCACATTGAGAAGGTAGCAGATGTTCTCTCCGAAGGGGATGAACTTGTTTTTCAAGTAGTAAAAATTAATGAAGAGAAAGATGAAGTCATTATTTCCAAGAAAGCAGTCGATGCGGTAAAAGCATGGGATGAGCTTGAACAAAAGTTTAATGAAGGTACGGTCATTGAAAGCCAAATTGCAGATGTCGTAAAAGGCGGCCTTGTCGTTGACGTTGGAGTAAGGGGGTTTATTCCAGCATCGCATGTAGAGCGTCATTTTGTTGATGATTTTTCAGAATATAAAGGGCGTACTCTTAGCTTGAAAATCATTGAGTTGGATCGTGAAAAGAATAAAGTGATCCTTTCTCATCGTGCTGTTTTAGAGGATGAAGCGGGCAAGCAGAAGAAGAAGGTCTATGAAGTTATTGAAGTAGGTTCTGTCATTGAAGGCACGGTTCAGCGCTTAACTGATTTTGGTGCATTTGTGGATGTTGGCGGAGTTGATGGACTCGTTCACATTTCCGAACTTTCCTGGGAGCGTGTAGAAAAACCATCGGATCTTGTCAATGAAGGCGATAAGGTTACGGTTAAAGTGTTGAAAGTAGATAAAGACAATGAGCGTATCAGCTTAAGCATGAAGGAAGCCCAGCCTGGACCATGGGAAAAGGGAACCGATGTATTGAAAGCAGGAAGTGTGGTAACTGGTACTGTGAAGCGTCTGGTTAGCTTTGGGGCTTTTGTTGAAGTGGCACCTGGTGTAGAAGGACTCGTACACATATCACAAATTTCAAACCGACATATCGCAAACCCTAATGAAGTGTTGCAAGATGGACAGGTGGTACAAGTCAAAATTCTTGATATTAATCCTGCCGAACAACGAATCAGCTTAAGCATTCGTGAAGTGGAAGAAGAGAAAGAAGCAAAAGCAACAAGAAAAGACATAGCCAATTATGAACAAGATAACGCAGGCGGAATGGGTATGACAATTGGTGACCGTCTTGGTGATTTAGCGAAAAAATTGAAATCCTAGAGACGAGGTTGGGAAAATGCAGAGAACTTCTCGCAAACGGGAACATATCCAATATGCGATTGAGACAGGCCAGAGTGGTCAGCATGGCTTTGCGGACGTGAAGTTCGTCCCTAACTGCATTCCAGAATCGAGTTTCACCCATATTTCCTTGGCTACAACAATCGGCGGACTATCTTTAAGTTCGCCGATTATTATTAATGCGATGACCGGTGGGGCTCACGAAACCTTAAGCATCAATGAAAAGCTAGCTGTATTGGCTAGAGAGCGCTGCCTTGCGATGGCCGTGGGTTCCCAAATGGCAGCCATTAAAGATCCTTCCGTTAGAGATTCCTATGAAATTGTTCGTAAAACACATCCAAATGGTATCTTTTTTGCTAATTTAGGCGGAGAGGCAACTCCGGCACAGGCTTTGCAAGCGATTGAAATGATTGAAGCAGATGCCTTGCAAATTCACCTCAATGTCATGCAAGAATTAATCATGCCAGAAGGGGATCGAGATTTCCGTAGGATGTTGGATCGAATTCAACGTATCGTAGAGGCTGTGCCTTGTCCGGTGTTTATCAAAGAAGTCGGATTTGGCATGAGCAGAGAGTCTGCTGCTCGACTGCTCTCCACGGGAATCAGGGGATTAGATGTAGGAGGAGCAGGAGGTACCAACTTTGCCCAAATTGAAAATGAGCGAAGACAGGTACCTCTCGATATGTTTAATGATTGGGGAATGACTACGGTAGAAAGTCTTATGGAAGTCAGTCATTTTCGACATCAAGTGGATATAATGGCTACTGGAGGAATTCGAAATGGATTGGAGGTTGCCAAAGCGCTTGCTTTAGGAGCTTCTACGGTTGGAATGGCAGGTTTTTTCCTGGGGCAGGTGCTGCATCAGTCAGAACAGCAGTCCTTGCAAGCCATCGACGATCTCCATAATCAAATTTGTATTGTTATGTCTGCTTTGGGAATACATAGAATCCAAGACTTTATCACATGCCCTTTGGTCATATCAGGTTCATCTTATCATTGGGCCAGTATGAGAGGATTAGATTGTTCGAGCTATAGTCAAAGAGAAAGGGCTAGGGACGAGTTCTAACATAGATAGACGGAAAAAGAGGGGGCTATATGCCCCCTCTTTTTCCACATATAGTCATGATTTTAGCTGCCTAATTTTCCCACTTCCTACTTTTATAAATAGATGCCCTTCCCCATTTTTCAGTAACTTTAGCCCAAAGAGGTTTACCACCGTTGTATAGAAAGCCATATATCTGTCACCTCCCT
Organism: Brevibacillus sp.; assembly: GCA_036676475.1. Classification (GTDB taxonomy): domain Bacteria; phylum Bacillota; class Bacilli; order Aneurinibacillales; family RAOX-1; genus LC029. The sequence continues at coordinate 56,906 of JAKFCU010000089.1, forward strand.
CTGCCCTAAGCGGGTTCGTTCCATCTTATGTCAAACCTATCTAGTCCTATTCTTCTTTACAACTATTACCTATTGTAAGCCATAATCTTTAGCATGGAACGGTAAATACTATTTATGAACAGCACGTATCCATGAGGTACATAGAAGGCCCTCACGGGCAAATCTACCCGATGCAGGGCACCAGCATTCAGATGAAGGCCCGCACGGAAAAGCATCACGGGCACAACAGTTGCATTCCAGCAATGAAGTGGAAACGACGTAGTAGGAATGCCAAGAGATGAAGGAGGATTTATAATGATTAAGAAGTACCCGATACTCTTTATGGCACTTTTCATCATTGCTATGATGATGGGATGGACAGGAGATGGGTTAGCGTCTCCCGGTAAGCTGCGTATACCCGACTCGGTCAAGGATATCTCCAGACAAAATACTTATCCTAATCCTGATATGGACCCCGAATATGTTCAGCCAAGCCCGACCACCTTAGAATTATTCAAAACGGCTAACTACGAAATTGAAAATCCAAACCTGATTCGTCTATTAAATGAAACCACGATCCAATCATCCAAATTAGCCATTGGATTTAAAGCGAATATTTACTTAGGTAATTGGGCGCTGAACTATGAATCGAAGGAAACATCGGTCAATTGGGAGTACAAGCAAGCGAATATGAACAAGTTGGATAATCGAGGTGGGAAAGAAACGACGGAATTGACCTATGAACAGGGGGAAGAATATACAGCACTTGGCGGGTTAACGACCCAGATCTATTCCGAGGAAGATGTAAAAAAACTGATGATTGCTGATGCAAAGAAAAATACAGGGTTAAATTTAGCTTTTCAGAGTACAATTGGAAAAGGGACGAAGCAAGAAACCATTATGCGCGTTCCACAAAAGAAAATAGGCTATCTCCAGGCCTTTGTGCCTGCTGCCAGTGAACGGGGAAACATCATGTACGGGGAAGTCTATTTGAATATCCAAGGAAGTGTAAAGCAGCTCATAATCAAGAATGTGACCCATAAAGGGGTAGGGGCTTGGATTCCAGTCCAAGACAAATTGACCTTTAAGTACATGCTTTCTGATCACCCTAAAACAAACGAACCTTAAGGTCTGAAGGAATTCAGACCTTTTGTTTTTTCTTTCCTGTTTTGAGGAATAATGAGGATATCCCTGCAAAATTAGATAAGGAGGAGTTCCCCGTTGAATGATGGCTTTTATGGTCTTATAGGGTTATGGTGTTTATTGATTCTACTGTGGAGTGGATGGTTTGATCCATTTCTTAGACGTCATAAGTTAAATAAGAGGACGATTATTTTTCTTATGGCTCTTTTCCTCATCGGAGGAGGGTGGAAATGGAGGATCTGGGAGGGAGATATGATGGTTGTACCCTTTACTCTTCCTCTGATCATGGGAGCTTACGTTTGGATGAAAGAAGGGGATCAGTATCGTGTACATTTGGTTACCGCCAGTTTCTTAATTGGGGCATCTGTTTTTTTTATGCAATTGTTGTTCCGTATTGATCCGATTCTGATGATCATCGAGGAGAAATATATTGTTACTATACTAGTTTCGCTTCTCCTATTGGTTGCGGCTAGAAAGACCATGCATCAATTTATATTGCTTGCATTTGGACTAGGGTTTAGTGACTTGTGTTTTCAAATCTATTTATGGGATAAAACAGGGTATTTTGTTCTGGGGTCTTTGTTTTACCAGGATATTTGGCTGTTAAGCTTTTATGGTTTATTATCTACCCGCTATGTGCTTCATTTTATTAAATGGCCGGCCTTTTTTAAAAGGAAGCGTGCTGAAACGACGAGCTAGTAAGAAAGCTACTGGCGTAGCCTAATGCGTATAACACTTGACCGATAAGTGTAAGAAAGGAAGAAATGTGATGGAACAGTATACAACGGCCGTGGTTATGGGAATTCTGGTGGGCATTTTCAGCCGCGTACTCATGCTGCGAACCGATTATCGGGCTTACCCCACCTATCCTCATGGTCAAGTCATACATATGGCACTGGGAATTATTGCAGCAGGGCTAGGCTCTGTTGCTGTTCCTGCTTTTATGGAGAATGATTATACAGCTGTCACCTTTTTAGGATTAGCTGCATCTCAGTTTAGGGATGTGCGAAACATGGAACGCAATACGCTTCAGCAATTAGACCAAACCGAAATTGTTCCAAGAGGACAAGCTTATATCGAAGGGATAGCGATGGTTTTCGAAGGACGAAATTACTTAGTCATGCTTTCTTCTATCCTCACTACGGCCACCACTATTTTCTGGGGATGGAAATGGGGGATAGTGATTGGCTTAGCTGCTTTATTAATAGATAAAATCCTCATGTCCGGTAAAAATATTTCTGATATTGCCACGGTTCAAGAGGGGAGAGTCAGAATAGAGGATGAGAATCTCTATGTTGATGATATTTATATTATGAACATTGGTTTAGAGGATACAAGAGAAAAAATCAAACAGCACGGGGTAGGCATGATCTTAACGCCAAAGAATGAGAATGGAATTGTTACGTTAGCTAATTTTGGGCAGAGACAGGCCATTCTTCATGATGTATCTACTGTGTTAGGGGTGTACCGTGATTCAGGTGAGCCTTCTCTTGTTCCTTTAATCAAGCGGGACATGGATAATGGAACATTGGGTATTTTTCTCCTTCCCCAAATTCAGGATGTTGAGAAAGTAAAAGGAACGATCCTTCGCGTTCCCGTCTTGGAAAGTGTGTATCGGAAACCATTGGAAGCGAAGGTGAATCAATAGAAAGGCGGTTATACCATGGGTACAACGCTTGAAAAGGCCATATTGGCTATCGTCACGACCAATCGGAATCAAGTGGGGGGTGGTGCGCCTATTTTCTATGCTGACCACCACGAGGAATTGCAACAGCTTTCCTTTACTTTAGAAAAAATATTGGATGCTATGGCACACACCTTAAGTGAAACCACCACCATATTAGTCAAACATTTCTAATAAATTGCATGAACGGGTAAAATCAAGTAATATAAATGGTTGAAAGTGAGGTTGGTTATTTATGGCTAATCCGGTTGTGGCCATTGTTGGAAGGCCAAATGTTGGTAAATCAACGCTATTTAATCGAATTGTAGGAGAAAGAATCTCCATCGTGGAAGATGTTCCAGGAGTAACAAGGGACAGGATATACAGCAAGTCTGAATGGTTGGATCGCTATTTCCATCTCATCGATACAGGCGGAATCGCCTTTGATGATCAGGATATTTTATTAGATCACATTCGGTATCAGGCTGAGCTGGCCATTGACGAGGCGGATGTGATTGTTTTTGTTGTTGATGCAACAACGGGTATTACCAGCACTGATGAAGAAGTGGCGAAAATGCTTTATCGTTCGAAAAAACCAGTCGTTTTGGCCGTCAATAAAGCGGATAATCCTGAACGCATGGGACAGCTTTATGAATTTTATTCCCTTGGTTTTGATGAGCCAATTGGAATATCCGGAGTACATGGTTTGGGAATTGGGGATTTGCTCGATGAGGTGATCAAGTACTTCCCTAAAGAGACGGAAGATGAATATGATGAGGATGTTATTCGTGTATCTTTAATAGGACGCCCGAATGTGGGTAAATCTTCGTTAGTTAATTCTATGCTTGGGGAAGAGCGAGTCATTGTGAGTGAAATTGCAGGAACTACTCGAGATGCCATCGATACCATGTTAACCCAAGAGGGTCAAGATTTCGTCATCATTGATACGGCAGGGATGAGGAAAAAAGGAAAAGTCTATGAATCCACGGAGAAATACAGTGTGCTGCGTGCTCTGCGTGCCATAGAGCGATCGGATGTCTGCATCATTGTTATCAATGCAGAAGAAGGCATTATTGAACAGGATAAAAAGATTGCGGGCTATGCTCATGAGGCTGGACGAGCCGTCATTATTGTGGTGAATAAATGGGATACCTTGGACAAAGATGATAAAACATTCCAACAGTTCACCCAGAACATCAGAGACCATTTTCTGTTTATGCAGTATGCGCCTCTTTTGTTTGTATCAGCTAAAACCAAGCAGCGTGTAATCCAGATTCTCCCTAAAGTCAAAGAAGTGGCTGAACAGCACGCGATGCGTATTCCTACGAATGTACTCAATGATCTGATACATGAGGCAACCACAGTTACACCACCTCCATCGGATAAAGGGAGAAGATTGCGTATTAATTATGCGACCCAAGTGTCTGTTAAACCACCGACCTTTGTTCTCTTTGTCAATGATGTGGAGCTGATGCACTTCTCATATCAACGCTATTTGGAGAATAAGATAAGAGAGGCTTTTCCATTTGAAGGGACACCCATTCGGATTTTAGTTAGAAATAAAGCCGCCGATTAAGGGGGTTAAAGAGAAAAAGCATTAGCAAGGGAGAGGAAAAATGTGAATGTTGTTGTTGCTGTAGTGGCAGGATATCTGCTTGGCTCCATCAGCTTTAGCTATTTGGTTGCCAAAAAAGTGGCGGGGATTGATATCCGACAGCATGGCAGCGGAAACGCAGGAGCAACGAATACGCTGCGTATACTGGGGAAGGGACCAGGAATCCTGGTTCTCCTTCTTGATGCTGTAAAAGGGATAGTTGCAGTTTTATTTACCATGTGGATCACAGGGGGAAACCATACAGCTATGGCCTTGGCAGGAGTGGCCGCTATTTTTGGCCATAATTGGCCGATTTTCTTCGGCTTTCGTGGTGGAAAAGGAGTAGCAACCACCATTGGTGTCATTGCGTCCTTATCATTATTCGCTTTTCTTTGGTCTGTCCTTGTCACTGTTTTGGTCATTTTTGTCACGCGATATGTATCTTTGGGATCTCTTGTTTTTTTGGCTCTTATTCCTATTCTAATGTATGTTTTTGGAGATCCAGAAGAATTTATTACGATGGCATTGATCGTGGCTGTATTCGGTTTTGTGAAACACCGTCAAAATATCGTTCGACTGATTCAAGGAAAGGAAAACAAATTAGGGCAATCCAAACGAATGTCATGATGAGTGAGGAGGGGAATCGATTTGGATGTTGCATTGATTGGCTCCGGCAGTTGGGGAACGGCTCTCGCTATGGTCTTAGCGGATAATGGACACCGCGTTCAAATGTGGTCAAGGCGTTTAGAACAAGCAAAAGAAATCAATGAGCAAAACACGAATTTTAAGTACTTGCCAGATATTACCCTTTCCAAGGAAATTGTCTGTTCAACTGATCTGGAGAAAGTTGTCAGCGGAAAGAAAATTGTGCTGTTTGTCATACCCTCTCATAGTATTCGGGAACTAGTGAGGGAGGCCGCACCTTTTCTTCATGGGGATATGCTCATTATTCATGCGGTGAAAGGGCTTGAACTGGGGAGTTATAAAAGAATCTCTGAAGTGATGAAAGAAGAGCTTCCTTTAAATTTGCACAAGCGAATTGTCGTTCTATCTGGTCCAAGCCATGCTGAAGAAGTAAGCCGTAAATCACCGACTACGGTGGTGGTTGCTAGTGAGCGGATTGAAGTAGCACAAGAAGCTCAGGATGAGTTGATGAACGCTTATTTTCGTGTCTATACCAATCCTGATGTGATTGGTCTTGAAATTGGTGGAGCTTTAAAGAATATTATTGCGCTTGGGGCTGGATTATCGGATGGCCTCGGTTTTGGCGATAATGCGAAAGCGGCCCTGATGACGAGAGGGTTAGCGGAAATCAGTCGGTTAGGTGTTCATTTGGGTGCGAATCCTCTGACTTTTTCTGGACTCGCTGGAGTGGGTGATCTTATCGTAACCTGTACCAGTAAGCACAGTCGCAATTGGAGGGCTGGGAATTTATTGGGTAAGGGTCATTCCTTGAATGAAGTACTAGAAAAGATGGGGATGGTTGTCGAAGGCGTCAAAACGACGAAAGCCGCTTATGAACTGTCTATTCGTCTGGGAGTGGAAATGCCCATTACGGGTGAACTTTATACGGTACTGTTTGAAAACAAACAGCCCAGACAGGCTGTTGAAGATCTGATGGCACGATTAAAAAGACATGAGATGGAAGAAATAGCACAAAATTAGGCACCCCCTCATAAGATGGTTAAGAACCTACTTATGAGGAGGCATCCAAAATGGCAAAAGACTTTTCGAAACGGCTCATCGAAAAACTTAAAAACAAGACAAATTCTCAATTAGATACAAAACAATTAGAAGTGTTAGCAAGTAAGGTAAATAAAAATGATTTGGGGAGCGAGGAAAAATTGCTCGGCCTTATCCGCCAGGTATCTAAACTAGCCAATGTTAATTTGACCAAAGAAAAAGAAGAAAAGATTATAAAATACTTGAAAAACAACAATATTCAAAATGCGGATATGAAATCTTTACTCACCATTTTGAATAAGAAGCTGGATTAAGCAAGCTTTCAAAGAATAGGCTTCTCCACATGTTACAGAATAGGTAACGTCCACATACTATGTTATTGGGTTCCAATAAACGCAGCCATTAACAGGCAAGATACAGTCTAAGAGGGGTAACGGGAAATCGTTACCCCTCTTTCCTTTAAGTTTTTTTCTTCTTAGGTTCTTCTTCCGCCATGGTCTCCACCAGTGCTTGAATAAGTGGGGATTGGAGGAAATTCATGACTTGCTTAAAGTCAATGTTCTGAAAGGATTTAAGCAGATTCGTTTGGGATCCTGTTCCCTTTTTTCCAGATGTGCCAAATCGTTCCACAGCATCCATGACATTAAAAAGGGTTTCCATCGTATTTTCCATTTGCTGCAGCTGCTCACGTACACTTCGAACCTGTTCTTTGGCCTTGATGAGAGAATGTTTCATGTTCATTGCATCCTGTTTAGGCGGCAATATTTCCACATTTTTGCTTGAAGAACGCTGTAAAGCGGATGGTTTCCTTCTTTTGACCGCATAGGGGTTTTTCCAGTGATTCTGGTACATTGCTTTGACTCCTCTCGGAATATAGCATTACTCCATTATCCTATTCATTACTGGGCAGGAAGGTGATTTTGGGTCAAGATATGCTATAATAGTAGAGATTTTAGCGAAGAAAGAGGGAACAGAACGTCATGGATAAAGAAATGTCCTCCATCGTAGCCATGCTGCTGATGTTTATAGCCAATATGCTAATCGTTTTTGCTCGAAAGAGATTAACCGGGTTTGTTCGCATTATCGTGTCCACATTGGCCTTTTTATTGTTAATCCCATCCTTCCTGTTGATTATGGTTGTTTTATTATGAGAACTCATATTCAGTTTCAGCCAAAAGGAAAGAAAGTCACCATACGGAAGGGCGAAAATTTGCTTCAAGCTGGTTTGAAAAATAGGGTTTACATCAAAAGTCGATGCGGGGGGAAGGGGTCTTGTACAGCATGTAAAATCCAAATTCTGTCGGACAATCCTTTGGTTTCTTTGCCGACCACTCAGGAGATGCGAATGCTTGGAGAGGAAAACGTCGCTAAAGGCTATCGTTTGGCTTGTCAAACCCGTGTCTATGGAGAAGTTGAAGTATTGATTCCCGAAGAAACATGGAAGACCAAAGTAAAGAATCAGCTCGAAGAAACCAACGAGGAAATAGAGGGGAATTAACGTGATTGGAAAGAAGCTTGCCAATATAATCATCTTATTTAGTTTACTGGCTGTCTTGACCACGGGATGTATGTACCCGAATGAACGCAAGATGGAAAATCAGCTGCCCATCGAACAGCAGGTGGCATCGGTACAAGAAGCGATTGATCGATATATTGCTGAAACCAGTGTATTGCCCATTCTCACAAAGGAAGCGAATACACCCATTTATGAAAAATACGTCATTGATTTTTCCAAGCTAATGCCAAGATACATACCCTTTATCCCCGGTGGGGCTTTTGAACAGGGCGGGGTTTATCTATTTGTCCTTACCGATGTCGAGGTCAAACCCACGGTTCGATTATTGGATTTAAAGATGGTGGAACAAATTGGGGATATTCAGACAAGGGTAAGCTATTATTTTGAAAAAAAGAAAAGCCTTCCTGTAGCTGGTGTGGTGAAACCAGGATATTTTCAAATAAACTTGAAGAAAATTGGTGTGAATAAGGAAAAAGCCACGATCGAAAGTCCTGTGACAGAAAACCGACTTCCCGTCATTATGACTTCAACGGGAGTAGTGGGAATCGATTATCTCGCAGATCTTGAAAAAATCATGGAAAGCAGTTCAGCTGCTTACCATCCTGAGAAGGATTTACGTGATCTAATACCAGAGAACTCCCTTTATGTACCTGTTAAGAGCTTTCCTTATGAGTTAGAAAATGGAAAGCTGACCCTGGTCACTGAAAATAAATAATGTCTATAACGAAAAATTGATAGTCATAGATTCGTAGACCATGCCATACGATAAATTATAAAGGCAAAGGGGTGCGATCACCGATGTGTAAAGAGCAATTGTCTTGTCAATTGCTCTTTCTACTTGGATGGGAATAAAAAGTATCATAAAGCTCCTTCATCCTCATATATTTATACTGTCCTAATTATATTTAGATTCAAAGGTCGCACCCATTACCGAAAGGGAGGTATGAACGTGGAACGAGTCGATATTTTTAAAGATATCGCAGAACGTACTGGTGGGGATATCTACATAGGAGTAGTGGGCCCTGTCCGAACCGGCAAATCAACTTTTATCAAGCGCTTTATGGAGCTCGTAGTCCTTCCTAACATTACGAATGAATCGGACCGGGCCCGGGCAAAGGATGAACTGCCACAAAGTGCGGCAGGCCGCACGATTATGACTACAGAGCCTAAATTCGTTCCTAATCAGGCTGTGGAAATTCATGTAGCGGATGGATTGAATATTAATGTTAGGCTTGTGGATTGCGTAGGCTATGCCGTAACAGGCGCCAAAGGCTATGAGGATGATCATGGACCAAGAATGATTAATACGCCCTGGTATGACGAGCCTATTCCTTTTGAGGAAGCCGCTGAAATCGGAACGCGCAAAGTAGTCCAGGATCATTCCACTCTAGGTGTGGTCATTACGACGGATGGCTCTGTAGCCGAAATACCGAGGGAAGGATATATTCAAGCAGAAGAGCGAGTGATTGCGGAGCTAAAAGAGGTAGGAAAACCTTTTATCATTGTCGTAAACAGCCTTCACCCAGACCGTAAGGAAGCACAAGATCTACGCAAGGATTTATCCGAGAAATATGATGTGCCGGTTCTTACCATGAGCGTGGATGATATGGTGGAATCTGATGTGATGGCCACACTGAGGGAAGTCTTGTTTGAGTTCCCTGTGCATGAAGTGAATGTAAATCTTCCTAGTTGGGTCATGGTCTTGCATGAAGAGCATTGGCTTCGTCAGAACTTCGAGGAAAGCGTACGGGAGACGGTAAAAGAAATCCGCCGCCTGCGTGATGTAGATCGTGTGGTAGGCCACTTTAGCGATTATGAGTTTATTGAGAGAGCCACGTTGTCTGATATGAATATGGGGCAGGGTGTGGCGGAAATTGACCTCTATGCCCCAGATCACCTGTATGATCAAATTTTAGTAGAGATCGTAGGGGTTGAAATTCGCGGGAAAGATCATCTTCTCCAGTTGATGCAAGAGTTTGCTCATGCCAAGCGTGAGTTTGACCGGGTGGCTATTGCGCTTAATATGGTCCGACAAACAGGATACGGTATTGCTCCTCCATCTATTGCAGAAATGGCGTTAGATGAGCCGGAAATTATTCGCCAAGGCAGCCGTTTTGGCGTAAGGTTAAAGGCTACAGCCCCATCCATTCATATGATAAGGGTAGATGTTGAATCCGAGTTTTCTCCGATTATCGGAACAGAAAAGCAAAGCGAAGAATTAGTCCGCTATCTCATGCAGGATTTTGAAGATGACCCGCTAAGCATCTGGAATTCCGATATCTTTGGAAGATCGTTGAGCTCGATTGTAAATGAGGGAATAGCTGCAAAGCTAGGCATGATGCCGGAGAATGCGCGCTACAAGCTTCAGGAAACCCTTCAGCGTATTATTAATGAAGGATCTGGCGGATTGATTGCGATTATCTTGTAAAGAAGAAAAAGGTATAGTGTAGCCTCCGTCAATGCGATGGAGGTTATTTTTCACTTATCGGAAAGTATTATACGTATAGGGCTACGCAAGTAGCTTTCTTATACTTATCGGAAAGTATTATACGCATAAGGCTAGGCTAGTAGCTTTCTTATCAGTTTTTTTCTAATGTGCTGTCGATAAGATGAAAATTTTGGCGAAATTTGTGTTTTCATCTAGAAAAATCCTTGAATTTCCTGGGTTTCTATATTAATATAAAGCATGTCAATGACAAGTTTTTCTATTAAATATGTATATTTTTAACCAAAATGGTTAAGAAAGTAGTAATAAGACCAACTCATTGGGAGGATTTGAAACAATGAATAAGACAGAACTCATTTCATATGTTGCTGAAGCAACTGAGCTAACCAAGAAAGATGCAACAAAAGCTGTTGAAGCTGTTTTTGAAGCAATCGAGAATGCTTTGAAAAATGGTGATAAAGTTCAACTTATTGGTTTCGGAAACTTCGAGGTTCGAGAGAGAGCAGCTCGCAAGGGACGCAATCCACAAACAGGCGAAGAAATCGAAATCGCAGCAAGCAAAATCCCTGCATTCAAACCTGGCAAATCGCTTAAGGATGCTGTCGGCGGAGAAGAGTAGAAGCCTTGCTACTAGCGGATTTGATAAACCTTTTACCACGATTAATAGGTAATCAAACAAGTATTTGCTTACAAACTTTCTTAACTGTAAAAAACCAATCCTTCTTAAAGGATTGGTTTTTTTGTAGTACCTGCTTTGTGATTCCCCTGTACATCCACCGACCGATAACGAAAGACTAGCGTGACCGACAAGAGTAGGAGAATTCCTCCAAATAAAAAGGGCAAATTCAGATGGTAATGATATAATACGGTCCCTGCCAGGGGGCCCAGGATTCTTCCTAAGCTATCCATGGAGGAGAGGAGTCCGGAGGCAACCCCTTGCCCAACCTTTGTCTTTTGTGTAATGAGCGATGTGACACACGGGCGAATCAGAGCATTTCCTATACCAAAGATAGTAACATAGAAGGCAGCTGTCCAAAAATTCATGGATAAAAGAATCAGGAGGAAACCGATTCCGGAAATGATCAGGCCTGCTTGAATGGCTTGGCTTTCCGATCCTTTCTTTACCTTCTTGCGGATTACATAGCCTTGAATGATTGCTCCAGCTATACCGCTTATGGCAAACATGAAACCCATTTCCAATGAAGATGCCCCGATTTTATTCATTTCAAAATACTGCAAGGTACTCTCGAGTGCAGAGAGTGTAAAAGAAACAAGAAATGAAAGTACATAGAGATATTTAAGGGAGCCTGAAAAAGCTTTCCAGCGGGATTCCTTCGCGTTTTTTGGCGGTTGCGGATCTGGTGTGTGTGATTCCTTTAAGACAAACCAAGCAAACAAAAGGGTCCCTAAAGAAAGAAGGGAAGCCGCAAAAAATGGAGTGGATGTGCCAAAGACACTTAACAATCCACCAAATGCCGGACCAAAAATAAAGCCTAAGCCTATGGACATTCCGGCCAATCCCATTCCCTTCGTTCGATTTTCTTCATTCGTAATGTCGGCTATATAGGCGATACTGCAAGCAGTAGCAGCACCTGAAAAGGCACCACCCAAAATTCTGGATGCATACATAAGCCAGAGATTGTGTTCGGACAAACCAAAAAGAAAGAAGCTTATACTAAAGCCTAATACACCAATCATAATGATAGGGCGCCGCCCGATCCGATCGGAAACACTGCCCCATATAGGTGACATAAAAAACGATACAGCGGAGTAAATCGATAACATCATGCCTAGGTGGTAAGGTGCTGCTTGGGCGTTATCTACCATATTAGGGAGCACGGGAATGATCATTCCAAATCCGATGAAGATGGTCATAAGAATAACCATGATCGTTTTGATCCGTTTATCCATGGAAAGTCCCCTTTCGCGAAGACTTAACCGGTTTGGTATGGTCTAAAGCTTGGAAACAAAGGAAACATAAGACCCCGAATAAGGCGGATATTATAGCGTTATGCAGAAGTGCCGGGAATAGTTGAATGCCGCTTAACACAACGTAGCCGCCACTGAAGATCTGCATGAGAGTCAAGACCAATGCCCAGATCGATCCATAATATAAATCCTTTCGCATCTGATAATGCTTTCTTATAGCTAGAGTGAGCCCGATTACCAGGAGAAGGAATAGAAAAGCCGCTAATCGATGAATAATCTGGATCCCGACAGCACCTGTAAAATCAGGAATCCACTCGCCATTACAAGTTGGCCAGGTTTGACAGCCTAATCCGGAATGGGTATGGCGGACATAAGCACCCAGATAAACGACCACATAAGAGTAGGCTGCTAATAGCCAAATTGCTCCTTTCATGCGTGCTGAGATGGGGGTAAGAGATTGTTTCTGCATCCAAGCCGAGTCAAAGACTAATATGGTGAGCATGAGTACGCTAGCAAATGCAGTTAAGGAGAGGCCGAAATGAATAGCTAAAACCGCATCGGATTGCGGCCAAATGACCGCTGCGGCACCTAATAAGGCTTGCGCAAAGGTACATAAAAAGCCTCCCAAGGCAAAAAACTTTACTCCATTGATATGCCCTAGCTTGCGCCAGGCCCAAATGGACTGCCAGGTGACCAAAATTCCTACAACACCAGAAACGGCTCGATGACTATACTCAATTAAAGATTCAATATTATCCAGTGGAGCAAATTGCCCGTGACATAGAGGCCATGTATTACCGCATCCATCTGCGGAGTCTGTTTTGGTCACTAGAGAACCCATAATGAGAACAAGGAGCATCCCGCTGGTTGTCAAAATGGAGATCCACTTTAAACCTTTATTCATTTTTTCTACCTTCTTTCTGAACCAATTAATAAGGAATCAATCAATGGGCTATTCCGAGTTAACACTATAAACAATATTAAAATACCAACTTATATATTAACAGGTGGTAACCTCATTTGTTAATACGTTTTTCAAATCCATCTATGTATTTTAGATGAACAGATTCCCATTTTGCAATTTTTAATAGTAGATGCTATGATAAAAATGGATTTTTTGGGTATAGTGGGAGGCGATTTTTAATAATGATAGTTGATCATGAGAAAATTCAGCAAGCCATTCGAATGATATTAGAGGCAGTGGGGGAAAATCCCGACCGTGAAGGTTTGCTTGACACTCCTGCACGAGTGGCTAGAATGTATGAAGAAATTTTTCAGGGATTACATATTGATCCAAAAGAATATTTTTCTGTCATTTTCAGTGAAGATCACGAGGAACTCGTCCTTGTTAAGGATATTCCTTTTTATTCTACATGTGAGCATCATTTGGTTCCATTTTTCGGTGTTGCTCACGTTGCTTACATCCCGCGTGGGGGACGTGTGGTTGGTTTAAGTAAATTAGCACGTGCTGTAGAAGCGGTTGCTAGAAGACCTCAGCTTCAGGAACGGATTACTTCAATTGTAGCTGATTCTATTATGTCTCAGCTAGACCCTCATGGAGTAGTAGTTGTGGTTGAGGCAGAGCATATGTGCATGACCATGCGCGGTGTTAAAAAACCAGGCTCCAAAACGGTAACATCAGCAGTACGAGGCTGTTTTCAAAATGACGTTGCCGCAAGAGCAGAAGTGTTCAGTTTGATTAAGAATTAGCTGACACATAAGGTCTAAGAATAGACAGGAGGTACGTCCATGAGTGAAGGAAACGAATTTTTCGTCATTAAAGCAAAAGAAAATGGGGTCAATGTCATTGGTTTAACTCGAGGGGAAACGACAAAATTCCACCATTCTGAAAAATTAGACAAGGGTGAGGTCATGATTGCTCAATTTACTGAGCAAACTGCAGCCGTTAAAATTCGCGGGAAAGCGGTTATTCAAACACGATTTGGAACAATGGACTCAGGGGATGAGTAAGATTTGGAAAGAGCAGGCATAGCCTGCTCTTTTTCTGTGACACTTATCGGTCAAGTGTTATATGCATAAGGCTACGCCAGTAGCTTTCTTATCATACATTTCTCTCCATCATCGTAGAATGGTAGGAGAGGAGGGTTGAATATGCTTCTAACGCGTAATTTGTTTATTGCGGTTCTATTAGGTATCATGATAGCGGTTGTGGTTTCGTTTTTGCCCATGACAGATATAGGACATGAAAAGCAGTTAGCCCCCGTATTTCAACCCTTTAAGCCATTGGTTTTAAAACGGGACAATATCGTTGATGTTTTGACCCTTTTCGAGACCCGACTTCCACTGGTCCATGTACAATGGCAAAATGATAACTTATTCGTAGATTATAAAGTGGATAAAAATAAACCAATTTATGTAGAAGATATTTATACAGACCTTTATATAACCTTGAAGTCAGTCTATACTTTAACAAGCAATGTGCAAGGGCTATATGTTCGTATTTTATATTCAGAAAAAGGGCAAAATGAAGTACTCATTGCCCTTTCCGCAGAGCGATCAGGGAAACTCATCGATAGCTTGGATAGCATCAAGAATAAAAGGGAATTTCTCCAGGAGCATACAACCTTGTCGTATGGAGTACTTTGGCAGGAGAATTTCCTTAAATAATCTTAAAAATTTTACATTACAAAAGATATAATAACGGTAGTGTAAATAATTTTTACAGTGTGCTATACTGTAAGCATTGTCTATTTGGGGGAAGGTTTATGAAGTTTGTGAGCAATCAATTCCACGGGGAGTTTATAGATATAATGGAACAAGTGAGGAAACAGGCTGAATGTGAATATGTTCAGCGTTATGTAGATATCCCACCGATTCCATATATGAGACTACAAATTCTTTTTTTATTTCTCCTTGATGCTGGAGTTCCGGTTGAAAAAATAAAAAAGTACCTCGTACCTACCATATTAATACAATTAGCTTTGGATTGCCATGAAGAAGTAACGCTGCTTAGGCAAAAGACCGAAAGAGGTATTCGTACCCGCCAGTTATCGGTGTTAGCTGGGGATTATTATAGTAGCAAATATTACTTTCTTCTGTCTAGAATGGAGGATATTCAAATCATTCGCACACTCGCTCGTTCGATCGGGGAAATAAATGAATGTAAGACGGTTCTTTATACGGGAACAGAATGGGATGCGGAAAAGGCTCTTCAATTGCGAAATCAAATTGATTCAGCCCTGTATATTGGTTTTGTCCCCCAATTTTCCGAGGAGCCCTCTCCGTGGCTTCCATTAATTCAGCAGTTTATTCTAGTGGAAAGATTAAGCCATGAATTAATATCGTATCAAAGGGGACAAGACCTTACAGGATTTATGAAGAATCTCGCTGAAAAAGCCGGTATTGAGCGTGCCGTTATGCAGGTTCAAGCTAAGATCGAGCAAGCCCTGATCCAAGTCGAAAGCCTTATGGGCGGAGTGCATTCCCCATTTGTAAAAGATGAATTGCATAGGTTGATCACGGAATGTCAACAGCAGATCTCAAACCGAATCCGGGTGTAGTAATTTACAAAGAAATGGATGGTGGAAGAGGGGTTAAACAGGAAATGAACAAATTGAAAATCATTTTAGAAATGATCAAATTTGAGCATACTATTTTTGCATTACCTTTTGCCTATATGGGAGCAATACTTGGGAGTATTGTGGTCAATGGAAGCTGGCCTACACTCCCGCAACTATTCTGGACAACGTTAGCGATGGTGGGGGCTCGAAGTGCTGCTATGGCTTTAAATCGTGTGATTGACCGTTTTATTGATTCCAATAACCCGCGAACGGTAACGAGAGCGATCCCAGCTGGCTTGCTTTCAGCTAAAGAAGTATATGTATTTATCATTGGATCTTTTATGCTCTTATTTATTGCCTCTTTTCAATTGAATATGTTGGCTGTGAAGCTCATGCCCATTGCTGTCTTTGTGCTGGTGCTCTATTCTTATACGAAACGTTTCACTTGGACATGCCATTTAGTGTTAGGAGCAGCGATTGGCTTGGCCCCATTAGGTGGTTGGGTTGCAACGACGGGACAGGTTGATCTGGTCGGGTTGCTTTTATTTATCACCGTGGCTTTATGGACAGCGGGATTTGATGTCATCTATGCCTGTCAGGATATCGAATTTGACAAGAGAAACGGTCTATTCTCGATCCCAAGCCGGTTTGGTTTAGCCACAGCTTTAAAGCTGGCTCGATTCCTTCACTTCGTTACAGTCATTGGTTTTATCGTTCTATATTTTGCCGCTGGGTTAAAGTTGTGGTTCGCGATTGGAATTATCATTGCGGCTTCCATTTTAATTTATGAACATCGGTTGGTTTCACCCACTGACTTGTCTAAATTGAATACCGCTTTTTTTACGATGAATGGAATCTTAAGCGTAGTTGTTTTTGTCTTTACACTAATTGATTTGGTGATTAAATGAGGAAAATATTTATAGTTGGAATTACCGGTGCTAGCGGTTCCATCTATGGGGTTCGTCTTGCCCAGGAGCTGTTGAGGCACGATCATAAAGTGCATCTAATTATTACAGAGGCGGGTTGGCAGGTTTTTAAGGAAGAATTGGAATGGGATACAACCGATCGTGATTGGATTGTGGCAAACCATTTTATACAAAAAGGGTATGGAGAACTGCATTACCACCATCTGCGAGAGTTTACCGCTCCTATTGCGAGCGGCTCATATCGAAGTGATGCCATGGTCATCATCCCTTGTTCGATGGGAACTTTAAGCGGAGTTGCGCATGGGGCATCAGGAAATCTCTTGGAAAGAACAGCTGATGTGATGTTAAAAGAAGGCAAAAGATTGGTTCTCGTGCCCAGAGAAACCCCCCTCCATTCCATTCATTTAGAAAATATGCTGAAGCTTTCTCAGTTGGGAGCAAGAATTGTCCCTGCGATGCCTGGATTTTATCAAAAGCCCCAAACACTAGATGATTTGGTAAACTTTGTGGTGGGGAAGGTTCTGGATACGCTTGATGTTCCCCACTCTTTATTTCGGCGATGGGGGGATACAGAGTGAGTCAATTGAAAATAGGTCAGATATCGTATTCGAATGTATTGCCGGTATTTTACTTTTTTAGAAAAGATTTTTTCTCTGATCAGGTTACCTTTATTGAAAAGGTTCCAGCTGAACTCAACCGTCTTCTTGCCCAAGGAGAGATTGATATTGGACCAGTTTCCGCTTTCACTTATGCAGAGCATGATGGATCATATGAGGCGTTAGGTGGACTTTCTGTTAGTGCTCGCGGGCCGGTTGGGTCGATCTTTTTGTTTAGTAAGCGTCCACTTGGGGAATTAAAGGAACCTAAAATTGCTTTAACTAATACGTCAGCCACATCGGTTAATTTATTAAAGGTCATTTTGGAAAAGTTTCAAGGTATCCACCCTCAATACATGACCATGAATCCCAACTTAACTATTATGATGGATAGTGCGGATGCAGCATTGCTTATTGGGGATGATGCTTTATTGGGGAAATGGAATAATCCCGGATATTATATTTACGATTTAGGAGAATTGTGGTATAAACATACAGGGATGTGGATGACATTTGCTCTATGGTGTGTTCGAAAGAAAGTAATCGAAACTATGCCTTCATTATTAGAGGAAGTTCATGAGGAATTCTTGCACTCCAAAGATATGGGATTAGGCAATCGAATAGAAATTATTCGCTATGCACAAAATGAATTTGGCGGCACACTAACTTTTTGGAAAGAATATTTTTCGGGTTTATGCCATGATTTTGACCCGGAGCAAAGAAATGGCTTGGAATATTATTTCCAGTGTGCTGCAGAATTAGGTCTGATTGCCCAACCTGTCAAAGTAAAGGTGTGGGGAGCGGACCTCAAAGCGAAAATAACCTAAGGTGACCTTATGAAATTAGCAGACATATTTTTTCAAATGAAAAGTGATATGCAATATCTTGAAAAAGAACTGGAAAAGGCGATAACGACCAAAAATGCTTTGCTTTACAAAATGTCCAGCCATTATCTCAAAGCAGGAGGAAAGCGGATTCGTCCTGTCTTTGTGTTGCTTGCCGGGAAATTTGGGGAATACGATCGAGATCGTTTGAAGCATGTAGCCATTTCCTTGGAATTAATACATATGGCGACCTTAGTTCATGACGATGTAATTGATGATGCGGAGACCCGCAGAGGTCAACAGACGGTCAAATCGAAGTGGGATAACCGCTTAGCGATGTATACCGGAGATTATGTGCTGGCTGAAGGGCTATTGATGGTGACAGAACTGAATATGCCGCGGGTACATCAAATTCTTTCCCGTGCTCTTGTAGAGATGACGATTGGCGAGATTGAACAGATTCGTGATTTCTATCATTGGGAGCAGAATCTGCGTAACTATTTGCGACGAATTAAGCGTAAAACCGCCTTGTTGATTGCGATAAGTTGTCAACTGGGTGCCCTTGTCTCGGGGGCACCCGAAAGAACGGTTAGGGCGCTCTATAACTATGGTTATAATGTCGGAATGGCTTTTCAGATCACAGATGATATATTAGACTTTATGGGTAATGAGAAGAAGCTTGGCAAGCCCGCAGGCAGTGATTTGCGCCAAGGCAATATAACCATTCCCGCTATTTACTGCTATCATTCTCCAACCTATGGCCCTGTTCTCAAAGGTATGATGGATGAAGCAGGGAATCTTTCTGAACAAGGGATGAATCATGCCATCAAACTGATTCAGAATAGTGAAGGAATTAATTTTGCTCAAGAATTAGCAGATCGATATATTCAAAAGGCAATCAGATGGCTGGAAGAAATACCGCAAGGGCCACCTAGAAGATCATTGTTGGAAATTGCACACTTTATTGGAAAGCGACAATCTTAACATGAAACATTTGCCTTTCAAAGGGATAATTTGATAAAATCACTTAGGTAGGTTTGATCAGACCTTTTTCTTAATCTTTTTAATCGAAGAAGGTCTCATACATAATCCAATATAGAGAAAAGAGGGAAAGCTATATGGCATTAGAAAGAACTTTTGTAATGGTGAAGCCGGATGGAGTACAACGTAACCTAATTGGGGATATCGTGACCCGATTTGAGAAAAAAGGATTTAAGCTTGTGAGCGCAAAATTAATGAGCGTTTCTCAAGGACTAGCGGAAGAGCATTATGTTGAACATAAAGAAAGACCATTCTTTGGAGAGTTGGTAGGATTTATTACTTCTAGCCCTGTGTTTGCAATGGTATGGGAAGGAGAAAGTGTGATTGGGACTGCTCGTAACATGATGGGCAAGACCAATCCTTCGGATGCCGCTCCAGGAACCATTCGTGGAGATTATGGAATAAGTATGGGAATGAATATCATCCATGGCTCAGACTCAACTGAGAGCGCTCAGCGTGAAATCAGCCTCTGGTTCAAGGAGGAAGAGTTAACTTCTTTTGAGAAAACGTTAAATAAATGGATCTAATTAGGTAAAACCGTAGGGGGTAAACTCTCTACGGTTTTTTTTCTTCCGTTAGCAGGATTTTTATGATCCTGGAACGAATACTAAAGTAACACTGAATGAAGGGTAAACATGGTGAATAGAATGGAAGATCGTGATTTTTTGCAGTTTATAGCGAATATCAAACGTAAGACAGGAATTGACTTGTCTTTATATAAAGAAGCACAAATGAAACGTCGTTTGATTTCCCTCAGAATGAAAAGAGGATATCACGATTTTACTACTTATTTTGAGGCGCTTAGTCATGATAATGAACTCTATTATGAATTTTTAGATCGTATGACGATTAATGTATCAGAATTTTATCGTAATTCGACTCGTTGGGAAGTATTAAGTCGAAAAATTTTACCCCGCTTGTATAGTGAGAAGACTCGATTGAAATGTTGGAGCGCTGCTTGCTCCACTGGAGAAGAACCTTATACTCTTGCCTTGGTCTTATCTAAATTTATGCCTCTGAGAGAAATGAGCATCCTAGCGACAGATATCGATGAAGGAGCTATTCAGAAAGCTAAGCTGGGTCTTTATGCAGAGCGCTCCCTGTTGGAATGTCCAAAGGATTTAACCCAAAAGTATTTCATAAAAGAAGGTCCAACACATCGGATAAAGGATGAAATCAAAAATGTGGTCAAATTCAAAAAGCATAATTTGCTTGCTGATACTTTTGATACCGGGTTTGATTTAGTCGTTTGCCGAAATGTTATGATTTATTTTACAGAGGAAGCAAAACATGAGCTATATCATAAGTTCAGCCAGGCTCTTCGCCCTGGAGGCGTACTGTTTGTAGGAAGTACAGAACAAATTTTTCAGCCCCAACAATATCACTTTGAAGTTGAGGATACTTTTTTTTACAGAAAGCAATAGGAGTGGCTTTCATCCATTCATGAAAGTAGGGAGAATTCTATGTTTAATCTATTAATTGCCTTGTTAGGAACCTATATTTTCTATAAGCACGGATTAGGCTATATGCTTCAGGCGCGAATTATGGAAAAGAACAGAGCTGAGAAGGTGGGGTATGCGATGTTTATGGTCGCTGGAACCATCATTGGTGAATTTTTTGGAATCTCTCTCGCTTATCATTATGCTCCTCAATTGTACGGCTTACAGATCTTAAGTGGAACGTTAAGTTCTATTTTATTAGGTGAGGCTTTTTATCATTATAATAAGAGAATCACCCGCAAAATCCCTACTGTTCAAGAACGAAAGAATTATTAAGTAATCCTCTCATGTATATTTTTTCAACCTAAGCTCAAAATAGGAAGGGAATATATGTTGAGGCCGTGACAGGCACAACTAATCGCTGGTGAAGGGAAGTAGATTCGACGTAGGTTACCAGCATTTAGATGAAGGAGGTTTATGATGGATAAGAATAAAGTGATAGAGGCTTATTATCGAGGGTTGCTAACGATTGATGAGTGTGCTCAGATTATTGGGTCTGATCAATCGCAAGTTTTTGAAATGATAGAATCTAGCTTGTTAAGAAAGTCTGCAAATGCTATGATGTCTCCAATACATCAGATGGAACAGGCGTAGAGCTAGACAAAGCGAGTCCCAGCCGGGACTTTTATTTTTTCACTTATTGGAAAGTATTATACGCAAAGAGCGCAAACGCCAATTGCTTTCTTACACTTATCGGAAAGTATTATACGCATAAAGCGTAACGCCAGTAGCTTTCTTACACTGATGTTGCAATCTTAGACTACCATTTTTGGTTCAGCTATAATATAATAGCACATAAACAATATAGCACTTAAAAGCGCTAAAGGGTGGAGGAAATCAGATGAGATATTTGACAGCTGGAGAATCCCATGGTCCCCAATTGACAACGATCATAGAGGGCATACCAAGTAATGTTCCTATCGCGATAGATAAGATTAATGATCAATTACATCGCCGTCAAAAGGGACATGGCAGAGGACGCCGAATGCAAATTGAAAAAGACCAGGTAAACATTGTAGCTGGTGTAAGACATGGTTTAACCACAGGTGCCCCTATTTGCCTAGTGGTAGAAAATAAAGATTGGACGCACTGGCAGCATATCATGGGAGCGGAACCTACTGAAGACAATGAAGAAGTTAAAAGACAGGTTACCCGCCCAAGACCAGGACATGCTGATTTGAATGGTGCATTAAAATATAACCAGAAGGATATGCGCAATATCCTGGAGCGCTCAAGTGCACGCGAGACAGCTGTTCGTGTAGCAGTAGGGGCTGTGGCTCGGCAATTATTAGAACAGTTCAACATTAAAGTGGGATCCCATGTGAAACGGATTGGAGAAGTTGAGGCTAAACCTGTTGAGGTTTCCATCGACGAACTCATTCAAATTACCGAAGAATCCCCTGTACGATGCCTTGATGCAGAAGCCGCCCAGAAAATGATGGATCTGATTGACAAGGCGAAGGAAGAAGGAGATTCCTTAGGCGGTATTGTAGAAGTCATCGTTGAAGGTGTGCCTATCGGACTGGGAAGCCATGTTCAATGGGATCGCAAGCTTGACGGCCGACTTGCACAAGCCATTATGAGCATTCAAGCGTTTAAAGGCGTTGAAATCGGCATCGGGTTTGAGGCTGCAACGCGCCCAGGATCGCAGGTGCATGATGAAATCACCTGGAGCCAGGAAGAGGGATTTAGTCGCAGCACCAATCGAGCCGGTGGTTTAGAAGGAGGAATGACAAACGGTATGCCAATTGTCGTTCGCGGAGTCATGAAGCCGATCCCTACCCTATACAAACCATTGCAAAGCATTGATCTAGAAACGAAAGAACCTTTTGCTGCAACTATTGAGCGATCGGATAGCTGTGCGGTTCCTGCAGCAGCCGTTGTTGCTGAGTCTGTGGTCGCTATCGAGATTGCAAAAGCTTTAATTGAAACTTTCCATAGCGATAATCTTGAACAGATGAAGGAAAGTGTGAAGCAGTATAATGAATACCTGGAGAGCCGATAGTCATGAAACAACTCATGGTAGAGTTAGGTGAACGCAGTTATCCTATATTGATAGGCAAAGGACTTTTGAAAGAATTACCTTTGCACTTAAGTCAACGAGGAATTACAACAAAACAAAAGCTGTTTGTGGTGACGGATCAGCAAGTGGCTCCTCTCTATCTCGATCTTATACAGCATCAATTAAGAGAAGCAGGTTACTCCTGCCAAGCTCATATTGTGCCTGCGGGGGAGGGAGCCAAAACGCTTCATTACCTTGAAGAAGTAATCGGCAAGGCTCTGGAGGCAGGCTTAGACCGGAAATCTGTATTTATTGCCCTTGGCGGCGGCGTAGTTGGAGATTTGACAGGCTTTTGTGCTGCTACCTATATGAGGGGAGTCCCTTTTGTGCAAATTCCCACTACGTTGTTGGCGCATGACAGTAGCGTAGGGGGAAAAGTAGCGGTTAATCATCCCCTGGGCAAAAATATTATTGGAGCCTTTCATCAACCGAGCCTGGTTCTATATGATACAGAAACGCTGTACACTCTTCCCAAGCGAGAAATCTGTGCCGGTTTTGCTGAAGTGGTCAAGCATGGCTTGATATGGAGTGAGGAGTTTGCCCATTGGTTGGATAATCATGCTGAAAAGCTACTAGAACTAGAGTCGCCTTATATCGATGAAGCCATTTTTCAAGGGTGCTCCATTAAGGCCGAAGTCGTTTCTGAAGATGAAACCGAGCAAGGAAGACGCGCTATCTTAAATTTGGGTCACACGTTTGGTCATGCCATGGAGGCGATCTCGAAGTATGGTGGACTCGTGCATGGGGAGGCTGTTTCAATCGGAATGGTAGCGGCAGCTATGCTTGCAGAACGTTTGGAATTGGTTTCGCCTGACCATCAGGTGACTCAGCAGACTGTAGCTTTACTTAAGAGATTTCGTCTCCCTGTTTGTTTGCCGGAGACCTATGATATACAGGAAATGTTAGAGTTTATGCGTCATGACAAAAAGGGGCAGGGCGGCAAGCTGGTCTTTGTACTTCCAACAAAAATTGGAGCCGTTGATATCATGAGTGAAATTGATGACTCTGACGTCATCGCGGTTTTGAATAAACTTAAAGAGGTGGAGTAACAACATGGGAGTAAGAGGAATACGTGGTGCTACTACCGTCATGGAGGATAAGTCTGAGTACATACTGGAGGCTACTCAGGAATTAGTGGAGGAATTGGTGCGTCAGAATGAATTTCTACCAGAGCATGTTGCTGCCATTTTTATTACCGTCACCACGGACCTTGTTTCCGATTTTCCGGCGAAGTCTGTACGGCAGTTAACGGGTTGGGACTTGATTCCTCTAATGTGCTCAACGGAAATTCCCGTTCAGGGCAGCTTACCTCAGTGTATTCGGATTATGATGTTAGTGAATACAGATCTGAGTGCGGATGAAGTAAGACATGTATTTTTGCGAGATGCCATCAAGCTTCGCCCTGACTTAGTGGGGAAAAATGCGTTGACATCCTAAGACAGCTATAATAAACTTATTTATAAGCATAGTATTGAGTAGAGTTGAGAGAAGAGAAGTTAGTTGAGTTGAGGAAGCAGAGTCTGATATATCGTGCTTAGATTAGGACAAGAGTCTAATCTATTTGATGATGTATATTCAGCCCAGGGTTCCTGGGCTTTTTGCATTGTTATAGAGAATATCGTCGATCCCCTCATCTCCACTTCACTCTAACGAAAGAAAGAGAGGTGGCCCACATGTATTATCCTTCAATCGACCAGGTAACAGAACTGGCAGAGGAATTCAATCTCATCCCGGTTCGTATGACCTTTATGGCAGATCAGGAAACTCCGATTAGCATTTATCAAAAGCTTCGATGCAATGGTTCATTTTTACTCGAAAGTGTGGAAGGTGGCTCTCGTTGGGCCCGCTATTCCTTTATAGGGCTTAATCCCTTCTTGACCTTAAATGGAAAGCAAGGATCGATCACGATTCAGCATAGGAATCAAAAGCCCATATATACAAGAGGAAATCCTGTAGAACTGCTAAGAACCCAGTTGAGTACTTATAAGAGCCCTACTTCTTTGGATTTCCCACGTTTTTCAGGTGGGGCAGTCGGGTATTTCGGCTATGATATCCTTCAATACTACGAAAAATTACCGAACGCTAAACAGAACGATTTGAACATGGATGATATGAAGTTCATGTTTGCAGACTCTGTTATCGTTTTCGATCATCTCAAGCAAGAAATACAAGTCATCGAACATGTTTATCTTGATCCGCACGAAACGGCAAATCAAATCAAGGAAAAGTATGAGGACTGTTGTCAGAGGATTCGCTTGCTTGCTAATCAAATACGACGCAGAGAAGATCGGGCAAGTGAGCTGTACGTCATGCCAACGGAATATGATCCCATTCAGGTTGAGTCCAATCTAGAAAAGCCGGAATTTATTGAAATGGTGAAATCAGCAAAAGAATACATCTCATCAGGAGATATCTTCCAAGTCGTTCTTTCTCAGCGGTTTGAAGTCCCTGAACCACCTGAGCCGTTTCATGTCTATCGGGTTCTTCGCTCCTTAAATCCATCTCCTTACATGTACTTCCTGCAATTTTCGGAAGAGGAAATATTGGTGGGAACGTCTCCAGAACTTTTGGTTAGGGTTGAAAATGGAAAGGTAGAAAACCGTCCGATCGCAGGGACGAGAAGAAGAGGAAGAACAGAAGAAGAAGATCAAGAATTGATCGAAAATCTGCTAGCCGATGAAAAAGAGCGGGCAGAACATCATATGCTCGTCGATTTGGGAAGAAATGACCTTGGCCGAGTATCCCAATATGGAACGGTGAAGGTGGAGCAGTTGATGGAGGTAGAACTCTATTCTCACGTCATGCACATTGTTTCCCATGTGACGGGAAGGCTGCAGGATGATAAGGACGCTTTTGATGCGTTGGTTTCCTGTTTTCCTGCAGGAACGGTTTCCGGTGCTCCTAAATTGAGAGCGATGGAAATTATAGCAGAATTAGAGCCGCTAGCTCGCAATTCTTATGCAGGGGCAATTGGTTACTTTAGCTTTACAGGAAACATGGATTCTTGCATTACGATTCGGACGATTGTATTCAAGAATGGGAAGGCTTATATCCAAGCGGGTGCAGGCATCGTAGCTGACTCGGATCCGGAAAAAGAATTTGAGGAAACGGAAAATAAAGCAAAAGGAATGCTTCGCGCCATCCAAATGGCTAAACAGATGGAGTTATTATCGGTCAATCCTGCAGAGAAATGAAGTCGGGGGATCCCCTGTAATAGAGGCCTGATTTCAAGAGGCGGAGACGTTAGTGAAAGAAAGTAGATTTGATGTAGGGCACCAGCATTTAGAAGAGGGCCCTGTAGGGCACAACAGTTGCATTCCAGCAATGAAGTGTAATCGGCTTAGTTGGAATGCCAAGAGAGGATGGAGGAGGATGAGTATGTTTCAGCCGCTGCTAAATAGAGTAGTAGAATTGAAGCATTTAAGTCGAGAAGAGTCGAGAGAAGCGATGAATTTGATCATGGCTGGAGTGGTAACCTCTTCCCAGTTGGCTAGTTTTCTTACTGCTTTGCGAATCAAAGGGGAAACTATTGAGGAAATAACAGGCTTTGCTCTGAGTATGAGAGACCATTCTTTAAAGATGGAAGTGGATACAACCAATCTCGTCGATACATGTGGAACCGGTGGAGATGGGGGGAAAACCTTTAACATTTCAACTGCTTCCGCTATTGTTGCAGCTGCTGGAGGAGTTCGTGTAGCAAAGCATGGGAATCGAGCGGTTTCCAGTAAAAGCGGAAGTGCTGATGTACTGGAGAAATTGGGAGTCCATATCCAACTCGGAATAGAGGAATCGATACGCTGTTTAGAGGAAACCAATCTTTGCTTCATGTTTGCTCCCCTCTATCACCAGGCCATGAAGCATGCCGCAGTTACGAGAAGAGAAATCGGCTTTCGAACGGTGTTCAATCTTCTGGGACCCTTAACGAATCCGGCTCAAGCGGATCGCCAAATCATAGGCGTATATGACGGGAAATTAGCTGAGAAATTGGTACATGTCCTAAGGGAATTGGGTGCTGTCCGCTGCCTTGTCGTGGCAGGAGAGGATGGCCTCGATGAGATTAGTGTGGCTGCAGGAACGCAGATCGTGGAATTAAAAGAGGGAGACATTCGTACCTACCAGATAACCCCCGAGGAATTAGGCCTTTCCCGTTATTCATTGCAGGATATTTCAGGAGGAAAAGCAGAAGAAAATGCTGAAAGCATACGAAATGTGTTTTTAGGAGAAAAGGGTGCGGATCGTGATATTGTATTAGCCAACAGTGCGGCTGCCTTATATTTAGCTGATCAATGTGAATCCTTGCGCGAAGGGGTTGAATGTGCGGCAAGAATCATTGATCAAGGAGGGGCTATGGCCAAGCTTGAACAATTGATTGGATTGACAAGGAGGATGTCTAATGCTTAGCAGAATCGTAGAGCAAAAGAAGAGAGAAATTGAACAGCTGAAAGAAATATTCAATCCGAAAATGCTAGAGGACCAAAAAGGAGAACTTCTCCCCATCCGACCTTTTGTTCAAAATCTTCTTCATAGTCATCGCCCGATTAGTGTGATCGCAGAGGTGAAGAAAGCTTCTCCCTCCAAAGGGTTAATTCGGCCTGATTTTGATCCAGTGAGTATTGCCAAGGCATATGAACAGGCAGGGGTGGAAGCTATGTCTGTGCTTACCGATGAGAATTTTTTCCAGGGAAATAAACAATACCTTCAAACGATAAAAGATCACATCTCCTCGATTCCGCTTTTGCGTAAAGATTTCATAATAGATCCGTTACAGGTATATGAGGCTAGAAGCATCGGAGCGGATTGTATCCTGTTGATTGCGGCTATTCTAGAAGCCAAACAGCTGACAGAACTGGAGGGGTTGGCGAAGTCATTAGGAATGGACGTGTTGATTGAGGTCCACAATCGCGAGGAGTTGGATCAGGTTTTGTCTTGCACAGAGCCTGCCATCCTTGGCATTAATAATCGCAATTTAAAGACTTTTGAAACCCATCTGCAAACCACTGAACAATTGATGCCCTTCATTCCATCGAAGATTCCAGTTGTAAGTGAAAGTGGGATTCATTCCAGTAAAGATATCGAATATTTAAAACATCTCGGTGTTCGTGCGGTATTAGTGGGGGAACACTTTATGCGTCAGGAAAATATTCAGGAAGCGGTTGTGGAGCTAGTCGGATCATGAGTAAGTTATTAAAATGCTGTGGATTTCGCGAGGTATCATCGCTTTCCGATTTACAGGGCTTGTCCATAGATTTTGTTGGTTTTATTCTTGCTCCAAGCAAGAGACAAGTCAGTTTGGAACAACTCCAAGAATTGCTTCCGCATGTACCGCATGGCATCAAAAAGGTAGGCGTTTTTATCCAACCGGATGTGGAACAGTTAAAGCGGGTCTTTCAAGCGGCTCCTTTAGATGTGATCCAACTCCATGGGGATGAAGAACCAGCCTTCTGCCGGTATATAAAAGATACATGGGGCGTTGAGGTGATTAAGGCCTTCCATGTAGGGAAGGAAGGGAGCGTAAGCCTTCCAAGTCAGGAATATGGTTCTGTCATTGATTATCTGTTGCTAGATACATTTGATCCCCAAGCTGCAGGGGGGACGGGAATGTCATTTAACTGGGATATTATTCCTGCTTATCAAGAGTGGTGCTCGGAGCATCAAGTGAAGCTTTTGGTGGCAGGCGGGATTACAGTGGAGAATGTAGATGGTTTGCTATCCCAATGCCAAATAGATGGAATCGATGTGGCTAGCGGTGTGGAGACCAATGGAATAAAAGATGTGAACAAGGTCAAGGAAATGGCAGAAAGGGTGAAAAGGAATGTTCGTTGTACCAAATGAATTTGGCAGATTTGGAGAATTCGGCGGAAAATATGTACCGGAAACCTTAATGAACGCATTGGAGGAGCTAGAACAGGCCTATCGGGAAGCCCAAGTGGACCCCTTATTTCAAGAAGAGCTTCAGCGTCATTATCAATATTACTCGGGGAGAGCCACTCCCCTTTATTTTGCCGATCGCCTAACGGAGCATCTTGGTGGAGCTAAGATCTATTTGAAGCGTGAAGACCTCAACCATACGGGTGCCCATAAATTAAATAATGCATTAGCACAGGGTCTGTTGGCTAAGCGAATGGGAAAAGGGAAGATCGTAGCAGAAACAGGAGCTGGCCAGCACGGTGTGGCCTCTGCTACGGTTGCAGCAAAATTTGGATTAGAGTGTAAAGTATTCATGGGTGAAGAGGATATCAAACGCCAACAACTCAATGTTTTTCGAATGGAGCTGTTAGGTGCGGAAGTGATCCCGGTCTCTTCAGGGACGAAAACCTTAAAGGATGCCACGAATGAAGCCATACGTTATTGGGTGACAAATGTAGAGGATACCTTTTATCTCTTAGGTTCTGTTGTGGGTCCCCACCCTTATCCGATGATGGTTCGAGATTTTCAGCGGATCATAGGGGATGAAACGAAGCAGCAGATATTGGAGCTTGAAGGCCGTCTGCCTGATACAGTCGTAGCGTGTGTAGGAGGTGGCAGTAACGCCATGGGGATTTTTTATCCCTTTGTCGAGGATTCATCCGTTCGATTAATCGGAGTGGAAGCAGCTGGTCATGGAATTGATACAGATATGCACGCTGCTACCTTTGCTAGAGGGAGAAAAGGAGTTATTCATGGTTCACTGACGTATCTGTTGCAGGATGAATTGGGTCAAATTCAAGAGCCCTATTCGATTTCCGCAGGATTAGATTATCCAGGAGTCGGACCGGAACATGCTTATCTGAAAGAAACTGGTCGGGCAAGCTATCATCCTATTACCGATCAAGAAGCCCTTGAGGCACTGCGTCTATTATGTCAGTTGGAAGGTATTATTCCAGCTTTGGAAAGCTCCCATGCGATTGCGGAAGCCAGGAAGCTGGCACCTCAGCTTCCGTCCGATCACATCCTGGTCGTCTGTTTATCAGGCAGGGGAGATAAGGATGTTGAAGCCATTCAGAAATATGGCAAGGGGGAAGAAGGTCATGAATAATACAATAGGCAATAATCGTATCGAAGATCATTTCAAGGGTCAAACTTCCCCGCTGTTTATCCCGTTTATTACAGGGGGAGATCCCCATCGGGAAGCAACCATTGACATTGCTTTGGCTTTAGAGGAGGCGGGAGCGGGTATTCTTGAACTGGGTGTGCCCTATTCTGATCCGTTGGCGGACGGACCAACCATTCAACGGGCTTCCGCAAGGGCACTGAAGCATAAGGTAACGATTGAGGATTGTATCCAAATGGCGGGAGAAATGCGTCAGAGAGGATTAACCATACCGATTATTTTGTTTACTTATTTCAATCCCGTCATGCAGTTTGGGTTTCCTTCTTTATTCGAGCAGATGAAGCAGGCGGGGATCGATGGTTTGCTGATTCCTGACCTTCCAGTGGAGGAGAGCGGTGAACTGAAAGAAATCTCTCAACATTATAAAATCCCTCTCATTTCTCTTGTGGCTCCAACATCCCATAAGCGGATCAAGACAATTGCCGAACAAGCAGAAGGCTTCGTATACTGTGTTTCTTCCTTAGGAGTTACAGGGGCTAGACGAGAGCTATCAGAAGGAATCGAATCGTTTTTACAAGAAGTGAAAAAGTATGCGAGAGTTCCAGTTGCCGTTGGATTTGGCGTATCTACACCCGAGCAGATGACACAGCTGGCTCCTCATAGTGACGGGATCATTGTAGGAAGCGCACTTGTTCAGGTTATTGAAGAAGTAAAAGAAGAATTATTGGCAGCAAATAACCGATCGATCGGCTTAGAAAAGATAAAAATATTTGTACAAAACCTATTATCTGGAGTAAGATAAAGAAAAATTGGCTGGCCAGTCTTCGGTTCAGTCCATTAGGAGTGAGAATGATGATCGCTAAAACACAAATCGTTGATTTGCCGGTTTATCAGCCGGGAAAGCCAATCGATGAAGTGAAAAGGGAATTGGGTTTGGATAAGATAGTAAAGCTTGCCTCCAATGAAAATCCGTTTGGCAGCTCACCCAAGGTGAAAGAAGCGATTGCTTCCCTTCTGGATCAATTGGCGATTTATCCGGATGGAGCCAGTATGGAGCTAAGAGAAGTCTTGGCGGACTTTTTGGGCGTAAACGGAAATCAGTTGATTTTTGGAAATGGATCAGATGAGCTTGTGATGTTGACATCACGCGCTTATTTACAATCGGGTACCAATACCGTGATGGCTGAACCTACTTTCCCTGTGTACAAAACAACAGCTACCATTGAAGGGGCAGACGCTGTTGAGGTGCCTTTGAAGGCTGGGGTCCATGATTTGGAAGGGATTTTGGCAAGGATCAACGAGCAAACCCGTGTGGTATGGATATGTAATCCAAATAATCCAAGCGGAACGATAAACCATGAAATAGAAATCCGAGATTTTTTAAATAAGGTACCAAAAACGACGCTTGTGGTTTTAGACGAGGCTTACTATGAATATGTAACGGATGAGGCTTACCCGCAATCGCTGCCATTATTAACCGATTATCCTAATGTTCTGATCCTGCGCACATTTTCTAAAATTTACGGACTTGCTGGTTTAAGGGTGGGCTATGGAATCGCTTCTCCTGATATTATCGATAAATTGAACCGGGTGCGTGAGCCTTTTAATACAAACAGCTTAGCTCAAAAAGCAGCGATCGCCGCTATAAAAGATCAAGAATTTGTACGCCAGTGCCGGGAGTCCAATGCCGCAGGGCGTGAACAGCTTTATAGCGCTTTTGAGCAAATGGGCTTATTTTACTACCCATCGCAAGGGAACTTCGTCTTGGTAGAAACAGGAAAAAATGGGAATGAAGTATTCCAAGCTCTACTAAAGAAAGGATACATTATCCGTTCAGGTGTTCCGCTTGGGTTTCCGACAGCGATACGGGTAACGGTTGGAAGCCAGGATCAGAATGAAGGATTCATAGAAGCCTTACGAGAGGTGTTATAAGTGAAGCAAGCAGCCATATTGGGCGTGGGACTCATTGGAGGGTCACTAGCCCTTTCTTTGAAAAGTGAGAAAATTAAAATTATTGGTTTTGATATTGATGAAAATAACTTAAGAAATGCGATGGCTTTTGGTGTGATTGATAGAGGAACCACTCATTTGGCGGAGGCAGTGCAGCATGCAGATTATATTTTTCTTTGTTCGCCTGTAGCTAAGCTGTTTGAGTTGATTTCATTTCTCCGTTATACTCCTTTAAAGGAAGGTGCGATTATTTCCGATACGGGAAGCACGAAAGGGAGCATCGTGGAGTGGACTCAGGATTTCCAAAAAAAGAATGTTCATTTCATCGGAGGACATCCGATGGCAGGGTCGCATAAATCAGGGGTAGAAGCTGCCCATGATCGCTTGTTTGAGAATGCTTACTATGTACTTACCCCTGATCGGAGCATTCCGCAAGCAGCCGTCGACGACTTGAAAAATCTGTTGGAAAACACCAAGGCCAATATCGTCGTGCTCGATCCGGAGGAACACGATAAGATCGTTGGTGCCATAAGTCATTTTCCTCATATTATTGCAGCAGCATTGGTCAATCAAGTTGAGAGGTATAGTGAACATTCTCCTTGGTATAACCGGTTGGCTGCAGGAGGTTTTCGAGATATTACCCGGATTGCGTCCAGCAACCCGCAAATGTGGAGAGATATCCTGGTTCATAATCGGAAGGTTATGCTCACTTTGGTAGAAGACTGGAAGAAGGTACTAGACGAAATCATGAATTTTGTAAAGGAATCGGACGGGACAGCGATTGAGAACTTTTTCAAAGAAGCCCGGGATTTCCGCAATCAATTGCCCGAAAGAAAGAAAGGGGCCATTGCTCCCCTTTACGATTTGTTTGTGGATGTTCCCGATCACCCTGGTGTCATAGGTAAAATTACCACTTTGCTGGGTACGAAGGAAATCAGCATTACGAACATTCGGATTTTAGAAATCCGCGAAGATATTATGGGAGTCTTGACTATTACCTTCCGCAATGAAGAGGATATGGAAAGAGCAAGAGAAGTGATGACAGAAGAAGGCTACAGGATATACTCCCGTGAGTAATGAGGAAGAGAGGAAAGACAGATGCTAACAACCAAACGGGCAAAGCAAATAGCAGGTGAAGTCCATGTTCCTGGCGATAAATCGATCTCCCATCGTGCGGTCATGTTTAGCTCCATGGCAAATGGAACAGCAAGGATTTTTGGGTTTCTGCCTGGCGCAGACTGTTTAAGTACGATAAGCTGTTTTCGTCAAATGGGGGTTTCCATACAGCAGAGCGGTGATCAGGTTGTCGTGGAAAGCTTGGGTTTGGAAGGGTTAACCGAGCCGCATGAAGTACTTGATGTAGGCAATTCAGGTACGACGATTCGTTTGATGTCAGGGATCTTAGCTGGGAGACCCTTTCACTCTACATTGATTGGTGATGAATCCATCGCGCGCCGGCCTATGAAGCGGGTTGTCCATCCCTTAAGGCAGATGGGGGCTAAAATTGATGGAAGATCAAATGGGGAATTTACCCCCCTATCGATACGCGGAGGGCAGCTAAACGGGATAGAATACCATTCCCCAGTCGCCAGCGCACAGGTAAAATCAGCGATTATCTTAGCAGGCTTGCAAGCCGATGGGTTAACCACGGTCTATGAGCCGCACCTGTCTAGAGATCATACGGAAAGAATGCTTTCCTCCTTTGGAGTAGAGCTTCGCAGTTTTGATGGAGGGGTTTCCATTGCGGGTGGTCAGGATTTGACGCAGCAGGAAGAAATCCATGTCCCTGGGGACATCTCTTCTGCAGCCTTCCTTTTGGCTGCGGCAGCGATTGTTCCTGGAAGTGAGTTGTTGATTCGCAATGTGGGGATCAATCCCACCAGGACGGGTATACTTGACGTGCTTCAGGAAATGGGAGCCCATTTGGAAATTTTAAATGAACGGGTAGCAGGTGGAGAACCTGTAGCGGATTTATATATCAAACAGGCCTCGCTTAAAGGGATTGAGATTGGGGGTTCCATTATTCCCCGCTTAATTGATGAAGTTCCGATCATAGCGGTGCTGGCCAGCCAGGCGGAAGGAACCACGGTGATTCGAGATGCGGAAGAACTGAAAGTGAAGGAAACGAACCGAATCGATGTGATGGTACATGAATTAAAGAGGATGGGAGCTGGGGTGGAACCTACCGAAGATGGAATGATCATCCATGGTTCCTCCAAGCTTAGCGGTGCGCGCTGTCAAAGTCATGGGGACCATCGGATCGGCATGGCCATGGCCATTGCTGGATTGGTAGCAGACGGGGAGACCACCATTGAGCAGGCGGAGGCTATCGATGTTTCGTTCCCAGGCTTTGAATCCATTTTAACAAGTATCGTAAAAGGATAAAGGGAGGATGCCACAGGCATCCTCCCTTTACCTTTTTAGATTAATCTTCACTTGCTGCAACGATAACAAGTAAAATGAAGAGAACCAGAATAATCAAGAAGCCTTCGTCATCAAACAATCCACCAGACCAGCTGCTCATGCGTGATTCCTCCCTTCCCTAATGAATCATGCTTCCATTGGGTTGCCAGTTTAATCTTCTCCTGCACCTACGATAACTAACAGAATGAACAGAACGAGAATAATAAGGAAGCCTTCATCATCAAAGATTCCGCTGAAGCTACTCATTTAAGAACTCCTCCTCTTCGATTGTCATTTGTTCCTTGCGAACAATAACATACTACGCATATATCCTGATTTTGGTATGGGCATCTGTCCATAGGTAAGGGCCCATTTTGGAATAAAGCCCAAGTTAGGAAAGGATGGGCGTATACCCATACACATTGGCCCTGCTGCCCATATGATAAAGGAATAGAGTGTATATGAGAGGAAGTGTAAACATGAAAAAGAAGGAATTTAAGATGCTGGTGGCTACGAACCCGGTACTGTATCAGTGGATTAAGGAAAATGCGATGTGGCTAAAGGCTAAACCGGAAGTGATGATGTATTTGACCCAGCATCCGGAAGTCATCAAGCAATTTAGAGCGGGACAATCGGTTGATAATGAAAAAATTCATAAAAATGCTAAACAATTTATGAATCAAATGATGCAAGAGAGGCAGTCCAGGAAAAAGGATAAAAAACAGGGAATGGGAGAAAAGGAGACTGCCAAAAAAGAAAAGAAGAAAAAGGGGTTATTCAGTGGATTGAAGGCGATGTTTAATAAACCAGTGGTAGCCCCGGCAAGTGCACAGCTGCCTGTCATTTCCCCCCCTGGAATGCGATATCCGGGACGAAGAGGGGTTCATACAGCTGTCAGTCCCTTGCCAAAGCCAGTCCCTAAACCTGTTTTTCAAATTCCTAAATTGAAGATTAGCCGAAGTAAGCTGATGAGTACGCTCAATCAGACCACAGAGATGCTAGATGTCGTAGCAGCCCTGATGGGTAAGGCAGGAAACTTAAAGTAGACTACACCAAGGGAATGTGAACTTCCACACAAGTCCCTTTTCCCAACGTGCTTTGAATATGGAGCATTCCCCCATGCTGATCGACAATCCACTTGGCAATGGATAAACCCAAACCTGTTCCTTGTAAGGGGCGGACATTTCCTCCGCGGTAAAAACGGTCAAATACATGGGGAAGCTCTTGTTCCGGAATACCCACTCCTGTGTCATCTATGATAAATTTAATCTGCTTTTGTTCAATGGCAAAAGCCAAATGAACATAGCCTGCCTGGGTATATTTAAAGGCATTTTCGAGTAGGATCAGGAAAATTTGTTTCAACAAGTCCCGATTCCCCCGCACGATTGCCCCAGTCAGATTTTCAAGCGGATCATGATGAAATTCCACAGTTGGTTTAGCCATTCCTTTTACTTGATCCAGCCATTCTATGAGCCAATCCTGTAGGGGAATAACCTCCATCTGTACTTTATATCCGGCATCGGCTCGGGCCAATGCTAAAAGGTGATGGACCATACGAGATACTCTTTCTAATTCTTCAATGATGTCATCAGTAGCTTCGATAGAGAATAGGCCTTTCTCAACATAAAGCTTACGCAAAAAATCCATATTTCCTCGAATGGAGGTAAGGGGAGTGCGAAGCTCATGGCTAGCATCTGCTACAAAACGACGTTGGGCTTCATATGATTCTTCTAATTCTCGATACATATTCTCGATTTTTTCCATCATGAGGTTGATTTGCGTGGACAACTTCCCGATTTCATCAGGAGGCCCCGTATGGAGGATTCGTTGATCCAATTTTCCATCCCTCTCAATAGCACCCGTTGTCTCGATGATTTTATGGATGGGTTGAAGTGCCTTTCCTGCTAAGAACCATCCAATGATGGCTGAGGAGGTCGTAATTGTCAGTGCCCCAAAGAAGAGGAGCCAGCGCAATGTACTCAATGATCGCTGGAAGGTATAGAGGGATTCTGCTACTTGCAGAATTCCTACGAGCTGATTTTCGGTGTATAAGGGCAGGTAGTACATGCGAATGTGGGTATTCTGAACCACCTTTGTTTCATAGAAATCCTCCCTTTGCAAAATCCTTTCAAGGGCTTGTTTACTGATAGGGAGTCGGTAATCACCTAAGGATTCCGATCGGGAGAGAATCGTCCCCTGGGGATTGATGATTTGCAGGAAGACCTCTGAAGACGAAAAAACATTCATATCGGGAAGAACAAGCCGCTGCATGGGGAATGGATAAATATCAACCACTTTGATGGCTTGATGAATTTCCTGGCCCCGTTCCCACAAGTGCCGGTCAATTTGTGTCATCTCCCGATGAGTAAAGAAGAGATAAATATAGGTACAAAACAGCCCCATGACTAAAAGGAAAACTCCGCTATACCAAAAGGATAACTTAAGACGAATGGGCATCTAACGGTCCCCCTTCAAGATATATCCCAATCCTCGAACGGTCTGAAGGAGGCGAGGCCGCATCCCTTCCTCTAGCTTTGAGCGCAGGGAAGCCACGTACACTTCGATCACATTCGACTCTCCTTGATGGTTGTACCCCCATACCTGATCCAGAATTTGATCTTTGGATAAAACCTTGTTCGGGTTGTGCATAAAGTACTCAAGGAGGTCGAATTCTTTGCCGCGAAGATTAATTTTTTGTTCTCCCCTGTGACATTCCCGGCTTTCCCGATTTAACGAAATATCGGCGAAGGTCAGAACATCTTGTGTATCCAGGGTAGGTTGATGCCTTCTAAGCTGGGCGCGGATCCGTGCTAACAGTTCATTGAGGGCAAAGGGTTTTACCATGTAGTCATCCGCTCCTAAATCGAGTCCCTTTACTTTTTCTTCGATTTCATCTTTGGCTGTCAGCATGATGATGGGTATGGCATGGTGTGTCCGGATTTCCCGGCAAATTTCCCAACCGCTTAGCCCAGGGAGCATGACATCCAGAATGATTAAATCAATGGAGTGTTCCATAACCGATAGCAAGGCATCCTCTCCGTCGAGAACGGCTTTGACTTTATAACCCTCATATTCCAGGGCCCGCTTAAGCATGTTGGCGATTTTTTGATCATCATCGACAACTAGGATGTGTTCTTTGTTCAATGAATTCACCTGCCTTCATGAAAAAACCTCGGGCTTATGCCGGAGGCTTTTTGATACGTATTAGAACTTTCTTGTAATTTACTGATTATTATACTTCTTTTCTCCAATGATAACAGTTAGGGTTTTAAATTGTCCATTTCGGATGATGAGCAAGCTCCGCTTTTCACCCACTTTTGCTTTTTCAATTGAACTTATAAGCTGTTCACTGTTTTTTACTTTTTGCTTATCCATTTCGACAATGATATCCCCTTGCTGTAAACCTGCCTTTTCCGCAGGGCTTCCCGTAGCCACATAACCAATCACAGCACCCTCAGTCATTTCCATTTCAAAGTACTTGGCTAATTCAGGTGTCATATCCTGTATAGTTACCCCCAACCACGGACGGGATACCTTTCCTTTATGGATCAGATCATCCAATACTTCTTGAACGGTATTAATGGGGATGGCAAATCCAATTCCTTGTGCTTCTGCATTGATGGCGGTGTTAATGCCAATCACTTCTCCTTGCAGGTTGAGGAGAGGGCCGCCGCTGTTACCCGGATTAATAGAAGCATCTGTCTGTAGCAGATTTTTAAATTTCGCTTGTCCGATATTGAGCGGCCTTTGTTTTGCGCTGATGACTCCCACGGTTACGGTGTGATCCAGACCATAGGGATTTCCGATCGCAACCGACCATTCACCGACTTGGATTTGGTCTGAATTCCCCATTTTCAGAATAGGAATATCTTTATCTGGCGTTATTTTTAAAACAGCGAGATCAAGCTCTGGATCTTCACCGACTACTTGAGCATCGTATTTCTTGTCAGCCCCTACGATATTTACTTTAATTTGGTCAGCCCCATCCACTACGTGATGATTGGTGAGGATATAACCTTCCTTACTGATAATGAAACCGGAACCGAGGGATTGCTTCTTTTGTTCAGACTGAGACCCAGGATATTCTCCTCCGAAAAATTGCCTAAAGAGCAGGTCTCGTTCAGAGAGCGATGATTTTTCCATGGACTCCGTTTCAATTTTAATGACGGCAGGTCCGGCTTCTTCTACCATTTTGGCAATGTCGCTGTTGCCCTGTGTTTCCAGGAATGCTGCATTTTTCACGTTCTGGGATGGGGTGAACACGGATGCAGATGAGGCTGCATCCTCTGATTTATCCTTGAAATAGGAGGCGTTTTCTACGCCTAGCCAAAAGCTGCCGGTGAGCAAAGAACCTGCTAGAAAAGAAATCATGATATTTCGAATGGATTTACCTGACATTATGTTTTCCTCCTTTATTGATTCACGAATGGATATATTCTTATTTAACCCTTTTTTCCTTAAAGGAAGCTTAAAAAACAATGACAAATTTTCTTGAGACCCTCAGGAAATTGGAGGAAGCAAATTAGCATGTCATCTTTTTGGATTTCCCGTCATATCTTTTTGATAAAGAGAGCCCTTGTGTAGGTGCAGTAAAGAGCTTCGATAGAGATGTGGGACAAAGGGGGAAGGGGGAATTTTGATTCGTCTACTATACTATTTGGTATTATCCATAGGCAGTATCTCTGCTATGGTTCTCATCAAGCTCTGGGTGGTACCCTTTACCTTATGGCATTTGTTTCCACAAACCGATTTGGTTTCCCGCTTGTATGAAGTTCTCATTATGGCTTTTGGTGGAGTGACCTTTCTGCTTTTTATTATTCAAGGATATGCGGGGAAGCATTTCTTTCAGCTATCTAGGTCAAGCCACTTACTGCTCCATTTTACCATACAGCTACCCTTTGGCCTGCATGCGTACATCCAAGAAATTACCGGAGATGCGGAAATGATAGGCTGGATTGATACCTTTGCGGAGGGGTGGTGTGGACTGATCGCGGAGCCAACCCGCTTAATGCTGTTAGTCTACCCATGGACAGATATATTTGCCATCGTAGCGAGCTTTGTCTTTTTGGTCATTGGACGAACCATTGAAATTGTAGATGAGGATAAACGGTGGCAGAAGCAGAGAAATCATGTAAAGGTGGGGCGTATATGAGGACGATGATTAAGGGTGGTACACTCATTTATGGCGGAGGGGTCAAAAAAGAAGATATCATGATAGATCGAGGAAAGATATCGGAGATTAAATCGTCCATCCGTCCCCGAGGGGGTGAAAAAGTGGTGGATGCTACGGAATGTTTTGTTCTTCCTGGTTTCATCTCGACTTGTCCCGTGAATGGTCAGCCCGATTATCATCATGGTGTAACCACATGTATAAAGAAAATCCACCCTACTTTAACGGAGTTCCATGCTTGGACAGTGGAAAGCCATCCATTTCGAACTTTGGAAGGAATGGACTATGTTTATCAGATTGTGCTGTCTGAAGCGAATAAAGAAATTTTACAGAAACTAGATCATTACAGAGTAAAGGTAATCGAGCTGGAACAGACTTTTGATCAGATAGATTGGGAATGGTGGCAACCTCGATTAGAACGCATAGGTTTGGTAATCAAGCTGGAGGAGCAGGCTTATCATCGATTGCCACCCTCCATGACCCTTCCTATTCTGATCCCTTATGGGAAAATGAAACGAACGTCAAGACCTAGAACGGTTTTTCAAGTTCAAGCCGATGAGCATAGGCCGTGGCAGAAGTGGAGTAGAAGGATAGATCCCTATGTGACTAGTTCCTTTTGGGTCGACGGGCAAGAGTGTGCCATTCCTCATTTAGAGAAAGAACAAGAGATCCTTCGTTATTTGATGATGTTAGTGAAGACAAGAGCAAGTACCCCTGCTAAATTATTTGGGATCTATCCACAAAAGGGGTCCTTGCATATAGGGGCCGATGCAGATGTTCTAATTGTGCCGAAAAAACAATTCAGCATGAATACGGTAGAGGTGATGAAGCCTACTTTCGTTGCGGTACATGGAAAATGGATAGGAGAAGTTGACAAGTTGGAAGGAAATTATGTGAAAGCGAATCGAACGTATGCTTACTCCTATTAAGAAAATCTTCTATTTAAAGCCATTAAAGCCATTCGAAGATGTCATCAAACTTTTTTTAGTGGTAAGAAAATAAGATAGAATATATCTTCCTGTGTTATTCGATCATGATGAAGACACAAATTGGAAGATATATTTTTTGTTTTTTTTGCAGGAATCTGACTGATCTTGGCGAATAGGACGAGTAATCATCTTTTTTCACATTTTCGTGAAACCTTTTTGAACCGTAATCCGTCATAATGCTTGTAATAGGAGAAAGGCTGTTTAAACAGCTAACTAGGGGGCAGGGGAGACATGTTAACAGATTCCCAATTAATCCGTGAAATAAAAGATGGTCAGGTTGAATATTATGCTGAAATCATTACACGTTATGAAAAGCGAATTTTAGCGTTTATTGTACATATGCTTAGTAATACCCATTTGGATCATGTAGCCGAGGACTTATGCCAAGAGACCTTCTATAAGGCATATCGAAGCCTGCAATCCTTTCGCGATGCGGAAGCCTCTTTTTCCACCTGGTTATATACAATTGCCAGAAATACGGTATTAAGTGAGCTTCGTAAAAGCAGGAATTCGGAAGTTTATATTGAAGATAGCAAAGTAGACCCAAGTGCTGCTTATGAACGGTTGCCTGAATCGGAGCTGCTGCGGACGGAAAGAGAACGGTTGGTTCGTTTAGCGATCGAGAACCTTCCGGAAAAACAGCGGCATGCCTTGATTTTACGTGAATATGAGGATAAAGATTACAAGGAAATTGCCGATATGCTGGACTCGACTGTGAGCTCGGTTAAATCTCTTCTGTTTAGGGCGCGAAGCAGCATTAAGAGCCAGCTGGAATCCTACTTTGCAGAGGGAAGATGGGATGAAGTAAAGGGGATGAACAAGACATGAGATGCACAGATGCAATCCATTTGATGGCGGGCTATGTCGACCACACCTTACCTGAACATTCGATGAAGGCGATGAAGCAACATCTACAAAGCTGTCAGGATTGTCATATGGAGTATGTCATTTGGAAGGAAAGCAGTAAATTATTTGAATTGGAACTTGATTCTGTGACTCTACCAGAAAACCATCATTCTATGGTTGATAATGTTATGACCCGTTTAGCCCGTGAAGATAAATGGACATTTCCAATTTCCGCGAATGTTTTTCATCTTCCTATTGGGCTCAAACGATGGCTGACTACGGTATCTATCCTTTTCTTACTAGTATTTGGGGTGCTCATGTTTGGTACCTTCCGATCGGATGACACTTTTCTCGTCCAACGGGGAGATTGGAAAGAACTAAAGACAGCCAATCTAATCTTATCTATCGATCAATTAAAGGCTAGTACAACGAAAAACGATCAGACATTAGACATTCGATTACAGATTATGGCGAGTATTGGGGACCCGCTCAGTTTTAATCATGGGTCTGGCTATTCTCCATCACCGAATACAGGTTTAGTAGCTGGATTTTTAGGAATAATGATTACCGTAGTAACTATGAGTTGGCTATCAAGAACTTGAATAGGGAAAGCCCCTCAATGAACAGGACATAATTGGAAATTCTCCGCTTATTTCAAAGAGAATAAGTAAAAATAAAGGGAAATAATCCGCTTATAATTGGTCTTGTCGGTCAATATCGGTGCGATCGACTACAATAAGCGGAGTATTTCCTTTATTAATTAAAAAAGTTAAATGACTGGAGATTTGATACTTCCGATTACCGTTTGTCTAACCGGAATTTTTCCGTTTATTGGTCCTTTTTAGGATTAGAATTGGTGTATAATCGGAAAAATTCCGATTATAGCTCTGAATTACATTGAAAATTAGTTGTTTCACCTCTGTAATCGGAAATCTTCCGGTTATTTAGACTGAATTCTTTTTATTGGTCAAGCTAATCGGAGAAATTCCGGTTACAACGGTACAAGCCTCATGAATAGATTTACATCAGCCTATTAATCGACAGTCTCGATTTGACGCTTATTTTATTTGGTTTGCCTGAACAAGTAAATTTTATGGATGGAGGAAGATGAATGAACGGAAGTATATATGAGCAAATTGATCATGCGATGAATCACATTCGTGCGGGAAAGGTAGAAGAGGGTCTGTCTCAACTTAAATTGATAATGAGTCAAGCAAGTCATGATCCTGATTTACTTTTTGAGCTAGCCGATATTTTTTACGATTTGGGACATGTGGATACAGCGCTATCCCTGATGCAAGAGGTGGAACCCTATTTTGAAGACATGTCAACAGATGTCCAGATTGATTTTCGAACACTTCGTGCAGAAATGATGATTGATCTTGGCAAGTTGGATGAGGCAATGGATGAACTCTTGATATGTGTTGACTTAGAACCGGATCATATTCGATCGGCCATTCTTCTAGCGGATATTTACCTGATGCAAAACATGCCAGACGTAGCCTGCCGTTATTTAGAAAGCGTTCTTGAACAAATGCCAGATGAACATGATGTTCGGTATATTCTCGGTGAAGTCTATATTGAAATGGGTGAGTTTGAAAAAGCGGCTGAGCATTTAGAGCTATTGCAAGGTACCGACTATGAGGATCGGATGACCTTAAGTCAAGCAAAACTATTCAGTCGAATTGGAAAATTTGAGGAAGCCTATTCTTTATTTCAGCAATGTATAAGCCAGGATACTGCATCGGTTGATGCTTTATTTGGCTGTGCGGTAACTGCGTTGCAGTTGGGTCTATTGAACGAGGCTATTGGTTATGGTGAACAGCTACTGAAGTTTGATAAAGATCACCTTGGAGCCTTTCAAGTGATGGGAGAGGCACTGCAAAAGGACGGAAAGCTGAAAGAGGCCAAGATCGTTTTCCAAGAAGCGTTAGAGCTTGATGATCAAGAAGAATCCATTTTGCTAAAGCTGATTGAACTTGCCTATCTACTTGGGGAAGTAGCTGTTGCGGAGGGTTACCTCGATCGTTTGGAAGAACTCAATGATGAACATGAGCTGGTCCAGGAATGGAGAAGCCGATTGACCGGAATGGCTTCTAATTAATTTTATTTCCTAGATGAATGTGGATTCTTCGAGACCAGGGACAATCGTCCATACTTTTTTTGCCTCTCCTTCATACATTGAAGTATCACGAATGAGGAGGCAAGAAACATGGGATTTCATAAAAAATGGAAAAAGTACAAGAAACATTGCAAATGCAAGGGCTATAAATCTTCTTGTGACACGCACAACCACTATAAGCACTACTATCACCACCACCACATTACGAAGCACCACCACCACTGCGAGGACAGCTGCAAGAAGGATAGCTACTATGACAGCTACAGCAGCTACAACAATAACATGAATAGCTACCATTCATATTAAGGTAGTGTAAAAAGAGGGTGACCCCTTAAGTATGCCGCATACTTGAGAGTGCACCCTCTTTTGTTTTATAAATATAGAAAGCTGGCCAAAAAAACACAGCATAAATTCCTCTTACTTGGGTATAACGTTTCTTTGTATCGGTCAATAATGGAACTAGGATGAAGGGAGGGATGCAATATGCGTCTCGCAGAAATGTTGAGCTATGCTGATA
Source organism: Brevibacillus sp. (assembly GCA_036676475.1). Taxonomy (GTDB): domain Bacteria; phylum Bacillota; class Bacilli; order Aneurinibacillales; family RAOX-1; genus LC029. Next base: position 100,355 of record JAKFCU010000089.1, read on the forward strand.
TAGATCAGCTACATCTGCTGGCAGACACCTATGCTTGTGATTGCAATATCAATTCAAAAAATGAACTCATTCAATCGCTATTAACCTCCATCAAGAGAAACTCCATCATTGAAGAGCAGCTTGAGACGCTAAGAAAAGAGGAATTTCATTTTTTGATGCACATTGTGTTCGATGGCAGGACAACTTTTTCTCTTGAAGATTTAAGGGCTAAAGCCAAATTTTCCTTTCTGGAGGATCTTGATCGTGATACCTATAGAAAATTAATATCGGTTGCCTTAAAGAAGGGATGGATCTTTCGGGGAATGTCCCGTTATGCCGGTTCCTCCTTCCAAGTGCCTGTAGATATGAGAAAGTTATGGACAGCTGCAATCCTGAGGAAGGAATTGGGAGATCAGAGAATGGATTGCATACCGAACTTTTATAGGGATGAAGGCCTAGCGATTATTCAAGATGTACATCATTTTCTAGAGTATGTCTTCCGTTATGAGCCGGCTTTGACTGGAGAAGGGGTCATCTATCGTCGCAATCAGCAGCAAATGATGGAATTGATGTCTGTGCAAGAAGAGCTAGTGGAAAAGGGTGGCTGGCGATTTGGATATGGCCGGCATTTTCGAGAATATCCTGACCGTTTTTCCCTGATTTATGATTTTTGCTTTTATCGTGGATACATACGCGAAGTGACTGGGAAATGTCTTTATATAACTCCTCAGGCTGAGGAAGCCCATCAACTGCCTGCCGAGATTCTGATCGTGGAAATGTACAAATTCTGGCTGCGGTTATATAAACGGCCTGTAACCGGACTAGCCATGTTGGCGCGGGTCATTGGTCATGCCGTAGAGTATTGGATTCCGGAGGATGTCCTAATCAAGTTCGTAGTCCCGCGAATTCGCTCTTACTATTATGATCAACCTGAAGATATTGTGAAAAACCGAATTCTAAAAATGATGATCCATTTGGGATTGTTACGTCATGGGCGATTTGATAACGACCTTTGGGGCTACCAAACGACGAATTTGGGTAAAACCTTGTTGGAAACCGTTGAAGGAGCAGCTATGAAGGACATTGTTTTGGATAAAAAAAGCGAGGGTTAATGAGTTCAAGATTTGATGAATAAAATAAGAAGACAACAGCGAAGAAAAATGAGATCTGTTTACATAAATAACAATCTGAATATTAGGAAAATAAGGAGGTTTTCTCTGTGGGTGAAGCGGTCACCATTTCTGCAAAAAAGGAGTTTATTCGCTGGTTTTTGAGTAAATTTCAATTGAAGAAGAAAGAGGGAACTTGGTTATTTAATTATATGCTTTCTGACGATCGCCTTCTGGAGAAAGTCCATTTCACCGATGATTTGCGAAATCGGGAGAAGAAAGTCATCATTTCCACTGTCTGTTCACAAGCAACCCCTTTCCAATTTCAAAAGCAATCAAAAGTTTACTATGATGTTGAACGGGCGTTTCATGATATTCGGTTAAATCCTAATGAGGAAGTCTACATTTCGCTGCATTTTAAAGATCGTTTAACTTGTCCTAATTATTTGGCTGTACTGGAGGGAAAACCGATGGAAGGACAGCGTGTGACTCAGGAAAGTGTCATGGGCTTGCTAGCTGAAATTGTAATGGATAAAGCGATCCGGCATATACGTCGAAAAAAGTTATACTTGGAGATTGATCAAGCATTATCGGAAGGCAATAAAGCACAATTCATGAAGTTGACGACGGAATGGAGAGAGCTTCAACAATGGGAAGTGGAAGTGGAAAGTTGACATTCCCTATGAAAACAGATAAAACCAATAGTAGATAAAAACTCGGGCGACCGGGTTTTTACTTTTTCTATAGGGGGAGTGGAATGTATGCGATGGATTGTGGAGGATATGGAAAAATTTGAAGGAGCGAAGGAATTTGTCGATACGGCATTGATTCCTGTATTCTCATTTGAAATCAATCAGGTAGGAACGAAGGTCGTTCAGGAACAAAAATGGATAGAAGAAATTTGTGTGTATACGGAAAGACAACTAACCGGTAGACTCATCCTGTTCCCAACGTTGTATCTTCTTCAGGGGGATTTAAACCTGGGTCCGATTCAGACCGATCCATTTACGTATTGCTTGTTTGTAACCACCAATATATCCATTTATGATCGTTTAACTCAATTGAATTTATCTGCTTATCTCTTAGAGCGAAATGAAGAAGAGGAGGAGTTAAGTATCATGGTCAGAGAGGGAAAAAGATTAACAAAAACAATTATGGAAAGCTGGCAAAACTAACAAAGTCTTGTATTGGTATACAAGACCGAGGTTAAACTAGTGGAAGAAAATACCGAATAATCCATAGGATGTCAAGATATATATCGTTGTTCACAAAAATTTCAAATTTAATGATTATTCTGGTACGGTTTTGCAGGTCTGTACAAGATATTCTTGACACTGTTCGATCCGTTTCGATATGATTGAGATGTCCTAGTATCAGTTTTTATTATTCTACAGTCCATACGGACTTTTTTAATTTAGAAGGATAGGAGGTCAGAGAGAAATGAGCAAGAAAGACATTTCCAGGCGGACATTTCTTAACTACATGCTCACAGGAACCGGTGGGTTTCTTGCGGCAGGTATGCTTGTCCCGATGGCACGTTTTGCTGTAGACCCTGCATTGAAGGGTGATGGAGGAGCAGGGAATTTGGTTCCAGTAACTACAGTAGATCAGTTAACTGGCGAACCTCAGCGTTTTGACTTTAAGGTGAAGGTGACTGACGGTTGGTACAAAACGGAATCTCCGATGTCTGCATGGGTGTTCAAAGAGGGTGACAAGATCATTGCCATGTCCCCGATCTGTAAACACTTAGGATGTACTGTTCAGTGGAATACAGATACAGCACATCCGAATATGTTTTATTGTCCATGCCATATGGGACTGTACGAGAAGAATGGCAATAACGTGCCAGGTACACCGCCACTGAAGCCGTTGGATGTGTACGAAGTCGAAGTTAAGGATGGAAAACTTTACCTTGGTAAAGCGCAACCAAATCCAGTAGGGGGGGCGTAAGTTAGATGATCAAGCAAATTTATGACTGGGTCGATGAACGCCTCAATATTACGCCAATGTGGCGTGATATCGCAGACCATGAGGTGCCTGAGCACGTAAACCCGGCACATCACTTCTCTGCGTTTGTTTACTGTTTTGGAGGCTTGACCTTCTTTATCACAGTTATTCAGATTTTATCCGGTATGTTTTTAACCATGTACTATGTTCCAGACGTTGTTAATGCTTATGAGTCCGTTAAGTATCTTCAAAATGAAGTAGCCTTTGGGGTTATCGTTCGCGGAATGCACCATTGGGGTGCGAGTTTGGTAATTGTGATGATGTTTTTACATACTCTTCGTGTTTTCTTTACAGGGTCTTATAAACATCCGCGTGAATTGAACTGGGTAGTTGGAATGATGATTTTCTTTGTAATGTTGGGCTTAGGATTCACAGGATATTTATTGCCTTGGGATAATACAGCTTATTTTGCAACTAGAGTAGGGGTAGAAATTGCCGCTACTGTACCGTTTATCGGTACCTTTATCAAACATCTATTAACTGGTGGAGAAATTCTTGGTGCTCAAACCCTTGCTCGCTTTTTTGCGATTCACGTATTCTTCTTACCAGGCGCATTATTGGGACTACTAGGGGCACACTTTGTCATCATCCGTCGACAAGGTATTTCTGGACCTCTATAAAGAATGAAGATAACAACAATCGTAAAAGGGGGTAAAGGAGAATGGCAAATCACAATAAGACCATCGAGTATGTAGGCGATTCGCGCGTTCCGGCGGAAAAAGTGCCGAATATCTCGCCATCTTATTCCGAATTTCCTGGTAAAAATGAGCCGTTCTGGCCAAACTTTCTATTAAAAGAATGGATGGTGGCTGCAGTTGCGCTAACTGCATTCCTAATTTTAACAGTGAGTCATCCGTCACCATTGACGGATAAAGCGGATCCTACGAATACATCATTTACTCCGCTTCCAGACTGGTATTTCTTATTTCTTTATCAACTATTGAAGTATCCTTGGGCTTCTGGTGACTGGGTGCTTCTAGGAAACATGGTCCTTCCTGGACTCCTATTTGGTGGTCTTTTCTTGGCTCCTTTCTTAGATCGTGGTCCCGATCGCCGCTGGACGAAGCGACCGGTTTCATCCGGGTTGATGTTTGTGGGTTTGATCACGATTGTGTACTTAACATGGGCAGCCACGGATGCGCATAAGAAGCATGAAGCGGCTAAAGCACCAGAAGGAGCAGTAGCTGCGCCACATGCGCCTGAAGCTGCTGCACCTGCATCTGATGATCCTGGCGCACAAGTTTGGGCGAAACAAACCACTTGTCAAGGCTGTCATGGTGTAGATATGTCTGGCGGAGGCGGTCCTGCTTTAACAGCAGTAGGAGCTAATTTATCTGCTGACGATATTAAAAGTGTCATTGTAGATGGACGTGGAGCGATGCCAAAAGGCATGTTTGCTGGTTCAGATGAAGAGTTAGATCAATTGGTAAACTATCTTGCTGGATTGAAGTAAATATTATGATCTAGAAACTGACTGTTGTTCCATTAACAGTCAGTTTTTTCCATACTTTGGAGGAAAAATATGCTATATTCATGGTTCATGGAATCCTTAAAAAAATCCTGGTTTTTGTGGAGTCTCATCATCATTAATTTATTAGGGTCGATCTATGGGTTTTATTGGTATAAGAATCAGCTAGCTCAAACTTCCCCAGAAATTTTCCGTGTTTTTGTACCGGATAGTCCTACGGGAAGCTTATTATTCACCTTCTTATTGATCACATTACTGGTTGGACGCAGCATTCCCACTCTGGAAGCTTTTGCCGCAGTGACCAATTTTAAGTATGGTGTTTGGGCGGTTGCGGTGATTATAGCCGGATGGTTGATGGGAGGCGAACAGCGTTGGACTGATTATATGCTTATGTTTTCCCATGGCGGCATGGCACTTGAAAGTCTATTGTATGCGAAGTTCTATACCATCCGTTTCCGCCATCTCCTGATGGTGGCGACCTGGACCATATGGAACGATTGGATGGACTATATTCTGGATATCCATCCTTGGCTGCCGTCTGTTTTGGAACCTTTTGATCATATTGTGGGAATCCTCACCTTCCTGCTCAGTTTAATTTCACTCTATCTTATTTTTTTGCTCGTTCCGTTTTCAAAAAAACAGGTCTAATCTTGTCCCACCTCCCATATGATGAAGGTATGATTGTGGATCTCTTGATATAAACCGTTTCCATAACAACGGGATATACTCAAAAAGGGAGGGTTTTAGATTGGAGAAGAAATTATACTTGATGATTCTTGCCATCCTCCTGATGGTTTTCTTGATACCCCAGTCTTTTGGCAAGGCAGAAACGAAGGGTACAGGCCAGAGCATACTGCAAAATCTGGATCGCCTGTCCCAAGAAGTACTTGAATTAACCGAACGAGGCAGTATGACTGAAGCGAAAGATAAATTAGAGCAATTAGCCGAATTGTTTACGAAAATTGGAGTCGAAAAGAATATGAGTATCGAAGCGCTGGAAATGGCTTCAGATACGATTGTTCAAGGTAAGCGGGCGTACACGGATGTAACACCTGATCGAAAGGAAATGCTTTGGCACGCTACCCAGATTCGCCTATTAATTGATGCGTTGACTCATCCAAATCAACCGATTTGGAAGGGATACCACATGACGTATGTGGAACAGGTGAGTAAGCTTATTCATCTTGCCGGGCGAAAAGAACAGAGTGATCTTTCTAAAGCTTTGCAGGACAATTTGAAGCTTTACGTAATCTTAAAGCCGGCCTTTGCCGTGAATCATTCCGCTCCCACCTTGGAAATGCTTGATTCTTTATATAATTTCTTGCTGCAACAATCCCATGAAAACAAGGTACAGTGGGATGCGGTGCAGCAGACTACCCAACTGCTGCAAGAGGTAACCGGGAATATTTTTCTCGGAAAAGATCAAAACACCTTTTCCTGGTATATCAGCAGTAACTCTCCTGTTGTTATGATTAGTTTAGTGAGCCTCATTTTATTGACTGTACTGACTTATTCAGCTTGGAAAATGTATCGGGGAGAACAGGTTCAAGGGAAATAAATAGGTAGGTATGTAGATTTTGTTCGTTAATCAACTGTCTCAAATCGACGATTATAAAACCCAGCAAAAGCTCTTCCTTTGAGGGCAAGAATGAATAGAAGGTACCCTTGTCATAATGAAAAGGTGAAAAAATGAAAATTGGATTAGTTCGACATTTTAAGGTGATAAAAGGATTACCGGCGAAGCAGTGGTTCGCCCCTGCGGAGTTAACTCAATGGTTTACCGAGTATGATGAGTCAGATGTGGAGTACAAAGAGGTAGATTTAGGAGGTGTTATCTGGAAGAGATGTTACTCAAGTGACATACCGAGAGCAGTGAAAACGGCAGAAAAGATTTGTGGTAGTGGGCAAATCGTAGTAACCAAAGATCTGAGAGAAATTCATCATCCGAAATTCGAAAAAATTTCAACAATGAGAATGCCTTTTTTAGTTTGGGTCCTTCTTGTTCGATTAACATGGTATATGAACCATAGCGCATATGTTGAGAAGAGACATGATGCACAAAAGCGGATAAACTCTTTTCTTAATCGGATGGAACTTCATGGAGAAGATGTACTCCTGGTTTGTCATGCGGGGTTGATGATGGAGATGAGAAAAGAGCTTACCAGCAGAGGATATAGAGGACCTAGATTCACTACACCGGAAAATGGAAAGTTATATCTTTTTGAGAGATGAAACAGGCCATGCAAAAAATCAGCTCTCGCTAAGAAGCGAAGAGCTGATTTTTATACTACACTACGTAGTGTTTTTCTGTTCATGTGGACTACCCGACAGGTTGTACACATATATATGAATGGAATACATTGACGGAAGGGTGTAGGAAAAATGACAATCGCTTTATGGGTGACTGTAACGGTCATTATTATGTTATCTTCTATCGTGTTGGCTTTTGTCTTCCGCAAAAGAGGGAAGATTCCTTGTATGACAGGTATGATGATTGCCATGACATTGGGAATGATGGTAGGGATCGTTGCAGGGGTCATTTTTGGTGTAATCCTGAAAGGTAATCTATTCACTTCCACTTTGTTATCGATGGCAGTGGGGATGGTGATAGGTTTTATTGCTGGTGCTCCGATTAGTGTAATGGCAATCTTGGATGGCATGCTAGCTGGTCTCATGGGAGGAATGATGGGGGCCATGCTAGGAGAAATGATCACTTCCGGCTATCAGGATATGATGATCAAGATCATGTTTGTTATCTTTGTCGGTATTATGTTTATCCTTCTATTTATGATGCAGCAAGAATTGATCAGGGAAAAGGAAAATGGAAAGGATCCGCTTTTCCACAATCCTCTTTTCATCCTGATAATCCTAGGTGTCTTCTTCTTTGTATATAATCAGTTGGGTTCTAATGTAACGATTACTGAGGACAAGGATCCAAAAAAATCTCAGCATGAAGGACACCAGATGAAGTAGGCGGATCCATCCCTAGGGTCAGAGATCAAGAATCGTTCCGGTTTAGAAAGTACCAACAAAATCACCATCAGGGCAAAAGATATAAGTAAAAAGTGTAGATGTTGTGAAGGGAATTCGTGGATTCGGGAACAGTTGCTGAATGAGTAGTTGTTTTATGTTATGATATATAAAATTAGTGACCTTTTTGCTGAATAATAGATCATTCGGAGTTCCTGAGGCCGATCAGTTCTTAGATAAGAAGATTATAATTGTAGCGCAGGAGTGTGATATTATGTTTGTTCACAATTATAAACTTAATGAGCAGGGGTTAAAGCATTTTTTTGGCCCTCTTGAAGCTCAAATCATGGAAATTGTATGGGGATGTCTCCATATTACGATTAAAGAAGTTCAACAAAAGCTGCTGGAAGAACTGAATTTTAATACCGTGATGACTGTAATGAATCGGTTAGTGGAAAAAGGACATTTGGAGAAGCAATATATTGGTCGAGCGACCCACTATCTTCCTGTTCAATCGAAGGAAGAATTTCTTCATGAGCAAACCAAAGTGATGACGAAAGAATTAATGGGGGAGTTTGCGGATCTTGTTGTTGTCCATATGCTAGATGACCTGGATCAAGTAAATCCAAAGCTCATTCATCAGCTGGAAGATCGCCTGAATCAACTGAAGAAACAGAGGCAGGGATAGGATGAGAGGAATCTCATTCTGTCGTTTGTTCATCCCAAGATTGTACTTTCAACCACGTATTAAGTCAGTTAACCAAAGCATTTATTTTTAATGAGCCGAGTTGAATGTCGTACCAACTTGGCTCATTCGTGTGCATTGGCATAGATGCTGTAGCAGTTGATACCTTAGTGTTTCAGCCGAGCAAAGACCGCAAATCCTTTGGCTGTAAACCTGTTACGGTCTCGAACAAGAATAAGGTTAAAGGTACCTTCATTGTATTGGAAAGTGATTTCGATGATGAGTACTCTTTTCAAAGGGAGTCGAAAAAAGGAACAATGATGCTATTTCTTATCTTATTCTCAGGTTGGATTCAGTTTCTCTTCAGGAAAGAGGAGTAAACTGAATTCAAAGAGAGGAGGGGAACGAGCATGAAGAACCCGATGAAGGGCGTGTTAATAACCATCCTAGTTGGCGCAGTGATTGCTATTTTCATTAGTGGAAAATGGGATTGGTTGATTTATTTGTTGTTTCTTTTATGTCCCCTTATGCATTTATTTGGTCACAACCATGGCGGACATGACCACTCTGAACATATGAATCAAACGGACCACAATAAACATTAGGAGGGGATGACAGATGAGAAGGTACTCAAAATGGGCATTAGGTGTATCACTATTCCTGATTATCTCAGGATGCAGTGCATCCAATGAAACCACTCAACAGGACTCTACGCAAGCTCTAGAATCTTTAAAGACTGAACCAGAAGTGTTTTATGTGCCCAATGCGGGCGAAGGTACCATTTCTATCGTTGATCCTTCCCAAGGGAAAACGCTGGATTCCATCGCGTTAGGTTCAGAACAAGCTTCTCACGGGATTGCTTTGAGCCCTGATGGTCAAATCTTATATGCGGGAACGGGCTTTTCGGGAAAAACATTGGTGTCGATCGATACGAAAACAAAACAAGTGATTAAAAAGTTAGGTTTTCAGGAAGGAGTGCATGGGATTGATATAAGCCCCAATGGTACGCGATTATATATTTCGCTTAATCCGGGTCTCGGTAAAACTGGTGGCGGATTAGCCGTTGTGGATTCCAAAAAAATGGAGCAAATCGCCTATATTGAAACAGGAGAGGGTCCTGCCCATGTCGCTGTTTCGAATGATGGTTCTCAAGTCTGGGTGGCTAATGTGAATGGTAATTCTGTTGCCGTGATTGATGCCAAACAAAATCAATTGCTAAAGGTCATTCCCGTAGGTGAAGTTCCTAATGAAGTAGCCGTGTCTCCAGACGGAAAGTTGGCTTTTTCAGCTAATGTAAAAAGCAATAACGTTTCCGTGATCGACGCGAAAGAGTTTAAAGTGCTGAAAGAAATTTCTGCAGGTGTTGCTCCACATGGGGTTACCGTTACGCTAGACGGAAAAGAGCTTTGGGTGTCCAACAATAAATCGAATGATGTAACCGTTATTGATCTTGAAAAATGGGAAGTGGTCACCTCTATTCCAACGGGCTCTTATGCAAACCATGTAGCCTTCTCACCAGACGGACAGTGGGCATATGTAACCAACAGACAATCGAATGATGTCGTAAAAATCGATCGAGCATCGAAAAAGGTGATTGCTACGATTCCTGTGGGCAAGGAACCTCATGAAATATCTCTTGAAGATTATGTGGTAACGTCATCCACGGCCCCAAATCAGTCCCAGGAGAATCCAGCCGCTAATGAGCGTACTCAATCAGTACAAATGGATTCCATTGATATAGAGGGGACATGGCTCAGAGTGGAGGATCTAAAGAATACTCCGATTCCTTCTATTTCAAAAGAACATTTCGATCAAAATCAAGTTTTTCGTATTACATTGAATACCCATTTCGGGGATCTCACGGCGTTGAATCTAGAAGAACAGGTTTTTCTCATTACTGAAGATGGAAGCAAGCTGAAACCAAGCGATTGGATCGCGGAGAGCGAAGATTCTCATCATATCCAATATATTGCTTTGTTCAAAGGAGCAAAAGCTGATCCAATTAAGTCGCTTGAAATCAATGGATTGACGAAATCAGTTCTTTTAAATTGGAAATAAATAAGAAGAATGGAGCATTTATATTGGAAAAAATTACGGTCCTCAAATGGTAGCTTTTACCCAAAGAATAGCATGATGACCATGTTGGAGAATATCTGCAAGATATGGATGTTTTTTATTAATTATGGTTTTATAGGCAATATAAGGAATTCTCCTGCAGGGAAATTCCTTTATAATACTGAAATGAGGCATAATAGGGGTGGTTTTATTTCCCATGTCCTTATTTGACAACTTGAAACTTATCTATTACAATGTGTAGTGTTGAAATTTCATTAACAGCCCATAGTTAATTGAATAAAAAAAGATCGGTCCCCGAATGGGAAAACCGATCTTTTTCACATTACTCCGGTTTGTTTCCTGCGGAAGGATCCGGCACAAAATCGGACTTGTAATCTGTGTACATCACCTCAGTTACCATACCTGCAGATGCGTGATGCAGGTCATGACAGTGGAACATCCAATTTCCTTCATTATCTGCCTCAAAGGCAACTACATATTCTTCCCCCGGCTTCAAATTGAGGGTGTCCTTGATGATAGGAGAGCCTTGTACAGGTTTTCCGTTTTTGCTCAGGACTTGGAAGAAGTGACCATGGAGATGCATGGGATGTTCATCCTTCTCAGATTTATTCACCAGTCTAACTTTAACCAAATCCCCCTTTTTCACTTTAAGAGGCTCTGTATTTGGGAATGTCTTATCGTTAATAGTGTAGATAGTCCCTTTATCCGTTGATTCGGTACCTAAATTCATTGTGTATTCGAGATTATATTTTTGATCTAGCGTATACTTGGATTCAACTGCTTTTCCATAGTTGCTGATATCGACTACTGGGAGTTGTATTGATTCATTGGCTTGATCGCTTCCTGTTGTGTTTTGGGAAGACCCTTCGTATTGAATCATAGCCTTCAATCCTTTGACTTCCTTCGAATCCCCATGGGAGTCAATGTGCCATTGTCCCGGATTGCTGGCCGTAAATTCAAGATCATAACGTTCACCTGGGGCAATGGATACCAATTGATCTTTTATTTGGGGAGGGTTATTGATCGGTTGTCCATCCGTAGAGACAATGGCAAAATCATGTCCTTGCAAGTGGATTTGCTGTTTCATAAAACCAGCATTGACCAAACGGATGCGAACCCGTTCGCCTACTTTTACCTTCAAAGGCTCTACAAGTGACCCGCTTTTCCCATTGAGGGTATATAAATCATACATCATGCTCATATCATGATCCTGTTCAGGTTTCTGCTGGTCAGTATTTGATCCATGCCCCATTTGGCTATGATCCATGCCCTCCATACTGCTATTATCTTTTTGTTCGCCAGCTGGCTGGCTCATCCATTCATCCAGAACCAGGGTATAATCGCGATCCGGTTTTTGTTCCTTTCCCTCCACCACAAAAGTGCCGTAAAGTCCTTTATCCAGCTGATTCACGCCATCTTGGTGGGAGTGATACCAATAGGTGCCGGGATCATCCGCTTTAAATTCGTACGTAAAAGTTTCACCTGGCTGAACAGCGTTCTGGGTCACTCCTGGGATCCCGTCCATATTATTGGGAACGGGAACTCCATGCCAATGAATCGTGACAGGATCTGGTAGCTCATTTTTCAGATGAATTTTCACGGTATCCCCTTGTTTCACCTGAAGCTGGGGTCCCGGTACAGAACCGTTAAACGTCCATACGGGAAGAGTGGTTTGTTCGTTAATCTGCAGGGTGGCTTCCTTGGCTGTCAACGTAAACTCTGTCCCTGTTAACGTTTCTATCGATCCGGAGCTCTCTTTCTGGCTAACTGGTTGGTTTGAGGTGTTTTGGTTCATATTGTCCATATTATGTCCTGCGGGCATACTATTCTTCTCAGCATTGGAACAAGCTGCCAATCCTATTGCCAAGGAAAGAAGTAAAGTCGACATCCATAATTTTTTCATTTGAATCCTCTCCTATAGTTTGTATAAAACTAGTTTTAATGGTTCATATGATGTAAATAATAAAACATAAATGTGGAGTTTTTGTGTAGAAATATAAATGCGGAATAGTCTGTATTTTTCAGCCTTGTTAGTTTCACATGCTACATAGGGTCGATTGAAATGTACGGAATTACAGGGATTCTTTACTTTGATAGAAGGGAACCGTCTTCGCGGTTGCTCTATCATATGATGGATCTGATGCACCATGGTCTTTCCATCATGAATATTGACATCTTTAAGAACTAAGGACTACAATTTGTAGGATCGATGTATATGAACTAGGTTAGTTTTATATATTGATTGAGAAAATAATAGGAAAGAGTAGAAAAATGAAGATTCGGAAATTGCAGGTGTATCTCACTTCCAACAGCGAATGGCAATAGAAACAGGAAATCCAAGAAAAGATGTTGGCCGAGACAAAATGCCGCTGCCGGCCTATGGGGGTAACATTCCTATCCGGGAGATGAGGCTTTTGAATGAATTGAAATAATGAAGGAGTTATCCAAGAGAATGGGACGACCTTGTTTTTTCTTTCGATAGAAATACTTTGGCGTTGTAGGGAGGGAAATTGATTGAGACGAAAAGATCGTTGGATGCGCAGATTGTCCGTAATGACCTCAGGCCTTTCATGCATGGCCTGACTCTTGCCCATCATAGTGGTTCCGCTCGGTCTGAGTGGTTCGTTATTTGGCATGATGGCTTTTTTTGCAAAATATCAATGGTGGTTTGTCGGATTTAGTACCTTGATTATCGGATTTTCCCATGTCATTGCTTGGAAACGAAAGAGTGTAATCCCGAAAAAACATTTCTATATATTATGGTTATCAACCGGAATTTTATTATCTAGTGTCATTTTTGTTCTATATTCCAATGGATATTTCACAGGAGGTTTGAAGTGAAAAGAGTAATGATCTTTATTCTAATATGTACTACCCTTCTCATAGCTGGCTGTTCTTCTCAAACTGATAGTCAGGAAAAAGGTACCTGGGATCGTTTGAATGTGGAACAGATGAACGAGGAGTTGAAAACAGGGGAAGCTGTTATCGTGGATTTACGGGAGCCAGAGTTGTACACCAAAAGCCATATTCCAGGAAGCATCAATATCCCTTTTACTGAATTTCAAGATCGGTATCAGGAGCTTTCTCCCGATCAAAGGATAATCTTTGTTTGTCACAATGGCCCCATGGGTGAAGCTAGCAGTCAATTATTAGTAGAAAAGGGATATCAACATGTTGCCAATCTTGTTGGAGGAATGGCCGATTGGAAAGGGCTGGTCGATAAGACAAATCCTTAGTAGGTACAGGGGGACTGATCATCACTAAGGAGTGGCATATCATGGAGCAAACTATTATCCATTTTTTTATTGAATATGAGAGTTACGCATTTTTGATCAGTATTCTTCTAAATATCGGGGTCGCCGTTCTTGGAATTGTTCCCAGTGTTTTTATTACAGGGGCGAACCTGTTTTTTTTCGGATTTTTGGGAGGGACTTTACTTTCTTTTCTAGGCGAAGCGATCGGTGCCATCATTGCTTTTTACCTCTATAGAAAAGGGTTAAGGGGAGCATCTCAAACCATTCTGAATAAATACCCTAAAGCCCAAAAATTACTAGGGGCAGAGGGAAAGGATGCTTTTTATCTTATTTTATCGCTCCGACTTCTTCCTTTTCTTCCTTCAGGGCTGATTACGTTTGCCTCTGCCATAGGGAAAGTCTCATGGCTTACCTTTTCCATGGCTAGCTTGCTGGGGAAAATTCCTGCTTTGCTGATCGAAGCTTATTCCGTTTATCAGGTCACAAGGTTTGATTGGCAAGGGAAAATCCTATTAGCACTAGCTGCAGTCTATTTTCTATATTTGGTTTGGAGAAAAAATAAAAAGAGTACAAAATCTAGAATAGAAGAGACATGAAACATCTTTTATGAAATGAAGCTTGTTCATTTGTCGTTCAGTTCAGGAATGATACTTGTAAAACCGACAAAAGGCTCCCTAATCGTAGGGAGCCTAACTTCATGGTAACAAGATTATTGACCTAGACTCTGTGACTCATCGGCAATGTGAATAGATAGATGTTGATCACAGCCAGCACAATCATAAGCGTATAGTAGGGCAGCAGTTTCGTCCAAGAAGTTTTGTTTCCGAGTCGATACACGACATAACCGGAGCCCAGAAGACCCAATAGAATAATGCCGTATTGGAGAATCTGCACGGTACTGCTGGAGGTAAAGCTTAGATCACCGGTTATGCTGGCACCGAATAGCGATATCGTGTTGAACCAGACCGCTTTTCCTTCGGTCAGCATGTGGAACAAATTGTGGGCAAGGTGCCCAGCCAGGTCAAGAGGAATAATAGCATAGCCGAAGCGTACGAAATTTTCTTTAACAGTTGTTTCCGACCATTTGTAGGCGGTCAATTTGGCGGTTATCCATAGCAATCCAATCGGCAAGAGCATGGAGACAATGAAAGCAACGGTAAAGTTGATATTATAGTTTGAAGTTCCGGTCAAGCTTCCAATTACTTTCAATATGTCCTGCCAGACTTCCAGCATGGTAATGTTTTGGACAAATACAATACCCATGATGACCGCAGCCAGGAAAGCATGCTCAGCTTTCGGTTTTTTGATTCCCCATAGCTCGCTGGTAGGCATTCTTGGGGAGATACGAATGGAATCGCTGGGACAGGTCTTTACGCAGTTTCCGCATAGATTGCAGTCTGCGCTGGTATCCATGGTGCGCACGAATTGAAACATCGGACAGCCTTCTGTTTTGTCATCACCTTTAAAGCAAGATTGTGTTTTGCAAGTACGGCAAATGTCAGGTGTTCCCCTCAGCTCCAGCATGCCTGCCCGTGAATAGTTACCTGCCAAACCACCGAGGAAACACAAGGTTTTGCAAAAGGTTCTTCTTTCGTAAAAGACGGAAGTCGCGACAACCATGGTAAACAAGACGAGAAGCAAATATCCTGAACCCCGCGGAGATTCTACGATACCCCAAATGTGGTCGCTCCAGGTGATAAGGATAAAAAAGATGTCAATCAGCCAGATGCCATATTTCTTCAGAAACTGGGGCATCGGTCTTTCGCTGCCGACTAGTTTTCGAACAATATCGCTTGTTTTTCCAAAGGGGCAGACCGCACACCAAAAGCGGCCAAGGACCAGAAACAAGATGGGGACAATGGGCCACCAAAGGATCCAAGTCATTGAGGTTCCAAAGTTTTTGCTTGGATTCACTGTTCCCATCACCAACTGGTAAACCATGATCGCAAAGACACCCATGCCGGCCCATTGGAAGATTCCAGGGTACCAACGGCTTTGGATAAATTTTTTGATCCATGGGTAATCCAGAAAATTCATCTTTTTGGGGGGCTTGTTATGATTTGTGGGAACATTCTTCACTATGCCTGGCATGCTCCAGTCTCCTTTCTTCTAAACCACTTGTTCCAGATTCCGATCAGGATAAATCCAGCATTAATGGCTCCGAAGGCACCCAGCGCTTTGTAATTTGGTGGGGTTTCAACGACTGGACCTCCCCCATGACCTTCGCTGGAGGGTTCCGATGGCATATTCTGGTGCTCCTCAGGGGACATATCGGACATTATGTCCTTCGTATGATCGGATGGCATGTTTTGGTGATTCTCCGGTGTCATGCCGGGCATTTCACCATGGCCGGTAAAGCCTCCATGGCTTTCAGATGGCTTTTGTTCCGTATGTCCTTCCTGTACGGAGGAACTGGCGGGATGCTCCTCTTCGGCCATGGCCGTGGCGGAAAAAGTAAACAGGCTGACAACGGCCATTGCGGTAACTATTTTTCTCATAAAATCTCTCCTTGGCAGTTCAAGTTAATGAGCCTATTTTACTGGGCAAATATGAAGATTCTTTGGAGAAGATTTGGATAAATTGTGAATGTTGGAAGATAACCCCACTTATTGATCTCCACTCCAATTCACAGCTATGTATGTTTTTACTACAATTTGTAGTGTATGTACTATATACATATGGTGCTATATCTGGTTTAAAAATGAGGAGGAGGAAGTATGTATGATACGTTAAGCCGAATCAGCGCATGGCTGAGCCAGCCATTTACATCAGCTGCTTATTCTACGGATATTGCGGTGCTTGCTGCACTTATGCTGGGTATTGTAGGTTCGGTAGCTCCTTGTCAAATTTCAGCCAACTTAGGCGCTATTTCCTTTTATGGAAACCGTTATGTTCAAAAGATTTTTTCTCCTTGGGAAATCGCTCTCTATATAGGGGGAAAGATCTTGGTTTTTTCTGTTTTTGGAATTTTATTTTGGCTGTTCGATGAAGGAGTCTCGAATCAGTCTATCCTTTTCTTTGTGGCGGCGAGGAAGCTGTTGGGACCTCTATTTATATTAATTGGTCTATATCTATTAAATTGGATTAGGCTTCCCGGTAATATGGGACACCGCGTATCTCAACGTTTGGAAGGATTCGCCAAGCGCTTGGGAGGAAAATGGGGTTCATTTCTTATGGGAGTGGCCTTTTCGCTAGGTTTCTGTCCGACGATGTTTTGGCTGTTTTTTGGGATCTTAATGCCTATGACGTTTCGGGCCACAGAAGGACCCTTGCTCCCTTCCCTCTTTGCCATTGGAACAGCGATTCCGCTATTGGTTGTGTTCGGTCTCTATATCGGGTTTGGCTTAGATAGAATTATGGTAAAAAAGCTAAAGAAATGGGGAAGCCATATCCAAAAGGCAACGGGATTGTTCTTCATCATATGGGGAATAAACGACAGCTTTACGTATTGGACACTTTAATTTCTTGGGCGAGGAGATGTGGAATGAAAAAAGGGATCCTTGGTAAAGGCAAATATGGAAGTTTATTTTTGATTGGCTTTGGACTCGTGGAATAGTTTCTTTCATTTTTCAAAAAATAACCACCTTTTTGAAAAAGGTGGTTATTTTTTTGGGGTGCTCGATTGTTATGACCATGATGAGAAAAAAATAGGCAAGTTATCAATTAACGGACAATTAATAGTAATAGGGGTACCCTCCATAAGGAACTCCTCCACCAAAAAATGGGAGTAAGAACAGGGATGATAGTAGAGCCAAAGGAAGAACTCTTCGTCTAAATCGACGGCGACCAAAGAAACCAAATTGGCGATAGTCTGCCCCTTTCATTGATTTCCCTCTTAACTTTTCTTCCTCTTTTCCTATCGGAATAGCAAGAGTAACATTCTCACGGTCTACGTCTGCAATAAAACCGTCATAAACCCTACCGTCTTTAGTAGTTATTTGAACATAACGATAATGATATTGTTGGCACAGTGAATAAGCTTCGTGAATATGCATGCATTTATCTCCTTTCCTCCTAGATAGAATGATTTTCATACAATTGCATCATATGCTCTTGTCAATACTTTAAACCTAGACGGAGACCTATATTGTTGGTGCAAATTTTTTCGGTAGTTGATTATCCTGAGGGAAGGTATAAAAATTTTCTTGTAGAAGGCTAGGACCCATTTGGTTCCCTTCTCTATTATTGCAAATTGAAGAAATATTGAACAATGACGTTCCCCCCTTTTTCCTTTTCCTGGTGTTTGATACGCTTAGGGGAAAGGGGGTTAGCGACATGACCACGAGAATCTTAATTATCGATGATGATCAGAACATTTCAGGCATGATCCGACGGGGACTTACCTATGAAGGCTTTGATGCAAGGGTGGCCGGCAGCGGGAAAGAAGGGATGCAGATAATGACCGAAACTCCTCCCGATTTGGTCATCCTTGATGTTATGATGCCAGACATTGACGGTTTAGAGGTCTGCAGCCGAATAAGAAAAGAAGGTAATACCCCCATCCTGATGGTTACCGCAAGGGATACCGTTGCTGACCGGGTCAAAGGACTCGAGATAGGCGCAGACGATTACCTGGTAAAGCCCTTTGCTTTCGAAGAGCTGATTGCAAGGGTAAAAGCTCTGCTTAGAAGATCAGGCGTAGAGAAGCCGGAAGAAGAAAAACTAATCTTCTCTGATTTAATCCTAGATTTGAATAGCCGAACAGCCTATAGAAAGGACCGTTTGATTCAGCTGTCTACAACGGAATTCTATTTGCTTTCCTTGTTAATGAATCATCCCAAAAAAGTGCTGACAAGAGAAATCATTATGGATAAGGTATGGGGATTTGATTCCCATGCAGAATCCAATGTCCTTGAAGTGTATGTAGGATATCTCAGGCATAAATTGGAAGAACGTGGTGAGCCGAGACTCATCTATACGGTTCGTGGAGCAGGATACGTGATGAAAGTATGATTAAAGCCTTACCCATTCGTTTGCGTCTGACACTGTGGTACTGCGCGATATTCGGGCTGCTTCTTACAGTCATCACTGTCACCATTTATATGAACCATATAGTCTCGCATTATCGCCAGATAGATCAAGTACTTGAAGATGACTTCATACACCTGCAAAAAGATTTGCAATCCATAGGGGATTTCTATCCTTCCCCTGCTGAACCTATTTTTACTGATGAGATTTACGTGGGGAACGTGAACATATTGCTTCTCGATTCTTATGGAAATGAAGTGTATTCGAATTCAAATCTGTTTTCCTCCTTGCCAAAGGGAGGTAGAGAAGAACAGATTGGCTTACAGACTGTTGCAGGCCCTGATGGTGATCGATATCGGATTTTAATCAAACCGATCCAGTATAATGGTGAAGGGATGGGTCGTGTTCAAATGGCTGTTAACCTTGCTCCAGTCGATTTTTCCTTATTAACATTTGGGATTTTTATTATTTTGATTACGCTAAGCGGCTTGGTTCTGGCTGCCATAGCAGGCTGGTTTCTTGCTAAAAAGGCGCTTTCGAGAGTAGAAATGATTCGACAGACAGCAAGCGCCATATCTGCTTCCCAAGATTTTCACCAGCGAGTTCTGCACATAGGGCCGATGGATGAATTAGGGGAATTGTCCAAAACCTTTAATGAGATGCTATCCAGCCTTGAAAAGGCCTATATGAGTCAAAAACGGTTTCTTGCCGATGCGTCCCATGAACTCCGAGCCCCATTGACGACGATACGCGGAAATCTGGATATTCTTCAGAAGTGGGAGCGGATCCCCTGGGATGAACAACAAGAGATACTGCAAGATATGAGGAAAGAAGCGATCCGCATGTCTAAAATGGTCGCAGAACTTCTCTCATTGGCGCGTGCTGATGCCGGACAGGAGTTGCAAATGCAGCCCATTGACTTGTCCCTCATGATTGAAGAGGTAAAAGGGGAGGTTCAAGCTTGGCAAAAAAATCAAGAGTATTCCTTTCATGCCAAACCACTCATGAAAACTTGGGGAGATCCTGACTCATTGAAGCAGCTGCTATTGATCTTGGTGGACAATGCAGTCAGATATACTCCTCATGAAGGCAGAGTAACGGTGCAGGGTTTGGAAGAGCGTCAAGCGATTCTCTTGAGGATTACGGATTCAGGGATAGGGATCGAAACACAGGATTTGCCTTTCATTTTTGACCGATTCTATCGAAGTCAGGAAGCAAGGCTGTATTCTCCGGATGGTACGGGGCTAGGGCTATCCATTGCCAAATGGATCATCGATCAGCATCGGGGGAGCATATCCGTGACCAGTAAGTCTGGAAAGGGAACGGAATTTGAGATTCGTCTGCCTAAAATAAAATAATCTGTAACCACCCCATTTTCAAATGATGGGTCTCAATTAATTTCGTTTTATTTTACTTTCTTCAAACTTTTATCACAAATGTAGACTAAAATAGACTTACAATGTTTTAAAAGGAGGTATAAGTTTCAGAGATGCTTAAGGAAAATGATTATAGAGTGCTGGTTGTGGATGATGAAGCACCCATGAGAAGGTTACTGGAATTATACCTGAAAAATGGTCAATACATTGTTCAAACCGTATCCAGTGGTGAACAAGCGGTGGATATGGTCAAGGGAGATTCATTTGACTTGGTCTTATTAGATGTTATGATGCCTGGTATGGATGGTTGGGAAGTCTGTCAGCGCATCCGCGCCTTCAGTGAGATCCCGATCATCATGTTAACGGCTAGAGATCAGACGTTAGATAAAGTGAAAGGTCTCAAATTAGGAGCTGACGATTATTTAACGAAACCGTTTGAAGAAATGGAGTTATTGGCCCGAATAGAAGCCCTTCTGAGAAGATCAGAAAAAAAGGATAAAACCAGGCATCAAGCGGACCATCATGGAATTATCATTGACCAGGGTACCCATACGGTTTCGTTTCAGGGACAACCCATAGAGCTTACGCCAAAGGAATTTGAACTATTATACATGTTCTTAACCAATATGGGCCGAGTCTATAGTAGAGAACAATTATTGGAACTTATATGGGGCATTGATTATGAAGGAGATGCCCGCACTGTCGATACCCATGTCAAAAATTTGCGTGATAAATTGAGAAAGCACGGGGTAGAAGTCAACTCCATCATAAAGACCGTATGGGGAGTAGGATATAAGGGTGTCTAATTATAAAAATCCCTCTTTTGTTGGAGGGATTATAATTTACGGAACTAGTATGGATAAATACTTTAACACTGATTAAACCAGTGTATTTTTTTTATGAGTATATTCTTCTTCGGAAATTTCTCCTTTTGCAAATCGCTCACGAAGGATGTGAAGGGCCGGATCCTCAACCTTGTCCTTATCCCCACTGATCCATCGAATCAAGAGATAGATTCCTGCAAGGAGCAAGCCCCACTGTAAAAACATCCATATAAACATGCCTACGCCCGCAAACCCAAAACCATTCATGAAATGCATCATGGCTCCATCCCTCCTTTTATCTTTATTATAAAAGATAAATATGGAGAAATGATGTGCTCTACAAATTAGATTTAGTTGGGTGATTGTGAATAATGCTAAAAGATCCTGGAGGGATGTTAAATGAATTCTATGTTACAGTTTGTCCGAACTAGGGTGGCAACCAAACTTGGGTTATTACTGTTGTGTGTGTTTTTATTAATTTCATTCTCTCTCGGCAATATATTATATACATTATTTCTTTCTTTTTATGCCTCTCACGTAACGGAAGAACTCGTACAGCGAGCCGAAAGTCATGCTTCCGTTTTAAGTGATCATTTTACGGAGAATACGATCGATCATGTCATTCGTATGGAACAAGGCTCCAGTTTTATGGTCGTTATTTTGGACAAGAAGGAGAATGTGGTAGGCAGTTCCGATACGATCTCTTCCTTACATCGTGAATATTTAGATAAGGCAAACAAACAAGAGATGGAAAGTGCATTAGAAAAAGATTGGGAATCTAAACCTTTTCTTGTATCTCAGTCCACCGTTTTGCAGAACGATAGGGAAGTAGGAACGGTTGTACTATTTAGTTCTACTGCCCCAATTCGGAAGACAATTCAAATTCTTCAAGGAATGTTGCTTTTCATTGGGTTCATTACTGCCATTGTCGTTGGCGGAATCTTACTTATAGTCTCACGAATGATCGTTCGCCCCTTGCTCGAAATGAAGAAAGTAACGGGGGAAATTGCAAAAGGAAATTATGGTATGAAACTCCCGGTTAAGGGGGAGGATGAGGTTTCTCAATTGGCTTATTCGATTAATCATATGTCGGATGAAATCCAATTTTATCAAAATCAAAGAAATGAATTTCTAGCGGATATCGGCCATGAGTTACGTACGCCTTTAACGTATCTCAAGGGTTACTCGGAGATTTTGCTTAGGCATCCCGTTTCTGAAGAAGAAAAGACAGAATATCTGCAAATTATTTATGACCAGAGCAATCGATTGCAAAGATTGGTGCAAGATTTGTTTGATTTGGCACGGATGGAACAGGGGGATTTCTCGTTTCGAAGAGATCAGATTGGTCTGGAAAATGTCCTGACCGATGTCCTTACGCTGGTTGAATCATCTATGGATGCTAAAGGAATCCAATTAGAATATTTTCCGCCTTATCAATCTTTTATGATTGAAGGGGACCATCAGCGATTGGGACAAGTATTTATAAATATCCTGGAAAATGCCAGACGCTATACGCCGGAAGGAGGATCTGTGTATATTCGTTATAAGGGAACAAAAACGGAGGTCACCCTGGAAATCCAGGATACAGGACCGGGAATACCTAAAGAAGAACTTCCATTTATTATGGAAAGATTATATCGTGTCGAAAAATCACGCTCTCCAGAAACGGGAGGTGCGGGTTTAGGGTTGGCGATCAGCAAAAAAATAGTAGAGATGCATCAGGGAGAATTACAGGTAGAAAGTACAGAGGGGAAGGGAACCATGTTCAAAATTCGTTTACCTCTTCTTCATACGGATAAAACTTAAGAAAAAACTATACATGAATGTTAGCCTGTCAGCCTAAAATATAATTACATAGACTTTCATTTTTTGTATTGCATGGAGGAAGACATGATCGTTACGAGCTAAAATCATTCAAAAAGACACTTTACATACCTTACGAGGGTATAGTAATATTTAAGTGAGATTTAAATATTATCTTATAAATCCAACGAACTGGGGGAAAGGGATATGACAACTATTTCATTAAACGTAAAAGGCATGTCTTGCAATCATTGCGTGAATTCGATTGAAGGAGCATTGGGGAATATAAACGGTGTCGGATCGGTACAAGTAGACCTCGCAGGCAATCAGGTTACCGTCTCGTATGATGAAGCATCGGTAAGTGTGGAAAAGTTAAAGGAGACCATTGAAGATCAAGGATACGATGTAGTCTAATGATCAGATCGAGAATCATCTCAATCTATCAGTCTAATGTAAGGATGAGATGGTTGAGAAGGATGTTTATTGCGATGACGTTCTAAATCAAATTGCTGCCGTCCAGTCCGCCCTCAATTTTGTTGGCAAAATCTTGTTGGAAGGTAACTTGAAAAGCTGTTTATGGAACAGTTTCAGGATGGCGACAACAAGGTCATCGATGAGCTGTTAAAAACCGTGTATAAGTTATTGAAGTAGTGTCGCTTAATACCAATCGTGCTGAATTGTTCGGCACGATCTCTTTTACAAATCCATATACCCCACTGTGGTATATGGATAACGGGTAATATGATCAGGATTGGAGGGAATAGGACATGGCAGTTGAGATAAGGGAACATGATCGGGTTAAGATGGACCAAAGTATTACTTTAGGCATTACAGGTATGACTTGCGCAGCATGTGCAAATCGAATTGAAAAAAACCTTTCAAAGTTGGAAGGGGTAAATAAAGTGAATGTGAACCTTGCAACGGAGAAAGCGTCCATTACGTACGATCCAGCGCAAGCTTCTGTGGAAAAAATGATTGAGAAAGTCAAAAAAACCGGGTATGGAGTGCAGGAAGAAAAAGTAAAAATGGATATCATCGGCATGACGTGTGCAGCATGCGCAACCCGAATAGAAAAGGTTCTGAACAAAGTAGACGGTGTAACTAATGCAGCAGTAAATCTCGCAACGGAAACAGCGAGTGTTGAATTTATTCCCGGAAACACAAATATCGACCAATTGATCGCTGCTGTAAAGAAAACCGGGTATGATGCAAAAATAAAAGGGGAGGTAGACGAGGACTATGAACGAAGCGCCCGCGAACAAGAGTATAAAAAACAAAAAACGAAATTTTTCATAGGTGCGATATTATCCCTCTTTTTCCTCGTACAAATGGTATCGGACATTTCGATGGAATATGGCGGGCAATTCGCCTTCCACCTCAATCCGTGGCTTCAATTTTTGCTCGCAACCCCCGTCCAATTTTACGTCGGTGGCCATTACTATCGGGATGCCTATAATGCCGTGCGCGGAGGCAGTGCCAACATGGCCGTACTCGTAGTCCTTGGTACAACCGCCGCCTATTTATATAGTTTGGTAGTGACCATTCTTGGTACGGGTCAGGACTTATATTTTGAAGCGGCTGCGATCGTCATAACGTTAATTATCCTTGGGAAATTGCTTGAAACAAGGGCGAAAGGCCAAACATCTGAAGCCATTAAAACATTAATGGGATTGCAGGCGAAAACGGCACGTGTGATCCGTAATGGCGAAGAAGTGGATATCCCGATCGAAGAGGTTCAAGAGGGTGACATTATTTTCGTGCGTGCCGGGGAAAAAATCCCGGTTGATGGAGAATTGATTGAAGGCAGCAGCACCGTGGACGAATCGATGTTAACCGGGGAAAGCATGCCGGTCACCAAAAAAGTCGGTGATAAAGTGATCGGGGCCACGGTGAATAAACACGGTTCATTTAAATTCAAAGCCACAAAAGTCGGAAAAGATACCGCACTTGCCCAGATCATCAAGCTTGTCGAAGAAGCACAGGGATCAAAAGCACCAATTCAACAACTGGCAGACAAAATCTCGGGGATCTTTGTCCCGATTGTCATTGTCATTGCACTCCTCACTTTCGCTGTTACTTATTTCCTTGTTGGATTTACCCCTGCATTAATTAGCATGGTAGCTGTATTGGTCATCGCCTGTCCGTGTGCGTTAGGTTTGGCTACTCCGACAGCCGTGATGGTCGGTACGGGGAAAGGCGCTGAAAACGGTCTTCTGATCAAAGGAGCGGAGCATCTGGAAAGCGCTCAACGCGTCACGACGGTTGTACTGGACAAAACAGGAACGATTACGAAGGGGAAACCTGAGGTAACAGATGTTATCTCATTGGGAACCTTTTCGGAAAATGAATTAGTTCAACTTGCGGCCTCGGCTGAAAAGGGATCTGAACACCCGTTAGGTGAAGCTATTGTCAACCAAGCCAAAGAAAAAGAGCTTCGTCTGCAGGATGGCACAAACTTCAAAGCAGTTCCGGGCCATGGGATTGAAGTGGAAATCGATAACAAAAAGGTATCGATCGGTAATAAAAAGCTGATGCATAAAAATAGTGTGGAAATTAATGATGCTCTTCCCCGAATGGAAGAACTTGAAGGCCAAGGGAAAACGGCGATGCTTATGGCCATTGACGGACATCTTGCGGGTATCATCGCTGTAGCTGATACGGTGAAAGAAACATCTGCTGAAGCGATTAAGCAGTTGAAAAAAATGGGTATTGAGGTCATTATGATTACCGGTGATAACCGCCGGACTGCCGAAGCCATTGCCCAGCAAGTGGGCGTGGACCGCGTGCTGGCGGAAGTACTTCCGGAAGACAAATCGGCTGAAGTGGAAAGACTCAAGCAGGAAGGAAAAATTGTCGCCATGGTGGGAGACGGTATCAATGATGCACCAGCGCTCGTTGCGGCCCATGTCGGCATCGCCATTGGAACAGGGACGGATGTGGCGATTGAAGCGGCGGATATCACTTTGATGCGCGGGGATCTGATGGGTATCGTCGATACCATTCGCCTGTCTAAAGCGACCATGCGGAAAATCCGCCAGAATCTGTTCTGGGCTTTCGCTTATAATGTCGTATTGATACCGGTTGCTGCAATGGGCCTTCTCAATCCAATACTTGCCGGTGGCGCGATGGCTTTCAGTTCGGTCTCTGTCGTAGGAAACACGCTATTCCTGCGGAAGTGGAAACCTATCCGGTCGGATTAATTTAAGATCCCATTGGATTGTCTTGTCGTTTTTCAGTATTGCTAGCCTAGCTTCGATAGTGTTTATAATTTCTTCATTTCTTCTTCATAACTTTTACATAACTTTTTCCTACAATAAAAGTGTAAAGAAAATACACTTGAATGGGAGGGATAAAAAATGAGAAAGTTTCTGATGGGTGGAGCTGTAGCTGCATTGTTGCTGATGGGTGGTATCGGAGCGGTTTGGGCATCTGAGGTTGTTACTCCAAAGGTACCGGACGAAAAAACATTTGAAGAAATGCTGCCGTTCATGAAAAAAATGCATCCGGGCGTTTCCGACGAAACCTTTAAAGAAATGTTCAATTCCTGCCATGCCAATGGTGGTTCCGGTGGTATGATGGGCAATGGAGGACATGCAGGCATGATGGGTAATGGTACAACGCCAAATATGATGAAGGGATTATAATACAAGAAAGAAGCAGTCGGATCCATGTATCCGGCTGCTTTTTTATAAAGTTGGGTTATAATTTAAATA
>JAKFCU010000090.1:0-4363 GCA_036676475.1 Brevibacillus sp.
TGGGCCATTACTTGGTCCCAATCTATATCCAGTGCTTGAATTTTACATTCCAAGTGAGACTAATGCCTCTTTTTCTTTAGCCGTAATCTCCAAACCGATTTCCTGAAACGGGATAGGGCGCTGCCACCTGGATTTCAGCATCTTCGATCCCAGCCATTGCCAAGGCTTGTGCATACATTTCAGCTCTGTTCTATGACGGTCATTGTTTCTAAAGATTAGAAATAAAAAAACCTACCCAGCAGCCTTGGTAGGAATAATTGACACTTTTTAATTAGATCTTCTTCCCTCTCATGGGAATTTTAAATACAGACCACTTCTCACTTACATTTGGTATTGCTCTGTATTTCGCCAGTTCTTCCTGACTCATTTGATAACTCAAAACTTCACCGTTCGGTCCCTCAGGATGATGAAAATCATCTCGTGGTACAACTGTATGCTTAGCTGTATTAGACATTCTGCCTAACGTCATTCTAGCTCCTCCTTCATTCTCGTACTATATTTGTACGGCGAGCAGCTAGGGTGAAGTATGATTTCCAGAGCCTACCTTCAGTGTCCTGACCTGTTTTGTAGCAGTAGGTTAAATCTAATTATTCCACAATTGACCGACAAAAGCAAGACGAGAAAATTTTCCTGAACACCATTTATTTTAAAAAGGTTTGTAGCCAAGGATAAAGGAACGGAGTCACCAATGTCGTGATTACGCCTGCAAGCGCAATAGCGATGCTGCTTATAGCCCCCGTTACCTCCCCTTCCTGCCTCGCCCGGACAATCCCTATGGCATGAAAGGAAATACCCATGGACAATCCCCTTGAAATAGGATCGTAAATTCTAAAAAAATTAAGTAGATACCTAGCTGTGATCAATCCGAAAATCCCTGTAAAGACGACCATGCCCGTTGTTAAGGATGGATCCCCTCCAATGGTGCGTGCCACTTCTACTGCAAAGGGTGTGGTGATTGATTTGGGAGCAATGGCATCCACCAATTCTTTAGGAAGACCGAACCATAAAGCGATGAAAAAGTTACTGATAAAAGCAGCAATGGTTCCGATCGTACCTCCAACCAAAATAGCTCCCCTATATTTATTGAGGATATGAAGTTGACGAACAACTGGAACGGCCAAAGCTATCGTAGCAGGGCCAATGAAATAAGAAATCAGCTTCGCGCCCTTTTCATAATCGCTGAAAGGAATATGGGCTGTGAGCAATATCAGAGGAATGATTAACATACTGAGTACCATGGGATTTGCCCACATGGCTCTGGTTTTTAATGATATTAGAAGAAATAGAACATATACACCCAATGTTAAGAAAATACCAATAGAAATTGTTGGATTAAGTGATATTTGCACGGATGCCCATACCTTTCTTTTTTTCTTGCCATTTATACCAGATGAGAGTGGAATATCCCGTAATCGCGGGGACAAGTATGGAAGTAATGATTAATACAGGGATCAGCATAACCCCTGCCTGTTTTATCAATCCCCCATAATTCATCATGGCTACCCCAAACGGGACGAATAAGACCGGCATATATTTTAAAAGAAATTCAGCCCCTTCCACCACCATTTTCAGGGGAATAATACCTGCCCAGAGCAAACTGATCATGGTGAGCATCCCCAATACATTAGCCGGAACGGGAATAGACAGCCAACTTACACACCAACCAATAATTTCATAGAATAAACAAATCCCGCCAATTTGCAGTGTAATCATCAGTGGCTTTTTTATATGTTGCACCCTTCTCCCCTCCAACCTCTTTCAATTACTCGAATTTTTTCATTAAAACATATGGCTCGAACATTCGTCAATATCCCTATTTGATATATTTCGCATGTTGGACCCATGTTTATTCCCTTATGTTCATACGCCGTTACCGCTAGTGTTTTCTTCTAATACGATAATCATAGAACAACGGTTGAGGAGATGTCATATGCAGATAAAAGGATTAGGAGACCATCTTAGAGTTCCTGAGAATTATGTAAAGGTAATCAATAAGTTTATTAAAAGACTTCAAATTGTCCGTCATTCCAGGAAAGAGTTTATATCATCGATCCACAGAAATGAAAGAATCAAGTTGACCCGGAGATTAAGAAGTCAGGAGACTCTGCTTTCAAGAATTTCAAAACAAAGCGGCTTCAATTCTCGTCCTTTTGTCCATACAGTTATAAGTGGAAAAAGCATCTTGTTAAACAAATCAGTGTTGATAAGTAGATCAACACTCCATTCGCAAGTCTCATACTCCAACTATTTTCGAACTACAATGGATCAAACGATTAAACAATTCCTCCATTTGAAAAATAACTTTGAGTTTTATTGGGGGGTGATGGATAAAAATCAAAGAGCCTATATGTTGAGGTTCATGGCCCGTTATGCCAAGAAGCCAGTCTTCAAAAAAATAGTGATAGGAAGTCAAAAGTTGAGAAAGAAGCCGTTCCAGAAGATTACTACGGTGAAAAATAGAATCAATAAAAGCAACTCACAGAATAAGCTAGTCAATAAGGCTCCACAGGAGAAGGAATCGATAAAGCAAGCGCAGAATAGTAAAATCAGCAACGAGCAGAAGCGTACTAAACCAATTCAAATAGTGATAGGAAATCAAAAGTTGAGAAAAAAGCCGTTCAAGAAGATTACTCCGGAGAAAAATAGAATCAATAAAAGCAACTCACAGAATAAGCTAGTCAATAAGGCTCCACAGGAGAAGGAATCGATAAAGCAAGCGCAGAATAGTAAAATCAGCAACGAGCAGGAGCGTACTAAACCCATTCATAAAGTTCCTAGGAAAACAAATGAACAAGAAAATTACAATCCCTATTCTGAACAGGATCTTGATATTTACATCGATTCCATTTTAGAGGATTGTATTGATCAAAATGTCAATCAGGATGAAGTGTAAGAAAGCTACTGGCGTAGCCTTTTCCTATAGAATAGTAGATATTAGGTAGGAGAGCTATATTCGTTATGAGAATTTAGAGACTGTCGATAAAATCTTCATCGACAGTCTCGTTAACCATTTCTCTCTAACCTAATCCCAAGCAAACCTCTGTTCTTTCCACGGATCGCCATACATATGATATCCATTGCGTTCCCAAAACCCCGGCTTGTCTTTCACTAAGAATTCTACACCACGAAGCCATTTCGCACTTTTCCAGAAATAGAGATGGGGAACAACAAATCGTACGGGCCACCCATGGTCTAAGTTCAATTCCTGCCCATTATGTTTGGTGGCAAATAAGGCCCCTTGGCTCATAAAATCTTCAATTGGAAGATTCGTTGTCCAACCTCCATCCGCATGAAGCATGACATATTTTGCATTTGGATCAACCTGAAGCCCTTGTAAAACATCTTGAACCTGAACCCCTTCCCAGGTATTTTCAAGCTTTGACCACCCGGTCACACAGTGAATATCATTCTTTGTAGTACTCGAAGGCAGACTAGAAAACTGCTCCCAAGTCAGGACTTTTTCTTGATCTACCAACCCGAAGATACGTAAATTCCACGTCTCTAGATTCATTTCAGGAACATCCCCATAATGGAGAACAGGGAATCCTTCCGTTAATTTCTGATTAGGAGGCACACGATCCTTCGTCGCAAAATTTTGTTGTTCAAATCTCATGTTTTCACTCCTATTTGATGTACCTCGCGAACTTATTTGCGCGGAACAAGAATCGCATGATCAACCTTAATACACTGGTCCATGACCACGGTCATACCGTTTTCCTCACATAGTTTTGCTGCTTCTTCGTTATAAATCCCTTGCTGCAGCCAAAACACTTTGGACTTGCCATATTGGACAGCCTCCTCTGCCACGGGCAAGATTTGTTCACTTCTGCGGAAGACATTAATTATATCAACAGGTTCTTTTATGTCTGTTAGGGAGGCAACTGCTTTTTCTCCTAATACTTCAGTAACTGCAGGATTGACAGGAATGATCTTATACCCTTTATCCTGCATGGCCTTCGTTACCATATAACTAGATTTTTCTGGATTATCGGACAAGCCTACGACAGCGATTGTCTTTGCATTCATTAACATTTCTTTCCGTTCTTCATTGCTTGGATTTTGAAATCCCATTATACTTCCCCCTTATTCATTGATATTATATCTTGTTCGATTTCCTTTTGGAAAATCCTGCATACATGCCAATTTCATAAGAAAGCTACTGTTGTATTCTTATGCATATAATACTTTCCAATAAGCGGAAAAAATACCACCCTGCTTTAGCAAGGTGGTATAGGGGGGGATGGAGTGATCAAATGAGAGTTATCTATAGACTATCACAATTCATTCTTAAAACATGATTCTTGTAAGATGACTTTACAATCCTTTTTAACTTGCTTATGCCGATTTTGCGATTCAGTTTCTA
>JAKFCU010000091.1:0-5625 GCA_036676475.1 Brevibacillus sp.
TGCTGCTCCGGCTGCTCCGGCCAAGGCGCCGAAGGCTAATGCTGCGACGGATATGGCTTTGTAAGTAGAAGCGTAATCGGAAAGCCCACTGGATCGGTGACGGTCAGTGGGCTTTTTTGTGGGGGAGTGTTTTTTGCAAAGGAATATTCATTTCGGCCACATGTTGCTTTCAGCCCAGGCCGTGTAAAAACGTCGGCCCTGTTTTGAAGTCGGCGTTTCTACGTGAAATCTCACAGTGATTGGCAGATCAGAGGTGCTGAAATTTGCGTAGGAGCTCGGTTTTCGTTCTGATTGGGACCTTCAAACCTGCTCTAAAACGTTTTTACGGACTCACAATCTCGATTCCTTGCAATCGAGATGCTTTGATGTCATATAGCTAGGTGTAATGGCAATATGCCGTTTAAGTCCCAATCGACGGGCTCAATGGCAAGCAGCGAACTGATAAAAAGAATATAAATAACGCATAGCGAAGGGACTCAAAAATTGAAAAGTCGCCCTTTTACAATTTTTCTGCTAAAGCAAGGTTTCGATGCCACTAACTCGCTCAAGGAAGAGCACGAATTGGGTCAAGCCGTAGCATCAGATAGACTTCCAGAAAAGGCCAGTATTTATATTCTCGATAGTCAACCGCGAGCGCCGTGGTGGCGGGAATACTTTAATATCGCCAACCCTCTCGAGCAGGCAAGTAAAGGTGCGCTGGTTTTCATCCCAGTGGCAGATAGGTATTTCGCGTTATCATTTGGTCATGTTTTTCATAAATTGCGTGACAACTGCTATGAGTATGACTTTGGACTGCTAGTAACACTAAATAGTCTAGACCCGAAGAAGCTTAAGAGTGCAGACATCATGGATCCTGGTGCCTCAAGGAGGAAGAGAACCCAGATCCCAGCAGCTGCCGACATTACGTTCCTTGATTTTGATAGCAACACTGAAATTGTCCGAAGCCTAACGGGGGCAGTTAAGAAAGAGCTTGTTGGCCTCTTTAAAAGCGCGACAGGTTCAGCCAGCCTAAAGATAAGTCTGAAACTACTTCCCGAGGAATTGCAGGGTTTATGTACCAAGCTTCTAGAACTGTATAAATGCGAAGACTACCTGAGTACCTTTCCAAGCGTCGGAAAGATTTCACCCGAGAATGATCCTGACATTGTGCGAGCACTGAACAACCAACTTCTAAAGCGCTTCATTGTCCAAGACCCTGCCTTATCCCTTTGCGTTCCTGATATTGTGGATTATCGAGACAACACCTCCTGCAGATTCCAGGGCCGGGGCGGGCTAGCAGAAATTTACACCGATGTATCGTTAGAAGCGTTTTACGACTATTTGGGTGAAAGAGTCGATCTAAATGCGTTCACCATGGAAAAACTAAAATCTTTTAGCGTGGGGCTTTGTGATGCTGATGGAAATATTAGCAAGGCTTACAGTATCTACAATTGCCTGTTGCTTGATATAGTTGAGGGGGAAAAGGTCTACCATATATGTGAGGGTAACTGGTACCGCGTAGAACGAGAATATATCGAGCACCTTAAAGAGTATTTAGACGCCAAGTGTGAGCCCACGGATCTGTTAGATTATAATCACGACCTCATTAAGGACGGGGTGAGTCACTACAGCGAGGAGACTTATAACGATGCAGTGGCCAACATTTACCCTTCGTTCATATGTTTAGACCAGCAAAACATGAGCCTTGAAGGGCAAACTGCCATTGAGCCATGTGATTTGTACACGGTGACCCAGCCTGATAACGGCGGAAAAGAACTAGGCAAACTCTACCATCTAAAAATCTCCACTAGATCTTCACAGCTTAGCCATCTGTTCAATCAGGGTGCCAACTCGGCCCAGCTAATAATCTTGGAATCCGGATGTCGTGATACTCTAAGGCAATTGATTGCCGAGAGGATTGGCCAAAATGATTTACAGTTATACTGTGCAGCAATCGACAATATTAATGTAAAAGTGATATACGGTATTATAACCACGAAGTCCCCAGCGGGTTTGTCTGACAATCTTCCGCTGTTTTCTAGAATCAGCCTGATGCGCTGTTTCAAAAGCTTGGATCTAATGCAAATTCCCTCTGCACTAACTTATATTCCTGATGTCAGTCCACCGAAAAGCAAGTTCGGTGCGCTACCGGCCCTGATTATTGAGGTGTCAGAAGGAAATAAAAACAAGAGGGAAGCGCGAGTGATTGCCGGGCAGGCTCTTCAAGAGGGGGTGAAAGTTAGCCGCTGTGCTACTGTCATAACAGAAAGCGCTATAGGTGCTCGCTTCAAAATATTCTATAAGTTAAACAAAGAAGGAGTTCCTTATTCAAGCCATATCTGGCCTCATGAGGCCTTAAATTAATCTATAAGACATAATTAAAAAAAGGGTGATGAAAATCATGGGTGCCAACGGTTTGATGAAGGCGCTGTCGGCATAAAAAAGGCTGATTTTGGCCCATCTCAGAGGCTGAAAAAACAGCGTTGACGTGTTCCAGCGGCCCGTAGTATTGATCGTGCTATCGCTCAGATAACGAAAGTTGATGATCCAAGATGATGAGACCATGAGCGTTTTTATACACTCAGGGCCAGAAGTAGGCAGTGGGCAATATGATGGTAAAGCAGTAGCGTCAGACTAAAATTATGAGGACGTGAGGTTCGTGAGGGACGTGATGGTTAATCTGGTAGATAAAAATCGGTGGGCGCCCCTTATAGGACAGTTGTTCATCTCGTTTGGATCGATCGAAAGCATCACGCATGATTGCGTTCGCAAGTGGTCAAGTTCCGTCGTCTATAAGTACGTTAAGGGGATGCCCCTCTCACGAAGGATTGAGTTTGTAATCGAGCTAATATCTGAGCAACCATTTCCAGAAAAAGAGAAAGAAGCATTTAAAGCAAATTTGCGAAAGGCTAAGCACTTGGTCGACATCAGAAATATCATTGCTCACAGTCCTTTAGTACTTGTTATCTTTCAAGATGAGTCGGAAACACCCTTTCGCGAAGCCATTACTTCAAATTCTGATGGCTCCAAAATTATTGAGCTTGAACATCTGCAAGAGACTGTTGAGCAGGTTGAAGAGCTTCTAGAAAGTCTTCATCAGTGTATGGCTTGTTTTCGCTATTTCCACCTCAATCTACATTTACCAACTAATTAATAGCGCATAAAATACGACAAATTGTCATAAGAACCTGTTCGCATTTAAGGTTAACATAAATTTAAAAGATGCTTCAGGAGGAGAAGTGGGTAGATATCATATAGAGAGGTCCAGCAATGGCATGTACCGCTTTGTTTTACGGGCGCCAAATGCCAAAACAATTTTAGTTAGCGAGCTTTTTGAGAGTCGTAGCGCGGCAAAGTCAGCTATACAACAAACTATGATGAGCGTCAGAAAAATTGAGGCGTTTAGAAAAGTACAGTCGAGTAGTGGAAAGTGGTATTTTCACTTGGTGGCTGCGAATGGTTCTATTCTTGGGTCAAGCGAACTGTATGCAAGCAAGACTTCTTTAGAGCGTGGAATCGACGAGGTTATAGAGTGTGGGGGAGCTAATGCCGCTATAGTTGATGCGCTGGAGAATTCAAAAGTTGCACAAAAAATTGGTAGCGTAAGAACGTTTATAACCGCTATTGAGACATTGCCTCAAGATGCTGCTGCAGTAATTTTTTACAGAGGACATGGCGACACCACGTACGAACTTGTGCCAAGTATCTATAGAGATAGTGGCTGGATAAGGAATGAGCACGTAATTTTCCAAGAGCTTGTTTTACGCTGCCCAAATGATTTTCAGTTGTCCGGGCCCACATTTAACACCTTAGTTAAAATGCAGCATTATGCTCTCCCAACTAGACTGTTAGATATTACGACAAATCCGTTAATCGCCTTGTATTTTGCATGCGTTGGTGGAGGTGTTGCTGATGCTGAAGTCATTGTGTTTAAAATTCCAAAAGATGAAATTCGGTATTATGATAGTGATCGGGTTAGTTTGATTTCTAATATAGGGCGCCTCCCTGAGCATACTCGCTTCCCTAGAAGCAATAACATAATAGAGTTTAACTTTAACGATGACGTAATTAAGCTTGTCAGAGAGATACAAAGAGAAAAGCCATATTTTGAGGCTAGAGTTAATCCTGTCGATATCTCTTCAGTGGTCTGTGTTAAGCCGGTACTCGATAATCCGAGAATAATAAAACAGGATGGCGCTTTCCTGCTTTTTGGAGTAGAGGGAGAAAAAGGAAGGCCTGCCTCAGTCCCGGACAAATATTTATTGACAAGCAAAGAGTTCAAAATAGTTGTTAGAGGGAGCGACAAAGCCAAAGTTTTGGAGCAGCTAGAGTCGTTGGGGATTACCAGGTCCACTATATATCCTGAGATTGAACATGTAGCGGGATACCTAAAGGATAGGTATAGAGATAAATAATAGGCACCAGTTTGGCTGGCTGTGAATTTTTATAAGAACGCCTTTACCATTTTTAGTCAGCAGCAGCCCCTAAATCGAATGGCCGTCTTTGGCCGAGATTAGTGTCGGGTCGAATGTCCGCTTCTGGTCCGACAGCCTCCATTAAATTGATGATTTGCATTTCTCGGAGGTTTCCTACAACCCAATAGGCTTGCCTGTCTGTAAAAAAAGGGGGCAGATTTATTTTCATGTCTCTTAAGAAAATAAATCGGTACCCTTTTTTCTCGTATTTCAAGAGTGCCCAAAAAATGTCAGAAAGTTCGCTCAGCAAAATTGAAAAAATCCATATCGCAGTTCAGATCCTCGCCCAAACCACTACAATCATCGCTGCGATCGTCATTGCGGTGTGGGGTTATTACTCTACCGTGTATGTGAAAAAGGAAAAGGAAGTCACAGAATATACACTCAAGGAGCTGGATCAGAAGACTACGCAGAAACCGCATATCCAGGCAAAGGTCGAATCAACGATTCAGCCACTCGGGGATGGGCAGAACCTACTTCAGGTTAAGGTCACTCTTTCCAATCTCGGCAATAAGGAAAGCAAAGTTACTCTGGATGAAGATGCTTTGACACTTGTACCAGTCGCCTTCGCTGAGGGGAGACCGACATACCAAAATCCGATTAATCTCCTTTCGGGTCGCTACGCGGGAACCCTTAACCGCGCGCCACTAAGATTCGTGAATGTCGGAGCAGGCGAGAGCTACGAGATCACGTTCGTAC
The DNA here is from genome assembly GCA_036676475.1 of Brevibacillus sp. Classification (GTDB taxonomy): domain Bacteria; phylum Bacillota; class Bacilli; order Aneurinibacillales; family RAOX-1; genus LC029. Next base: position 5,154 of record JAKFCU010000091.1, read on the forward strand.
AGAACGTCGAAAATCCAGGTATTTACCTCATCCACTTTCTTGCTCTTAACGGTATAGACCCGACTGCGGAGGACTTTCTTATCACAGGTGGCGTGCCATACAAGTATTCCGTTGGCGCAGATCAATATGTGGTTGTGAAGTAGGTAGCCTCGTCTCTTGGTGAGCGTCTGCTAACGGCTGTGGATTCAACCGGTTGAATCCACAGCCGTTAGCGGTTTTTCGCGACTGGCAGGTCTTGGCTAAAAGCTACCATGTAATATCAATTGAAAAACGCGTCCTCAGAACTTTCCCACAAATCACCGGGCTTGCGCTTCAGAACCCACCTCGCTAACCTTCCTCCGTCGCTGCAAATTCAGCGAACGGGTGTGGTAGCCCGGTTATTTCATAGACCCAGAACGCCTCAGGGCGTTTTTTTATGCTGGCTGCTTTGTGGCGGCTGTGCATGGGAGGCTTCGGCCTGCCGGGTTTCTAT